>CAWJPL010000006.1:0-37449 GCA_963844695.1 uncultured Actinomycetes bacterium
GATTCGAACCTGCGCACACGGCTCCGGAGGCCGATGCTCTATCCCCTGAGCTACGGGGGCTCGGGGCGGGAGAAAGATTACCAGTACCCGGCGCCGCCCTAGACCGCCGTGGGCACGCCTTGGCTGCGGCTTGGGCATGTTGTCGCGGGAACTAGCCGGGACACGCTAGCCTCACGCCGTGGCGCAGGCTCTGGGACGAGTGCTCGTAGTAGACGACGATGAGGTGATAAGGCAGCTCATCGCCGTCAATCTGACCCTGGAAGGGTTCGACGTCGCCACCGCCGTGGATGGCCAGGACTGCCTGGACAAGGTCGCGGCCATCGATCCGGACGTCATCACGCTCGACGTGATGATGCCACGCCTGGACGGCTGGGTGACCGCCGGCCAGCTCCGCCGCAACCCCCAGACCAGCCGGATCCGCGTCGTCCTGATCACCGCGCGGGCCCAGGAAGACGACAAGAACCGCGGCCGCGAGATCGGCGTGGATGCCTATCTCACCAAGCCGTTCGACCCGGGTGAGATGATCCGGGTCGTCCGCGAGCTGGCCGGAGCCGCGACCACTGAGGCCCGGCAGGCCGAGAAGAACCCCCCATCAGATAACGGAACCAGCCAGCCCCCCGGCGAGTAGCCGGGCCGCTCTGACGGCCAGGGAGCGTTCGAACGGCGGGCCTGCCCGGACGCGCTGACGAGGGTCGGGTGGCCGGTCCCGGCCGCAACGCGGTCCGTTTTCCGGCCGCCTGCGTCCAGATAGCCTGCTCATCTGTGATGATCGGGGACCTCAGCGCCGCGCTCGCGACCGCCGCCGCCGCGGCGGTGAGGTCCGGCGGCCTGACGGGCGACGGCGGCCTCGGTGCTGACCCGGGCCTGGCCGCCGGCACCTGGCGCCCGGTGCCGGCGGAGGCCGGCGGCGGCCCCGGCAGTTACGCCAGCACGCTGCCGTTCGTGCTGGCTCATCGCCTGGCGGCCGATCCCGCCCGGGTCGCCGGCGTGCTGGCCGCGGCGCTGCGGCCCATACTGGCCGAGGCCGAGATCAGCGAGGTCAGCGTGACCGGGGGCGGGTACCTGTCGCTCACGCTGACCCCGGACACGCTGGCCCGGCTCGCGGTCCGGATCTCCCTGGCCGGCCCGGGATGCGCCAGGAGCCAGGCCATGGACGGCGTCCGGGTGAGCGCGCCGCGCGGCAGTCAGCTGGCCAGCGCGCGTGACTGGGCGGACGCCTGGCAGCGGCTGACCGCCGAGCAAGGCGGGCGGCTGGCCGAGGCTGCGGGCGCTGAGGTCACCTGGGTACCGCTGGTACCAGAGAAGAATGGGCCGGGGGAATGCGGGCCGGTCGCGCAGGCCGTCGCGTACGCGGGGGAGGACGCGGTCCGGTTCGCGCTCAGCAGGCTCGCCGGCGGTCCCGCCCGCCGCCCGCCCCGGCCATACGAGCCGGACCTGGCCCCCCAGACCATGGCCGCGCAGCACCTGGGCAATCCCGCCTATGCTGTTCGGTACGCGCACGCTCACGCCGCGACTGCGCTGCGGCAGGCCGCTGACCTCGGGCTGCCGGAGCTGGACGTGGGGCGGTTCCAGCCGCGCCTGCTCGCGCACCCTAGCGAGCGGGTGCTGCTCGACGCGATGTCCTGGCTCCCGGAACGGGTGGCCGGGGCGGCGCGCCGTCGGCAGCCGCACGTGGTCGCCGCTTACCTGGAGGACCTGGCCGGCCGGTACTTCGGCTGGCAGGAGGCCTGCCCGGTGATGCGGCCCGGCTCGGTGCTGTCGCGGCCACTGGGCGGGGAGCTCACGCAGGCCCGGCTGCAGCTGGCCAGCGCCGCGCGGACGGCTCTCGGAACCGGCCTGCAGTTGCTGGGCATCACCGCCCCCGGCCGGATGTAGCCCGCTCGCGAGCGGCTCCGCCGGGCCGAGCCGGACCGCCTGACCGGCCGCAGCAGAACCAACCAGACCGACCAGCGAGGACCACGTCATGAGCCGTGTCGCCCACCCCGCCGGACCGCGGCATGCCGATGTGCTGCCCGCCGAGCATCCGCCCGCTCCGCCCCAGGACCTCAACGCCCTGTACCCGGAGATCTGGCCGGGCTCCGCGCGCCGGGCGGCCGGCGTGCTCACCGTCGGCGGGCTGGACGTGCGTGACCTGGCCGCCGAGTTCGGTACCCCGTTGTTCGTCTGCGACGAGGCCGACTTCCGGCAGCGCTGCCGGGGCTACCGCGAGGCGTTCGGGGCGCAGGCCGGGGTGTTCTACGCGGCCAAGGCGTTCTGCTGCCGCGGCGTACTGCGCTGGGTCACCGAAGAAGGCCTCGGCGTGGACGTGTGTACCGGCGGTGAGCTGGAGGTCGCGCTGCAGGCGGGCGTGCCCCCCGAGATGATCACTTTCCACGGCAGCAACAAGCTGGAGAGCGAGCTGGCCCGCGCGCTGGACGCGGGGGTGGGCCACATCGTGGTGGACTCCTTCGAGGAGATCGCCCGGCTGGCCTACCTGACCGATCCGCCGGTGCCCGGCCGCGGCGCCCGCGTCCCTGACCGGGCCACCGCAAACGGGAACGCGAACGGAGACGGGACCGGCGAGCAGGGCGCCGTGTCCCGGCCCCGGGTGCTGGTCCGGGTCACCACCGGAGTAGAGGCGCACACCCACGAATTCGTGGCCACCGCTCACGACGACCAGAAGTTCGGTTTCTCGCTGTCCTCCGGCGCGGCCGACGAGGCGGTGCGCCGGGTGCTGGCCTGCCCCGGGGTGGAACTGGCCGGGCTGCACTCGCACATCGGGTCGCAGATCTTTGACACCGACGGCTTCGAGGCGGCCGCCCGGCGGGTGCTGGGCCTGGCCGTCCGGATCCGCGATGAGCACGGCATCGTGATCAGCGAGCTGAACCTCGGCGGCGGGCTCGGCATCGCCTATACCCCGGACGACGACCCGGCGGACGTCAAGGTCATCGCGCAGAACCTGCACGAGATCGTGCGGGGCCAGTGCGCCGCGGCGGGCCTGGACATGCCGCGGCTGACCGTCGAGCCCGGACGCGCCATCGCCGGACCCGGCACGGTTACCCTGTACGAGGTCGGGACGGTCAAGGACGTGGACGGGCTGCGCACCTACGTGAGCGTGGACGGCGGGATGAGCGACAACATCCGGACCGCGCTCTACGACGCCGAGTACACCTGCGTGCTCGCGTCCCGTGAGTCGGCGGCGGGGCCGATGCTGTCCAGGATTGTCGGCAGGCACTGCGAGAGTGGGGACATCGTGGTCCGGGACAGCTACCTGCCTTCCGACCTGGTCCCGGGTGACCTGCTCGCGGTCGCGGCCACCGGGGCGTACTGCCGGTCGATGGCCAGCAACTACAACCATGTCGCCCGGCCCGCGGTGGTGGCTGTCCGCGACGGTGCCGCCCGGCTGCTGCTGCGCCGGGAGACCATCGACGACCTGCTCCGGCTGGACGCCGGATGATCAGCCAGCGCCGGATGACTAGCCAGCACAGATCTAGGGTGATGCGGTAGTGCGGACGTTGAAAGTAGCGTTGCTGGGCTGCGGCACGGTGGGCTCAGAGGTGTACCGCCTGCTCGCGCAGCAGTCCGATGACCTGGCCACCCGGATCGGCGCCCGGCTGGAGGTGGCCGGCGTCGCGGTGCGGCGGCCGGCCCGGGCCCGCGCCGTGCTGGTCGATCCCGCGCTGCTCACCGGTGACGCGATGGACCTGGTCACCCGGCCCGACGTGGACATCGTGATCGAGGTGATCGGCGGCATCGAGCCGGTCCGCTCGGTCCTGCTCGCCGCGTTGAAGTCCGGCAAGTCCGTGGTCTCGGCCAACAAGGCGCTGCTCGCCGAGGACGGCGCCACCTTGCACGAGGCGGCCCGGGAGAACGGGGCCGACCTCTACTACGAGGCCGCGGTGGCCGGGGCCATCCCGCTGCTGCGGCCGCTGCGGGAGTCGCTGGCCGGCGACGAGGTGCACCGGGTCCTGGGCATCGTCAACGGCACCACCAACTACATCCTGGACCGGATGGACACCTCGGGCGCCGGCTTCGCGGACGCGCTGGAGGAAGCCCAGGCGCTGGGCTACGCCGAAGCCGACCCCACCGCGGACATCGAGGGCTTCGACGCCGCGGCCAAGGCGGCCATCCTGGCCGGGCTGGCCTTCCACACCGGGGTCACCGCGGCGGACGTGTACCGGGAGGGCATCACCGGCGTCACCCCCGCGGACATCGCCAGCGCCCGGGAGCTCGGGCACGTGGTCAAGCTGCTCGCCATCTGCGAGCGCCGCAGCGGCGGCGTCTCGGTCCGCGCCCACCCGGCGATGATCCCGCGTACCCACCCGCTGGCCGGGGTGCGCGAGGCCTACAACGCGGTGTTCGTGGAGGCGGAAGCGGCCGGGCGGCTGATGTTCTACGGGGCAGGCGCCGGGGGAGTGCCCACGGCCAGCGCCGTCCTCGGCGACGTCGTCGCGGTCGCCCGCAACCGCATCGCCGGCACCCGCGGGCCCGACGCATCCACATACGCCCGGCTGCCAGCCCTCCCGATGGGCGAGGCCATGACGCGCTATCACGTCGCCCTGGACGTCGCGGACCGGCCTGGAGTGCTGGCCCGGGTGGCGGAGACCTACGCCCGGCACGAGGTGTCGATCAAGGCGGTCCGCCAGGAGGGCCGCGGCGAGGACGCCCAGCTGGTGATCGTGACGCACATCGCCCCGGACGCCGCGCTCTCGCGCTGCGTCACGGAACTGGAGATGATGGACTCCGTCCGGGCGGTGGCGAGCGTGATGCGGGTAGAAGGCGAGCCGGACGAATGACGGCGCCCGCGAGGGGGGCAGGTAATCGGAGCGATGACGGCTGACGTGACGTCCGCCACGGCGGGCTACGTGCCCTGGCGCGGCGTGATCCAGCAGTACCGGGAGTGGCTCCCGCCATTGCCGGACGGCGCTCCGGTGATCACGCTGGGCGAGGGGGCCACGCCGCTGCTGCCCGCCCCGGTGCTGTCCGAGCGGACCGGCTGTGACGTATACCTCAAGGTCGAGGGGGCCAACCCGACCGGGTCGTTCAAGGACCGGGGCATGACGATGGCGGTCAGCATGGCCGTCAGCCGCGGCGCGACCGCGGTGATCTGCGCCTCCACCGGCAACACCAGCGCGAGCGCCGCCGCCTACGCGGCCCGCGCCGGGCTGTCCTGCGCGGTCCTGGTTCCGCGCGGCAAGATCGCCCTCGGCAAGCTGGCCCAGGCCCTGGTGCACGGGGCCAAGCTGCTCCAGGTGGACGGCAACTTCGACGACTGCCTCGAGCTGGCCAGGAAGCTGGCCGCCGACTACCCGGTCGCGCTGGTCAACTCCGTCAACGCGGACCGGCTGGAAGGCCAGAAGAGCGCGGCCTTCGAGATCGTCGACGCGCTCGGCGACGCCCCGGACGTGCACTGCCTGCCGGTCGGCAACGCGGGCAACATCTCCGCGTACTGGATGGGCTACACCCAGTACGCCGCGGCCGGGCGGGCCACCAAGACCCCCCGGATGCTCGGCTTCCAGGCCAGCGGGGCCGCGCCCATCGTCCGCGGCGAGCCGGTCCGGGCCCCGCAGACCATCGCCACCGCGATCCGGATCGGCAACCCGGCGTCCTGGGGGCTGGCTGAGGCCGCCCGGGACGCCTCCGGCGGCCTGATCGACTCGGTCACCGACCGGCAGATCTTCGCGGCGTACCGGCTGCTCGCCTCCCGGGAGGCGGTCTTCGGCGAGCTGGCGTCGGCGGCCGGGGTGGCCGGGCTGCTCCAGGCCCGGGAACAAGGCCAGCTGGCGCCCGGTTCGCGGGTGGTGTGCACGGTGACCGGCAACGGCCTGAAGGACCCGGACTGGGCGGTGTCGGCCGCGCCCGCCCCGATCACCGTCGCCGCGGACATCGGGGCTGCGGCGGCCGCCCTCGGCCTGGCCTGAGAGGACCCCGTGAGCAGCCGTTCGATGGCGGGATAAGCCCGTCGTGATCCGGGCCCCGGCCAGCAGCGCGAACCTCGGCCCCGGCTTCGACGCCCTGGGCCTCGCGCTGTCCCTGCACGACGTGGCCGTGGCCCGGGTGACGGGCGGGGGACTGGACATCGAGGTCTCCGGCGAAGGCAGCGGGACCGCGGACGCCGGCGAGGCCCACCTGGTGGTCCAGGCCATGCGGGCCGCGTTCGACGTGCTCGGCGGGCAGCCGCCCGGTCTGGGCCTGCGCAGTCTCAACGCGATTCCGCACGGTCGTGGGCTCGGCTCGTCGGCCGCGGCCGTGGTGACCGGCATCCTGGCCGCCCGCGGGCTGGCCACCGACGGCGCGGATCTGCTGCCCGACGACGCGGTACTGGCCCTGGCCACCAGCCTGGAAGGGCACCCGGACAACGTGGCCGCGTGCCTGCACGGCGGGCTGACCATCTCCTGGGTCCCAGACGCCGACCCTCCCGCGGCGGCTGCCGCAGGGAACGGCGCCAGCCCCGCGACCACCCCGCCTGGTCCCCGCGTGGTCCGGCTGCCGGTGCTGGCGGAGATCCGGCCGGTGGTTTTCGTTGCGGAGGAGAGCCTGGCCACGCGGACCGCGCGCGACGCGCTGCCGGCCGCGGTGCCGCATCGGGACGCGGCCGCGAACGCCGCCCGTGCTGCGCTGCTGGTAGCGGCGCTGACGCGGGCGCCGGAGGTGCTGTTCGACGCCACCCAGGACTACCTGCACCAGCGGTACCGGGCCCGGATCATGCCGCGCACCGCGGACCTGCTGGGCCGGCTGCGCGCGGCCGGGGTGGCGGCCGTGGTGTCCGGCGCCGGGCCCTCCGTCCTCGCCTTCACCGTGGCGGGCGGGCCTGCTGGCCCTAACCCTGGCCGCCTTGACCTGGTGGATTCAATCGCAGCAGAAACGGGTATCACATGGGGTATACGCCCCCTGGCCATCGACCGGCAAGGCGCAACCCTCCAGACCGCCGTGCCAGGCGAACGCTCCAGAGACAGCGCGCGGTGACGCGTACTCGGACGCAGTGTCTTCGGACGCAGTGTTTGTGGATGAAGTTCCCGGAAACAGTTCCCGGACACGACCTCCTCGACACCGACCTCCTGGACGCCTGCCCCGGCTGCCCTGGAAGGGTCGCGCGGAGACGCCGCAAGACAGGACAGGGTCATCCACGACACACGGACCGGTGCCGAGGGAATGCTGTGGGCTCTCCTAGTGTTAAGGTGGGTGCTGCACCAGATACCCCATCATGGGGTCAGGTGCTCGCCCGTCACTTGCTTCGTGACCGGCTTGACCGCCGGGCGGGGTCAGTGACGCTCCGTCAACTTTCCGGGTCGCTTCCTCCTCTCCGCATACACGAATCACGGAGCGGGCGTGGTGGTCCGGGAGCGGGCGGGAGGTCGAGGCGCGCAACCCCAGCCGTCTGGGCTCGTTCCGAAACCCCTGCTCCGGCTGTGGAATCCGGGTTAGTCCTGTGGCCACCAGCCGGGATCGGGTCCGGGCACGTGGCACAGGCGGACGCGCCGAACGCGACGGTAAAAGCAAGACAGATAAGGCAGTACCTGGTCCGGCTGATTTCGCCGGGCCGTGACACCGGGTCGAACGGCCGCAGGCGCGGCCGACGCCCGCTCCCTGGGAAGGACCCCTCGTGAGCGACACCACCGAACTCTTCACCGGCTCCTCAGGCGTGCCTGAGGCGTCCCCTGGCTACTCCAGTGACTCTGGCCCCTCCGCTAACGCGGGCGCGGCCGCTGGTACGCCTGCGGGACCTGGCCTTTCCCCGCCTGCGGCGGGTACGGCCAGCACCACGGCGGGCGCTGGCGCCCCGGCCGGTGAGACGGTGACCGACAAGCCGGCCCGCCAAGGCGGTTCCGGGTTGTCCGGCCTGAAGCTGGCCGACCTTCAGCGGGTGGCCCAGTCGATGGGCATCACCGGCACCGGCCGGATGCGCAAGAGCCAGCTCGTCGAGGCCATCCAGAGCAAGGGCGGCGGTGGCGGAGCCCAGGCAGGGTGGCGCCCCGGCTCAGGACAGCGGCCGTTCGGCTGGCCCCTCGGCGGGCAACGGGAGTGGGGCACTCGACAACTCAGTCCAGCGTGGTGCGTCCGCGGGAGCCGGCGCGTCTCGCCAGCGTGAGCAGGACGCCATGGAGTCAGACACCACCACACAGCCCGCTCTGGGCGACGCCGCGCGCGCATCGAGCCCGGCGCAGGAAGCCGCCACGACCACGCGTGAGGCGCGGCGGGGAGGGTCCCGCGACGCAGCGCAGGCCAGTGATCGGGGACAGAACGCCCCGGAAACGCCCAGGCCAACGGCGCCGACGGCCAGCTCGCTTTCTCCCCGTCCGGAGCCGAGGCAGGCCAGGCCGTCAACGGTGCCGCGGACGGCGCCGGGCGGGCCGACAGCCAGCAGGACGGCCAGCGTCGCCGCCAGCGCGGCCGGCGTGACGACTCCTCCCGTGACGGTTCTGCTCGTGACGGTCTGCTCGTGACGGCTCCGCGACGGCTCCGCCCGCGAGGGTGGCGAGCAGCGGGACAGCCAGCGTGACAGCAACCAGCGTGATGGCGGCCCGCGCGACAGCAACCAGCGTGATGGCGGCCGGGACAACCAGCGGGACAACGGCCGTGGCGGCCAGCGTGGCGGCCCGGCGATGGACCGCGGTGGCGACGACGACGACGACGGCTCAGGCCGCCGCCGCAGCCGCGACCGGTTCCGCAACCGGAACCGCCGCCGCGAGCGGGGCGGGCCGGAAGCCGAGCCAGTGGTGGCCGAGGACGACGTGCTCATCCCGATCGCCGGCATCCTCGACGTGCTCGACAACTACGGTTTCATCCGGACCACCGGGTACCTGCCCGGATCCAACGACGTGTACGTGTCGCTCTCCCAGGTCCGCCGGCACGGCCTGCGCAAGGGAGACGTGATCGAGGGCGCGGTCCGGCAGCCGCGGGACGGCGAGCGCCGGGAGAAGTTCAACGCGCTGGTCCGGCTGGACAAGATCAACGGCCTGGACCCGGAGCAGTCCCGCGGGCGCCCGGACTTCTCGAAGCTGGTGCCGCTGTACCCGCAGGACCGGCTCCGGCTGGAGACCGACCCGACCGTCCTGACCACCCGGATCATGGACCTGGTCAGCCCGATCGGCAAGGGCCAGCGCGGCCTCATCGTGTCCCCGCCCAAGGCGGGCAAGACGATGATCCTGCAGGCCATCGCGAACGCGATCACCAAGAACAACCCGGAGTGCCACCTCATGGTCGTCCTCGTGGACGAGCGGCCTGAGGAAGTCACCGACATGCAGCGCTCGGTCAAGGGCGAAGTGATCCACTCCACCTTCGACCGTCCGGCCGAGGACCACACCACGGTCGCCGAACTCGCCATCGAGCGGGCCAAGCGGCTGGTGGAAATGGGTCACGACGTGGTCGTGCTGCTGGACTCCATCACCCGGCTGGGCCGCGCCTACAACCTGGCCGCCCCGGCCAGCGGCCGGATCATGTCCGGTGGTGTGGACTCCACCGCCCTGTACCCGCCGAAGCGGTTCTTCGGCGCGGCCCGGAACATCGAGCACGGCGGTTCGCTGACCATCCTGGCCACCGCGCTGATCGAGACCGGGTCCCGTGCGGACGAGGTCATCTTCGAGGAGTTCAAGGGCACCGGCAACATGGAGCTGCGGCTGCGCCGCGAGCTCGCCGACAAGCGGATCTTCCCGGCCATCGACGTGGACGCCTCCGGGACCCGTAAGGAAGAGATCCTGATGACGCCGGAGGAGCTGAAGATCGTCTGGCAGCTCCGCCGGGTGCTGCACGCCCTGGAGCCGCAGCAGGCGCTCGAGGTCCTCATGGAGCGCATGAAGGAGACCAAGAGCAACGCGGAGTTCCTGCTGCACGTCCAGAAGACCACGGTCGGCCAGGACCGCGGCTGACGGTCCCGGACGGGAATCACCAGGCCCCGCGGTACGTTGCAGGGTCTGGCACACTAGAAAGCCATCAACAGCGCGGTACCGGTTCACGCCGGGGCGGATCCCCGCCCGGCGACCCGGCGACCGCCAGAGGCAGGAGTACAAAGTGAAGCCTGGTATCCACCCGGACTACGTGGTGACTGAGGTGACCTGCACCTGCGGGGAGACCTTCACCACGCGCAGCACGGCCAAGGACGGCGTCATCCACGCCGACATCTGCTCGAGCTGCCACCCCTTCTACACCGGCAAGCAGAAGATTCTCGACACTGGTGGCCGCGTGGCCCGGTTCGAGCGCCGGTTCGGCAAGAAGGCCGCGGGCTCGAGCCCCAAGTAGCGCTCACGGATCACCGTGCCGGGACGGCATGGCCGGTCTCTCGGGACCTGGACCATGCGGCCACGGCACGGTGATCTTTCAGTTTGACGGAACTTCAGTTCGACCGGGCCCCGGTCTCCGGGACCCCCGGTCTCAACGGGCTATCAGCACAGGAGGACAACGGTGTTCGACCGGCTGGGTGAGCTGGCAGAGGAGCACGCTGACCTGGAGCGCACCCTCGCCGACTCAGCCGTGCACGCTGACCCCGACCGCGCCCGGGCGCTGTCCCGCCGCTACGGCGAGATCAGCCCGGTGGTCGAGGTTTACCACCAGTGGCAGCAGGCGGCCGCCGACGAGGCGACCGCCCGCGAGCTGGCCCCGGAGGACGCGTCGTTCGCGGCCGAGGCCGAGGAACTGGGCCGCCGCCGGGTAAAGCTCGAGGCGCAGCTCAACGAGTACCTGGTCCCGCGCGACGCCATGGACGACAAAGACATCATCCTTGAGGTGAAGGCCGGCGAGGGTGGCGAGGAATCGGCGCTGTTCGCGGGCGACCTGCTGCGGATGTACCTGCGGTACGCCGAGCGGCAGCACTGGAAGACCGAGATCCTCGACTCCACCATCACCGGCCTGGGCGGCTACAAGGACGTCACGGTCGCGGTGAAGTCCGGCCGGCACGCTCCCGGCGACGGCGTCTGGTCCCGGCTGAAGTACGAGGGCGGGGTGCACCGGGTCCAGCGCGTGCCGGTCACCGAATCCCAGGGCCGGATCCACACCTCGGCCGCGGGCGTGCTGGTCATGCCCGAGGCCGACCCGGTCGAGGTGACCATCGACCCGAACGAGCTGCGGGTGGACGTCTACCGGTCCTCCGGGCCTGGCGGGCAGAGCGTGAACACCACCGACTCCGCGGTCCGGATCACCCACCTGCCCACCGGCATCGTGGTCTCCTGCCAGAACGAGAAGAGCCAGCTGCAGAACAAGGAGCAGGCGATGCGGATCCTGCGCGCCCGGCTCCTGGCCCAGGCCCAGGCGGACGCCGAGGCCCAGGCGGCGGCGGAGCGGCGCAGCCAGGTGGCCACCGTGGACCGCTCGCAGCGGGTGCGCACCTACAACTTCCCGGAGAACCGCATCTCCGATCACCGGGTCGGCTACAAGGCCTACAACCTCGATCACGTCATCGACGGGGACCTGGACGCGGTCATCAGCGCCCTGATCGAGGCGGACCGGTCGGGGAGAGCGGCAGCGGCGGATGGCGGCTGAGCCGCGCAAGAGCCTGCTGCTCGACGAGATCGCGGTGGCTGCGGCGCGGCTGGCCGAGGCCGGGGTGGACTCGCCGCGGGCCGACGCGGAGCAGATCGCCGCGCACGTGCACGGCGTCCGCCGCGGCGAGCTGCACCGGGTGCCCGACTCCGCGTTCAACCCGCGGTTCTGGGACGAGATAGCCCGCCGTGAGGCGCGGGAGCCGCTGCAGCACATCACCGGGCACGCCTACTTCCGGTACCTGGATCTCGAGGTCGGCCCCGGGGTGTTCGTGCCCCGGCCGGAGACCGAGGTCATGACCGGCTGGGCCATCGACCGGCTGCGCGAGATGGACGTGACCGAGCCCGTCGTGGCCGACCTCGGTACCGGGTCCGGCGCCATCGCGCTGGCCATCGCGCAGGAGGTGCCCAGGTCCCGGGTGCACGCGGTGGAAGCCGACCCGCTGGCCCGGGAATGGGCTCAGCGCAACATCGACCGCTGCGCCTCCTCTGCCCCGCACACCGCGGGCCGGGTCACGCTGCACGGCGAGGACTTCGGCTCGGCCCTGCGTGAGCTGGACGGTTCCGTGGATCTCGTGGTCAGCAACCCGCCCTACATCCCGTGGGGGGCATCAGTGCAGCCCGAGGTGGCGGAGTACGACCCGGCCACCGCGCTGTGGGGCGGCACGGACGGCATGGACGCGGTCAAGGTCGTCGAGCAGGCCGCCCGGCGGCTGCTGCGCCCGGGCGGCCTGGCCGCCGTCGAGCACGGCGCGCCCCAGGGGGCCGCCGTCTACTGGGTCTTCGCCGAGGAACGGGGCTGGCGGGACACCCGGAACCATAAGGACCTGGCCCGCCGCGACCGGTTCGTCACTGCGGTCTGGCCTGGCCCGCAGCAGTGGGAGGATGGGTCCTTATGAGCGCAAGGTTTGACTGCGCGGATCCGGCGCAACTGCTTGAGGGCATCGCGGAGGCGGAATCGGCGCTGCGCCGCGGTGAACTCGTGGTGCTGCCGACCGACACGGTCTACGGGGTCGCGGCCGAAGCCTTCGACCCGGTGGCCGTGGACCGCCTGCTCAAAGCCAAGGGCCAGGGCCGGGACATGCCGCCGTCGGTACTGGTCGGGACGGTCCGCGCCGCCATGGCCCTGGTGATGGACGTCACCGACACAGGAACGGACCTGATCGACGAGTTCTGGCCCGGCGGGCTGACCCTCGTCTGCCGGTCCAGTCCTACCCTCGTCTGGGACCTGGGCGAGACCAAGGGCACGGTCGCGGTGCGAATGCCGCTGCACCACGTCGCGCTCGACCTGCTGAAGAAGACTGGCCCGCTGGCGGTGAGCAGCGCGAAAAGCGCGGCCGGGACCTCGATGCCAACCACCGCCGCCGAGGCGGAGGCCCAGCTGGGCGACGCGGTGGCGGTGTACCTGGACGCCGGCCCCTGCCCGGGGGATGTGCCGTCCACGATCGTCGACCTGACCGGGTCGGTGCCGCGACTGCTGCGCCGGGGAGTTATCCCGGTGGAACGGCTGCAGGATGTCGTCCCGCTGGCCATCGTGGACGACGTGGACTCTGACGGCGATCCTGACGTCGTTCCCGGGGAGGTCCCTGAGGAGGCGGCTGCTGAGGACGGATCTCCCGAGGACGAGTCTCCCGAGGGGCACGCCGGCGAAGCCCACGCTCCTGTCAGACGAGGTCCCCGGGAACGCCGAGGAGGCGGCTCCGGAGAGTCCCGCCGGACCGGTTCCGGAGGACACGGGCCAGCCGCGCGAGGTGTTCCACGGCCTCCAAGATGCCGCTGACCAGGGAAACCGTGCTGACGGGGACGCGCCACAGTAACTATGGCCGCGATGTGTGGCTGTGCGGCCTACCCTCAGGTTCGTGCTTTAAAGTTGATCCCTAATGGATGAGGCAACCGAACGGGCCGGGTGAACCGGGATGCGCGAGTACGGCCTCACGATCCTGGTGGCCGCCGCCGTCACTTATCTGCTGACACCGCTGGTACGCCGGTTCGCGATCGCGGTCGGGGCCATGCACGCGGGCCGGGCGCGAGACGTGCACACCGAGCCTGTTCCGCTGGTCGGCGGGCTCGCGATGTACCTGGGCCTGGCCGCGGCCCTGCTGGTGGCTTCGCGCCTCACCCATCTGAGCACCGTTTTCATGGGCACCAGGGTGGCCAGCGGCCTGCTGCTGGCCGGCGGGGTGGTCGTGGTCCTGGGCTTCGTGGACGACCGCTGGGGGCTGGGCGCGATCACCAAGCTGGCCGGCCAGGTGGTCGCCGGGGTGCTCCTGGTCTGGAGCGGTGTCTCAGTGGGGTGGCTGCCGATCCCCGGCGGGGGGACGCTGTCGCTGACCCTGGATCAGCAGACCGTGCTGACCATCCTGCTCGTCGTGGTGACCATCAACGCGGTCAACTTCATCGACGGCCTGGACGGCCTGGCCGCGGGGATCGTCGGGATCGGTGCGGCGGCCTTCTTCCTCTACTACTACACACTCACCAAGCGCCTGGGGCTGGACGAGCAGACCGGCCCGGCGCTGGCGTCGGCCATCCTGGCCGGGGTGTGCCTGGGCTTCCTGCCGCACAACTTCCACCCCGCCCGCATCTTCATGGGCGACACCGGGTCCATGCTGCTGGGGCTGCTGCTCGCGTACGTGCCCATCTCCAGCCTCGCGTCCCTGGACCCGAACACGCTCACCAGCCCGTCGGCCTACAGCGGCGGCACGGTCAACCGGTTCCCCGAGATCCTGCCGCTCCTGGTGCCGGCCATCATCATGCTCATTCCCTACGCCGACCTGCTGCTCGCGGTGGTCCGGCGGACCCGGGCCGGTCAATCCCCGTTCTCAGCGGACAAAAAGCACCTGCAGCACCGGCTGCTGGCCATTGGGCATTCGCACCGGACCAGCGTCCTGATCATGTACTTGTGGGCGGCTTTGTTCGCCGGCACCGTCGTGCTGCTGTCGATTATCCGGACGAAGCTACTGGTGCTCGGGCTGGTCACCCTGGCTGGTGTGCTCATCCTGCTGCTCGCCTCGATGCCGCGGCTGCGGCCGTGGAACCGGCGGGGCCAGTTGCGGCTGGCTGCCAACGTCGCCGGGCCGGTGCCTTCGGAAGCGCCGGTGCCTGCGGGCGCGGCTGCTGCTGTGCCTTTGAGTGCGGGGGTGCCTTCAGGTGCGGCCGCGGTTTCCGGTGCGGCCGTGGCGTCGGATGGGCCGGTGCCTTCTGGCCGGCCGGTGCCTTCTGGCCAGCAGGTACCTTCCGGTCCGGTGTCTTCCGGCGGGCCGGGGACGTCTGGCCACCCGATTCCGCCACCGGCCCCGGCGGCTGCGGGTACCGCGGCTCATGGTCGGCGCCGCGCGGATCCTGGCGCCAGCCTGGACCGTGAGCTACCTGTGGACCGTGAGCTGCCCGTAGACCGTGGGCTGCCTGTGGACCGCGAGCTACCTGTGGACCATGGGCTGCCCGTGGACCGCGATGCCGGGGTGGACCGGGCCGCGCCCGTCCGCCCGCCGGGGTTCGGAGACCTGGGATCCGGGAACCCGGAGGGCGGGGATGTGACGTACGGAGATCCGCTGCGCGGAGCACCGGAGCGCGGGGATGTGGCATACGGAGACCCGCTGCGCGGGGATCGGCGCCGCGATGACGTCTCGTACGGGGATCCCGTTCCTGGTCCTGGAAGCCCTGCCGCCCCCTCCGACGGTGGCTGGGCGCCAGATCCGGTTGGTGGCCCGGAGCCGGGCCAGTGGTATCCGGGCCGCACAGATCCAGTCCGCACGGATCCGGACGGTCAGGACTCGGGCCAGTGGTACTCCGGCCGCCCGGAGCCGAGTCAATGGGACTCCGGTTCCCGGGAATCCCGCCCGCACCACGCCGGCACCCGCCAGACAGGCCTGCCGGGCGCCGGTCTCGGGGACGCCAGTCTCCCCGGCCCCAGCCTGCAGGACCCGGGCACGCAAAACGTCGCTCCGCGACACGCCGGTCCGCAGGACATCGACCCGCTCACCTCGGACCCGGCCCGGAGCCAGCCGCCGAGGCCCGCCCAGGGGCGCCCGGTGCACCCGGACGCGAACGAATACAGCGAAGAAGAGGAGTCGCCACTCTTGCCGTGGCGCCTCCACTGACCCGCGCGGGCGTTCCCGCCCCCAGCGTCAGCCGGACACACCAGTGTCGGCCGGACCCCAGGAACCACTCCCACCTCCTGAGTCCCCTCTCACCCACCAGTCCCGCCTTCGCCCCAACCCGCGAACGTGATCAACCGAGGCTCTCCTGCCGGGCGAGTGGGGGGAGCGACCGGACGGCCGGGGGCGTCGGCCCAGCGGGTCGGCCGGACGAGTCGGGGAGCGGCCGGACGAGCGGGGAACCGCCGGACGGGCGGGCCGGGCGCCGCGGGTGGGGCCAGGCGGGGGGTGACTGGATGGGCGGGGGAGAGGGCCGGGATCGGCGGAGTTCTCCGGGCCGCCCCGGCCGGACATGTCCGGCCTGGAACCCGGTCCCTGCCCGGCCCGGAACTGGTCCGCGCCTGGCCCGGGACCCGGTCCGTCGGGAGCCCGCAAGTTTGGTACGGTTCACGGACTCATGTACCGCAATCGGAAGTCACGTAACGTTCATCACAGACACGACCCCGGTAAAGACCACCCAATGGAGCTTGTGATATCTTTCACGAGCAGTCACTCGAGGACGAGTGAGGGGCCGTGATAGGTTTCGCTCACCCGGCGGCGCGCGAGCTCCGCCTCGGCGGCACTACGGCTCTTGGCCGGTGCTGTGTGGGAGGCGGACCGGTGCATCCCCGAGTCAAGTGTCCTCCTGACCCCTGCGGAGCCACCTAAGATGCTGGCAAGCTATGGCCCGATCGCCCGGCGTTCTGCCGCGGTCGCCGCTGTCGCTGCCGCGATCATGATCGCGCTGAGCGCAGCGATCGGCGGCTCTAAGGGACTTCTTGGCAGCGTACTCGGCGCCGCCCTCGTCGTCGTGTTCTTTGCCATCAGCATTACCGCGGTGTCTCGCGCCGAAAAGGTCAGCCCGCGGGCGCAGATGATCACCGCGCTGACCACGTTCATCGTCAAGATTCTCGTGCTGATGGTCCTCGTGTCCCGGTTCAGCACCACGACCGTCTTCAACGCGCGACTGTTCGGCCTGACCGCCATCGTGTGCATCCTGGTCTGGAGCTTCGCCCAGGTCTTCTGGTCGATGCGGCTCAAGGTGCTCTACGTGGAACCGGACGGGGAACGGTGACGCGTGGCGCTTCTCTCGCTCCCGGACGGCGGATCGCGGCCCGCGGGTCAGCCTGCCGTCAGCAGTTGCCGCGATGAGTGGGCGCAGCCTGAGCGGGACGGGATCGGCGCCCTCCCGCGGCCGCGGGTCACCTGGTGGTCAGCCGGGCAGCGGCCAGCCAACGGAGGCCAGCGCGGTCGAGGACAATCAGGGCTGGAGCATCTTCAGCTATCTGATCGCCGGCATGGTGTTCTACGGCCTGGTCGGCGGGCTGGCAGCATGGCTGACACACGTTCCGGTACTTGCGCCGGTGGGAGCGCTCGTCGGGCTGTTCTTCGCCATCGGCGGAGTCGTCTGGAAGTACGGCAGGCACCCATAGGTAATCTGCATGCAAAGCATGCTGGCCAGGCCAGCTTGGGCATGCCACGACGTTCCGCCCGGATGAGGGCGGCTTGGATGCGCGCCGCGCCTGCGGGCGCCGCGCGCGGGTACGAAGCAGGAGGAAACCGTCTTGGGCGGTGACATGCTGGTCCTCGCCGCGGAGAAGTGCACCCCGGAGAACAGCCACGTCTCCACGTCAGCGCACTGCGGCTTTCCGGCCCCGGGTTATCCGGGTCCGTCCTTCGTCTTCACGCCGTTCTTCCGCTGGGGCGGCTTCTACTTCACCAAGCCGATGCTGCTGGCGCTGGTCTGCGCCGTCGCCGTGGTCGCGTTCTTCTGGGCCGCCTTCGCCAACCCGAAGATAGTCCCGCGCGGCGTGCAGAATCTCGGCGAGATGGGGATCGGGTTCGTCCGCGAGCAGATCCTGCTGCCGATGATCGGGAAGCGCGGCGACAAGTTCCTGCCCTTCCTGGTCTCGCTGTTCTTCTTCATCTGGCTGATGAACCTGATGGAGATCATCCCGGTCGCCCAGTTCCCCCCGATGTCGCTGATCGCCTTTCCGGTCGCCCTGATGCTCATGGTCTACGGCACCTATACCTACCTGGGCATCAAGCACCAAGGGCTGGGTGGCTACTTCAAGAACATGGTCCCCACCGGCGTGCCGGGGCCCATCCTGGTCATCCTGGCCCCGGTGGAGATCCTGCAGTACATCCTGATCCGGCCCTTCACGCTGGCGATCCGGTTGTTCGCGAACATGTTCGCCGGGCACATCCTGCTGCTGATCTTCACGCTCGCGACGTGGTACCTGTTCACCCTCAGCATCAGCCTGCTGTTCAGCGTGACCTCGTTCATCCTCACCGTCGTCCTCACGGCGTTCGAGATGCTGATCCAGGCCCTGCAGGCCTACATCTTCACGATCCTGACCGCCCAGTACATTGGCGGATCACTGGAAGCGGGTCACTGAGGTGGACGCCGACCCGCTTAGTCCGGCAGCGCGTTCGATCGTGCTGACGGTTCACCCCATCCGCTGGCGGTGGACATCCGCCGGCCTTTACGTAAGGAATAGACCACATGGATCATCTGGTCGCGCTTAGCGTCCTGCATCATGTAATCGCCGCCGGCACCACCCAGAGACTGCAGATCAACTTCGGTGCGGTGGGATATGGCCTGGCGGCCATCGGCCCCGGTGTGGGCATCGGCCTGATCTTCGGTCACGGCGTGGAGGCGATGGCCCGCCAGCCGGAGGCTCGCGGGCTCATCCAGTCCAACATGTACATCGGCTTTGCGCTGGCCGAAGCGCTGGCCCTGATCGGCCTGGTCGTCCCGTTCATCTTCGGCGCAACCTGATCGGCGGAGTGTTCCAGTGATCCTTAGCCAACAGGAGGCGACACCGTGATCTATCACGTAGAGGCGGCGGCGGTGGTCCCACCGGCCAACCCGCTGGTGCCTGCATGGCCCGAGCTGATCATCGGCACCATCTCCTTCCTTATCGTGTTCGCGGTTCTGGGCAAGGTGCTGCTGCCGCGGATCCAGAAGACGCTCGCCGACCGGACGAACGCGATCGAGGGCGGCCTCAAGCGGGCCGAGGACACGCAGGCCGAGGCCCAGGAGGTCCTCGACCAGTACCGTAAGCAGCTCGCTGACGCCCGCCAGGAAGCGGCGCGGCTCCGCGAGCAGGCCCAGGAGCAGGGCGCGGCGATCATCGCGGACATGCGCGAGGTGGCCCAGACCGAGGCGCGGCGCATCATCGACTCGGCGCATCAGCAGATCGAGACCGATCGGATGCTGGCGCTGCAGGCGCTGCGCACCGACGTGGGGGCCATGGCGGTCGACCTGGCCAGCCGGGTGGTCGGTGAGTCGCTGGAGGACGTGGCGCGGCAGCGCCGCATCGTCGACCGGTTCATCGCTGACCTCGATCAGCCGGACGCAGGCCAGCCCGGGCCAGACGCAGGCCAGGCCAGGCCAGACGCGGACGAGGCCAGGTCCAGCACATGAGAGGCCCGAGCCGGACCGCCCTGGCCGAGGCGAGGCAGCGGCTGGCCGAGGCCGTGACCTCGGCAGCGGTAGCGCGGACCCTCGGCGAGGAGTCGTTCGCCATCCTCGGGGTGCTCGATGAGGAAGCCGGGCTGCGGCGGGCGCTGAGCGACAGCAGCCGCCCGGAGCAGGCCCGGGCCGAGCTGGCCCGCAGGCTGTTCGGCGACCAGGTCAGCGAGGCCACCCTCAGCCTGTTCACCAGCATGTGCGAGTCCCGGTGGTCCACCGCGGCGGACCTGGCTTCCGCGGTCGAGGAGATCGCCGTCACCGCGTTCGCCGCGGCCGCCGAGCGGGGTCGGCACCTGGACGACCTCGAGGACCAGTTGTTCCGCTTCGGGCGGGTGGTCATGAGCGCTCCGGAGTTGCGGACCGTCCTGTCCGACCCGACCATCCCGGCGCAATACAAGGGCCAGCTGCTGGACACGCTGCTCGAGGGCAAGGTGACCGCGGACTCCCTGGCCCTGATCGGCGAGGCGGCGGAACATACCCGGGGACGTAGTGTCGACATGACCCTGGATCGCTACGCGCAGTGGACCGCGCAGTGGCGCCAGCGCCTGATCGCGGTCGCCCGGGTGGCCCTGCCGCTCACCGACCGCCAGCGCGGCAGGCTGATCACCGCGCTCGAAGGCGTGTACGGGCACGAGATTCATCTGGATGTCATCGTCGATCCTCGCGTAGAGGGTGGCATTTCGGTCCAGATCGGGGATGAATTCATCGACGGCAGTGTGGCGAGCCGCCTCGGTGCGCTGCGCAGGCGGCTGGCCGCCCGATGAGCGAGCACTGATGGGCGGGCACTGATGCGGCGGGCACTGATGCGGCGCCGCGCCGCGCGCCGCGACAACGACATAGCAGTTAACCAACTGACGAGGAAGACGCGAGGACCATGGCGGAGCTGACAATCCGGCCCGATGAGATCCGGGACGCGCTGGCGAGCTTCGTCCAGTCGTACGAGCCCGACTCGGCGGCCCGGGAAGAGGTAGGCGTCGTCGCCGAGGCGGGCGACGGCATCGCGCGGGTCGAGGGCCTTCCCTCGGCCATGTATAACGAGCTGCTGGAGTTCCCGGGCGGAATCCGCGGGCTCGCGCTCAACCTGGACGAGCGCCTCATCGGCGTGGTCATCCTCGGCGACTTCACCAAGATCGACGAAGGCCAGCAGGTGCGCCGCACGGGCGAGATCCTGTCCGTCCCGGTGGGCGACGGGTTCCTCGGCCGGGTCGTCGACCCGCTGGGTGTCCCGCTGGACGGCCAGGGCGATATCGAGACGACCGAGCTGCGCCCGCTGGAGACGCAGGCCCCTTCGGTGGTCCAGCGCAGCAAGGTGAACGAGCCGCTGCAGACCGGGATCAAGGCGATCGACGCGATCACCCCGATCGGCCGCGGCCAGCGCGAGCTGATCATCGGCGACCGGCAGACCGGCAAGACCGCCATCGCCATCGACACCATCATCAACCAGCGCGAGAACTGGGAGTCCGGGGACCCGGCGCGCCAGGTCAAGTGCATCTACGTGGCGGTGGGCCAGAAGGGCTCGACGACCGCGCAGGTCAAGCAGTCCCTGGAAGACGCTGGCGCGATGGAGTACACCACGATCGTCGCCTCGCCCGCGTCCGACCCGTCCGGGTACAAGTACATCGCCCCCTACACCGGCTCAGCCATCGGCCAGCACTGGATGTACCAGGGCCAGTCGGTGCTGATCATCTTCGACGACCTGTCCAAGCAGGCGGAGGCGTACCGCACCATCTCGCTGCTGCTGCGCCGGCCCCCGGGCCGCGAGGCGTACCCCGGCGACGTCTTCTACCTGCACTCGCGGCTGCTGGAGCGGTGCGCGAAGCTCTCCAAGGAGATGGGGAACGGCTCCCTCACCGGGCTGCCGATCGTCGAGACCAAGGCCAACGACATCTCGGCGTACATCCCCACCAACGTCATCTCGATCACCGACGGGCAGATCTTCCTGGAGACCGACCTGTTCAACTCGGGCGTCCGCCCGGCCATCAACGTCGGCCGCTCGGTCTCCCGGGTCGGTGGTGACGCGCAGATCAAGGCGATGAAGACGGTCGCCGGGGGCCTGAAGCTCGCCCTGTCACAGTTCCGCGACCTGGAAGCCTTCGCGTCCTTCGCGTCTGACCTGGACGCCGCGTCCCGGGCCCAGCTGGACCGCGGCGCCCGGCTGGTCGAACTGCTCAAGCAGCCCCAGTACAGCCCGTTCCCGGTGGAGCGCCAGGTGGTGTCGATCTGGATGGGCACCAACGGATACCTCGACGACGTGCCCCTGGAAGACGTCGGCCGGTTCGAGCACGACTTCCTGGACTACGTCGCGCGTGAGCGTTCCGGGATCTACGACGCGATCAGGGAGTCGAAGGTTCTGTCCGACGACACCGCGTCGGCGCTCAAGGAAGGGATCGACGACTTCCGCAAGAACTTCACGGTCAGCAGCGGTGAGCTGCTCATCGAGGAGGAGCCGGCTGAGCCGATCGACGAGTCGAAGATCGAGCCGGAGAAAGTGAAGAAGTACGTGAAGCCCGCCGAGTCGAAGAAGTAGGGAAGGCCCAGCATGGCAGGACAGCTTCGGGCGATCAGGCAGCGGATTCGGGGAGTCCAGTCCATTGCCAAGATCACTCGTGCCCAGGAGCTGATCGCGGCCTCGCGGATCATCAAGGCCCAGCAGCGGGTCCGGGACGCCGGGCCCTACGCCCGGGAGATAACCCAGGCCGTCGAGGCGGTGGTCAGCCAGTCCTCGAACATCGACCACCCGCTGGTCCGGGAGCCCGAGAATTCGCAGCGGGCCGCGGTCCTCATCCTGAGCAGCGACCGCGGCTTCGCGGGCGGCTACAACAGCAACGTCATGCGCGAGGCCCAGGGACTGCGGGCCCGGCTCCGGGAGCGCGGCGTCGAGCCGGTCACCTACGTGTCCGGCACGAAGGCCATCACCTGGCACCGGTTCCGGGGCGTGGAGACGGCCGGCTCGTGGCACGGCTTCTCGGAGACGCCCCGGCAAGACAACGCCCGGGAGATCACCGAGACCCTGTTCGAGGCGTTCAACCGCCCGGCCGAGGACGGCGGGGTGGACGAGATCCACATCGTGTACACCGAGTTCGTGTCGATGCTGACCCAGAACGCCGTCGTGCACCGCATCATCCCGCTGGTCATCGAGGAGACCACCGAGGCCCCGGTGGGCGGCCCGATCCCGTTGTACGAGTTCGAGCCGTCGCCCCAGATCGTGCTGGACGACCTGCTGCCGTGGTACGTGGAGAGCCGGATCTACCAGGCGCTGCTGGAGGCGGCCGCCGCGGAGATCGCGGCCCGCCGCCGGGCCATGAAGTCGGCCACCGACAACGCCAACGACCTGCTCGAGGAGTTCACCCGAGAGGCCAACAAGGCCCGCCAGGCCGAGATCACCCAGGAAATCAGCGAGATCGTCGGTGGAGCCGACGCAATGGCCGAGTCCGTCGCAGGGAAAGAGTGAGTGTCATGACCGCAACCGTCGAGAACACCCCCGCCGCCGGCGGGGAGGAGACCCCCGAGGGTACCGGCCGTGTCGCGCGGGTCATCGGCCCGGTCGTCGATGTGGAGTTCTCCACCGAGCAGGACATCCCCGATATCTACAACGCGCTCCAGGTCGACGTGACCCTCGAGGGGGAGACCCGGACCCTGACGCTCGAGGTGGAACAGCACCTGGGCGACAACACGGTCCGGACCATCTCCATGGCGCCCACCGACGGCCTGACCCGCGGCGCCACGGTCGTGAACACCGGGGGCCCGATCACGGTGCCGGTGGGCGACGTGGTCAAGGGGCACGTGTTCAACGTGCTCGGCCAGCCCCTGGACGTGGACGTCGCGTCCCTGGACGTCAAGGAGCGCTGGTCGATCCACCGTGACCCGCCGGCGTTTGACCAGCTGGAGCCGCGGACCCAGATCCTGGAGACCGGGATCAAGGTTCTCGACCTGCTCACCCCGTACGTCCAGGGCGGCAAGATCGGCCTGTTCGGCGGCGCGGGCGTGGGCAAGACGGTGCTCATCCAGGAGATGATCACCCGGGTGGCCAAGAACTTCGGCGGCGTCTCGGTGTTCGCCGGGGTGGGCGAGCGGACCCGTGAGGGTAACGACCTGCTCGTCGAGATGACCGAGTCCAACGTGATCAAGGACACCGCGCTCGTCTTCGGCCAGATGGACGAGCCGCCGGGCGTCCGGCTGCGGGTCGGCCTGTCCGCGCTGACCATGGCCGAGTACTTCCGCGATGTGCAGGGCCAGGACGTGCTGCTGTTCATCGACAACATCTTCCGGTTCACCCAGGCCGGCTCGGAGGTGTCCACGCTGCTCGGCCGGATGCCCTCGGCGGTGGGTTACCAGCCCACGCTGGCCGACGAGATGGGCCAGCTGCAGGAGCGGATCACCTCCACCCGGGGCCACTCGATCACCTCCATGCAGGCGATCTACGTGCCCGCGGACGACTACACCGACCCCGCGCCGGCCACCACGTTCGCCCACCTGGACGCGACCACCGCGCTGTCCCGGGCCATCACCGAGAAGGGCATCTTCCCGGCCGTGGACCCGCTCGCCTCCACCTCCCGGATCCTGGACGCCAAGTACATCGGCCAGGACCACTACGACGTGGCCCGCGAGGTGCAGCGCATCCTGCAGCGGTACCAGGAGCTCCAGGACATCATCGCGCTGCTCGGCATCGACGAGCTGTCCGAGGAAGACCAGGTGACGGTCAAGCGGGCGCGGCGCATCGAGCGGTTCCTGTCGCACCCCATGTTCGTGGCCGAGCAGTTCACCGGCCAGCCGGGCGTGTTCGTGCCGCTGGAGGAGACCATCGCCTCGTTCAAGGCGATCAACGAGGGCAAGTACGACAACTATCCGGAGCAGGCCTTCTTCATGTGCGGCGGTATCGAGGACGTGGAGAAGAAGGCCAAGGAGATGGAGAACCGGTGAGCCGGGGCGACGGAAGCGGAGCACGCTAGTGAACCGGTGTGACGGAAGCGGGGAGCGCCAGTGACCCTGCAGGTGGAACTGGTGGTCCCGGACGGCGAGCTGTGGTCCGGGAACGCCCGCATGGTCATCGCCAAGACCCTGGACGGCGACATCGGGATCATGGGCTCTCATCCCTCGGTGCTCGGCATCCTGGTCCCGGGCAGCCTGGTCGAGATCCGCGATCCAGAGAACGCCGAAGGCGGCCAGGACTCGACCGTGCGGGCGGCCGTGCTGAGCGGTTTCCTGTCCGTCCACGACGACCGGGTCTCGATCCTGGCCCGCGAGGCCACGCTGGGTAGCCAGGTGGACCGGGCCACGGTCCAGTCCGAGCTCGACGCCGCGCTGAGTGAGGGTGGCCCCGGGGGAGACGAGGAATCGGCCGAGGTGAAGTACTCCCGGGCCCTCCTGCGGGCCTCGGGCGACGGATCCTGACGGGGACCAGCGCGGGGGGCCGGGATGAGCGGAGCGCTGGCCTTCGACGCCGCCTGGCTCTTCGCTGCGTTCCTGGTCGTGGTGGTGCTGCTGGCCGCGGGCATCACGGCCCGCAGGTACCTGCTGGAGCGCGGCGGCGGAACTGTGGAGTGCGGGCTGCGCATGCCGGACGGCAGCTGGCGCCTCGGCGTGGCCGCGTACCAGCCCGATGAGCTGCGCTGGTACCAGATCTTCGGGTTCATGCTCCGGCCCAGCCAGGTCTTCAGCCGGCGCACGCTGACCATCCAGCACCGCCGGCCCCCGACCCCCAACGAGGCGGCCAGCCTGGGTGAGGGCGCCGTGGTCGTGGAGTGCCGGGTGGCCGAGGGCGACGGCATGGTGGAACTCGCGATGAGCGACGGGGCGCTCACCGGTTTTCTCGCCTGGCTCGAGGCCGCGCCGCCGGGCTCGCCCGGCTCCTATCTCGGCCAGGCCAGCTAGGTACCCGGCCGGCTCATCCGGGCCCGCCTGGGCCCATGCAGCCCCGCCCGGGCCCGCTCAGCGCTCGCCGCCGGGCTTCCAGAGCACGTCGCCGTCCGGCCCGTTCGCTTCCCGGGCCAGGATGAACAACAGGTCTGAGAGCCGGTTCAGGTAGCGGGCGGTCAGCGGGTTCATCGAGTCGCTGTAGCTCTCCAGCGCGGCCCAGGTGCTCCGTTCCGCCCGGCGCACGATGGTCCTGGCCAGGTGCAGCAACGCGGCGCCAGGGGAGCCGCTGGGCAGGATGAAGCTGCGCAGCGCCGGCAGCCCCGCGTTGTGGGCGTCACAGTCGGCTTCCAGGGCCTGGACGTAGTCCTCAGTGATCCGCAGCGGGGGATAGGGCGGATCGTCGCGCACCGGGTTGCACAGGTCGGCGCCGACGTCGAAGAGCTCGTTCTGCAGCCGGGAGAGCAGCGTCACCAGGTCCGCGGGCAGGGCGCCCAGGGTGATCGCCATCCCGATGGCGCAGTTCGCCTCGTTGACGTCGGCGTAGGCGGCGAGCCGCGGGTCGGTCTTGGCCGCCCGGCTCCCGTCGCCCAGGGCGGTCGTGCCGTCGTCACCGGTCCGGGTGTAGATGCGGGAGAGCACGACGGGCTGCTCCCTGCGATCGCGTGCCATGGGCTCCACGGTATCGGTGACGGCTCCAATATCGCGGTCCGGCCGCCTTCCGGGCGGTCTAGGGCGGCCTAGGGGAGGCTTTGCCGTAAGCGATCAATGTCCTGACCTTTGGGTATTCACATCACAACCACAATGTGGCATCGTGTAAGAGCGAAGAGTAACCAAGCTACGGCCTCGCGGCCGTACGACACACGGTCGCCGTCTCTGGTGCCTGGCGGTTCTCGGGGGCCCGCCAGAGCCCGCGGTGGCCCTGGAAGAGCGCGCTCCCGGCTTAACGGCCGGGAGCGCGCTCGGCTTTTGAGTATCCGCTTACGGGTTGGCGGCGAGGCCGGTCCTCGCTGAGTAGGGTTGTCGGCTAGTCCCCCCGATTGCCCCGTGAGGTCCCCGTGTACGACTACGTCATCGTGGGCGCAGGCAGCGCTGGATGTGTCCTAGCTGCACGGCTTACCGAGAACCCCGAGACCCGGGTCCTGCTGCTGGAAGCGGGCCCGCCGGACGACGCTGACGAGATACACATCCCAGCCGCGCTGAACCTGCTCTTCCAGAGCCAGTACGACTGGGACTTCCATACCGTGCCGCAGGAACGGGCGGCCAGCAGGTCGGTCTACTGGCCGCGCGGGCGCACCCTCGGCGGGTCCTCGTCGATGAACGCGATGATCTACATCCGGGGCAACCGCCTCGACTACGACACCTGGCGGGACGAGTACGGGTGCAGCGGGTGGGGATACGCGGACATACTCCCCTATTTCCTCCGCGCGGAGGACAACTCCCGCGGCTCCTCGTCCTACCACGGCGTCGCCGGGCCGCTCAGCGTGACCGACCTCAAGCACAAGTCCCCGCTCACCCGCGCCTTCGTGGCCGCCTCCCAGGAATGCGGGCTGCCCGCCAACGAGGACTTCAACGGCGCGTCGCAGGACGGCACCGGCTTCTACCAGGTCACGCAGCGTGATGGACGGCGCTGGTCCGCCGCGGACGCCTACCTGCACCCGGCGGCCTCGCGGCCCAACCTCACCGTGCACACCGACGCCCTGGTCACCGGGATCATCGTGGAAGGCGGCCGCGCGACCGGTGTTCGTTATCTTCGCCGGGGGGTGGAGGAAGTAGCGCACGCCGACGGGGAGGTGATCGTGTCGGCGGGAGCGATCGGCAGCCCGCATCTGCTCCTGCTGTCTGGCATCGGCCCGGCCGAGCAGCTCATCGAGCAGGGCATCCGGGTGGTGGCGGACAGCCCCGGGGTGGGCGCCAACCTCTCCGACCACCCGGTGGTCAGTGCCAGCTGGCACACCCCCAAGACCACGGGGTTGTGGGAGCAGGCTGGGCCGGCCCAGCTGGGCCGCTGGAGGTACCTCCACTCGGGCCCGCTCACCTCCAACATCGCCGAGGCGGGCGGCTTCACCCGGACGATGCCCTCGCTGCCCGCCCCCGACCTGCAATGGCATGTGCTGCCGGTGCCGTTCCAGCGCCAGGGGCTGGCCGACCCCTCCGTCCGGGCCATCTCCATGCTGATCACCCTGGTCTCGGTGGGCAGCCGCGGGGTCGTCCGGCTGCGCAGCGACGACCCCCGGCACAAGCCCGCCATCGACCCGGGGTACCTGTACGCCAGCGAGGACATGGAGCCGCTGGTGAGCGGGTTGCGGATGGCCCGCGAATTCGCCGCCGCCGGGCCGCTGGCCAAGCTCTGCACGGTGGAACTGGCGCCTGGTCCCGCGGTGCGGACCGACGACGAGCTGCGCGACTTCGTCCGCCACGATCTGGGCACGCTCTACCACCCGGTCGGGACGTGCGCGATGGGCGGCGACTCCCGCCTGGCGGCGAGCAAGCTGACCAGCGTGGTCGACCCCGAACTTCGGGTCAGGGGGGTAGAAGGCCTGCGCGTGGTCGACGCGTCGGTCATCCCCGTGCTGCCGCGGGGCAACACGAACGCGCCGGTCATCGCTATCGCGGAGCGGGCGGCCGACCTGATCTGCGGCCGCGCGCCGCTGGCCGCGATGGACCCCGCGCTCACGCCCGACCCCGACGTGATCGGCACGACCTGAAGCTGGCGGTCGCCTCAGTGACACGGACGATATCTGTCCCATGGGGGATGCGCCGAACCACGGAGACGATCAGGCCGCGCGCGCAGCTCCCGCATGGTCCGGACGCACCGTCTGGTACCGAACTGCCCCGACGCCGGCGCTCGCGCTGCCGAGAGGACGCAGTTTCTGCCCGTGGGCCAGCTCGCCGGATTCGATCGCGCTCGCCACCCAGTCCGCCGCCTGCTCGTAGAGCGGCACGGCTGAGACCGGATCGAGAGCGCGGTGACGTGCGGATCATGATCAGCACCGTAGCGCCCCGCTCGAACTGCGGAAAGAGCTCAGCGAGCTAGCATCGCTCACTGAGAGGCCTCGCATTGCCTGGCTTAGTGTCTTCTGTATTCGTGAGGACCATGAGCGAGCATCGTACTCGGCCATCCAGCACACCTGCCCCTGAGCCATCCGAAGAAGAACCGACGAGGCTCTGAGGAAGATGCAGCGCGGATTTCCCCAGCCACCTCTGAGCTGCAGATCACCCCGGCCGTGCTTGACCATCGCGTGTTCATCGCACGCGGCAGACGGTCAAGCCCGTGGATCGTGCTCTCAAGCGATCTTGAGCGCTTCGAGGCAGCTATCGCGCCCAGCAACGCTGGGTCTCCAGGCGCCCGGCGGACTGATGACCCCACCCAGCGCAGCCGCCCAGACCAGCGATGGTTCACCGTCGTCGACGGCCGCGGTTACGGCACTTACGCCGCCGCAGGGGCTGACCCAGGAACAACTCGCCAGCCAGGCTGGGATCAGCCTGACCACCATGCGCGGCCTGGAACGCCAGCCCGCCGCCTCCTGCCGCTGCCGACCCTCGGCCGCCTCGCCGCCGCCCTGGGCGAAGACCCCGCTTGCCTCACCCCGGCCACCCAGCCCTGAACTCCGGCTGCGCGTATCGCGGTGACCAGGCAGGCAAGGATTCCGTCAAGAAAACCATCAGGACGGGCCCCGCACACTGGCCGCACGGGGGAGAGAGGCGGACCAGTCATGTATCAGGCCATCACCCCAGCCACCGCAGCGGCGCCACTTCCCCGGCGGTCCGACGCCGGGACAGTCCGGGTCAGCGGCCGGGACATTGACGGGCTGATTTTGTGCGGGGAGATGTACGGCGCACCGTATGACCTGCTCGCCGATTGCCTGAACGTGCAGCCGGACCGGCTGCGGGGCATCGTCGCCCGGTGGCGGGCCGCCGGGTACGCCGAGACCGGCCGGCTCGGCCCAGGGCCGGCGTGGTGCTGGCTGACCCGCCCCGGCCTGGCCGCCCTGGGCCTGCGGTTCGCGGCCGGCCGCCCGTCGCTAGGACGGCTGGCGCACCTGCGCGCGGTCCTGGCCGCCCGCCTGGCCTTAGAGTCCAGCCCGGCCGGGTTGGCCGGGCAGCCCTGGTGGCGCTCAGAACGCCGTATCCGCGCCGCTGCCGACGGCCGGGTCGGCGGCGGCCACATCCCCGACGCCGAAGCCTGCTGGGCCGAGATTCCTGGCAGCCGCTATCCGGGGGAACGGTGGGCCATCGAGGTCGAGCTGACCCCCAAGCCGCTCGCCCGCACCGCCACCATCATGGCCGGGCTGCTGTACCGCCGCACCGGGTACAGCCCCGGGGCGAAGCCACAGGACCGGCCGCGTTATGACCGGGCCGTCTACCTCGTCGCCCCGCCCGCCCGAAGCGTCGTCACCCGAGCCGCCGCCACGTTGCCCGCACTCTTGCGGGCCCGGGTAACCATCTGCGACCTGCCCCCCGAGGCGATGCTGTGGTGACGTTGGCTGGCCGGTCTAGCGGTAGCGCTTGCCGTGGATCAGGGTGACCAGCCGGAGCACCCGGTTCAGGTCCTTGTCGCTGCGCTGGAGGGTGGTGAGGTCGGCCAGCGGCCGCATCCGCTGCCGGGTGATCGCCTTGGCCCGGGAGAACTCCCGGAGGCCGTCCGCACCGTGAATGCGGCCGAACCCTGAGTCGCCGCTGCCCCCGAACGGCAGTGCGGGCACGCTGGCGAAGGTGATCACGGAGTTGATCGAGGTCATCCCGGTGCGCAGGGCTCGCGCGACCTCGAGTCCCCGCTTGGCGTTCTTGCTGAACACGGCGGAGCCGAGCGCGTAGCGGCTGGCGTTGGTCAGCCGCACCGCCTCGTCCAGGTCGCCGACCCGGGTCACGGTCAGCGTCGGGCCGAACGTCTCTTCGCCGACCGCCCGGCTCTCCTCGGGCACGTCGGCCATGATGACCGGCCCGACGTACGGCCGGCGGACGCTTTCCAGGCCGCCGACCACCGGCCGGCCTCCCCGGGCCAGCGCGTCGGCGATATGCCGTTCGATGATCTCGATCTGGCCCGGCATGGTCATCGGGCCGTAGTCGGCCTCCCGGTCCTCCCCGGGCCGGACCGCGGCCGCCCGCTCGGCCAGCTTCTCCAGGAAGGTGTGGTACACCTCGTCCACCACGTAGACCCGTTCCACCCCCACGCAGGTCTGGCCGGCGTTGGACAGCGCCCCCCACGCGGCCGCGTCCGCCGCGGCGTCGAGGTCAGCGTCGGCGCCCACCAGCAGCGCGTCCTTGCCGCCGCACTCGGCCACCAGCGGGGTCAGGTTCTCCGCGCAGGCGGCCATCACCTTCTTGGCCGTGGCGGCCGATCCGGTGAACGCGATCTTGTTGACGGCGCTCAGCGCCAGCGCCTGGCCCGTCTCGCCGCCCCCGGTCACCAGTTGCAGCACCGGCTGCTCGGGAACCACCTCGGCCAGCGAACTCACCAGCCAGCCGCCGACCGCGGGCGTCAGCTCACTCGGCTTGAACACCACCGCGTTACCCGCGGCGAGCGCGTAGACGATGGACCCCATCGGGGTGAAGACCGGGTAGTTCCAGGGCCCGATCACGCCGACCACGCCGAGCGGCTGGTATTCGAGCCGGGAGGCCTGATTGATGGCGATCAGGCCGCTCCGGACGCGCCGCGAGCCCAGCACCTGGCGCGCGTTCTTGGCCGCCCAGTCGATGTGCACGATCGCCAGCAGGATTTCCAGTTGCGCGTCGGCGAGCGGCTTGCCGGTCTCGGTGTGCACGAGTTCGGCGAGGCGGGCCAGGTACCGGGTGATGTGCGACTTCCAGGCCAGCAGGCGGGTCCGGCGCTGCTGGTAGGTCAGCCCGGCCCACCACGAGGCCGCCTGGCGGGCCCGCTCGACGACCGCGTTGACCTCACTGCGTCCCTGCACCGGGTAGGTGCCGATGACCTCGGAGGTCGCCGGGTTGACCGAGTCGAAATTCTCCGCGACCCAGGCCGGCCCCTGCTCCCACACCGACGTGCCCATTGTCCTCACCGTCACCCTGTGCGTTGTCCGGGTAATTCCCGCGATTCACGGCTTTGCGGCCCTCGCGGCCCTGTGTTCCGTTAGGTCTGTCGGGCCAGTAAATCATCGCCCAGGCCGGCCCAGGTAGCGTGAGATCGCGTGAGCTGGAAGCCTGATGCGCGATCACCGGAGCGGCCTCCATGACCAGACGTCCCTACGTCGTGCTGAGCTGCGCCATGTCGCTGGACGGCTATCTCGACGGGACGGGCGAGGACCGGCTGATACTGTCCGGCCCGGCCGATCTGGACCGGGTGGACGCGGAGCGGGCGGCGGCCGACGCCATCCTGGTCGGCGCCGGGACCATCCGCCGTGACGATCCCCGGCTGCTCGTCCGCTCGGCACGCCGCCAGGCGGAGCGCCGCGCCAGCGGGCGGCCGCCGCAGCCCGCCGGAGTCACGGTCAGCGCCAGCGGCGACCTCGATCCGGCGGCCCGTTTCTTCACCGGCGACCCGGGGGAGGGGAGCGCGCGGGCGCAGCGCATCGTCTACGCCGCCACGCCGGTGCTGGCCAAGCTGAGTGACCAACTCGGCGGCCTGGCCGAGGTGGCCGACGGCGGCGACCCGCCGCGGCTCACGGCGATCCTGGCCGACCTGGCCGCGCGCGGGGTGGGCCTGCCATGGTGGAGGGGGGCGCCAGCCTGGGCACCCAGTTCCTGGCGGGCGGGCTCGTGGATGAGCTGCAGTTGGTCATCGCCCCGTTCTTCGTCGGGGATCCGGCGGCGCCACGCTTCGCCGGACCGGGGCACTACCCGGCCAGCCCGGACCATCCGCTGCACCTGGCCGAGGCCCGGCCGGTGGGTGAGGTGGTGCTGCTGCGCTATCTGGCGGCCGCCGCTCCCGGCCCGCCGGACACCGGGGACGATCCCTGGCCGGCCGAGGAGTCGGCGGCCGATGGCTGACCAAAAGCCGGGCTCCGGGTCCATCGCGACCGCGGCTGACTGGGAGTGGCTGCGCCGGGCCATCGAGCTCTCCCGGTGCTGCCCGCCGTCGGCCTCCGCGTTCTGCGTGGGCGCCGTGATCGTCGCCGCGGACGGCGACGTCATCGCCACCGGCTTCTCGCGGCAGCACGATCCGCACGATCATGCGGAGGAGGGGGCGCTGGCCAGCGTGGATCCTGGCGATCCGCGGCTGCCTGAGGCGACCTTGTACAGCTCGCTGGAACCGTGCCGGTTCCGCGCGTCACGCCCGCGGCCCTGTGCCGAGCTGATCGTCGCGGCCGGCCTGCGCCGGGTGGTGATCGCCTGGCTGGAGCCCCCGGTGTTCGCCCAGGGCGGGGGCGCGGAGCTGCTCTGCTCGTCCGGGGTCACCGTGGTCGAGATCCCGGAGCTTGCGGCTGAGGCCCGGGCGGTCAACGCGCCCGTGCTGGGGTAGCTAGTGCTGGGGTAGCTGTGCTGGGTGGCTGGTCCCAGGCGGTCAGTGCTGAGGAGCTGGGCCGGCGCTCAGCTGGACGTGCCCGCCATCTGGGGATCCTGAAGCGCGGCCCCGTAGCGCATCGCCGCGAGCTGGCCGACGGCCGGCTGGGCGCCCAGCGGCTGAGCTGCCTTCATTCCCGCCGCCTCGGCGAGCGCGCCCAGGTCGATGTGCTCCGTTTCCGGCCCGATGACACAGGGGGACAGGGCGAGGCTGGTGACGCCCGCGTCGAACAGCCGTCCCGCAGCGTCCCTGATGCTGCCGGGGTCGCTCAGCGACGCGGCCGCGACCGGGACCGCCAGCCGTGCGGCCAGCAGTACGGCCCCGGTGCCGGCGATGGACATCGCGTCGGTGCCGAGCGCCGTGACCAGCACACCCTCAGCCGCGGTGCTGGTGATGCTGATCCGGCCCATCCGGTCACCGCGGGCCAGCCCGGCCTCGGCGAGCCGGGCGTGCAACGCCCCGGCCAGGATCGGATGGACGCCGAGGGCCGCGGTGGACAGCACCGGCACGGTCGCGGCGGCCACCTCGGCGGCGATCGCCGTGTCGGTCTCGGGCTGCGGGCAGATGAGCATCGGCACCACGACGGCCGCCGGGCGGCCTTCCACGCTGTGGCAGCCAGCCAGCGCCGCGCCGAGGGTCTCCTCGTCACCCTCCAGGAAGCCGGCCCGCACCGTGACTCCCGGGCAGGACTGGCTGGTTATGTCGATGATGCCGGCGGCGACATCGATCGCGGCGTCGGTGGCCGGGCCGGGAACCGCCAGGATCAGCGCGGGCGCGTCGGATGGCACGGACAGCTGGTGCGGACTGCGGTGCCGGCCGGCCCGGCGGAACCGCGTAGTCCGCGTCGGCAGCGCTGAGCCGCGCGCCGGCAGCCCTGGGTCGCGCGCGGGCGGCCCTGGGTCGCGGGTTGGCAGTCCCGGACTGCGGGTCGGCAAGCCCGGACTGCGGGCCGGCAGCCCTGGATTGCGGGTCGGCAGCTCCGAGCCGCGGGCTGCCAGTCCTGGGTCAGGTACTGGCAGCTCCGGATCGCGGGCGGGAAGTCCCGGCTTGCGGGTCGGCAGTTCCGTAGCGGTAGCGCTTGCCGTGGATCAGGGTGACCAGCCGGAGCACCCGGTTCAGGTCCTTGTCGCTGCGCTGGAGCGTGGTGAGGTCGGCCAGCGGCCGCATCCGCTGCCGGGTGATCGCCTTGGCCCGGGAGAACTCCCGGAGGCCGTCCGCACCGTGAATGCGGCCGAACCCTGAGTCGCCGCTGCCCCCGAACGGCAGTGCGGGCACGCTGGCGAAGGTGATCACGGAGTTGATCGAGGTCATCCCGGTGCGCAGGGCTCGCGCGACCTCGAGTCCCCGCTTGGCGTTCTTGCTGAACACGGCGGAGCCGAGCGCGTAGCGGCTGGCGTTGGTCAGCCGCACCGCCTCGTCCAGGTCGCCGACCCGGGTCACGGTCAGCGTCGGGCCGAACGTCTCTTCGCCGACCGCCCGGCTCTCCTCGGGCACGTCGGCCATGATGACCGGCCCGACGTACGGCCGGCGGACGCTGTCCAGGCCGCCGACCACCGGCCGGCCTCCCCGGGCCAGCGCGTCGGCGATATGCCGTTCGATGATCTCGATCTGGCCCGGCATGGTCATCGGGCCGTAGTCGGCCTCCCGGTCCTCCCGGGCCGGACCGCGGCCGCCCTCGGCCAGCTTCTCCAGGAAGGTGTGGTACACCTCGTCCACCACGTCAACCCGTCCACCCACGCGCCAGTATCGCCGGCGTTGGACAGCGCCCCCCACGCGGCCGCGTCCGCCGCGGCGTCGAGGTCGGCGTCGGCGCCCACCAGCAGCGCGTCCTTGCCGCCGCACTCGGCCACCAGCGGGGTCAGGTTCTCCGCGCAGGCGGCCATCACCTTCTTGGCCGTGGCGGCCGATCCGGTGAACGCGATCTTGTTGACGGCGCTCAGCGCCAGCGCCTGGCCCGATCACCACCCCGGTCACCAGTTGCAGCACCGGGTCTCGGGAACCACCTCGGCCAGCGAACTCACCAGCCAACTGCCGACCGCGGGCGTCAGCTCACTCGGCTTGAACACCACCGCGTTACCCGCGGCGAGCGCGTAGACGATGGACCCCATCGGGGTGAAAGCCGGGTAGTTCCAGGGCCCGATCACGCCGACCACGCCGAGCGGCTGGTATTCGGGCCGGGAGGCCTGATTGATGGCGATCAGGCCGCTCCGGACGCGCCGCGAGCCCAGCACCTGGCGCGCGTTCTTGGCCGCCCAGTCGATGTGCACGATCGCCAGCAGGATTTCCAGTTGCGCGTCGGCGAGCGGCTTGCCGGTCTCGGTGTGCACGAGTTCAGCGAGGCGGGCCAGGTCCCGGGTGATGTGCGACTTCCAGGCCAGCAGGCGGGTCCGGCGCTGCTGGTAGGTCAGCCCGGCCCACCACGAGGCCGCCTGGCGGGCCCGCTCGACGACCGCGTCAACCTCACTGAGTTCCTGCACCGGGTAGGTGCCGATGACCTCGGAGGTCGCCGGGTTGACTGAGTCGAAATTCTCCGCGACCCGGGCAGGCCCCTGCTCCCACACCGACATGCCCGTTGTCCTCACCGTCACCCTGTGCGTTGTCCAGGTAATTCCCGCGATTCACGGCTTTGCGGCCCTCGCGGCCCTGTGTTCCGTTAGGTCTGTCGGGCCAGTAAATCATCGCCAAGGCCAGGCCCAGGTAGCGTGAGATCGCGTGAGCTCGGAAGCCGATGCGCGACCGCCGGAGCAGCTCCTCCAGGCCCCAGACGTCCCTACGTCGTGCTGAGCTGCGCCATGTCGCTGGACGGCTATCTCGACGGAACGGGCGAGGACCGGCTGATTCTGTCCGGCCCGGCCAATCTGGACCGGGTGGACGCGGAGCGGGCGGCGGCCGACGCCATCCTGGTCGGCGCCGGGACCATCCGCCGTGACGATCCCCGGCTGCTCGTCCGCTCGGCAGGCCGCCAGGCGGAGCGCCGCGCCAGCGGGCGGCCGCCACAGCCCGCCGGAGTCACCGTCAGCGCCAGCGGCGACCTCGATCCGGCGGCCCGGTTCTTCACCGGCGACCCGGGGGAGGGGAGTACGCGGGCGAAGCGCATCGTCTACGCCGCCACGCCGGTGCTGGCCAAGCTGAGTGACCAACTCGGTGGCCTGGCCGAGGTGGCCGACGGCGGCGACCCGCCGCGGCTCACCGCGATCCTGGCCGACCTGGCCGCGCGCGGGGTGGGCCGGCTCTTGGTGGAGGGGGGCGCCAGCCTGGGCACCCAGTTCCTGGCGGGCGGGCTCGTGGATGAGCTGCAGTTGGTCATCGCCCCGTTTTTCGTCGGGGATCCGTCGGCGCCACGCTTCGCCGGACCGGGGCACTCCCCGGCCAGCCCCGGACCATCCGCTGCACCTGGCCGAGGCCCGGCCGGTGGGTGAGGTGGTGCTGCTGCGCTATCTGGCGGCCGCCGCTCCCGGCCCGCCGGACACCAGGGACGATCCCTGGCCGGCCGAGGAGTCGGCGGCCGATGGCTGACCAAAAGCCGGGCTCCGGGTCCATCGCGACCGCGGCTGACTGGGAGTGGCTGGGCCGGGCCATCGAGCTCTCCCGGTGCTGCCCGCCGTCGGCCTCCGCGTTCTGCGTGGGCGCCGTGATCGTCGCCGCGGACGGCGACGTCATCGCCACCGGCTTCTCGCGGCAGCACGATCCGCACGATCATGCGGAGGAGGGGGCGCTGGCCAGCGTGGATCCTGGCGATCCACAGCTGCCTGAGGCGACCTTGTACAGCTCGCTGGAACCGTGCCGGTTCCGCGCGTCACGCCCGCGGCCCTGTGCCGAGCTGATCGTCGCGGCCGGCCTGCGCCGGGTGGTGATCGCCTGGCTGGAGCCTCCGGTGTTCGCTCAGGGCGGGGGCGCGGAGCTGCTCTGCTCGTCCGGGGTCGCCGTGGTCGAGATCCCGGAGCTTGCGGCTGAGGCCCGGGCGGTCAACGCGCCCGTGCTGGGGTAGCTCGTGCTGGGGTCGCTAGTGCTGGGTGGCTGGTCCCTGGCGGTCGGTGCTGAGGAGCTGGGCCGACGCTCAGCTGGACGTGCCCGCCATCTGGGGATCCTGAAGCGCGGCCCCGTAGCGCATCGCCGCGAGCTGGCCAACGGCCGGCTGGGCGCCCAGCGGCTGAGCTCCTTCATTCCCGCCGCCTCGGCGAGCGCGCCCAGGTCGATGTGCTCCGTTCCGGCCCGATGACACAGGGGGGCAGGGCGAGGCTGGTGACGCCCGCGTCGAACAGCCGTCCCGCAGCGTCCCTGATGCTGCCGGGGTCGTCAGCGACGCGGCCGCGACCGGGACCGCCAGCCGTGCGGCCAGCAGTACCGCACCAGTGCCGGCGATGGACATCGCGTCGGTGCCGAGCGCCGTGACCAGCACACCCTCAGCCGCGGTGCTGGTGATGCTGATCCGGCCCATCCGGTCACCGCGGGCCAGCCCGGCCTCGGCGAGCCGGGCGTGCAACGCCCCGGCCAGGATCGGATGGACGCCGAGGGCCTGAGTGGACAGCACCGGCACCGACGCGGCGGCCACCTCCGCGGCGATCGCCGTGTCGGTCTCCGGCTGCGGGCAGATGAGCATCGGCACCACGACGGCCGCCGGGCGGCCTTCCACGCTGTGGCAGCCAGCCAGCGCCGCGCCGAGGGTCTCCTCGTCGCCCTCCAGGAGGCCAGGCCCGCACCGTGACTCCCGGGGCAGGACTGGCTGGTTATGTCGATGATGCCGGCGGCGACATCGATCGCGGCGTCGGTGGCCGGGCCGGGAACCGCCAGGATCAGCGCGGGCGGTTCGGATGGCACGGACAGCTGGTGCGGACTACGGTGCAGAGCAGGCCCGGCGGAACCGCGTAGTCCGCGTCGGCAGCGCTGAGCCGCGCGCAGGCAGCCCTCGGTAGCGGGTTGGCAGTCCCGGACTGCGGAGCAGGCGAGCCCCGGAGCTAAGGGCCGGCAGCCCTGGATTGCGGGTCGGCAGCTCCGAGCCGCGGGCTGCCAGTCCTGGGTCAGGTACTGGCAGCTCCGGATCGCGGGCGGGAAGTCCCGGCTTGCGGGTCGGCA
>CAWJPL010000007.1:0-285097 GCA_963844695.1 uncultured Actinomycetes bacterium
CGGACGACGCAGGCAGCCTCTTTGATGAGGCCTGCTCAGGTAATCCAGAGTGTTTGGACAAGATTAGCGCGTTTCGAGATTCGGCCGGCCTCCCGGACAGCAGGCCTGCGGGCCAGTCGTCCAAATGACCGGACAACCCCGGACACGCCTTATTCCGGGCTTAACGTGCTGTCAGGCAGTAAGATCTGGCTTTCTGCGCTTGCCGCGCTTTATTCTTGACGAACGCTTTTTGCGACAGGCAACCCAGGGGTGGGGAAGGGGGGGCCACGCGCGGGATCTGGTCACGCGACGCCGAGGAACTGGGCGCGTGCTTCACTGTGCACGCCAGGGACCTATTCGGCTACGCCTGCGTGCTGACCGACACCGACCGGCTGATGGCCGACGACGCGGTCCAGGCCGCCTTCGAGGCGGCCGCCGCGGTCTGGGGCACGTTACGCGACCTGCCCGACGGCCAGCGCTACGACTGGCTGCGGGACACGCTGGCCGCCGCGATCCAGCGCCGGACGGGCCACCCGGCTGACGCCGCGTTCGTCTCCCCGGCCCACCGGCGGCTCACTCAGCTGAAGATGGCCCGGTTCCGCGCGGACTACGACGCCGTGGCGGGCCTGGACCGGTTCGCGGGCTGGCTACGGACCGAGCGGAACGCCGCGCAGGAGGCCATAACGCACGTGAACGGCCCCCCCACTAACGGTTTTCACGCCCCCGAGGTATCCCCGAATGGGGGGACTGGCTGTCCATACAGAACCAGCGCAGCCGCCCCGCCGGAGAGTTACGGTGACCCGGTGAGCGCGCTCTACGAGGAGCACTACGCGTCGCTCGTGCGGCTGGCCGCGTTGCTGGTGCACGACACGGCGGCCGCGGAAGTGATCGTCCAGGACTCGTTCGTGGCCATCGCCGCGGCGTGGCGGCGCCGTGGGCACCTCGACGGCGCGCTGGACTTCCTGCGCCAGTCGGTGGTGGAGCGGTCCCGGTCGGGCCGGTACCGCTCGTCCGCGGCCAACGGGTCCGCGAACGGTTCCGCGCCGCTGCTGGCCGCCCTCGGTGCGCTGCCCGCCCGGCAGCGCGAGGTGCTGGTCATGCGCTACTACGCCAACCTCTCCGAGGAGCAGGCCGCCGAGGCCATTGGTATCAGCCGGGCGGCGGTCCGGCGGCACGCTACCCGGGCCAGCGCCGCGCTCCGCACCCTGCTCGACGCGAGCTGAGGGGCGGCGGGTTTGCCCCGCAGCGCCCGGGGTAGCCCGCGCTTCCATGACTTCCGCTACGAAGGTGGCGCGGGCCGACGAGCAGCACGCACGTTTCGCCGACGAGGCGCTGGTGCACCTGGCGGACCTGCGCGCCGCCGCCTCGGCCATGACCCGCAACCCGCACGACGCCGAGGACCTGGTGCAGGAGACCGTCGCCAAGGCCTACGCCAGCTTCGGCCGGTACCGCGCGGGCAGCAACGCCCGGGCGTGGCTGCTGCGGATCCTCACCAACACGTTCATCACCGGCTACCGGCGCCGCCAGCGCGAGCCGCTGCGCGTCTCCATCACCGGAGTCGAGGACGGCCAGCTCACCAGGGACTGGGCCGGCCGGGGGATGGCCCCGCGGTCCGCCGAGGAGACGGCCCTGGACGGGCTGCCCGACACGTCGGTGATCGCGGCGCTGAAGGAGCTGCCGCAGGACTTCCGCACCGCGGTCTACCTGGCCGACATGGAAGGCTTCAGCTACCGGGAGGTCGCGGACATCATGCGCTGCCCGGTCGGCACCGTGATGTCGCGGCTGCACCGGGCCCGGCGCCAGTTGCGCGGCCAGCTCCGGGAGCAGGCCACCGAGCGGGGCATCGTCCCGCACCCGCGCTACGCCGGCGGATCCTGACCCGGCCGGGTCAGGAGGCGGAGCTGTCGCGGCGCCGCAGGAAGCTGATGAACTCAGCGCCCTCGCGCAGCCGCCGCCGCATCATGTCCGGGCTGCGCAGCATCTCGGCCGACATTTCGGCGATCTTGCCGGCCCGGAAATAGAACTGCCGGTAAAAACTCTCGACGGAGTCGTAGATCTCGGTCCGGTTGAGGTTGGGATAGCTGAGGGCCGCAGCCTGCACCCCGCGCTCGTCGATCAATGTGGCGTCGTCCTCCGGCAGCCACCCGTTCTCCTTGGCCTGCTCGTACAGGGCGGTTCCCGGATACGGGGCGGCGATGGAGACCTGCAGGGAATGCGGGTTGATCTCCTTGGCGAAACGGATCGTCTCCTGGATCGTCTCGGTGGTCTCGCCCGGCAGGCCGACGATAAAGGTGCCGTGGATGGTGATGCCCAGATCCCGGCAGTCTTTGGTGAACTGGCGGGCCCGGTCGACCCGGACGCCTTTCTTGATGTTAATGAGAATCTGCTGGTTCCCGGACTCGTATCCCACCAGCAGCAGGCGCAGGCCGTTGTCCCGCAGGACCTTCAGCGTCTCGTAGGGGACGTTGGCTTTGGCGTTGCACGACCAGGTCAGGCCCAGTTTCCCCATGCCGCGGGCGATCTGCTCGGCGCGCCGCCGGTCGTCGGTGAACGTGTCGTCGTCGAAGAAGACTTCCCGCACCGACGGGAACAGCCCGGTGATGCGGGCCATCTCGCCCAGGACGTGCCCGGCGCTCCTGGTGCGGTAGCGGTGACCGCCGACGGTCTGCGGCCACAGGCAGAACGTGCACCGCGACCGGCAGCCCCGCCCGGTGTACAGCGACACGTACGGATGCTTGAGATAGCCGATGAAGTAGTCGTTCACGTCCAGGTCGCGCTGGTACACGTCGGTGACGTACGGCAGGCGGTCCATGTCCTCCAGGATCGGCCGGTCCGGGGTGTGCACCACCTCGCCGCCCAGGTCCCGGAACGTGACTCCCCGGACCTCGGCCAGCGGCCGGCCCTCGGCCACCTCGGCGACGGTGAAGTCGAACTCCTCGCGGGCCACGAAGTCGATCGCGTCCGAGGCCAGCAGGGAGGCCTCTGGCTCCACCGCGACCTTGGCCCCGACGAACCCGAGCGTGAGGGCCGGGTTCGCCCGCTTGAGTGCCTCGGCCACCGCGACGTCCCCGGCGAAGGACGGGGAACTCGTGTGCAGGACCGCCAGGTCGTACTGGCCGGCGAGCGGGAGCACGTCGCCCAGGCCGAGCCCCGCGGCGGGCGCGTCAACCAGTGTGCTGCCCGGCACGATAGCGGCGACCTGGGCCAGCCAGGTCGGATACCAGAACGACCTGATCTCGCGTTTCGCCTGATAGCGGGAGCCCGCCCCGCCGTCGAACCCCTCGTACGAGGGGGGGTGCAAGCACAGTGTGCGCATCATGGATAGCCCGCCTCCCGGAAGGTCGGTGCGTTCGGGCGGCCGCCGGAAGACTCCCTGGCCAGGCCGATGGAGGCCAGTGCGGCCGCGAAGGCCTGGTCCCAGTCTTCGCCCGGGAGGCCGCCCCCGGCCGGCCAGGGCCGACCGGGCGCGGGCCGGCCGGGGCAGCCCCGTCGAGGACGGGCCGGTCGAGGGCGGCGAGCACGCTCGCGGTGATCTCCGGCGGCCGGGGGCTGCACGCCTCGGCGCCGCCGAGTTCCAGCTCGTGCTGGAGGTTTTCCCGGCCGTGACCGGGCATCGCGTCCAGGAGCACCAGCCTGCGGCCCGCGACCCGGGCCTCACCGCAGGTCAGCGCGCCGGGCAGGGTCACCACCAGGTCGCAGGCGCTCATCAGCTCGGCGACACGCGGGGTGAAGCCGAACGGGTGCACCCGGGGCGAACCGGCCGCCAGGGACTCGAGCCGGGCCGCGAGGCGCCGGTTACGGCCGGCCACGGCCAGCACGTGCACGCCGGCCGCGGCCAGGGCGCGCGCGGCCCCCTCCACCGGCCCCAGCCCCCACCCGCCGCCCATGAGCAGGACGCACCGGGCGTTCGCCGGTATCCCGAGCGACGCCCGGGCCTGCGGGCGCGGCCGCAGGTGGGCGAAGGCGGGCCGTACCGGCGGCGGGACCACGCCGACCCGGGCCCGGGGCAGGTAGCGGCGCACCCCGGCCGCCCCGGCCGGCGAGGTCACCAGGAACAGGTCGATGCCGGGGCGGACCCACGTGGCGTGCGGCAGGGCGTCGGGGCAGAGCACGACGGTACGCGGCCACGGCCGGGACCCGCCGAGTTCCGCGGCGGCCGGGACACCCGCCGCGAACACGCTGATGACCAGGTCGGCGGGTTCGCGGCGGAGTTCGCCGCGGAGGGCGGAGACCAGCCGCGGCGTGGCGGCCCGGTCCATGGCCGTGGCCACCCGGCTGCCCGCCCGCAGATGGGCGAAGTGCAGCCCGTCGAAGACCCCGGGCCTGGCCATCAGCCGGCGGAAGACCCAGTCGCCCGCGCGGCCGGCGTGCGGGCCCAGCAGCCTCATGCAGTCCAGGGTCCGGCTCTCCCAGCCGAGACCGGCCAGGCTGGCCGAGACCACCTCGGAGACGACGTCATGGCCCAGGCCCAGGGAGCCGGAGAGGATCACCGCGCGTTTCGGCACCAGCCCGCACCTCCCCGTCTCCGTCACAGGCTTTTCGCCACAGGCGTTCCGTCACTGGCTCCGGGACGATGGCCCTACCCGGCGCCGCGCCCGCGAAAACGCCCGCGGGCTGCTCAGGCCAGGTTTGCTCGGTGCCTCGCGGGTAACTTGTCCCGGGTGCCTGAGCCGACCGGTCCGTGCCCGTGCCCAGCCGGAACAACCGCGTGACCCGCCGCCGGCCGCCGGAGAAGACCCCGCTGGCCGGCCGGGCCGGCGCCTGGCTGGCCTGGTGGGTCCTGCTGATGTCGTTCTGGGTGATCCTGGATGACTCGATCGCCACCGACGAGCTGCTGGCCGGAGCGGGCGCGGCGGCCCTGGCGGCCTTCGCGGCCGAGCTAGTCACCTATCAGGCCGCGCGCCCGGATCCGGATCAGGGCCCGGTGGCTGGCCCGGCTCATCAGGCTGCCTGGCCAGCTCGCCGGGGACACCGCGATCGTGTTCGCCGCCCTGTGGCGCCAGCTGGCCCACGGCGAGGAGCCGCCCAGCGGGTTCCGGGTGCTGCCGGTCCCGTACGGCGACGACGCGGCGGAAGGCACGATCCGCCGCGCGCTGCTGGTCGGCGGCGAGTCCGTCGCACCCAACACGTTCGTGCTCGGCATCGACAAGGCCACCAACACGATGGTGATCCACCAGCTGGTGGTGAACGAAGGGGAGGCGGCGGAGTGAACGGCTTCGTGATCGCGGCCATCGCCATGCTCGTGGCCGTGATCCCGTGCGGGGTCGTGGTGGTCCGCGGGCAGCTGATGGACGCCGTCGTGGCCTACGAGGCCATCAGTTCCATCGTGCTGATGGTGCTGGTGCTCCTGGCCGAGGGGTTCCGGCGCCCCGGGGAGTTCGAGCTTCCCGTCCTGCTCGCCCTGCTGCTGTTCGGCAGCGGGCTGGTCTTCGTCCGGTTCCTGGAGCGGTGGCTGTGACCCCGCAAGCCATCGTCGCCGACGTCCTGCTGGGCCTGGCGGTCGTCCTGGTGCTGGCCTCGTCGGTGGGCATCCTGGTCATGCGCGACACCTACCAGAAGCTGCACTTCCTGACCCCGCTCGCGCTGATCGCGCCCCTGATCGTCGGCCTGGCGGTGCTGGTCCGGTCGGGCTGGTCGGAGAACAGCTCGGAAACCTGGCTGGCGCTGCTGTTCGTGGTGATCGGAGGCCCGTTCCTGACTCACGCCACGATCAGGGCCGCCCGGATCAGGGAGAAGGGCGACTGGCGCCCGGGAGGCCGCCGCGATGGGTAGCGCCCGCGCCGTCTACACCGCTCACCTGCCCCACGTAGCCGCGGTGGTCACCCCGTACACCGTCCCGGTGGGCATCATGGACGTCCTGCAGGTGACGCTCCTCGTGCTGGTAGCCTCGGGCGCCACCGCGGTGGTGCTCATCCGGGAGCCGGTCCGCCAGGTCATCGTGCTGAGCGGCTACGGCGTGCTGCTAGCCGCGCTGTTCATGGCCTTCCAGGCCCCCGACGTGACCCTGTCCGAGCTGACCGTGGGCGCGGTGGCCCTGCCGGTGCTGCTGCTGCTGGCCCTGGCCAAGGTAAAGAGGCGCGAGAAGTGACGCCCGGCCAGCGCCGCTGGATCTTCCTGGCCGCCATGGCCGGGCTGGCCGCCTTCTACGTGTGGGGGCTGGCCGGTTTGCCCGGGTTCGGGAACTACCCCGGGCCGTACGGCGACATCATCAACCGCATTGCGGTGGCCCAGACCAGGGCGACCGGCGTGGTCTCGGCGGTCAACTTCTCCTACCGCGGCTTCGACACGGTCGGCGAGGAGTTCATCCTGTTCGTGGCGGCCACCGCGATGGCCGTGGTCCTGCGCCACCTGCGCCACGAGCGGGAAGAGGACTCGCCCGGCGCGGCCGGGGACTGGGCCGTCCCGCAGGCCAGCGACTCGGTCCGGCTGGTCGCGCTCATCTTCACCGGCCCGGTGGTCGTGATGGGCTGGTTCCTGGCCTCGCACGCGCAGACCAGCCCGTCCGGCGGGTTCCAGGGCGGCGTGATCCTGGCCACCGCGTTCTTCCTCATCTACCTGTCCGGGGAGTACCTCCTGTTCCGGCGGATCAGCCCGGTCGACGTCACCGAGGCGTTCGAGGCGGTGGGGGCCGGCGGCTTCGCCGCGATCGGCGTCGCCGCCGTGGTCATGGGGCTGCCCTACCTGAAGAACTTCCTGCCCCTCGGCACGACGCCGGGGGCCGTGAGCTCGTCCGGGACCATCGCGCTGATCAGCTTCTTCGTCGGGGTCGAGGTGGCCGCGGCGTTCATCCTCATCGTGGGCGAACTGGTCGAGCAGACCCTTCTCGTCCGGCAGGGGGATCACTGATGCACATCTTCCCGTTCGTGGTCGTGGTGTACATCCTGGCCGTCGGCCTGTACGGCATCGTGACCAGCCGCCACCTGGTGCACCAGATCATGTGCCTGATCGTCGTCCAGTCCTCGACCTACGTCCTGCTGCTGGGCGTCGGGTACAAGACGGGAGCGGTCGCGCCCTACTTCTACGACATCCCGGTGCACACCCCCGCCGTCGATCCCGTGGTCCAGGCGCTGGCCCTCACCGACGTGGTCGTGGAGGCCGCCGTCACCGCCCTGCTGCTGGCCTTCGCCATCCAGGCCCACAAACGGTTCGGCACCCTCGATCCGCAAGAGCTTGTCCAGCTGAAGGGCTGAGGGGCGCCTCCGGTGGACCAGTTGCTGCCCCTTGTGGTTGTCGTGCCGCTGCTGGTGGCCGCAGCGATCTCGGCGCTCACCCCACTGCTGCGCCGCCGGCGCCGCATCCTGGACTCGACCGCCATCGTGACCAGTGCCGTGGTGGCCGGGATGCTGGCCGTCATCATGATCCGGGTCGCGCACTCCGACCAGGCCTACTGGTTCGCCGGGTTCCGGCCTCAGCACGGGATCGCGATCGGCATCGACTTCGAGGTCGGGCCGCTCAGCGCGGGCCTGGCCTGCCTGGCCGCGGTCCTGGTCACCGCGGGGATGATCTTCTCGTGGCGCTACTTCGAGCGGGTGGCTACCTACTACCACGTGCTGATGCTGACGTTCCTGGCCGGCATGACCGGGTTCTGCCTGACCGGCGACATCTTCGACATGTTCGTCTGGTTCGAGCTGATGGGGGTGTCGGCGTACGCGCTGACCGCCTACCGGCCCGAGGAACGCGGCTCCATCCAGGGCGCGCTGAACTTCGCGATCACCAACAGCATCGGTGCCTACCTGACCCTGTCCGGGATCGCCGTCGTCTACGGGCGCACCGGCGCGCTGAACATGGCCCAGATCGGCCGGGACCTCGCCCGGCACCGGCCGGACGGGCTGGTCGTGGTGGCGTTCGTGCTGATCATCACCGGGTGGCTGATCAAGTCGGCGATCGTCCCGTTCCACTTCTGGCTGGCCGACGCGCACGCGGTCGCGCCCACCCCGGTGTGCGTGCTGTTCTCCGGCGTCATGGTGGAGCTCGGCCTCTACGGCGTCGCCCGGGTCTACTGGTCGATGTTCGGCCAGGCCCTGACCGGGCACACACTGGGCAACCGGGACACGATCAGCCACGCGTTCCTGGCCCTCGGCCTGGTCACCACGATCATGGGCGCCCTGTTCTGCTTCCGGGAACGGCACATCAAGCGGCTGCTCGCGTTTTCGACCATCAGCCACGCGGGCATGTTCCTGACCGGCCTCGCGCTGCTCACCCCGCTCGGGCTGGCCGGTGCGGCGGTGTCCGTGGCCGGGCACGCGATGGTGAAGGCCGCGCTATTCCTGTGCACCGGGATCGTGCTGCACCGGCTGGGCTCGGTGAACGAGTCCGCGCTGCACGGCCGGGGGCGTCCGCTGCGGGCCACCGGCGTGGTCTTCACGCTGGCCGCCTTCGGCCTGGCCGACCTGCCCCCGTTCGCCACCTACCTGGGTAAGGGCTGGATCGAGGACGCTAGCTCGGTCGGCGGGATGACCTGGGTCATCGCGCTGCTCGTGTTCGCCTCGGCGGTCGTCGGCGGGGCTGTCCTGCGGGTGGCCGGCGGGGTCTTCTACGGGCTGGGTGACCCGCCCAGCGAGGACCCCCAGATGGCCCGGGAGTCGTCGGAAGAGACCAGCGAGACCGACGAGGGCGAGCAGCGGACCCCGCTCACCATGATCATCCCGCCGGCCGTGCTGGTCGCCGCCGCCGCGGTGATCGGGCTGCTGCCCGGGCTGGGTTCCGTGGTGGAGGCGGCCGCCGTGCGGTTCCAGGATCAGCACGCCTACGACGCGACCGTGCTGCACGGGGCGCGCATCGCTCACGTGACCGCGCCCTATCCCGCCGGCCCCGCCGGGGCGACCGTGACCGACCTGGTCATCGGGCTGGGCACGGTCGCCGGGGCGGTCTTCCTCGCCTTCGCGGCCCTGTACTGGCGGCGGCTGCCGGTGCTGCGCCGGGGGTTCGAGCCGGGCACCGGGCTGGTGCGGCCGCTGCGGCGGTTCCAGAGCGGCGTGGTCAACGACTACGTCACCTGGATCGTGATCGGGGTGGCCTGCCTGGGCGGCGCCCTGGCCTTCTCGATCCGTGGATAAGCCCCGCCCGGCCGGGTATCACGCAGTGACGTGACCACGCTTACCGAACTCGGGCGGGAAGCCGCGTCCTGCACCCGCTGCGACCTCTACCAGCGGGCGACCGCGACGGTGTTCGGCGAGGGCCGCCCGGACGCACCGCTGGCCCTGGTCGGCGAGGCGCCGGGAGACCAGGAGGACAAGCAAGGCCACCCGTTCGTCGGCCCGGCCGGGCATGTCCTCGACCGCGCGCTGCGCGACAGTGGCATCAACCGCGACGAGGCTTACCTCACGAACGCGGTGAAGCACTTCAGGTGGACCGCGCGCGGCCAGCGCCGCATCCACCAGCGCCCCAACGGTACCGAGATCCTGGCCTGCCGCGCCTGGCTGGAAGCGGAACTGGCGGTGGTCGGGCCCCGGATCACCGTGGCCCTGGGCGCGGTCGCCGGGGAGTCGATCTTCGGCCGCGGGTTCCGGGTGCGTGACCATCGCGGCCGGCTGGAGGAGGTCACGGTGGGCGAGTGGCACGGCCCGGTACTGACCACCGTCCATCCCTCCTCGATCCTCCGGGCCGAGGACGGCGGCGCCCGCGAGGAAGCGTTCGCCGGCTTCGTGGCCGACCTGGTCAAAGCCCGCGAGGCGCTGGCGGCCTGAGCGGCGTGCCTGACCGGCCAGGTCCACCGGCCCGCGCCTTCTGTCCTGCGACTGGCGGCCGGTCCCTGGCTGCGGGACCCAGGTCAGCTCTCCGGCCTGGGGCTGAACAGCGCGAACATGGCGCCATGAGGGTCGGTGAGATAGGCGACGACCATGCCGTCTTCCAGCGTCATCGGCGCGACGACGGTCTTGCCGCCGAGTTCCTCGCTGCGGGCCGCCGTCACGGCCACGTCGTCCACCTGCGACGACGAAGACCGCGTAGGGCGGGATGTTGCCGCCGGTGTTGAAGATGCCGCCGGACGGGCGCTCCGGCCCCCGGGGCGGTGATCAGGGTGTAGCCGCCGTCGGGCGCGAACGACCAGCCGAACAGCGGGCCGTAGAAGGCTTTGGCCGCGTCGACGTCCGGGGCCCCGATCTCGAACCAGGACACGCTGTTAGCTGCGGGTGCGGACATGGTTTCCTCCGTCAGGCTGGCGATCTGTCTAGCGCCAGCCTGCGCGACTTCCGCGACAGCCCTATGTCGGTGTTTCCTGGCGTGTTCCCGGACACCACCGGCCCGCCCGCGCCGACCCCGGTCCCGGCACGATCAGGCACCGGGCGCGTGGCCCGGCCCGGCCACAGGCGTGGCCAGCGAGTGCGGCACGTCACGATAGAGCGGCACGACCTCATCAAGTCCGGTGAGCTGGAGGATACGGGCCACCGGCGAGCCGCCGAGAGCCAGGCGGAACTCCAGGCCGCGCGCGGTGGCCATGTCGCGGGCGCGGGCCAGCACCGCGACTCCCGCCGAGTCGCAGAACACCGTGCCGGTCAGGTCAGCGGTGATCACTTCGGGCGATCCGGACGCCGCGGCCGCGATGAGCTCAGCCACGTCGGGGGCGTTGATCACGTCGGTCTCCCCCGGCATGGTCACGACGGCGTGCCGTCCGGACCACTGGATACGCGGGTCCCCGCTGCCGGTCAGAACCTGGCCGCTGTCCCCGTGGTAGCCGGCACCGTGGTCATTGGCACCGTGGTCATTGGCACCGTGGTCACGGGCACCCTGGTCACGGGCACCCTGGTCGCTGGCGTCGCGGGCGCCGCCCGGAACGGGCGTCCGGCGGAGCAGGAGCAAAGCCACGTCGTCCTCGTGCGCGACGTAACCAGCCATCCGTCCCATGACCAGGGCGCAGCCCGTTTCGGGATCGGTGGCGGTGAGAGCGGCGGACAACCGGGCGATCCCATCGTCGATGGGCCGGTCCCGGCGTTCGACGAGCCCATCGGTGTACAGGCACAGGACCCCGCCCGCGGGCACCGGCACCGTCTTCGTCCGCCGGGGAGCCGTGCCCGGCACGCCGATGAGCAGGTCAGGGAAGACCTCGACCGGGACGGTGGGCTGGCCCGGGACACCGATCAGCGGGGGCAGATGGCCGGAACAGGAGATGTTCACCTGGTCCAGGGAGGGAGTGAACACCGCGTAGAGCACGGTGGCCATCGCCTGCGGCTCGAAATACCGCATCTTGTGATCCAGGCGGTCCAGGACCTCGGCGGGGTCGGTGGTCTGCAGTGCGTAGGCCCGCAGCGCGCTGCGCATCCGGCCCATGATCACCGCTGCTTTCAGCCCGGTGCCGGCCACGTCCCCGATCACGACGCACACCTCACCCGAAGGGAGAACGAACACGTCGTACCAGTCGCCGCCGACGTGGCCGCTGCCGGGAACGTAACGCGCCGCCATCTCCAGCCCGGCGATGGCCGGGAGGGCGGACGGTAGCAGGCTGTGCTGCAGCGCCGCGGCCGCGGCCCGGTCCATCTGGGCGTTCAGGGTCTGAACCGCCAGCGCGGCACGATCCGCCGCCACCTGCAGCAGATCAGAGTCGTCGCTGGTGAAGGCGCGGGGACTGAGCGTCCCCACGTGCAGGACGCCGATGACCACCCCCCCGGCCCGCAGCGGAGCGCCCATGAGGGACCGGATGCCCTTGTCCAGCAGGATGGGGTTGAACACCGTGGTGTGATCAACCTCAGCGAGGATCACCGGACGGTCTTCCGCCGCGACCCGCCCGGCGAACCCCGCGCCGAGCGGGATCCGCACCCCCTGGCGGCACTTCTTCTTCCAGCCCGCTCGCGGCCGTCGCGACCAGCTGCCCGGAGGGGGAGTCCAGCAGCAGCACTGCGGCTGTGTCGGCTTGCAGGGCGTCTTTCACCCGGGCCGACGAGCGCCTCCAGCAGAGCCTGGGGATCCAGCGCAGACAGCGCTGCGTCAGTGATCGACTGGATGTCACGCAGCTTCTCCGCCCAGCCAGGCGACATCACTGGACGCTGCGCGGGACCCGTGGCGTTCTCGTCAGGGTGCCACACGTCAGGGTCCGTGACCCGGTTCCACTCCTCGGGCAACAGCCCGCACCGCCTTTCCGCCCCGGCAGGCAACGAGCTACAGACGCCGCCTTGGTATATCAAACCCGGCCCCGCGGCACCAGATGCAAACGTCCGGACTCGGACAGAGATCATCCAACCGCTTTCCTGACCACCATGGTTCAGGGGGTCTGCCAGCTAAATAACTACAGTCCCCGAGGGAAAGAAAGGAGACCGTTCCCCCAGGGAAAGGAGACGGCCCATAGCGCGGGGAGCGGAGCGTCCAGGGAGAGGACGGTTCGTGGCGAGAGCAGGTCAACGGTTCGTGGGGAGAGCAGGTCAACGGGAAGGGTGATTCAGGGGGGAAGCAGCGATTCCGGGGGAAGTACTTCTAGTCTGGAGCAGGCCTAGAGACCGGGGTGATCGTGATGGACCTGCAGTTCCTGCGGCCGCTGTATGAGCACTTCGGCGGCTACGTGTCGGTGTACCTGGATACCTCGCGGGACTCCGAGGACGCCACCCGCGCGCTCGACCTGCGCTGGCGTTCCGCCCGTGAGCGGCTGGCCAGCGCCGGGGCCGACCGCCCCACGCTGGACGCGCTGGCCGGGGTGATAACCGACGCGAGCCGGGGCGCGCCCGGCCGGGCGGCGTTCGGCCGCGGCGGCCAGGTGGTGCTGACCGAGGCGCTGCCGCACCCGCCGCGCCGCGAGATCGCCCGGCTGGCCGCCCTGCCCCATGTCATGCCGCTGCTCGCGCAGCGCAGGCCGCACGTGGCGTATCTGCGGGTGATGGCCCGGCACGACGGCGGGGAGATCGCGGCGGTTACCGCCGCTGGCGCGCAGGGCGACGAGGAGGTCACCGGAACGGGCCGCCCGGTGCACAAGGTCAGGAGCGGCGGCTCGTCCCAGCTGAGGTACCAGAACCACACCGAGGACGCCTGGCAGACCAACGCCAAGGAACTCGCCGGGCGGGTGACCGCCGAGGCCCGCGACGTGGGCGCCGAGCTCATCGTGGTCGCCGGTGACCCGGTAGCCCGGACGTTGCTGGTCCGCGAGCTCGGCACCGACCTCGCCGCCATCACGGTGACCATCGAGCGGGAGGTCAGTGCGGACAGCGACGAGGTAGCCCGCGCCGCCGACGAGGCGGTCGCCCAGCACGTGGCCCAGCGCAACCAGCAGCACTTCGACCACTGGCGCACCCAGCTGGCCCATGACCACGGCGTCCAGGGACTGGCCGCCACCATGACTGCGCTCCGTGACGGTGGTGCCGCCGAACTGGTGCTCGCCGACCACCCCGAGTCGGCCCTGACCGCGTGGGTCGGGCCCGGGGGAATCGAGCTGGCCGCCACCGCAGACGAGCTGACCGGGCGGGGCGTCCAGGACCCAGTGCAGGACCGCGCCGACGCCGCGCTGGCCCGTGGTCTGTCAACCAGCGACGCCCAGCTGTACATCCTGCCCGCGGACCTGGCCGCCAGCGCCGGAGCCCCGCAGGACGGCGTCGGCGCGGTGCTGCGCCTGCCCCGGGAAGCCGTCACCTGACCGGCGCGCGAGCGCCCGGTGGAGTCAAGCTTCACGCGTCGTGAGCCCCGGTCTCGCCCCTGGTCTGCCGGACGCCACAGCCCTGGCCGGCCGGACGTCACACCACAGGCTGCGGCGGACGTCCCGGCCACGCCGAAGCGCTGCTAGCTTTACCGGTCATGACTGAACCTGTCGTGACTGAACCGGTCGTGATCGCTCCTCAGCGTGTTCTGGTCACCGGCGGAGCCGGCTTCGTGGGTGCGACGCTGGTCCGGCGGCTGGCGGGCAGCGGGCATTCGGTCCGCGTGTTCGACAACTACTCGACCGGCAACCCGGCCTACCTGGACGGCGTGGGCGCCGAACTGGCCGAAGGCGACATCCGCGACCCCGGCGCCCTCGACGCCGCGCTCGCCGGGATCGACTCGATCATCCACCTGGCCGCGGCCGGCTCGGTCGTGATGTCCGTGGCCGACCCGGTGACGAACTTCGAGGCCAACGTGCTGGGCACGTTCCGGGTGCTGGACGCGGCCCGGCGGGCCGGCGTGGAACGGGTGGTCCTGGCTTCCACCGGCGGCGCGCTCATCGGTGACGCCCTGCCCCCGGTCAACGAGTTCTCGCTGCCCAAGCCGATCTCGCCGTACGGCGCGAGCAAGCTCGCCGGGGAGGGGTACGCGCACGCCTTCGCCAAGTCCTTCGGGATGCGCACGGTGGCGCTGCGGTTCGCCAACATCTACGGCCCGTGGAGTGGTCACAAGAAGGGCGCGATGACCGTGTTCTTCCGGGCCCTGCATACCGGCCAGCCCCTCGTGATCTACGGCGACGGGACGTCGTCGCGGGACTACACGCATGTGGACGACATCGCTCACGCGCTGCAGCTGGCCCTGGAAGGCGACGTGCCAGGCGGCACGGTCCTGCACATCGCCTCGGGCGTGGAGACCACCATCACCGAGCTCGCCGACCTCTGCCGGAACGCGGCGGGCCTGCCTGACCACCCGGTGGAGTACCAGCCCCGGCGGGTCGGCGAGGTGGACCGCAACTTCGCCACCTACGACCTGGCCAAGCAGGTGCTCGGCTACACGCCCGGCATCAGCCGCGAGGAGGGCATCACCCGGACCTGGGAGTGGTACCAGGAGCACGTCTTCCAGTCCTAGGCCCCCGGCCGCCAGGGTGGCCGCCGTGCTGCGGGCCCGGATACCTGTGCGGAAAGGCCTGAACACGCTACGATCACGGCCTGATGGACACGATTCGCGTCGCGCTGGCGGAAGACAACGTGCTGCTCCGGGAGGGCGTCTCCCGGCTGGTCGCGTCGAACGACGATTTCGAGCTGGTCGGCACGGCCTCCGACCTGCCGCAGCTGCTGGCCCTGGTCGGCGCCGAGCGCCCGGACGTGGTCGTCACCGACATCCGGATGCCGCCCACCGGGACCAACGAGGGCATCCAGGCGGCCGGCTGGCTCCGGGAGAACCATCCGGACGTCGGCGTGGTGGTGCTGAGCCAGTACACCGCGCCCGGCTACGCCATGGCGCTGCTGGAGCACGGCTCGGCCGGCCGGGCCTACCTGCTCAAGGAGCGGGTGGCCAGCGTGGACGAGCTGGCCCGGGCCATCCGCGCGGTGGCCGGCGGCGGGTCGGTGATCGACCCGATGGTGGTGGACGAGCTGGTCCGGTCCCGGTCGGCGCAGCAGCAGTCCAGCCTGGCCCAGCTCACCCCGCGGGAGACCGAGATCCTGGCCGAGATGGCCCAGGGCAAGAGCAACGCCGCGATCGCGCTCAGCCTGACCGTGTCCGAGCGGGCGGTGGAAAAGCACACCAACTCGATCTTCGCCAAGCTCGGGCTGAGCGAGGAGAAGGACCTGAACCGGCGGGTCAAGGCGGTGCTGCTCTACCTGGCCGACACCCAGGGAAGCTGACCCACCAGCCGCGGGGGTGGCAGCACCCTCGGCCCGCGGGGCGCCCCGTGGCAAGCTTGAACCATGACCACCCCGCACGCAGTGGTCGTGGTAGACGACCAGGCACCGTTCCGGATGGCCGCCCGGGCCGTGCTGCGCAGAATCGACTGTTTTGAGCTAGCCGGGGAGGCGTCCAGCGGCCCGGAGGCGATCGAGCTGGTCAACGCGCTGCACCCCGAGCTGGTGCTGATGGATATCAACATGCCGGAAATGAACGGCATCGAGGCGACCCGGCGCATCCTGGCCGCCCATCCCGACGTGGTGGTGTTTCTCTGCTCCACCTACGACGTGGCCGACCTGCCGCCCGCGGTTGCGGACAGCGGGGCGGCCGCCTACGTGAACAAGGAGCAGTTCGGCGCCGACATGCTCCGGCGGCTGTGGGCGGAGCGCAGCTCGGGATCGTTCGCGGCCAGCTGACCGGTGGTATCCGGGGACAGGCAGCCGGCCGGGCCGGTTTTCGTTGCGGGCAGTAGATCTTGATCGTCAGATGATCGGCACCGAACCGCTGATCGTCGAGCCGTGGCCGGGCCGTGACTCCCACCGGACCGTCCCGCCGATCGCACCCAGCCGGTCGGACATGTTCACGAACCCGTGACCGCCCCGGGCCCGGGCCGCGTCGAACCCCGGGCCGTCGTCGGTCACCGAGAAGAGCAGCCCCCCGGCCTCTTCCCACAGCCGCACCTCGACGGTGGCCCCGGCGGCGTGCTTGCCCGCGTTCTGCAGCGCTTCCAGGACGCAGAAGTAGATGGCGGTCTCCACGCCCTGGGAGTAGCGGCCGATGCCGTCGATGTCCACGGTGACCGCGAGCGGGGAGCGGTTCCCCGCGGCGCGGAGCGCCTCACCCAGCCCGTTGTCGGCCAGCAGCGGCGGGTAGATGCCGTGGGCCAGCTCGCGCAGTTCGCGGATGGTGGTCTGGACGTCCTCGGCCATCTGGGCCAGCATCTCCACCCCGGCCTCCGGGTCGTCGGTGATGATGTCCCGGGCCAGCCGCAGGTTGACGGCCAGCGCCACCAGATGCTGCTGGGCGCCGTCGTGCAGGTCCCGCTCGACCCGGCGCCGCTCCGCGTCGCCGCTGGCCACCACGCGGGCGCGTGATTCGCGCAGCTCGTCGGCCTGGCGCCGGAGCTCGTCCAGGGTGGTCTGCAGCGCGGCGTCCAGCCGGACGTTGTAGAAGGCCAGGCCGGCCTGCCGGGCCAGCTCGGTCAGCACCCGGTCGTCTTCCTCGGTGAACGCGTCCGCGTCTTCGGGCCGCTCGACGACCAGCAGGCCGAGCAGTTCCCCGGCGTGGCTGATCGGGGCCACCCGCAGCTGGGCCCGCGGCCGCCCGTCCAGCAGCGCCGGGAGCCAGATGGACGCCCAGGCGCTGCCGGACACCCCGGCCCGGGTCACGACCGGGCGCTCACGGTCGCCGATGATGATCGAGCGGCGTCCCGCGTCCGGGACCGACACCGTGCGCTCCAGCACCTCACCGCTTCCTGAATACGCCTCGGCGCTGGTCAGCAGCATGGTCTTGCGCAGCGACTCGGCCAGCTGGAGGAGCAGCTCGTCCATGGCCACGGCCCGGGTCATCCGGCTGCCGAAGGTGCGCAGCGCCTCGTCGGGCGCCTCCCGCGCGCCGTACACGAACCGGGTGGCCGACGCCATCAGGCGGTCCCGGGCGGGCAGGTAGCCCACCGCGGTGACCGCGGCGGCGAGCATGGACAGGCCCAGGATTTCGCGGTCCCCATGGTCGCCGGGCCGCTGCCCGAGGCCGAGCACGATGACCACGTAGATGGCCGCGACCACGAGGCTGAACCCGGCCAGCGACAGCACGTGCACCAGCAGGCGGCCGGCCAGCGGGCCCAGCCGGGCGCTGGTGCCGGCGATCAGGCCGGCCGGCACGGCCAGGCTGAAAGCCAGGCTGACGGCGGCGACCGGGCCGGGCCAGTCGACGAGGAGGTGCAGCACGCCGCAGACCAGGGCCGCGTCCGCGGCCAGCACCGTACCGATGGCGAGCCACTGCATCCGCTCGCGGTCATGGCCGCCCAGCCGGGTGTACCGGAGCCGGGCCGCCGGGACCGTGGCGAGCAGCGCCACCGGCCAGATCACCGCGGCGGCCACGGCCGGGAAGGGGTGGCTGGCCAGCGCCAGCGTGATCCCGGCGCCCAGCGCGGCCAGGTACGCCAGCCCGGCGGCTCCCTGCCGGGCCCGGCTGCCCAGGCGGCCGTTGGGTGCGGCCAGCGCGAAGTGCACCGAGGCCGCGATGACCAGCGGGCCGGCCACGGTCGCCACCGCCCGGGCCAGCTGGTGCGTTCCCGCCGGTGGCTGGCTGGCCAGCCGGGCCGCGGTCAGGGCGATCGCCCCGGCCAGGGCGCCTCCGGCCAGCGGCCACGGCGCGGCCTGGCCGGCCGCCTGCCGCCTGGTGCAGACCACGGCCGCCACGGCCCAGGCCAGGGTGAGCACGAAGGCCACCGTGACCACCGCGGGCAGGCCGCCGGGGACCTGCGTCCGCAGCCCGGCCGCCACCACGACCGCTGTGGCCAGCGGGGCCAGTACCCCGGTGACCAGCCGCGCGGCCGGTCGGCTGCGCGGGCGGCCACCCTCGGCCGCGGCGGCCGTCAGGACGTCAGCGGCGTCCAGCCCGGTCGTAGACGGCCCCGTGGTGGACGGCCCCGTGGTGGAAGACCCCGTGGTGGAAGACCCCGTGGTGGAGGACCGGGTGGCGGAGGGCATGGTCTCGTTCACTATGGTCAGCGTGCCTCAATGATCACGGCGGCGGCGCTGCCGTCGGGCGCGGGCTCGGGGTCTTCTATCCGGCCGTCGCGCATCCGCACCACCCGGCCGGCCGCCGCGGCCACGTTGGAGTCGTGGGTGACCAGGACGATGGTCTGGCCACCGTCGTGCAGGCGGCGCAGCAACTCGATGACCTCGTCGCCGCCCTCGGAGTCGAGGGCCCCGGTGGGCTCGTCGGCCAGCAGCAGGGTGGGCTCGTTGGCCAGCGCCCGGGCGATGGCCAGCCGCTGCCGCTGGCCACCGGACAGCACGCCGGGCACCGCGCTGGCCTTGTCGCCGATGCCGAGCAGGTCGAGCAGGTCGCGGGCGCGGGTCTCGGCCATCTTCCGGCGGCGCCCGGCGATGACGGCGGGCAGCGCCACGTTCTCCAGCACCGTCATCCCTTCCAGCAGGTTGAAGAACTGGAAGACCAGGCCGATGTGCCGGCGGCGGAGCCGGGCCAGGTCGTCCTCACTGCGCCCGGACACCTGCTCCCCGGCCACGCTGATGTCCCCCTCGTCCGGGGTGTCCAGCCCGGCCACCAGGTTCAGCAAGGTGGACTTGCCGCATCCGGAGGGACCCATCAGGGCCACGAACTCGCCGCTGGCTACGGTCAGGTCCACCCCCCGTAGCGCGCGGACCGGCGCGTTCTCGGCTTCGAATGTCTTTCTCACGCCGCGCATGGCCAGCGCGGCCGGGCTGTCGTTCATCAGGCCCCCCAGGTCGTCATCTCGGTAGTGCTCGTGGCCCCGGCCCGCGCCGCCGCGTCCGCGACGGCCCCGGCCGGGGGAGCTAGGTTAATGATCTTGTATGCGGTGACCGGGGTGTCGCGTCCCTTGACCATCTGGGCCCCCAGCGGGATGGTCTGCACCGGCCCGCTCAGTGCCTGAAGGGTGGCCTCGGACAGCACCGTCTCCCCGGCCGCGGCGAACTGCTGCAGCCGCTGGGAGAGGTTCACGGTGTCACCTACCAGGGTGTATTCCAGCCGCTCGGCGGAGCCGAGCAGGGCGGCGGCGGCCTCACCGCTGGACAGCCCCAGGCCGAGCCCGAAGGGAGGCAGGCCGTCGGAGCGCCAGCGCTCGTTGATCCCGGCCTGCAGGGAGTGCATCACCGACGCAGCGGCCACCGCCCGGTCGGCGTGGTCCTCCTGCGGGAACGGCGCGCCGAACACCGCCATCACCGCGTCGCCGACGAACTGCATGACCGTCCCCCCCTCCCCCAGGATGGCGTGATTCATCGCGGCCCGGTGGGTATTCAGCTGGCCAGCCAGCTGGCTGGGGTCAGCGTGCTCGGCGATGGTCGAGTAGGACCGGATGTCGCTCATCAGCACGGTCACGATGACCCGCTCGGTCTCGCCGATGTCCCGGCGCTCCTGGCGCAGCTTGTCAGCCAGCCCGCCGGGCAGCAGCCGGGACAGCGTCTCGCCCTGCTCTTCCCGGTCCACGATGGCCTGGTGCAGCAGGCGCAGGCGCTGCAGCGCGCCGGTGTTGCCCGCCGACACTCCCTCGGCCAGCTTGACGAAGACCGCCTCGACTTCCGCGTCGATGGCTTCCGGGGCGGTCCGGCGGGCCACCGCGATGGCCTTGATCGGCTTGCCCTCGGCGACCATGCTGAGCAGCTCTTCCTCGGTGCGGGTCAGGCCGCCCGGCGGGACCACCGGCGCCACCAGCGCCTCGACGATCGTGGGGTCCAGCGCAGTGCCGCCGGTGGCCACCGCGCGGATCGCGTCGACCAGCTGGTTCCCCTCGGCCACGTGGTCCTTGAGCAGGTAGCCGTAGCCGGCCGAACCCTCGGCCAGCAGCGAGACGGCGTACTCAGGGTCCTCGTACTGGGAGAGGATCACGACCCCCGTTCCGGGGTGCCGCTTGCGCAGCTCTTTCGCCGCGTCGATGCCCTCCCGCTGGAACGACGGCGGCATCCGGATGTCGGTCACCAGCACCTGCGGTTTGGCGGCGGTCGCGCCGTCCACCACTCCGTCGTAGTCGGCGGCCACGCCCACCACGGTCAGGTCGGCGTGCCGCTCGATGAGGGCACGCACGCCCTCGCGGACGATCAGGTTGTCGTCCGCGAGAAAGACCGCGATCGGGCCGGCCGGAGCCGCGTCACTGTGATCCACGTAACAAACGTTCACACACTGGGCCGCTCACCGCCAGTGGGCAGCCATGCAGGTCGCGGTGGTAGTAGGCACACCCCAGGCTTCCAGCCAGCCTGCGGCCCCCCGGAGACAGCGCACCCGGCTACTCGCTGCGCAGGATCTCGGCGGGCGGGGTCCGGGCCGCCGACTCCCCCGGCACCGCCGCGACGGCCACGGCGAGCACCAGCGCGACCGCCACCAGCACGCCCAGGGCCAGCACCGGCAGCACGACGACCGGCAGGATGCCGAGCTGATGGGCGAACACCTGCCAGGCCACCCGGCCGCACAGGATCCCGGCCGGCACGCCGAGGCACAGCGCGGCCGCCGTAAGCGTGCCGGCCTGCCAGCCGACCGTGCTGCGCACCTGCCGCCTGGTCAAGCCGAGGGAGCGCAGCACCGCGAAGTCCCGCCGCCGGCGGCGGACCGAGGTGAGCAGCAAGTGGGTGATGGTCAGCAGCGCCAGCAGGCTCAGCGCCACCCCGAGCAGGAACGGCAGGTCCTGGACCCGCCCGAAATTGACCAGGTCGGTCGGCGTAGCCGGGCCCTGCACCACGAACGGGCCGACCCGGGCTTCCCTGGCCGCCAGGGCACTGAGATCGGCCGGCCCGTTCACCGGCCTCCGGAACCGGACCAGCAGCGTGAACGGTGGCGGAGCCTGGACGCCGGCTGGCAGCAGACGGTACAAGCCGGGGGTGGTCAGGGCGGCTCCCTGGCCCAGGCCGAGCACGTCGCTCAGGGTCGGGAAGACGGCGGCGCCGACGATCCTGAACCGATGCGGGCGGGCTCCGGCCAGCCACACCCCGATGGTCGCGCCCACCCGGGAGTGGGCCGCCGCGAGGGTGCGCTCGCCGAGCGCGATCTGGCCGGGCCCGTCCGGGAGATGGCCCTGGACGGGAACCGGCAGCAGCGCGTCGCGGCCCGGCAGCATGGCGATGGCGTCGGCGCGGATGCCGCCAACGTACAGCGGGGCACCCGAGTCGCCGAGCGACCATCCGGCCACGCTGGGATCGCGGTCGGCGATGCGGACCGCGGGACCCATCGCGCCCTCGGTCACGCTGCTGACGTACGCGTCCCAGGTGACGCCGTACAGCCGCGGCGTGGCCAGCAGATGGCCCAGGCTGGCCGAGAAGAGCAGGGCCCCGGTCAGCGCCGTGACGCCGACCACCGCACTGGCGATGGTGCTGCGCACCGGGACAGCCGTCCGCCCGGTACCAGCCTGCAGGGCCAGCTGGACGCCGATGAGCGCGGTCACCGGCCTGAGACCGGCAGTAGCGTGGGCGGCCAGCTGCGGCCGGCGGCCCCGGGCCGCGGGGCCCGGTGCGGCCCGCGGAGACGGGGCACCGCTCGCACGCCAGGTCGGCCAGGCGGCACCAGCCGCGGTGACCAGCAGGGCGGCCAGGGCGCCGAGGCCGAGGACAGCACCGTCCACGGCCACCCCGGGATGCGGCTCGGCGACTCCGGCCAGGCCGACCGGGAACAGCGGCGACGCAGCCACCGCGACCAGCACTCCCACCGCCGCGCCGACGGCGCCGATCACGGTGGCGCGGGCGATGCCGACCGCGAGCAGCATGCGGCGGCTTATCCCCAGCGCCCGCAGCGTGCCGTACTCAGAGGCCTCAAGGAAAGTCAGCCGGGCCAGCAGCTGGCCGAGGACGAGCAGGCCGACGACGGCGAGCAGCCCGGCCAGCAGCCACAGCGCGACCGCCTGGAGGTGGATCGAGTGCTCGGTGTTCGCCGCCTGTGTCGCCAGCGGGTAGTCCTGTGCGACCTTTCCATGCGCCAGGCGGCTGACCGCACGCTGCACGCCGGGCAGATCGGCCGCGCCGTGCCGCAGCCGGAGCGCCACCCCGAAGGAGGTATCGAGGCCGGAGCGGTGCGCACGATAGAAGGCGGGGGTCGCCCATACGTAGTCGGTGTTGGTGCCGGTCTGTGGGGGGAATTCGGCGGGCGCCGCGTCGATCCCGACGACGTTGAACCTGAACTGCTCCAGCGTGCCCGCTGCGGTCAGCAGCTTCGTCCGGAGCACGTCACCCACGCCCAGGTGCTCGGCCTGGGCCAGGGTGAAGGAGATGTTGACCTCGGCGGGCCGGGCCGGATCGGCCAGCCGCCCGGCCAGGATCCTGCGGTGCCAGAACCGCCCCGGTATCTGCCCGGTCTCCGGGGCGAGGAGGTCCGCGGCGGGAGGCGTCGCCACCTGGTAACTGGCAATGACGGCGGACTGGACCGCCTGCGGCAACCGGGCGGCGGCCGCAGGTGAGAAGTGGCCGAACGTCCCGGACTGGCCGGCGATAGGAGAAGATCATCACGTCAGGCGCGTCACTCCAGGCGAGAAGGGCCGGATAGGCGGCGTCGGTGCGGCGGGCCCCCGCGGCCGCCGCCTCGACCACCCCGGCGAACGCCCCCACGATCAGGGCCAGCGCCAGCCACGCGCGCCATCGGCGGCGCAGCTCAGCGCGGAAGCACATCCATCCAGCGGCCAACGCCACCCCCCAGCGCCACGAGCATTGCCGTCCATTGGGCCACGGTTCCCGCCCCGCCGCAAAGGGGTGAGCACCACGGCCGTGGTGGTACCTGCCGCACCCACCCGCCTGCGCGAGCACCCTAGAGGGTTACCGTCGCAATGCCTACGCTCAGCTCATGCGGGAGTAGCCCGCTCTGTTCATGGCGGGCGGTACCCGAGGGGAGTGAGGCCTGGTGCGGGTGGTGCTGCTCCTCGTGGCGCACGAGTTCCGGACCCGGTGGCGAGGCTGGGCCGTATTGGTCCTGCTGGTCGCGTTCACGGGCGGCGCGCTCCTGACCGCCGCCGCGGGGGCGCGGCGGACCGGCAGCGCCTATCCGCGCTTCCTGCGCGCATCGCACGCCTCTGACCTGCTGGTCTCGGTGGCCGGAACCGGGACGACCGGCTTCTACGGCGCGCTGGCCCGGCAGCCGGGCGTGGCGCTGGTCGCGCGGGATATCGGCCTGAACGTGCAGCCCGCCGACCGTGCCGGGCGGCTGGACTGGGCGGCCACCACCCAGGCCCCGGCGGGCCGGCTACTGGGACATGGCCTGGACGCCCCCCGGGTGCTGGCCGGACGGCTGCCCTGGCTGGACCGGGCCGACGAGGTCGCGGTGGACCAGGCCGCCGCAGCGGCCCTGCATCTTCACGTCGGCAGCACGCTCACCATGGAGGCGCTGCCGAACCAGGGGCTGCCCGGATCGGGACCGGCCGTCCGGCCCCGCAGGCTGCGCGAGCGGGTGGTAGGCATCGTCGTCACGCGGTCGTCGGTGGATCCCGTCACAGACAACGACAAGGTGGCCTCCATCCAGGCCAGCCCGGCGCTGACCCAGAAACTGGGACCCGGGTACCGGGCTTTCGACGGGGCCTTCGTGAAGCTGGCCCCAGGAGCCACCGCCGGCCTGGTGAGCCGTGAGGCCCAGGCCCTGGCCCGCAAGTTCCCGGCCACGCTGGGACAGGCCTACGTGGATGATGAGAGCGAGCAGGTGGCCACGGTCGAGCGGGGAATCCGGCCCGAGGCCATCGCGCTGGCGATCTTCGCGCTGGCGCTGGCCTGCACCGCGCTGCTGATCGTCGGCCAGGCGGCCACCCGGCTGCTGCTGGCGGCGGGCACAGACAATCCCGTGCTCGCCGCCCTGGGCCTGACCCGGGGCCAGATGCTGGCCGCGGCCCTCATCGAGACAGCGGTGGCGGGCACCGCCGGGGCCATCCTCGCCGCCGGGGTAGCGATCGCGGCGTCGCCGCTGATGCCGATCGGGGCGGCCCGGCTCGCCGAGCCCGACCCTGGGGTCAGCGCGGACTGGCTCGTGCTGTCCGCAGGCGCGGTCATCATCGTGGTGCTTCTGGCCGCCCGAACGCTCTGGCCGGCCTGGCGGCTCGCCTCGGTGCGCGAGAGCGCCGCGCGCGAGGCGGCTGCGGGTCCGGGCCGGCGGTCGTGGCTGGCCGGGTGGCTGGCCGGGGTAGGCGCGCCGGTGACCATGACGGCGGGAGCCAGGCTGGCCACGGAGCCGGGCCGGGGCCGCACGGCCGTGCCGGTGCGGGCCGCACTGGCCGGCACCACGCTGTCGGTGCTCGCGGTGACCGCGGCCTTCACGTTCGGCGCGAACCTGCTGCACCTGGTCCATTCCCCGCGCCTGTACGGCCAGGCCTGGGACGCCGCGATCGATCTGCAGTTCTCGCCTATCCAACCGAGCCAGGCCCAGAACCGGTTCGGCACCATCCCGGGCGTCACCGGCTGGACCTATGGTGATCACGGCATCATCGGGATCAACGGCCACCTGATTCCGGCGATCGGCCTCACGCCCGGCCGCGGTCCGCTGATCTCCCCCACCTTGCTGGCCGGGCGCCCGCCGCGCACCGGCCGGGAGATCGTGCTGGGTTCATCCACCCTGCACGACCTGGGGCTGCACGTCGGACAGCAGGTGCCGGTCACCGTCGACGGGCGGCAGGTTCAGGACCGGATCGTCGGCCAGGCTGTGTTCCCGAACTTCGGCCAGGGCAGCTTCACGCCGACCGACCTCGGCGAGGGTGCTGAGACCACCGCGGCGGTGCTCAGACCGCAGGCCGCACTGTACGGGGAACGCTCCGGGTTCCAGGTGGTGCTGCTGCGCTTTGCCCGCGGCCCCGGCCGGAGTGCGGCCATCACCCGGTTCCGGCACTCCATGGCCGGGTTCTGCGCGAACGTCCAGCAGTCGACCTGCGTGGAACTTGGGCAGCGGCCCAACGGCGTGACTAACTACGCGCTCATCGACGGCACTCCCGAGGTGCTGGCCGGGCTGCTCGCCGCGCTCGGCGTGGCCGTGCTCACCCAGCTGTCCGTGGTGTCGGGCCGGCGCAGACGGCATGACTTCGCCGTGCTGAGGGCCCTGGGCCTGCTCCGCCGCCAGGTCAGCCAGGTGGCCGCGTGGCAGGTGAGCACGCTGGCCGGGCTGGCGTTGCTGATCGGGCTGCCACTGGGAGTCGCTGCGGGCCGGTGGAGCTGGCACCTGTTCGCCGCCGGCTTGGGCATCTCCGCCGACGCCAGCCTGCCGGTCACACTGCTGCTGGTCATGGTGCCGGCCGTCCTGATCATCGCCAACGCGGTAGCTCTGTGGCCCGGCTGGTCGGCCGCCCGGGCCAGCCCCGCGCGCGCACTGCGTACGGAGTAAGACCCGAAGCCCCGGGGTCGGCCGCGACGGGGGTGAGCACCACGGCAGCGGTAGTGCTCACCACACCCGGCGGCACCCGCGAGCACCCTGTAATACCGCGGGCGCGATCCGTACGCTCTCGTGTGCGGGCGCGGTCCGCAGGGGGTGAGGCCGGTGCGGATAGTACTTAGCCTCGTCGTGCACGAGCTCCGGGCCCGGTGGCGGGGCTGGGCCGTCCTCGTCCTGCTGGTCGCGTTTGCGGGCGGCGCTGTCCTGGCCGCCGCCGCGGGGGCGCGGCGGACCGGCAGCGCCTACCCGCGCTACCTGCAGGCTTCGCACGCGTCCGACCTCTTGGTCTCGGTGGCGGGTACCGGCCTGACTGGCTACTACGCCGCGCTCGCCAGGCAGCCGGGGGTAGCCCTGGTCGCGCCCGGTGTCGGGCTGAATGTCCAGCCGGTGACGCGCACGGGGCGAGTAGATCTTGGGGCAGCCACGGAAGCACCGGCCGACAGCCGGCTCGGCAGCCAGCTGGACGCGCCGAAGGTGCTGGCCGGGCGGCTGCCCGGGCCAGGCAGCCCGGGCGAGGTCGCTGTGGACCAGATCGCAGCGGCTGCCCTGCACCTGCATGTTGGGAGCACCCTGCCCATGGTGGCGCTGCCCGACACCGGCCTGCCCGGGTCAGGTGACTCCGGCGGGAAGCCGGTCCCGCTGCGCAAGCTTACCGAGCGGGTAGTCGGGATTATCGTCACCCGGGCCTCAGTGGACCCGGTCACCGACATCGACCAGATCCCGTTCATCCTGGCCAGCACCGCGCTCTGGCACCGGATCGGCCCGGGCTACCTGGCGTTCGACGGGGCATACGTGAAACTGCGGCCGGGTACCACCGCGGGCGACGTCACCCGCGAGGCACAGGCGCTGGCCCGCCGGTTCCCCAAGACCGATGGACAGGCCTACGTGGCCGACGAGAGCACGCAGGTCGCGGCCATCGAGCAGGCCATCCACCCGGAAGCGATCGCGCTGGCCATCTTCGCACTGGTCCTGGCGTGCACCGCGCTGCTGATCGTCGGCCAGGCCGCGACCAGGCTGCTGCTCCAGGCCGGGTCCGGGAACCCCGTCCTCGCTGCGCTGGGGATGACCCGCGGGCAGCTCACCGTGGCCGGGCTGATCGAGGTGGGGGCAGCGGGGACGGCCGGGGCGATCCTGGCGATGGGGGTGGCGATCGCGGTATCGCCGCTGATGCCCATCGGGGCGGCACGGCTGGCCGAGCCGGCCCCGGGATCAGCGCCGACTGGCTGGTGCTGCCCATCGGCGCCGCGACGATCGTCGTGCTGCTGCTGGCCCGGGTCGCCTGGCCTGCCTGGCGGCTCGGCTCCACCCGGAGCGTTCGCGATCCGGGTGCGGCGGCGGCAGCGGCCGGACGGCGGGCGTGGCTCGCCGGACGGCTGGCCGCACTCGGCCTGCCGCTGACCGTGGCGGCGGGGGTGCGGCTTGCGCTGGAGCCTGGCCAGGGCCGGACAGCAGTGCCAGTACGCAGCGCACTGATAGGCACCACGCTGTCGGTTCTTGCGGTCACCGCAGCCTTCACCTTCGGTGCGAACCTGCTGCACCTGGTGCATACCCCGCGGCTCTACGGCCAGGCCTGGGACACCGAGATCGACCTTCAGTTCCAGGTCATCTCCCCGGCCCAGGCGCTGCAGCGATTCGGCACCAATCCGGGTGTCACCGGCTGGACCTACGGTGACCACGGGATAATCGGCGTCAAAGGTCAGCTCATACCTGCGATAGGGCTGGCCCCGGGCCGCGGCCCGCTGATCTCCCCCACCCTGCTGGCCGGCCATGCGCCGCGCACCAGCCACGAGATCGTACTTGGCACGTCGACCCTCCGCCGCCTCGGGCTGCATGTCGGACAGCAGGTCACGGTCACCGTCAGCGGGCACCCGACGCCGGACCGCATCGTGGGCAGCGCGGTATTCCCGAACTTCGGCCAGGGCAGCTTCACACCGACCGATCTCGGCGAGGGCGCCGAGACCACGGCACCAGTGCTCCGCCCGCAGGCCGTACCCACCGGTGGCCTGGCTGGATATGAGTTCGTGCTGTTGCGTTTCACCCACGGCCCGGGCCGGGCAGCGGCCCTGACCCGGTTCCGCCGCTCGATGACTCATTTCTGCTCGGAGATTCAGCAATCGACTTGCGCGGAGCCCCGCCAGCGGCCGAACGGCGTGACCAACTACGCGCGCATCGACGGCACTCCCGAGGTGCTCGCCGCGCTGCTCGCCGCGCTCGGCGTGGCCGTGCTCGGCCAGTTGGTCGTCATATCCAGCCGGCGCAGGCGCCATGACTTCGCCATCCTGAAGGCGCTGGGCCTGCTCCGCCGCCAGGTCAGCGAGATCGCCGCCTGGCAGGTGAGCTCCCTGGCCGGGCTCGCCCTGCTGATCGGGCTGCCGCTGGGGGTGGCGGCGGGCCGGTGGAGCTGGCAGTTGTTCGGGAACGGTCTCGGCATCCCGCCCGATGCCATCGTGCCCGTCCCGCTGGTGCTGCTGATGGTGCCGGCGGTGATTCTCATCGCTAATGCGGTGGCGTTGTGGCCCGGCCGGTCCGCCGCCCGGGTCACCCCAGCGCAGGTGCTGCGCACCGAATAAGTAAGGAGGCTGCGCTGATGAACGTGCTCGAAGCGCAGGGAATCCGCAAGTCCTACCGGCGGCACCAGGTGCTGACCGGGGTGGACCTGGCCGTCGCGGCCGGGGAGATGGTCGCGGTGGTCGGTGAGAACGGCAGCGGGAAATCCACGCTGCTCCGCATCCTGGCCGGCGATCTCAGGCCGGACGCGGGCCGGGTGCTGGCCACCGGCCGGACAGGCTACTGCCCGCAGGCCGTGGTGCTGGACGACGCGCTGACCGTGGACCAGCACATCCGCTACTTCCAGGCCGCCTACCGGATCCCCGCCGCGGAGCGGGCCGGGGCCCTGATCAGCCGGCTCGGCTACGACGCTTCCCGTCACCAGCCGGCCGGCACCCTGTCCGGGGGGACCAGGCAGAAGCTCAGCCTGACCCTGGCCCTGCTGCACGAGCCCGCGCTGCTCCTGCTCGACGAGCCGTATCAGGGCTTCGACTGGGAGACCTACCTGGCCTTCTGGGACCTGGCCGGCGAGCTGCGGGCCGCGGGCACGGCCATCCTCGTCATCACCCACCTGGTGTTCGAGCAGGAGCGGTTCGACCGGATCTGCCATCTGACGGCCGGACGGATCGAGGAAGGGGCGGACCGCCATGCGCCAGCAGCTTGAGGTCGCCATCCGGCACAGCCTGGCCGCCCAGGCCCGCAACCGGCTGGCCTGGATCCTGCTCGTCGTCTTCGTCCCCGGCTGGTACCTGCTGATCGGCTCGATGATCCCGCACCGAGGTGCGACGTTCATACTTCGCTCTAACGGAACCCGGCTGGTGGTTGACGGCCACGACCTCACCCTGATCACGGCAGGCCTGAGCGCCATCACGCTCATCGCGGGCTTCGTCGTGTTCGCGGCCACCCGCCGGGCCATCCCCTTCGACCGGCGTCTCATCCTGTCCGGGTACCGGCCTGCCGCGCTGATCACGGCCAAGACGGTCGCGGCCCTCGCCGTCGCGGCGGCGGTGGGCGGCTATGCCGCCGTCGTGATCCTGGCCTTCTGGCAGCCGTCCGGACTGTGGAGCGTCGCGGTGGCCTTCATCCTGGCCGCGGCCAGCTACGCCGCCCTGGGCCTGCTGGTCGGGGTGCTGGTCCGCGGAGACCTGGAAGGGTTCTTCCTCATCATCATGACCGCCCTGCTGGACACGTTCCTGGAAAACCCGGTGGACAACCCGCTGGCGAACAAGCCGATCCTGGAGCTCTTCCCGTCCTACGGACCGACCCAGTTCGCCGCCGCGGGTGCCTTCCACCACCAGGTGCTGCCCACCATGGCGGCGCTGTCGCTCACCTGGACAGCCGTCTTCGCCCTGCTCGGGCTGGCCGTACTCCGGCTGCGCATGCCGCGCTACTCGCTGCGCAGCACGTGGGCCGGGCGGCTGCGGACCGCGGCTTCGCCGGGCAGCGTGGCGATCACCACCGCGGCGGCCAGCCAGCCGGCCGCCATCACCGACAGTTCCGCAGACGGCACCGCCAGGACCGGGATAATGCCCAGCTGATGCGCGAAGATCAGCCAGCCCAGCCGCCCGCAGACGATCCCGGCCGGGACGCCGATCACCAGCGCCAGCCCGGCCAGCGTGACCGCCTGCCAGCCGAGCGTGCGCCGGGCCTGCCCTGAGGTGAAGCCGAGTACCCGGAGGATGGCGAAATCACGCTGCCGCCGCCGGACCGAGGTGAACAGCAGATGGCCGATGGTCAGCAGCGCCACCGCGCCGAGCCCGGCCCCGAGCACCTGCGGCAGGTCCTGCACCTGGCCGAAGTTGAGCAGGTCGGTCGGGGTGGCCGGGCCGTCGATCGCGAACGGGCCGCTCCGGGCCAGCCGCGCGCTGAGCGAGCGGCGGCCGGCCTGCGCCGTGACACCGGGGCGGAACCGGACGAAGATCGTGTCGGCCGGCGGGACCGCACCCTTCGCGGGCAGCAGGTAATGCAGGGCCCCGGGAGTCACCGCCGCACCGGCCCCCAGGTCAAGGCCGTCGCTCAGGGTCGGGAACACGGTGGTCCCGACGATGGTCATCGGGTGGGCGCGGCCACCCGCCACCGAGACCTGGATGGTGCGGCCGATGCTCGTGTGCGCCTGCCGCAGGGTCCGCGCGCCGAGCGCGATCTCCCGGCTGGTCCTGGGCAGGCGGCCGGTCACCGGAGCCGGGACGAACGACGCGCCGCCCGGCAGGGGCAGCACGATCGCGTCCGCCTGGGCCGGCCCGATCAGCAGCGGCGCCCCGGACCAGGCGGTGGTCCACGCCGCGACCTGCCGGTCGCGGCGGACCGTGGCCAGCGCGGGGCCGAGACCGCCCCCGGCCGGGTTGCTGATCATGGCGTCCCAGGTGACGCCGTAGAGGGCAGGTGAGGCGAGCAGGTAGCTGAGGCTGCCAGCGAACACGATCGCCGCGCTGAGCGCGGCCACGCCCAGGGTGGCGCTGGCGATCGCGCTGCGCACCGGCACCGCCGACCGGCCCGCCCCCCGCTGCAGCGCGAACCGCAGTCCCATGGCCAGCGGGACCGGCCCGGCCGCCGCCATCCGGGAGATCATGGCGGGCTGCGGCGGGGCCGGCCCGGACGGCCGGCCGAGCGGTCCCTGGGCCGCGGCCCGCCATCCCGGCCACGCCGTGCAGGCCACGGTGACCACGATGGCGGCGGCCACCCCGGCCGCCAGGACCAGGCCATCCGCGTCGATCCCGGGGTGCGGCTCGGCCACCCGGGCCAGGCCCACCGGCAGCAGCGGGGAGAGGGCAACGCCCACCGCCGCGGCCGCCGCCCCGCCCGCCGCGCCGATCACGGCGGCGCGGCCCAGACAGGCGGCCAGCAACTGGGCCCGGCTCATCCCGAGCGCCCGCAGAGTGCCGAAGTCGGCGGCCTCGAGGAAGGTCAGCCGGGCCAGCAGCTGGCCCAGGATGAGCAGGCCGATGACGCCGAACAGCGCGGCCAGCAGCCACAAGGCCACGGCCTCGGGGCGGATCGAGCGTTCGGTGTTCACCGACTGCGTGGAGAGCAGTTCGGCCTGCGCGAACTTGCCGTGGGTGCCGCGGCTCAGCTCGCGCCGCACCGCAGGCCAGTCCCGGCTGCCCCCGCGGAACCGCAGCGCCACCATCACGAACCCGCTCAGGGCCGGATGCTCCCGGTAGAAGGCGGGAGTACCCCACACGAAGTACGAGCCATTGCCCGGCTGCGGCGGGAACTCGGCCTGCGCGGCGTCGATCCCGGCGATGTGGAACACGAACGGCACCGGGCGTCCTGCCGCAGTCTTCAGCACGAGCCGCAGTGATCCGCCGGCCCGCAGGTGAAGCCGCTGGGCCAGGGTGAACGACACGTTGACCTCGCCGGCCCGGCTGGGGTCGGCCAGGCGGCCGGACAGGATCTTCCGGCCCCAGAAGTGGCCCGGGATCGCGCCGGTGGCCGGGCTGAGGAACTGGACGACGCCGGGCGACGCGCCGAACGACTTGATCACGGTCGCGTTCTCGGCCTGGGGCAGGCGCAGCACGGCGGCGGGTGAGAGCCGGGCGAAGTTGGGCAGGAACGGCTGGGTGAACACGAGCGCGTCCGGGGCCTTGCCCCAGTCCAGGAAGCGGGCGTAGGCGGAACCGGTCCGGCGTGCCCCGGCCGCGGCCGTCACCACCCCGCCGGTGAAGACCCCGACGATCAAGGCCAGCGAGAGCCAGGCCCGCCAGCGCCGCCGGGACTCCGACCGGAGAAACAGCCAGATCGCCGTCACCGGCCGCCATCTCCCGCGCTCATCATTCCGCCCTCAGCACCGCTGCTGGCCTCACCCTGGCCGCCGCCCGGGCCGGCCAGGCGGCGATCAGGATAGCCAGCAGCCAGGTGACTGGGACGGTCAGCAGCACCAGGAGCACCGGGACATCGGCGCCCCCGGCCACGCCCAGCGCACCAGCGAACAGCGCCCAGGACCAGCGGCCGGCCAGCAGGCCGAGCGGCAGCCCGGCCAGCATGGCCGCGGCGGCCAGCGCAGTCGCCTCCCAGCCCACCACCCAGAGCAACTGGGCACGGCGCAGCCCGAGCGTCTTGAGGATGGCCAGCTCGCGGCGCCGCCGGCGGACGCTGGTGACCAGCAAATGGGTGAACGTGCCGACCGCGAGCAGGGCCAGCACGGCGCAGAGGGCCAGCGGCGTGTCCCGGACGGCTGCGTAGTCGCGGATGTCGCCCGGCCGCTGATCGGCGTTCACCAAGCAGATTCCCGGCGGGCACCCGTTGCGGGTGACGATGGCCTGCAGCCGCGCCGCGGCCGCGCCCAGGCCGGTACCGGGGCGATAGCGGATGAGGACGAAGTTGTAGCAGGTGCGGCCGGGGGCGCAGACAGGAGGGCTCGGCTCCGAGAGCACCCGCGCGGTGACGGCCGCCCCGGTGCCAAGGTCGGTGGCGGCGGAAGTGGCCTGGCTGAACTGCGCAAGCGTGGCGACGCCCGTGATCAGCATCCTCCGGCTGGTTCCGTTGATGCTGACCGGGACCGTCTGGCCGACGTGCCGGTGCAGGGCGCGCAGAGTCCGCTCACCGAGCACGACCTGGCCGGGACCGGACGGCGGGTGACCGGCCAGCAGGGTGAGGAAACCGCGTCCGTGCAGCGGATCGATGCCGATCGCCGGGACGGCCTGGCCCCCGATGTCCAGCTGCCCGTAGTCGCCGCCCGCATATCCGCGGACGGCGGGCTGGGCCGCCATGACCCTGCTGATCATCGCAGCGGGCGCGCCAGCGAACTGCAGGTCGAGCTCCTGGTTCCAGTCTTGCCCGTACCGGTGGGGGGTGCTGACCAGGGTGATCAGGCTGGCCCCGAAGACCAGGGCCGCCAGCAGCGACGCCAGAGTCGCTGCCGTCACCGCGAGCGAGCTGCGTACCGGGACGGCACTACGGCCGCGGCCGGGCTCGAACGCCATTCGTACCCCGATGCCGCCGGTCACCGACCCGGCCACGGCCAGGGCCTGGGCCAGCCGGGAACCGCGGAGCCGCCGGCCCGGCCCGCCCACGCCCACCGGGCCGTGCGTGCGCCCGGCCACGCGCCAGGCCACCGGGGACAGCAACACCAGCGGTGCGATCGCGATGACCGCCAGACCGGTGCCCAGGATGGCCAGGTTGACCTCGACGCCGGGGCTCGGCTCAGCCAGCCGGGCAGGCCCGATGGGCATCAGCGGCGACGCCGCGACTGCGATGGCCACGGCGAAGCCAGCACCGCCACCCGTCACCGCGCCGGCCCGGGCCAGAAACAGCGCAGCCAGCCTGGCCCTGGTCATCCCGAGGGCGCCCAGAATGGGAAACTCCGCCGAATCCAGGATGAGCTGGCGGCCAATGAGCTGGCCGAGTACCACGAGCGCGAGAATCGCGGCCAGCGCAGCGAACACGGCCAGGCTGATCGCCTCCGGGCGGATCGCCTGCTCCGTCGCACCCGTCTGCCCGGCCAGGTTCGTGAAGCTGAGCGAGCCGGCGGACGGGTAACGTCTGGCCAGCGCGCGGGCCGCGGCGGTGAACGAGACGAGGCTCACGCCCGGCCGCAGCCGCACGTTTGCCGCATCACCAGGGCCAAACCGGCGACCCGCACCAGTCCGCCAGAATCCGGGACTCAGCAGCACCCGCGGCGCGCCGCCCAGGCCAGGCGCGGGCACCACCTGGTCATCGAAGGCGGCGACCGCCGATACCCGGAAGGACAACGGGACCGCCCGGCCCTGGACCGGGCTGGCCGGTGCGGCCGGGCATACCTTCGCCGTGCTTGGCACACCGAGCAGGTGCAGCGTGCTGCCCGGCCGCAGCCGTCTGACTCACGGCCAGCTGCTGGTCGATCATGACAGCGGCCGGGTCGGCCGGGGGCGGGCGCCGCCCGGCCAGGATTCGCACCCGGTCCGTGGTCCGCCCGAGCGTGCCGTCCGGGCTGGCGACCGCTTCCAGCTGCCCAGCTGGCGTGCCGCCACCGCCTGGGACGGCCAGCTCATAGACGACCTCGGTGGACATCGACGCGACCTGCGGCAGCCGGGCGAGTGCGGCATAGAAACCGCCCAGGCCGACGCAGCCGGGGATGACCTGAACGTTGGCGGCGTTGCTCCAGCGCAGCAGCCGCGGGTAGGCGGTGGCGGTGCGGCGGGCGCCATCCGCTGCGGTCAGCGCTATCCCGCCGATCAGGCCAAGGAGCAGCGCCAGCCCGAGCGCCGCCCGCCAGCGCTGCCTCAGCCAGGAGCGGAAGAGGAACGCGATGCTTCTCATGTCGCGGGCCATCCGCTACTCCGCCCGCAGCACGGTGGCGGGCCTGATCCGGGCCGCCGCACGTCCCGGCCAGGCGGCGATCAGCGCGGCAGCGCCACGGCCGTGACCGGGATGGTGAGCAGTACGAGCGCGTACCGGGATGCTCGCGGCGGGGGCCAGCCCGGCGGACGAGGCGAACAGCGCCCAGGCCCAGCGCCCGGCCAGCAGGCCGAGCGGCACGCCGATCAGCAGGGCGACCCCGGCCAGGCTGAGCGCCTGCCATTCCACCACGCTCAGCACCTGGCGCCGCACCAGGCCGAGGGTCTTGAGCAGGGCCAGGTCGCGGCGCCGCCGCCGCACCGCGGTGACGAGCACGTGGGCGAGCGTGCCCACTGCGAGCAGGGCCAGGACGCCGCCCAGGATCAGGGGGGTGTCGCGGACCCTGGAGAAGTTGCGGATGTCGTCCGGGCGCTGGTCGTTGACCACGACACAGGATCCGGGCGGGCACCCCGCGCGGGTGGCGAGCGTGATCAGCCGGGCCGCGGCGGCCCGCAGGTCAGTGCCGGGGCGGTAGCGCAGCAACGCAAAGCTGAAACACGTCCGGGGCCGGGGGCAGCCGGTCTCCGGTTCCGGCTGGGACAGCACCGGGGCGGGCAGCACTGCGCCGTTCCCCAGATCGGTGGATTCGAAGCCGCCCCGGCTGAAGGCGGCGAACACCGCGGTGCCGGTGATGAGCATCGGGCGCGTCACCCCGTTCACCTGGACCGCGATCCGCTGTCCTATCCGGCGGTGCAGGGTCCGCAGGGTCTGCGCGCCCAGGGCGATTTCGTCCCGGCGGGCGGGCGGGCGGCCAGCCAGCAGCGAGAGGAAGTTCCGGCCGCGCACCGGGGCGACGCCGATGGCGGGCACGATGGTGCCCTGCACGGTGATCTCACCGTAGTTGCCGATCGCATAGCTGGCCAGGCCCGGCTGCCGGGCCAGGATGCCGGACAGCAACGGCCCAGGCACGGCCCCGAACCCCAGATCCAGCTCCTGCTGCCAGCGCTGCCCGTACAGGCGCGGGGTGGAGACCAGGTGAATCAGGCTGGCCCCGAAGACCAGGGCGGCGACCACGGACGTGACCGCCACGATCGTGCCCGCGAGCGCGCTGCGGACCGGCACGGCGGTCCGGCCGTGTCCCGGCTCGAACGCCATCCGCACGCCGATGCTGCCCGGCACCGACCCGAGCCGGCCGAGGGCCATGCCGAGCCGGGAAGCCTCCGCCGGACCGGCCGGGTCAGGCCGGGGTCTCGCGGCCTGGGCGGCGTTCCGCCAGATCACGGCGGCCAGCAACAGCAGCGGCAGACCGGCGATGAGGGCCAGGCCCGCGCCGAGGACGGCCAGGTTCACGTCCATCCCCGGGTGCGGCTCGGCCAGGCGGGCCGGCCCGATCGGCATCAGCGGTGAGGCCGCGATGGCGATGACCACGGCCAGCACCGCCCCGGCCGCGGTCACCAGCGCCAGCCGGGCCAGGGACAGGGCCGCGAGCGTGGTCCGGCTCATGCCCAGGGCGCTCAGCACCGGGTACTCGGCCGAATCCAGGCTGAGCTGGCGGCTGAGCAGCTGGCCGATGACGGCCAGCGCGATCAGGGCCATCAGCGCGGCGAACAGGGCCAGGGCGACGGCCTGCGGGCGGATGGCCCGCTGGGTGGCGGCCGCCTCGTCGCTGCAGGCTGACCACGATCACCCCTCTGGTGGCGGGGTAGCGTCCGGCCAGCGCCGCCGCGGCATGCGCGAACGACGCCACGCTCACGCCAGGCCGCAGCCGGACCCCGGCCTGGCTGCCATAGGTCGAGTCCCGGGCCGCGGCGCTGCGGTAGAACGCCGGGCTGAGCAGCACGGTCGGTTCGGCGTTGACCTTGGTCGCGGGCACGATCTGGCTGTCGAAGACCGCGATGCCGGTGACCCGGAACGACATGGCACGGGCCCGGCCCAGATCGGGGATGCCGTCCTTGGTGTTCGGGATCATGAGCAGGTGCAGCGTGCCGCCGGGCCGCAGCTGCTCGCGGGCGGCCAGGTCCTGGTCGACCACGGCGGTGTCCGGCCGGGCCGGATCGGGGAGCTGGCCGGCCAGCATCTTCAGCCGGTCGCCGGTGCGTCCCATCGAGCCGTCCGGGCTGGAGAACGTCTCGACCAGCACGGACGGGCGGCCCGTGGCGGACCGGCAGGGTGAAGTCGAACAGGCCCTGGGCCGACACCGCCGTCACCTGCGGGAGGCGCCGGAGCGCGGCGAAGAACGCGGGGACCGGCGCGCTCTTCACGATGACGTTGACCTGGGCCGCGTTGGCCCAGCGCAGCAGCCGGGGGTAGGCGGTGTCGGTGCGTGCCGCCCCGGCGGCGGCGGTCAGCACCACCCCGCCGGTGACCCCGAGCAGCAACGCCAGCATCAGCATCGGCCGCCAGCCGCGGCGCAGTTCGGCGCGCAGGGTCAGCCGGAGCGCCCCCATCACTCGCTCCGCAGCACGGTGGCGGCCGGCACCCGGGCCGCGGTCCAGCCGGGCCCGGCCGCGATGAGGTTGGCCAGCAGCAGGGTGGCCGGGATGGCCAGCAGCACCAGCGGTACCGGCACGTCGGCCTGCGACGCTACCCCAGCCGACCGGGCGAAGATGACCCAGGCCCAGCGCCCGGCGATCACCCCGAGCGGCAGCCCGACCAGCAGCGCCGCCCCGGCCAGGGTGCTGGCCTCCCAGAACACCACCCGCAGCAGCTGGCCGCGGAGCAGGCCGAGGGTCTTGAGCAGGGCCAGGTCCCGGTAGCGGCGGCGGACGCCGGCCAGCAGCGCGTGGCTGAGCGTGCCGACCGCCAGCACGCCGAGGAGCACACCAAGGACGAGCGGCGTGTCGCGGACGCCGGTGTAGTGGTCGATGTCGCTGGGCCGCTGGTCGGTGGTGACCAGGCAGAGGCCCCTCGGGCAGCCGGCCCGGGTGACCGCGGCTTCCAGACGGCCCGCGGCGGCCGGCAGGTCGGTGCCCGGCTTGTACCGGAGCAGGAAGAAGTTGTAACAGGTCGTGGGCCCGGTGCAGGCGGGCGGGTTGGGCTGGGACAGCACCGAGGCGGCGACCGCGGCCCCCGTCCCCAGATCTGTCGCGCTGCCGCCGCCGACGCTGAACGCCGCGAATACCGCCGAGCCAACGATCCGCATCATGGATGTGCTGCCGTTCGCGCTGACCCGGACCCGCTGCCCGACATGCAGACCGAGCAGGCGCAGGGTCCGCGGGCCGAGGGTAATCTGCCGGGCCCCGGCTGGGGCGTGGCCGGTGAGCAGGGTGAGGAACCCGCGGCCGTGCAGCTGCTCGATCCCGATCGCAGGCACCGACCGTGCCGCTGCCGCCGCCGGGGACAGCCACGCTGACCTGCCCATAGTTGCCCCCCGCGTACTGGTCCAGGCCGCTGACGCCCGCCAGGACCCGCCTGCCCACGCTGGCGGGCACGGACCCGACCTGCAGATCAAGCTGCTGGTCCCAGTTCTGCCCGTATGAGTGCGGCGTGCCGACCAGCCCGAGGAAGCTCGCGCCGAAGACGACCGCCGCCACGACCGCCGCCACCGCCAGCGCCGTCCCGGCCAGCGCGCTGCGCACCGGCACCGCGGTACGCCCGTGACCGGGCTCGAAGGCCATCCGCACTCCCAGGGCGCCCGGCACCGAGCCGGCCAGCCCCAGCGCCGGGGCCAGCCGGGAAGGCCGCACGGGCGCTGCCGGTTCGCCCAGCCCCAGCGCGCCCGGGGCCCGGGCAGCGACCCGCACCGCCCCGGGTATCAGCACCAGGAGCGGCGCGACGGCGATGACCAGGAATCCGGTGCCCAGAATCGTCCAGCTGACGTCGATTCCCGGGCTGGGCTCGGCGAAACGGGCCGCCCCGATAGGCATCAGCGGGGACGCGGCTACGGCCACCGCGACGGCGACCACACCGCCGGCCACGGTCACCAGGGCCACCCTGGCCAGGGACAGCACCACGAGACGGGGCCGGGTCATGCCGAGGGCACGCAGGATCGGGAATTCCGCCGAGTCAAGGACGAGCTGGCGGTTCAGCAGCTGCCCGACGACAGCCAGCGCGATCAGGCCGGCCATCGCGGCGAAGATCGCGAGGGCCACCGCTTCCGGCTGAATGGCCCGCTGGGCGGCCGCATACTCGGTGGCCAGGTGGACGATCTGGACGGCCCCCACCCGGTACCGCACGGCCAGGGCGACGGCCTGGCTGGTGAATGCGGCCGCGGCGGCACCGGGCTTGAGGGCCACGTAGCTGGCGCCACCGGCCGGATTGAACGACTGGGCCAGGCGGGTACGGGAGAACGCCGGGCTCAGCAGCACCCGCGGCTCGGCGAGCTCGTGGGTGGCTGGCACGATCTCGTCGTCGGTCACCACGATGGCCGACACCCGGAAGGCCAGCCGTACCGCGTGCCCGATGTCGGCATTGCCGTTCCGCTGCGGGTACCCGATCAGACGCAGCGTGCCGCCCGGCCGCAGATGCGCCCGGTCGGCCAGCGCCGGGCTGATCATGACCGCATGCGGGTTCGCCGGGTTGAAGATGCGGCCAGCCAGGACCTTGACCCGGTTCATGGCCACGCCCTCGCCACCAGAAAGGCTCGCCTCGGCCACGAGCCCCGAGTAGGGGGACGCACCGGGGCCAGGCAAGGACATCTGCAGGAACGCCACCGTGTCGGCCGCAGCCACCTGCGGAAGGCCGGCGACAGCCCGGAAGTAGCCGCGGAACCCGGACTGGGTGGGGCTGACCAGCAGGTCGGCGGCATGGCTGCGGCTCAGGAAGCGCGGATAGGCGGTGCTGGTGCGCCGCGCCCCCGCGGCGGCCACCAGCACCACCCCGCTGACCAGGCCGATCAGCAGCACTATGCCCAGCATGGGCCGCCAGCGCCGCCGCAGGTCAGCGCGCAACGTCAGCCAGGCCGCTCCCATGGAGACGATTCAGCTACAGCCGGCCCCTGGCCGGCAAGGGTGCTAGGCACACCCGCAAGGGCCAGCCAGCACGCCAGCCGGGCCACAGGCAGCACGCCGACCGGCTGGCCGGCAAATACCAGCCAGTACCCTGGCCCGCGGCCGCGCGAGGGGCGAGTCTCGGAGTATGCGATACGAAAGCAGCGTTACCTCAGTCTCGTGGATCCCGTCCGAGGCAGTCACCGGCCCCAGCCGGCTGGCCTTCGACTCGGGATTCGGCCACTACGACGACCCGCCGTCCGCGGAACTCGGGGACCTCGAGGAACTCCGCGCGGCGGACAAGTTCCGGTTCGCCAACATGCTGCGGGCCTGGATCGAGGTCGGCGACGACGGGCAGATCAGTGACGCCGGCTACGCCGGCACCGGCATGATCGGCTCCACCACACTCCAGCTGGCCGGCCTGCACGCCCGCTTCCAGGCGGTCAAGCTGCCCGACATCCAGCGCCCACCCGAGCAGGGGCCGGGCTGGGTGCGGTTCACCCAGACCGTCGGCGGCCGCACCGGGGTGCCCATGCCCCGGCCGGTCAAGCACCCCCCCTACGTGCAGTGGCTGGCCCCGCTGGTGTGGACCACGCTGACGCTGACCCTGCACGCCGACGGCACCGCCGAACCCGCGATGACCGGGGCGAGCACGTTCCCCCGGCACTGGGTCTACGGCGCCGACGGCCACCTGACCCACAAGTCGGGCCTGACCGACTACGCCGGCTGGTCCGGCACGTCGTTCGGCAAGCACAGCCCGTGGGGGGACGAGGATTCCCCGGCGCTGGTCACCGCGGTCGAGACCGCCCTGGAGCGGGCCCTGTCCGTCCAGTTGATGCACGGTGCGGCGAAGCCGGTGATCAGCCGGTTCAGCGCGGGCGACACGCTGGTCCGCCAGGGCGAACCCGGAACCTCCGTCTATCTGGTGCTGGACGGGATCATCCGGGTGGAACGGGAAGGCGAGCAGCTCGCTGAATACGGTCCCGGGGCGATACTCGGCGAGCGGGCCCATCTGGAAGGCGGTGTCCGCACGTCCACACTGGTTGCGGCGACCGACTGCCGGGTGGCGTCGGCAGAAGCCAGCCAGTTCGAGCATGATGCTCTAGTGGAGCTTTCCGGGGGTCACCGGCGCGAAGACGCCGGCCGAGGCTGAGGTGCGGATACACCTCTGTGGGGTGCGCGGATCGACTCCGGCACCAGGAGCGGACTTTCTCCGCTACGGGGGGCACACTTCATGCGTCGCGATCGCCCACGATGACGCGTCGGTGCCGGCGCTGATCCTGGACGCCGGCACCGGACTGCGCCGGGCCACCACGCTGCTGGACGGCCGTCCCTTCGAGGGCGCCATCCTGCTCACCCACCTGCACTGGGACCACGTGCACGGGCTCCCGTTCTTCCGGGGCGGCGACCGGGAGGACGCCCGGGTCAGCTTGCTGCTGCCGGTGCAGGACTCCGGGGAGAGCGCCATGTCGGTGCTGGCCCGGGGCATGTCCCCGCCGCACTTCCCGATCGGGCCGGACGGCCTGCGCGGCGACTGGACGTTCGCCACGCTGCCGCCAGGCCAGCTGAAGGCCGAGGGGTTCACCGTGGAGGCCCGCGAGGTGCCGCACAAGGGCGGCCGGACCTACGGGTACCGGGTCAGCGACGGGCACTCGGTGGTGACCTACATCCCCGACCACTGCCCTACCGTGCTGGGACCCGGACCGGAGGGGCTGGGCGAGTATCATCCGGCCGCGCTGGACCTGGCGGCCGGCACGGACCTGCTCATCCACGACGCGTTCCTGCTCGCCGACGAGGTACCCGCAGAGGCGTCGTTCGGCCACGCGGCAGCGGAGTACGCGGCGGGCCTGGGCGCGCGGGCCGGAGCCCGGCAGGTGGCGCTGGCGCACCACAAGCCGGACCGGACGGACGCCGACCTGGACCTGCTGGCGGCCCGGTTCGCGGCCGGCCCGCCCGGGCTCCCGGACGTCATCGTCGGCGCCGAGGGCGGGATACTCGACCTATGAGTAGCCCTGCTCCAGCCACCGACGCGATCGTGGTCGGCTCCGGCCCCAACGGGCTGGCCGCCGCGATCACCCTGGCCCGGGCGGGGCTCAAGGTCCAGCTCATCGAAGGGGCGGACACGCCCGGCGGCGGCTGCCGGACGGCTGAGCTGACCCTGCCGGGGTTCCGGCACGACGTGTGCTCGGCGGTCCACCCGCTCGCCGCGTCCTCCCCGTTCTTCACCAGCATCGACCTGGCCGCCCGGGGGGTCACGCTGTGCACCCCCAAGGTGGCGTTCGCCCATCCGCAGGACGGCGGGCGGGCCGCGGCGGTCGCGGGCTCGGTCGAGGAGACCGCGGGTGGCCTCGGCCGTGACGCCGGCGCCTACCGGCGGCTGCTCGGCCCGCTGGTCCGGGAGGTGGGACTGACCCTGCCGGAGATCCTCGCCCCGATCCGGTCCGTGCCCCGGCATCCGCTGGCCATGGCCCGGTTCGGCCTGGACGGCTTGCCGCCCGCCACGATCCTGGCCCGGCGGTTTCGCACCGAGGAAGCCCAGGGCCTGTTCGCCGGGGTAGCCGCGCACTCGATGCTGCCGCTGAGCGCCCCGGTGACCAGTGCGTTCGGGCTGCTGCTCACGATGGCGGCGCACGCAGTGGGCTGGCCGGTGGTGGAGGGCGGCAGCGCCCGCCTCACCGAGGCGCTGCTCGCCGAGCTCGCGTCGCTGGGCGGCGAGGTGGAGACCGGCCACTGGGTGCGCTCCCTCGACGAGCTGCCGCCCGCCCGGGCTGTCCTGCTCGACGTGACTCCCCGCCAGCTGGTCGCGCTGGCCGGCGACCGGCTGACCGGGCGGCATCAGGCCGCGCTGCGCCGGTTCAGGTACGGGCCGGGAGTCTGCAAGGTGGACTTCGCGCTGAGCGGTCCCGTGCCATGGCAGGCCCCGGCGTGCCGGGAGGCGGGCACCGTGCACCTCGGCGGCACCCTGGCCGAGGTGGCCCGCAGCGAAGCCGACGTGAACGCGGGGCGGATGCCGGAGCGCCCGTACTGCCTGGTCGCCCAGCCGGGTGTGGTCGATCCGACCCGGGCGCCCGCTGGCCAGCACACCCTGTGGGCCTACTGCCACGTGCCTTCTGGCAGCCCTCGCGACGTGTCCGGCCTCATCGAGGCGCAGATCGAGCGCTTCGCGCCCGGCTTCCGCGACCTGGTCCTGGCCAAGTCGGTCCGGACCGCCGCCGACATGGAGCGTTACAACCCGAACTACGTCGGCGGCGACATCAACGGCGGGGCCGGGACCCTGCTGCAGACCGTGCTGCGGCCCACCCCGCGGTGGAACCCGTACCGGACCGCGATCCCCGGCGTGTACCTGTGCTCCAGTTCCACCCCGCCCGGTGGCGGCGTGCACGGCATGTGCGGCCAGAACGCCGCCCAGGTCGCCCTGGCCGACCACTTCTCGTGATCACGGTCACTATGCGGTGCGATTGCGCCCCTTAGTGACCGTGATCACGATCGCGGCTAGCTGGGCAGGGTCCAGGACTGGTTGGCGGCGCCGGTGCAGGACCAGATCTGCAGCTGGGTGCCGGGCGTGGTGGACCAGCCGGTGTCGTCGAGGCACTTCCCGGACTCCGGGTTGAGCAGCGCGCCGTCGCTCTGCGGGACCCAGACCTGGGCCCCGGTGCCGTTGCAGTCGTACAGGTCCACCGTCGCGCCGTTGGCCGTGCCAGCCGCGTCCACGTCCAGGCACTTGCCGAGAGCCTGGAGCGTGTTCCCGGAGGCGACGGTCCACTGCTGGGCGTTCGTGCCGTTGCACGTGTAGACCTGCACGGGGGTGAAGTCAGCGGAACTGGCCCCGCGTACGTCGACGCACAGGCTGCCGTAACCGGTGATCGGCCCGGTCGCGCCAGTGCCACCGCCGCCACTGGTGCTGCCGCTGGTGATCGCGTTGAAGATCTTCGAATACGCGTAGCCGAGCGGCTTGTCGTAGCCGTCAACCTCCCAGAACGACAGTTCGGCGACGCCGTTGGACGCCGCGAAGCTCTCCAGCGTGGACGCGTTGGCCTGGGAGAAGAACTCGTTGTCGTCGTTCTGGCCCGCGATCGGGGTCAGCCCCATCCGGGCGTACGCCTGGCTGATGCTGATGCCGTACAGGCCGGCCAGCTGGGATGCGGTCGCCTGAGCCGCGGACTCGGCGTCGGACAGCGGGTTCTGGCCGTTGCCGAAGTCCATGGTCATGATGTTGACCACGCTGACCTTGACGCCGTAGGTCTGGGCGCTCTGCAGCACACCGAGTTCCGCGGACGGCAGTCCGTTGGGCGCCACGGCGAGGGTGTAGTCAACCTGGACCGCGGGGTTCTCCGCCTGTAGCGCGGCGAGGGCCTGGTTGCGCCGGGTGTTCGCGGCCGTGTCGCTGAGCGTGGATCCCTCGATGTCGAAGTCGAGCCGTTCCATGCCGTAGGTGTTTACCACGTTGGCGTAGGCCGCGGTAAGCGACGACACCGAGGTGCAGGTCTGGACCAGTTCTCCGCCGCTCTCCCCGCCGAAGGAGATGATGGCGGTGCCGCCCGCGGCTTTGAGCGAGTTCACCTGCGAGGTGAACGCCCCGACCGCATCGCCGTTGTCTTCCCATTCCGGGGTGCAGCCGGACTGCGGGATCAGGAAGGCCAGCGTGTAGTACTTGTCGCCGCTGGCACTGAGGTCGGCGGCCATATCGCTGGCGTCACCGCTGGTTATCTGCAGGTATGGGGCGGAGTAGTGAGCGGGCGGGGTCACCGCCGCGGTCGCGGCGGCCTACCCGGCCACGGTGGCCTGGCCTGCAGTGGTGCCCTGTGCGGTAGCGCCCAGGGCCGGCGCTAACCCAGCACAGGCCCCTCCGATGGCCAGGGGCAGAGCCAGCAGGGGCGCGGCCAGCGTCCAACGTGCATGTCGCATCCGGGATCCTTTCCTCGGGGACCATTACCGGCCCGGGCAACAAACTATTAATAAACTTTCCTAATAGTGGCCCGAGATTATGCCCCCCTGCCTCCGCGGTCAATCCCTCCCCGCCTGCGTGGTCAATCCCCTCCCCCGCCCCGCGTCAACCCCCTCCCCCGCTTCCGCGGTCAACCCCCTCGCCCGCCTCACCGCCAATCCCTTGAGCCTGGCGGCCAATCCCTGGCCAGCCCACCGCCAATCCCTCCAGGCTGGCCCTCCAATCCTGGCCAACCGTCACCAATCCCCTCGAGCCGTCGGCCAATCCATGGCCGACCGCCGCCAATCCATTCCCGGCCCTGCGGCCAATCCCTCCAGGCTTGCGCTAGCGGCGGCACCACAGCCAACGAATTCGGGACTCGTGGATCGCGCCCGCCACCCAGCCCAGAAGTCCCGCGGCCCCGGCGAGGCCGCCGGCTGTGATCAGCCGATCTGGTGTCGCTGGGGCAGCACCATTCGGTTGATCACGAGCGTCCCTGCGTGCCGGTAGGGCGCGCGGGACGGGCGGCGGTAGGGGCGCGGGACGGGCGGCGGTACGGGCGCGCGGGGGCCCTCGCCCGGAATGCTGTACATGTACATAGAAGCTATGTACACTAAATGGCATGACAGGGCAGCGGCTGGATCCTCCGGTGACGGGGCTGGTGTGGAGGTTGTCGATGCGGTGGCGGTCGGCCATCGACCGGGCCATCACGCCGCTCGGCCTCACCAACGCGCAATACTCCGTACTCGCCCCGCTGCTGGGGATGGAGCGGTCTGGCCAGCGGCCGAGCCAGCGCCAGCTGGCCGACTTCACCGGGCTGGAACCGCTCTACGTCTCCAAACTGGCCCGGGCCCTGGAGCAGGCCGGCCTGATCGAGCGCAGCGGCCACCCGGACGACAGCCGGGCGGTCCAGCTCAGCCTCACCGACCAGGGCCGGGAGGTTACGGCCCAGGCCACCGAGCGGGTCCGGGGGCTGCAAGACGAGCTGACCGCCCCGCTCGGCGGCCTGGACAGCCCGGCTACCCGGAGCCTGATCGACTCGCTGCACACCCTGCTCGGATCCACCCCTCCGCACAGCCAGACAGGAGCAGACCAATGACGCAGACCCCACTTCTCAACGGACAGGACATCGGCCAGGCCGAGCACGCCACCCGGGCCGTCCTGGACCGGCTGCTAGCCCGGACCGGCACCTCGTTCCGTGGCTGGGTGATGCTTAACCAGCTCGCCGCCGCGGGCGGCGCGCTGGCTGAGGACGACCTGACCGGCCGGATCACCCACGGCCTCAAGATCGGCGAAGACGCGGTGCACGCGGCCGGCGCCGAGCTGGCCCGGCAGGGGCTGATCAGTCGTGCGCCCGCGGCGGAAGGCACGCAGGTCGCCCTCACGCCCGCCGGGGCGGCCAGCGTCGAGCAGATCCAGGGCGGTATCGGCCAGGTCACCCAGCGCCTGTACGGCGGCCTGCCGGAGAGCGATCTGGCCATCGCGCACCGCGTGCTGGCTACCGTGACCGAGCGCGCCAACGCGGAGCTGGCCAGCGCCTAGCCACCCTGCGTCCGGCCGGCTGAACCGATCCTGGTGATCCGGCTAGGGGATGAGGGCGATCTTGCCCTGGGTGTGGCCTTCCATGATGCTGCGGTGGGCCTGCGACACCTCGGCGAGCGGGAAGCTCTGCGACACGTAGACCGTGAGCTTCCCGTCCTGGGCCAGCCGGGCCAGCTCCAGCCGGGCGGCGTCGCGGATCTCGGTCCCCGGGTCCGCGCCCGGCGCCCCGCCCAGCACCCTGATGCCGGTCTTGAGCCCGCGCTCGAACGAGACGATGGTGGCGATCCGGGTCCGGTCTGGGACCAGCACGAACGAGACGTCCAGCGCCTCGTCCGTGCCCGCCAGGTCCAGCGCGGCCTCCACGCCGTCCGGCGCGGCCGCGCGGACCCGGTCCATCAGGCCTGACCCGTACTCGACGGGGATGGCGCCCAGCTGGCGGAGGAAGTCGTGCCGCGCGGGGAGGCCCGTGGCCACCACGGTGGCGCCGCGCTCCACCGCGAGCTGCACCGCCATGACGCCCACTCCCCCGGCCGCCCCGTGGATCAGCACGGTGTCGCCCACGCTCACGCCGGTGACCGCGAGCAGGTGCCAGGCGGTCACCCCGGCGACCATCAGCCCGGAGGCCTGGGCCCAGTCGAGCGTGTCCGGCTTCGGCACCAGCGCGGAGGCCGGCACCACGAGCTCGGCGGCGTAGGCGCCGGGCGCACGGTACGCGATGACCTCGTCACCGGCCCGGATCGGGCCGGCCGGGCCGGCCGCGCCGGGACCAGCCAGGGTGACCACGCCCGCGGCTTCGGAGCCCAGCCGCATCGGCAGCCGCTCCGGATCGGCGCCCATCGTCCCGCTGTAGACCTTGTAGTCAACCGGGTTGACACCAGCCGCCCGGACCGCGATGAGCGCCTCGCCCGGACCGGGCTCGCCCGGCGCCTGATTGGCGATCTCCAGTACGTCGGGTCCACCAAACGCGGTCGCGACTACGACAGCTGACATGTCAGCCCGATCCCCCCTTCGCTACCGCTTTAATCCCCCGGGATCATTCCCTCCGGCGCGCCCGCGAACCGATGACCCCGACCGCCCGCCAGGCCAGGATGGAACGGCATGACAACCCGGACCAAATCGACAGCACACTTCCGGCGGAACCAACCGAAAACGCGGACGCTACCGAGCCGACCGACCCGATAGACAGAATGGAACCGGCCGACCCGATCGAGAGAATCGAGCCGGCCGAGCCAATGGACAGAATCGAGCCGCTCGACCCGATAGACAGGATCGAGCCGGCTGAAGCTGCGATGTGCAGACGACGGGCTGGCCGGTGACGAGCCAGCGGACAGTGGCTTACGGATGCTCCGCATGACGGCATTGTCGCAGCCCCCGCCGATCACGCCTGGAAGCGGGACGCGCGAGACAACCCGTCAGATGGGGCGGCCCGTCGCAGCCTCGAGCGATTCGGGGTGCGCGCGACGGTAATGCTCGGTCAGGACCTCACTGGCCTGTCCGGGCTTGTGGGCGATGGTGCGCTGGCATATTTCGCAGCGCAGTACCGGGAGCTGAGTCACGGTAACGGGGTAGCGGGGCTTACTCATCTCACTGTCCATGATGCCAGATCTGGTCGCGTGCATCACCCCGCAACGCCGTTAAATACCAGCTCCCGGCCCCTAAGTCGGACAGACGGCGAGCGCCGGACAACTCGCGAGGTGATCATTTACCACGCCGGTAGCCTGCAGGAAGCTGTACGTGATCGTCGATCCGACGAAGGTGAAGCCACGCCGCTTCAGGTCCTTGCTGAGCCGGTCGGACAGCTCGGTCCGGGCGGGCAGTTCGGCCACGCTGCGGGGGCGGTTGACCAGCGGCGTGCCGTCCACCCAGGCCCACAGGTAGCTGGCGAACGACCCGTGCTCCTGCTGGGTGGCCAGGAAGGCCCGGGCGTTGCGCACCGTGCCCGCCACCTTGAGCCGGTTGCGCACGATGCCCGGGTCGGCCAGCAACTCCGCCAGCTTCGCGTCGTCGTAGCGGACGATCAGCTCCGGGTCGAAGCCGTCGAGCGCGCGGCGGTAGTTGCCCCGCTTGCCGAGGATGGTGGACCAGGACAGCCCGGCCTGCGCGCCCTCGAGGAGCAGCATCTCGAACAGGTAGCGGTCGTCCCGGGACGGGCGGCCCCACTCGTCGTCGTGGTAGGCACGCATCGCGTCCGAGCCCTCGGCCCAGTCGCAGCGGCGCAGTGCGCCCGGCTGGGCTTCTGGTTCTGGCACCTGGGGTTCGGGCCCGTCAGCTCCGGGCGCGTCGGGTTCGTCCATCGGGCCCAGCGTCCCACGCGCCACCGACACCCCGCGGGTCATCCCTCGGTCTGGCCGTCCCCGGCTGGCGCCCCGGCGCTGGCAGGCGGCACCCCCAGCATCTCCGCGAACCGGGCCACCATCATGTCCCGGCCCTTGAGCTCGGCCACCGTGGCCGGCGGGAGGAGGTCCTCGGTGCCGGGCCGCTGGCCCGAGCCGCCCTCCGGGCCGATCGGCACGACGATGCCGGCGGGCGCGGCCTCGTACCGGCTGAGCTCCACGCCGCCGTCCGCACCGGATCCCGCGGCGATCAGCTTCCGGATGTTCTCGGCCACGATCGTGGCCTGCCGGGCTGCCGCACCCGCCACCTTCCGGTCGGCGGTGGACACGTCCCCCAGCGCGAACACCCGGTCCTGGCCCGCGACCTGCAGCGTCGGTGAGACGTCGATCAGCCCGTCTGGCCCGCGGGCCCCGGCCAGGCCGCCAGCCAGGTAGTCGCTGACCGGGATGACGCCGTAGCAGCGGAACCAGATATCGGCGGTGACTTCGGTCCCGGCCTGAGTCGCCACGGTGAAGGTCGCCAGCTCGCCCGGCTCGACGGGCGGCTCGGCCCGCAACGGGCTGCCCAGCAGCAGTCGCACGCCCAGGTCCCCGAGCTGGCGGCGCAGCTCCGCCCGCAGGTCCGGCCGGAACGGCCCGCCGAGCACGTCGTCGGCCACATCGACCAGCGTCACCTGCTTGGCGGGCCAGGCCGCCTTGATCTCGCCGGCCAGCTCGATGCCGACCGCCCCGGCGCCGACCAGCAGTACCCGGGCCGCCGCGGCCAGCGCGGCGTGGGTGCCGAGCGTCTTCTCGTGCGCGTCCACGGTCCGGTCCAGGTCGCTCTTGGCCGGGAACGGGTAGGTGGACCCGGTGGCCAGCACGATGTAGTCGGCGGGCAGTTCCTCGCCGGAGGCCAGCACCACCCGGCCCGCGTCCACCTTCGCGGCCCGGTCCTGGATCACCCGGCCGCGGCTGAGCAGCCTGCCGTAGGGCAGGTAGATCCGCGGCAGCCAGGAAGGGTCCACCAGCGCGCGCAGCGCGGCGACGTTATGCACGAACGCGTCTTTCGGCTCGACCAGCACGACCGACGCCACGTCGTCGAGCGACTTGGCCACGTTGATCCCGCCGTATCCGCCGCCGATGACGACGACGGCCGGCTGGGCCGGCGAAGGCTCGCTCATCTGAACTCCTGTTCCTGGCTGCTCAGGCCTGGGCGCACTGTCGTGTCTATCGGCGGTGCGTCAATGACGGTCCATCTATTCTGTATCACAGAACATCTGTCATGCAACTCATCGGCAATCCAGCTCGTCTGGGGTAGGCTCGTGACATGGCAGCGCCCCGTGGATTCCTGGCCGGAACCGGGGCGGCCCGCGCCCCGGCGGCGGACACGGCGGCCGGTACCCCGGCTCCGGACGCGGCGGACTGCGCCCTCAGCAACGACCTGGGCTGGGCGCTCGGCGTGGTCTTCCGCGGCTACGTCAAGGCCACCCACGAGGCCCTGGCCGACCTGCCCGGCGGCCCCCGCGGCTATCAGGTGCTCGCCGCGGCCGACGGGGATGAGCACGGCAGCCAGCTGGCCCTGGCCCAGCACCTGGGCGTGGACCGCACGGTCATGACCTACCTGCTCGACGACCTCGAGGCCGCCGGGCTCATCGAGCGCCGCCCGGACCCCGCTGACCGCCGGGCCCGGCGCATCGTGGCCACCCCGGACGGCCGCAGCTGCCTGACCCGCCTGGACGCGCGGCTGCGCGCCGCCGAGGAGCAGCTGCTCAGCGGCCTGGACACCGGGCAGGACCGCCAGGCGTTCCGCACCCTGCTGCGCCGGCTGGCCCTGCACGCCGGCGCGGGTGAGCCGGCCGGCACGGCGTGCGACGCGGCTGCGGACGTGGCCCGGATGAGCGGCCCCGCGGGCCGGACGCCGCCGGGCCCGCAGCTGCGGCGTTAGTCTCACGGAGCATGACGGAGCGGATCTACGTGGGGAACGCGGCCACTGACGCGCCAGCCGGCCGCGGCTGGCTGCTCGGGCACTTCCAGCCGCCCGCCGACCCCCGGCGCAGCGACGACGTCGAGATCAAGTGGGCCATCCATCCCCGTGACGACCGGCGCCCGCAGTGGGTCACCGGCGAGCGGCGCTCGGCGGCGATCTTCCTGGTCAGCGGCCGGTTCCGGGTCGAGCTACCGGACCGCAGCGTGCTGCTCGCCGAGCAGGGCGACTACGTGGTGTTCCACGGCGTGGACCATTGCTGGCACGCCGAGGAGGCGTCGGTCGTGCTGGCGGTCCGCTGGCCCTCCGTCCCGGGGTACTCCATCGCCCCGTAGCAGAAGCCGTCCCTCAGGAGGAAGTGTGCGGGTACTGGAGCGTTTCGCGCTGGACGGCCGCAAGGCCGTGGTCACAGGCGGAAATCAGGGCCTGGGCAAGGCGTTTGCCGCCGCCCTGGCGGAGGCCGGCGCCGACGTCATGATCGTGGCCCGGGACACCGCGCGGAACGCGGCGGCCGCCCGGGACCTGAACAGCCAGGGCCTGGCGGTGTCCGCGCTCGACGCGGATCTCACCCGCGACGCGGACGCCGCCATGGACGCCGCAGCCCGGGAGCTCGGCGGGCTGGACATCCTGGTCAACAACGCCGGTGTCTGCTTCCACGGCGAGTCGTGGCAGGTCAGCGACCAGGAGTGGGACGACGTGTTCGACCTGAACGTCCGGGCGCTGTGGCGGTGCAGCCGGGCCGCCGGCCGGCACATGGCCGAGGGCGGCGGTGGCTCGATCATCAACGTCGGCTCCATCTCCGGGATGATCGTGAACCGCCCGCAGTGGCAGCCCGCCTACAACGCGTCCAAGGCCGCGGTGCACCAGCTGACCAAGTCGCTGGCCGCGGAGTGGGCCGGGCTGGGCATCCGGGTCAACGCGATCGCGCCCGGCTACGTCAAGACCGAGATGGCCCCGGTGGACCGCCCGGAGTTCCGGCGGCACTGGATCGAGGACACGCCGCAGCAGCGCTACGCACTGCCCGAAGAGATCGCCCCGAGCGTGGTCTTCCTGGCCAGCCCCGCCTCGTCCTTCATGACCGGCTCGGTTCTCGTCATCGACGGGGGCTACACGCTCTGGTGACTTAAATTCGCCGCAACGAAAACCCGCGCGGCGCCGGTCACGTCCGCCCGTCCCGAGCCTCCCCGGCGCCGCCCCCGCCGGCACTGCCACCCCCACCGGCCCCGTCCGCGGCGTCGGCCGCGGCGTTCACCGCCTCGCCCGCCACCCCTGCCGCCGCGGCCATGGGATCGGTGTCCTGCCAGATCTCCCGGACCACGACCTGGATGGCCCCGGCCGCCGGGATGGCCAGCAACGCGCCGACGAACGCGCCGAAGATCCCGCCGATCCAGCTGCCGATCTCCCCGCCGAACAGGATGGACAGCAGGACCAGCAGCGGGTTGACCCGGACGGTGCGGCTCATCACGACCGGGTTCAGCACGTGGTTCTCGACCTGGGTGTAGACGAGGAACACGACCAGGGTGATGATCCCGGCGCTGAGCGAGTGAGCCGCCGCGAACAGCACGGTGGGGATCCCGGCCAGTGCCCCGCCGATCATCGGCAGGAAGTCCACCAGGGCCACCCACAACGCCCAGAGGAACGGGAACGGCACGCCGACCACCACCAGCGTGACGAACACGACCAGCCCGGCGATGACCGAGGTGAGGACGTTGCCGAGCATGTAACCGGTGACTGACCGGTTGACCTCGTGCGCCACCCGGGAGTACCGGGTCGCGCGCTCCGGGGCCATGGCACCCAGCAGCCCGGTGCGCATCTTCGGCCCCTCCAGGAGCAGGAGCAGCACCAGGACGAAGATGGTGAACAGCTCCAGCAGCAGCGTGAGCGCGCCCTCGCCCAGGCTCAGCGCGGGCTTAGCCAGGCCCTCGCCGAAGCTGACCAGCTTGGGTGCGTTCTTGTTCACCCAGGCCGTGACGTGGTACCGGCGCACCAGATCGCCGATCCAGCCGCGGCCATTCTTCGCGTCACCCACGTAGACCGGCAGCTTCTGGGCCAGGTGACTGATCCCGTTGGCCAGCGGGACGCCGAAGGCGATGGCCAGGCCGACGAAGACGATGAGCGCCCACAGCGTGACCACGGCCACCGCCCAGCCCCGCCGCTTGATCTTCCAGCGCTGCAGCGCCACCACGGCCGGGTTCAGGATCACCGCGACGAAGGCCGCCACGATGATCAGGAGGATGACGTCCTTGAGCCGGTAGACGACCTTCCCGAGCAGGTAGACGACGACCACGACGAGGACCGTGGTCAGGATGGCCGGCAGCGGGATACCCCGGAGCCGCGCGGCGGCCCACAGGCGGTCGCGCCGGGTCCGGGGTGGTGGCGCGTTGTTGCTCACCCGGCCCATCATTGCAGCCCGCTTTGCCCGATCGTGATCACCTCCGCGAGACGGGCATTTCCGGGGCGCGCCGGCCATAGCGGCCGGCGCCGATTACCGGAACACTTGATGAACAGAAGACTCGACGCCGCGAAGCTGGGCACTGACGCCATCGAGGGCTGCGTTGGCCCAGTGGTGGATGCCCGGATCGCGGCGTCTCGTGGTGAGATGCATGGGGTTGGGCACATTGTGGGTGAGGAGCTGACGTTGCGGGTGAACGAGCGGGCCGGCCAGCCGGCCAGCCAGGCGGACCTGGTGGACGTGGCCAAACTGGTCACGTCCTACTACGCGTTGCACCCGGATCCGGCGATCCCTGAGCAGAAGGTGAGCTTCGGCACGTCGGGGCACCGCGGCTCGTCGCTGCGTTCCTCGTTCAACGAGGACCACATCGCCGCCACCTCCCAGGCCATCTGCGACTACCGGGCCCGGGCGGGCACCACCGGGCCGCTGTTCCTCGGCCGGGACACCCATGGCCTGTCCGAGCCCGCGTTCGTCACCGCGCTGGAAGTCCTGGCGGCCAACGAGGTCACCGTGCTGGTGGACAGCCGGGACGGGTACACGCCGACGCCCGCGCTGTCCCGGGCCATCCTCGCCTACAACGACGGGCGCGACGACGGCCTGGCCGACGGGATCGTGATCACCCCGTCGCACAATCCGCCGGAGGACGGCGGGTTCAAGTACAACCCGCCCGACGGCGGCCCGGCCGGCTCGCAGATCACCTCGGTCATCCAGGATCGCGCTAACGAACTGCTGGCCGGCGGACTGCGCGAGGTGCGCCGGATCCGCTACGAGGCGGCCAGGCGCGCGCCGACGACGGCGGCCTTCGACTTCCTGGGCGAGTACGTGGGGCAACTCCCGGCCGTGGTCGACCTGGACATCATCCGCGGAGCCGGCATCCGGATCGGCGCTGACCCGCTGGGCGGCGCCAGCGTTGCGTACTGGGGCGAGATCGCGGAGCAGTACAGGCTGGACCTGACCGTGGTCAACCCGGACGTGGACGCCACGTTCCGGTTCATGACCCTGGACTGGGACGGCCGGATCCGGATGGATTGCTCCTCGCCGTACGCGATGGCGTCGCTGATCCACCGCGCGGACGAGTTCGCCATCGCGACCGGCAACGACACCGACTCCGACCGGCATGGCATCGTCACCCCGGACGCGGGCCTGCTCGACCCCAACCACTACCTGGCCGTGGCCATCGACTACCTGTACCGGCACCGGGCGGAATGGCCGGTCAACGCCGCAGTCGGCAAGACCATGGTCAGTTCCTCGATCATCGACCGGGTCGCCGGGGCCGCCGGCCGAACGCTGACCGAGGTGCCGGTGGGGTTCAAGTGGTTCGTGCCGGGGCTGCTGGACGGCTCCATCGCCTTCGGCGGCGAGGAGAGCGCCGGGGCCTCCTTCCTGTGCACCGACGGCCGGGTCTGGACCACCGACAAGGACGGCATCATCCTGGCCTTGCTGGCCTCAGAGATCACGGCGGTGACCGGGCAGTCGCCGGGCGAGCGGTACCGCGAGCTGGCCGGCCAGCTCGGCGACCCGGCCTACGCCCGCATCGACGCACCGGCGACCCGGGCCCAGAAGGCGCTGCTGGGCAAGCTGTCCCCGGATCAGGTCAGCGTCAGCGAGCTCGCGGGTGAGCCGGTGCTGGACCGGCTGACCCGGGCCCCCGGCAACGGCGAGCCGCTGGGCGGCATCAAGGTGACCACCGAGAGTGGCTGGTTCGCCGCCCGGCCCTCGGGCACGGAAGACGTCTACAAGCTGTACGCGGAGTCGTTCGCTGGTCCGGAGCACCTGGCCCGCATCCAGGAAGAAGCACAGCAGATCCTGGACGGCGTGCTGAAAGAAGCACAAGGCACGTAAGGGGTGGGAGATGGCAGATCAGCGAGTTCTGGGCATCGTGCTGGCGGGCGGGGCCGGTAAACGGCTGGCGCCGCTGACGGCGGACCGGGCTAAACCGGCGGTGCCGTTCGGCGGCATGTACCGGCTGGTCGACTTCGCACTGTCCAACCTGGTCAACGCCGGGATCTTGCGAATCGCCGTGCTCACCCAGTACAAGAGCCACAGCCTGGACCGGCACATCTCCACCACCTGGCGGATGAGCACGCTGCTCGGCAACTACATCACGCCCGTGCCGGCCCAGCAGCGTCTCGGCCCGCACTGGTACACCGGGTCGGCCGACGCGATCTACCAGTCCCTGAACCTGATCTACGACGAGAAGCCCGACCTCGTCATCGTGTTCGGCGCGGATCACGTCTACCGGATGGACCCGCGGCAGATGCTCGACGAGCACTGCCAGCACAGTGCCGGGGTCACCGTCGCCGCCATCCCGGTGCCGCGGATGGAGGCCACCGCGTTCGGCGTGATCCAGGCCGGCTCCGACGGGCACACGCTCGAGGCCTTCCTGGAGAAGCCGGCTGACCCGCCGTCGCTGCCCGGACGGCCCGACGAGGCTTACGCGTCGATGGGCAACTACCTGTTCTCCACCGACGTGCTGGTCGAGGCGCTGCGCGAGGACGCGGCGAACCCGAACAGCCGCCACGACATGGGCGGCGACATCATCCCGATGCTGGTGGACCAGGGCTGCGCGCACGTCTACGACTTCATGACCAACAAGGTGCCCGGAGCGAGTGACCGTGACGCCGGGTACTGGCGCGACGTCGGCACGCTGGACTCCTACTTCGAGTCGCACATGGACCTGTGCGCCATCCACCCCGTCTTCAATCTCTATAACGCCCGGTGGCCGATCCTGACCAACGTGCCGAGCCTTCCCCCGGCGAAGTTCGTGCACGACTCCGGCGACCGGGTCGGCCGCGCGATCGACAGCCTGGTCAGCAACGGCGTCATCGTGTCCGGCGGGCTGGTCCGCGAATCCGTGCTCTCCCCCGGCGTGCGGGTCAACAGCTGGTTAACCGTCGAACGGTCGGTGATCCTGCACAACACGATCATCGGCCGGCACGCGGTGATCAGGGACGCCATCCTGGACAAGAACGTCGTCGTGCCCGAGGGCGTCACGATCGGCGTGGACAAGGACCATGACCGGGAGCGCGGCTTCGCGGTCTCCGACGGCGGCATCACCGTGGTCGGCAAGAGCCAGAAAGTGACGGTGTGAGCGTGGCCGGCGGTCCCCCCGCGCCGGCCCGCGCAGACCGGCTCAGGGTGGCCCTGCTCACCCGCGAGTACCCGCCCGAGGTGTACGGCGGCGCGGGGGTGCACGTCACCTATCTGGCCCGGGAGCTGGCCGGGCTGGTCGACCTGACCGTGCACTGCGAGGGCGGGGACCGGCCTGGGGCCGTGGCCCACCGGCCCTGGGAGCTGCTGGCCGGGTCCAACCCGGCGCTGGCCACGATCTCCACCGACCTGTCCATGACCGCCGCGGTGGGCGGCGCTGACCTGGTGCACTCGCACACCTGGTACGCCAACCTCGGCGGGCACCTGGCCTCGATGCTGTACGGGATCCCGCACGTGATGACGGTGCACTCGCTGGAACCGCTGCGCCCGTGGAAGGCCGAGCAGCTGGGCGGCGGGTACGCCCTGTCGAGCTGGTGTGAGCGGGTGGCGGTCGAGTCCGCGGCCGCGGTGATCGCGGTGTCGCAGGGAATGCGGTCCGACGTGCTGGCCGCCTACCCGGCGGTGCGGCCGGACCGGATCCGGGTCATCCGGAACGGGATCGACACCCGGGAGTACGCCCCGGACGCCGCGACCGGGGTGCTGCACCGCTACGGGGTGGATCCGGCGCGGCCTATGGTGATCTTCGTCGGGCGGATCACCCGGCAGAAGGGCGTCCCGGTGCTGCTGCGGGCGGCGGCCAGCCTGCCGCCCGAGGTGCAGCTGGTGCTGTGCGCCGGCCAGCCGGACACCCCGGAGCTGGCCGCCGAGGTGACCGGGCTGGTGGCGAGCCTGCAGACGGGCCGCTCCGGGGTCATCTGGATCCCCGAGATGCTGTCCAAGCCCGAGGTGATCCAGCTGCTCAGTCACGCCACCGTGTTCGCCTGCCCGTCGCTGTACGAGCCGCTCGGCATCGTCAACCTGGAGGCGATGGCGTGTGGCACGGCGGTGGTGGCGTCCCGGGTGGGCGGCATTCCTGAGGTAGTCAGCGACGGCGAGACCGGGCTGCTGGTCCCGCCGGACGACCCGGCCGCCCTGGCTGGTGCCCTGAACGCCCTGGTGGGCGATCCGGGGCGGGCGGAAGCCATGGGCGCGGCGGGCCGTAAGCGGGCCGCGGCCGAGTTCGGCTGGGACGCCATCGCCGCGCAGACCGCAGACCTGTACGCCGAGCTCACCCGCTGACCAGGGCGGCCCGCTGCTGCGGGGCGTCCCAGTCCAGGATCGGCCCGGCCGGCACGATCCGCAGCGGGTTGAGCTGCGGATGCGTCCCGTAGTAGTGCCGCTTGATCTGGTCGAAGTCGGTGGTGCCACGGAACGCCGGGAGCGAGTACAGGTCACGTGCGTACGGCCACAGGTTCGGATAGTCGGCCAGCCGGCGGAGATTGGCTTTGAAGTGGGTCACGTACACCGCGTCGAACCGGGCCAGGGTCACCCACAGCCGCACGTCTGCCTCGGTGAGTGAGTCGCCGAACAGGTAACGCCGGGTGGCCAGCCGCTGGTCGAGGTCGTCCAGGGTGGCGAACAGGCTGGCCACGGCGCTGTTGTACGCCTCCTGGGAGGTGGCGAACCCGCACCGGTACACGCCGTTGTTGACGGTGGCGTAGACCCGCTCGTTGAGCGCGTCGATCTCCGGCCGCAGCGCCGCGGGGTAGAGCTCGAACGCCGGGCTGGCCCACCGACCGAACTGGGTGCCCAGGTCGATGGTGAGGTCGGGGAAGTTGTTGCTGACGATCCGGCCGGTCTCCTTGTCCCACAGGACCGGCACCGAGACGTGCCCGTCGTACCCGGGCTCGGTCGCCTCGTAGGCCTCCCGGAGCAGGGTGAAGCCGTTGACCGGATCTGGCGTGTAGCCCGGGCCGTCCCGGAAGGCCCAGCCGCGCCCGTCCCGGACCGGGTCGACGCACCGACATCGACACCACGTCCTCCAGGCCCAGCAGCGCCCGGACGATGGCCGAGCGGTGCGCCCAGGGACAGGCGAGCGAGATGTACAGGTGGTAGCGCCCTGCTTCAGCGGGGTACCCGGTGGATCCGTCCGCGCTCAGCCGGCCCTGAAAGCGGTACACCGGCCGGACGAAGGCACCGTCCGCCCGGGGCGGGGCCTTCACGCTGTAGTCGCCGTAGGTGTCGAAGTCGACCGGGCTGGCCACGTCGGCGGCAGTGGTCATGTCATCATCCTCGGGAACTCACATCTGGCGCATCTTGACGTACCGCATGATGTCGTCACGGTTCACGGCGACAATAGCGGCCAGCACGGTCACGGTGACCAGCGCAGCCAGCAGCTTCATGGCAAACCCCCAGTTCCGCGCGGCCCGCGCGGAGAATCGTCCAGGCGGCCAGGACGGGCGGCCTCGAACCTCACATACCCGCCACGAGCGGATCGAACGCCGGCGGTCAGACCGCGGCCGTGCCGATCAGCCCGTTCCGGGTGACCAGGGCGGCCAGATCCTCCTCGGCCAGGCCGTCGCTGCCTGCGGGGCGGGCGGGCACGACCAGGTAACGGTTCTCGGCGCTCGCGTCCCACACCACGATCTGGGTATCGGGGGGAAGCAGCAGCCCGAACTCGGCCAGCACGGCGCGAGGTTCGCGGACCGCGCGTGAGCGGTAGGCGAAGCTCTTGTACCAGCTGGGCGAGGGACCGAGCAGCGACACCGGGTAGCAGGAGCACAACGTGCAGACGATCATGTTGTGCGTGCCCGGGGTGTTCGCCACGGCCTTGAGCCGGTACCCGCTGCCCGCGTGCGCGGTGTCGAGGCCCAGCTCGGCCGCGGCCGCGTTGCCGTCCGCGAGAAGCCGGCCCGCGTAGCCGGGATCAGCCCAGGCCCGGGCCACGATCCGGGCCCCGTTCAGCGGGGAGGCGTGCGCGTACAGCCCGGCCAGCACGCCGTCCAGTTCCGCGTCGGTGGCCAGCCCCGCGGCGAGCACCCGTTCCTCCAGCTGCCGGACCCGGACGGCGACCGGCTGGTCGGCGTGACCTGCTCCCATCAGCCGGCCTCCTCCAGGTAGGACTCCCACAGGTCCACGACGACTGAGTGCGTCCCGCTCCCCCACAGCACGGCGGCCGGGAAGCGTACCGAGTAGACCGTCTCGACCCGGGGCGGCACGACACCCTGGGCCCGGTCGTCAGGCAGTGGCCACTGCCCGGCCGCCTCGACCACTTCGCCGGTCTGCCCGCGCACGTAGGCCGGCAGCCGGGTGTGATGGTCCGGATCCCCCAGCCGGGCGCGGACCCGGGTTCCCGGGGCCAGCGTCACCCGCCCTCCCGGTCTGGCAGCAGGTCCTTGTCCTCCAGGACCGTCTCGATCGCGCGCAGCCAGCGCTCGTAGTAGGACAGCTCGAGGTATTCCTGGGGCGGGATCCGCTCGATGGCGTCCCGGAACTCATCCGTGCTGTACAGGCCGCGCGCCCGGAGCACGCCGCTCAGCGCGTAGACGCGGGCCTCCCAGTCATGCTCGAAGGGCAGGCCGTCGTCCTGCAGCGGAACCGGCCCGAAGCCGCTCTGGCCGCCGATGTCGTGCACCCGGCTCACGCCCGGCCCGCCTCTCCGGTGCCCGCCAATCCCGCCGCCCGTCCCGCTCGTCGTGGCCCCGCACGGCCCCTCGGGCCGTGCGGGTGAGCTGGCGGGTCCCGGGGGGTGACAAAGAGGGAGCGTCTGCGGCCAAAGCCAACCTGCGCGGCCACTTCTCACCCTCGGCAGTGGCTCTTTGGTCGGTCATCGGCCCGGGACCCGCTTGAACGTTACCTCGGCCAACGGCGCGCTGGAAGAGTTCCCCGGGGCAACAGTTGGTGCGGGTCCCCGGCAGCTACCGCCGGCTGCCCGGGAAGGCTTCCGCGCGCCCGCCCGTTGTAGCAGACTCCGGCAGCAGCGATCTGGAGGGTATAGATGCAGGTTGAGGTATGGGCGGACGTCATCTGCCCCTGGTGCGGGCTTGGCACCCACCGGCTGGAGGCGGCGCTGGAGCGTTTCCCGCACCGCGACGAGGTGCAGGTGACCCACCGTTCCTTCCAGCTGGACCCAGCGGCGCCAGCCGGATCGAGTGAGCCGGTCCGGGCCATGCTCAGGAAAAAGGGCCTGGACGACGGGCAGATCGACGCGATGACCCAGCGGGTCGAAGGCCTGGCTGACGCCGAGGGCCTGCGTCCTTACCACGTCCTGGACAACCGGGTCGGCAGCACCGCGCTGGCCCATGAACTGCTGGCGTACGCGGCCGATCAGGGTAAGCAGGCCGAGGCGTGGCATCACCTGTTCACCGCCTACTTCGGCGAGGCGCGGCCCATCTTCTCGGTCGAGGACCTGGTGACCCTGGCCAGCGAGATCGGCCTGGACCCGGAGGACGCGCGGGAGGCCCTGCAGTCTCACCGGTACGCGGCCCGGGTCGCGGACGAGGGCCGGGACGCGGCGCAGCTGGGCGCGACCGGCGTGCCGTTCTTCGTGATCGACCGCCGCTACGGCGTGGCTGGCGCCCAGCCGGCGGACACGCTGCTCGCGGCCTTGCAGCAGGCCTGGGACGAGCGGCTGGTGCCGGGTTCCCGGGGGTGACCCGGCACCGTGGGCCAGCCCGATCCAGCAGGCCATCCCGGTCCCGTTCGGCCGCCCCCTACCCCCCACATGCTGGCCGAACGGGACCGGGATGGGTGTCCCCACGCCCGCGCCAGGCGTGGGGACGTTCCGTACCCCCTCACTGGGGCCAGTCGCACGCGCAAGCCGGGCCGTGGGCCCGCTCGACTAGTGTCCGGACCCGCCGCGGCGAGCGCAGCGGCGCGAAAACCCTCGGACAAGGTCGGACAGCCCGGCCGTCCAGGGCTGGATTTGACTTATTCCGGGCTGCCGGTGTCAACTCAGACGGCTCCCAGGAGTCATGCTGACACGGGACGGCAAGCAGTCACCGGGCCCGTGGCCGTCAATCCAGAGGGGGGATTACGTGGCCGCCACACGGGGGGAGCCGGAACCTCCGGCGCAGGCAGCACCAGCCGGTGGCGCTGAACAGCCGGACCCTCGTCGTATCGCCTCCCAGCCAGACTTCGGCCGGGAGCTGACGCTCGCCAGGCAGCGCGCCGGGCTGACCATCCGCGAGGTGGCCCGGGCGGTGGGCATCCCGGCCAGCACCACGGGTGACTATTTCGCGGGCCGCCACCTGCCTCCGCCCAGCCAGCCTGGCTTGCTGCCCAGGATCCTCCGGGTCTGTGGCGAGACGGACCCGGCCCGAGCTGCAGCGAGTGGGTGAGCGCTCTCAACCGGATCCGCCGCGGGCCCGGGCGGCGGCCGGGCGCCGCCACGGCACCCTACCGGGGCCTGGCCAGTTCCAGCCTGAAGACGCCCCCTGGTTCTTCGGCCGCGAAGCCATCACCGCGCGCCTGGTCCGGCTGGCCAGCCAGGACCCCTCCCCCGGGGTACCGCTGACCGTGGTGGGGCCCTCCGGCTCGGGGAAGTCATCGTTGCTGCGGGCCGGGCTGATTCCCGCGCTCCCGGACCGGTCCCCGCGGCAGATTAGCGCTGTTCACCCCGGGCGCCACGCCCCTGGCGAGCTCGCCCGGCAGCTGGCCAGGCTGCCGTGTCCCTGTTGAAGGGGCCGCCGCGGAGGGAGCCGCCGATCCGCCGCCGCCGGCGGGCCAGCCGCTGACCGCCGGCCGCCCGGCCGACCGGCCCGGCCTGCCGGTGCCGACCGCGAGGGGGCAGCCGCATCGAGGCGGCCCTCGCCCCGCCACCCGGGTGATGCGCCCCGGCTCGTCCCCGGCACCGGCGGCCCGGGGCTGGTCATCGTGGTGGACCAGTTCGAAGAGGTCTTCACCGCCTGCCAGGACAAGGTGGAGCGGCATCGCTTCATCACGGCGATCTGCGCGCTGGCCGGCCCGGCCGTCGTGGTGCTCGCCCTGCGGGCCGACTTCTACGACCGGGCGCTCCGCTACCCGGAACTGGCCGTGTGCTCCAGGAGCGCCAGGTCGTCGTCGTGCCGATGACCCGGCAAGAGGTCCGCTCCGCGATCGTCGAGCCGGCCCGCCTGGCGCGGCTGGACGTGGCGGACGGCCTGGTCGAACTGCTGCTCAGCGACCTCGCGCCGCGCTCGCCGGCCGGCAGCCTGACCGGGGCCGGGCATGAGGCCGGGGCCCTGCCGCTGCTGTCCCATGCCCTGCTCACCACCTGGTCGCGCAGGCACGGCGGCCGGCTCACCCGTGGCGGACTACCAGGCCAGCGGGGGTATCAGGCACGCGATCGCCCGGACGGCCGACAGGTCTACGGGGCCTCGATGAGGAGCAGCGGGACATCGCCCGGCGGCTCTTCCTGCGCCTGGTGTACGTGGCCGACGACGCACCGGAGACGCGCAGCTCGGTGCGGCTGGACGAGCTGCGTGACTGGCCGGATGAGGCGATCCTCCGGCGAGGTGCTCGACCGTTTCGTCGCGGAACGGCTGATCACCGTGGACGCCGACACCGCGCAGATCACCCACGAGGCCCTGCTGACCGCGTGGCCCCTGCTGCGCACCTGGATCGACGCCAACCGGGAGGGCCTGCGGGTCCGGCGGCGGCTCAGCGACGCCGCACGGACCTGGGACGAGGCCGGGCGGGATCCCGCGGCTCTGCTCCGCGGCGGCCAGCTGGCGCTGGCCCGGGACTGGGCCGCCGACCCGGTCAACCGGGACAGCCTGGGCCGCTGACCCGGGCGTTCGTGGACGCGGGGGTCGCGCAGGAACGGCTCCAGCAGGTGCGGAACGCAACCGCACCGCCCGGCTGCGCCGCCTCGTCGCGGCGCTCACCGTGCTGGTCATCCTGACCATCGCCCTGGCCGGGTACGCCTTCCAGCAGCGGAGGCGGCACCCGCGCCGGACAACGCCACAGCGGCCCGGGACACCGCGCAGTCGCGGGAGGTGGCCATCGAGGCCGACCAGGTGCGCGGGCAGAATCCGGGCTGGCGGCCCAGCTCAGCCTGGCCGCCTACCGGATCACGCCGACCGCCGAGGCCCGGGCCAGCCTGCTGGAATCGTCCGGCAGCCCGGCGGCGGCCCGGCTGATGGACTCGACGGGGTGGTGGAGGCGGTCAGCCTCAGTCCCGATCATCATGTGCTCGCGGTGGCCGCCGCGGACGGCACGCTCCGGCTGTGGGACGTGGCCCGGCCCGGTCACCCGGTCGCTCGGCGCCCGCTGCTGGCCCCGGAACAGCAACAAGCCGCTGTACGCGGTGGCGTTCAGCCCGGACGGAGGTCCTGGCCGCCGCGGGCGCCGGGAAGACCGTGATGCTCTGGGACATGCGGACGCCGGGCCGTCCGTCCGAGCTCGGATCCCCTGACCGGCCCGGCCAACACCATCTACTCGCTGGCCTTCAGCGATCGCGGCGCCCTGCTGGCCGCGGGCAGCGCCGATAAGACGGTCCGGCTCTGGAGCGTGGCCGATCCGCTCCGCCCCCGGCCGATGGGCAGGCCGCTGACCGGCCCCGGCGGCGCCGTGCAGTCGGTGGCGTTCAGCCCGGACGCCAAGATGCTCGCCGCGGGCAGCGCGGACAAGACCGTCCGGCTGTGGAGCGTGGCCGACCCGGCCCACCCGGTGGCGCTGGGCAAACCGCTGACCGGGCCGGCCGAGCAGGTGAACTCGGTGACGTTCAGCCCCGACGGGCGGACGCTGGCCGCCGGGAGCGAGGACCACAAAGTATGGCTGTGGAATGTGTCCAGCCCCCGCCCGGCCGTCTGGCCGGAGCGCCCCTGGCCGGGGCCACCGACTGGGTGAACACGTCTCGTTCAGCCCGGACGGCCGCAGCCTGGCCGCCGGAAGCAGCGATGACCGGGTGCTGGTCTGGAACCTGGCCAGCCGGGCGCAGCCACCTGGGCGCTGGCCGCCACGCTGCCCCAGCCGCAGCCGGTCACGTCGCTGGCCTGGGACGGCGGCGGCCGCCTGGTCGCGGGGACGCGGACGGCCTGGTCCGCCTCTGGACGCTGCCCACCCCGGTGCTGCGGCGGGCGGCGCGGTGAACAGCGTCGCTTATGGCGACGATGGCCGGCTGCTCGCCGTCGGCGGGCCCAGCCTCCAGCTGTGGGATCCAATCACCCGCACCCTGCTAGCGGCCGCAGTGGTCGCCGGGCCGGCGAGGGTGGACGTCAACGCGGTGGCTTTCTCGCCGGCGGGAGCACCCTGGCGGCCGGTTACGGCGACGGGGACCTGCAGCTCTGGAAGATCGGCCCGGACCGGTCGCTGGCTCCCCTCAGCCAGCCCGGTCCAGGCGTCCAGCCGGCGGCCTGGTCGAATTCACGGCGTTCAGCCCGGATGGCCGGCTGCTGGCCACCTGCGGACAAGACGGGACCGTGCGGCTGTGGTCGGTCACCGACCCGGCCGCCCCGCGGCGGCTGGCGACCATGCACGACCCAGGACGATCGCGTTCTCGGTGGCGTTCAGCCCGAACGGCCACACGCTCGCCGCGGCGAGCACGGACGATCTCACCCGGCTGTGGAACATCAGCCGACCCGGCCCACCCGACGATGATCGGGAAGCCGCTAGCCGGGCCGACGAGCTACGCCATGTCCGTGGCCTTCAGCCCGGACGGGCGCACCCTGGCTGTCGGGAGCGCCGACAAGACCGTGCGGCTCTGGGATGTGACTGACCCGGCCCACCCGGTCCGGCTTGGCCAGCCGCTCACCGGCCCGAGCGGTTATGTCGCCTCGGTGGCCTTCAGCCCGGACGGGCGGACACTGGCCAGCGGGGCGACTGACGGCACCGTGTGGCTGTGGCACGTCGGGGACCGGGCCCGGCCCCGCCTGAGCCGAGCTGACCGGCCCGGCGCAGCAGGTGTGGTCGGTGGCCTTCGGCCCCGGCGGGGCCACCCTGGCCGCGGCCGACAATGACGGCACCGTCCGGCTCTGGGATACCCAGGCCCGCGCCGCCGCCGCGGGCGTGTGCGCCACCGGCGGCCAGCTCATCACCAGGGCCGAGTGGGCCGACTACGTCCCCGGCCGCCCTTACGCGCCGCCCTGCGGCTAGGGATGCAGCGGCCCGCGAAGCGGTCCGGCGCGCAGGTAACGCACGAACCAGTCCCGGGCCAGGGACGCGACCTGTTCCAGTGTCCCGGGCTCGGCGAACAGGTGGCCCGCGCCGGGGATGACCACGAGCTGGCTCTCGCCGGGCAACTGCGCCCGGGCGGCTTGGTTGAGTTCGAGGACCCGGTCGTCCAGCCCGCCCACGAGGAACAGGGTGGGCGTCCGCACCGCGCCCAGCGACGCCCCGGCCAGGTCGGGACGGCCGCCCCGGGAGACGACGGCCGCGATCTCCCCGTGGTAGGCGGCGGGGCCGGGCCCAGCCGGAGAGCCAGCGGCGGAGTCCGCGGCCGGCCCGGCGACCGACCCGGCGGCGGCCCGCAACGCCGCGGCCGCCCCGGTGCTGGCCCCGAAGTAGCCGACCGGGACCCGTTCCAGCCCGGGCTGGCCGCGCAGCCAGCTGGTCGCCGCGGCCAGCCGGCCGGCCAGCAGCCCGATGTCGAACACGTTGGCCCGGTCGGCTTCCTCCTCGGGGGTGAGCAGGTCGAAGAGCAGGCTGCCCAGCCCGACCACGTGCAGGGTCCCGGCCACGAACATATTGCGCGGGCTGCTGCGGCTGCTGCCGGTGCCGTGCGCGAACACCACTACCCCGCGCACCCGGGCCGGAAGGGTCAGCCGTCCCGGCAGCGGGACCGTCCCGGCCAGGACGATCACGTCCCGCTCCGTCGGTGCCCCGTCGTCCGCCCCCTGCCCTTTGTCCGCCCGCTGCAGGAGGTCCACTACTTCGGCGTCCGGGGTCTGCGCGAAGTCCAGGTACCACTGGCCGATGGCCAGGAACGGCTCGGGCACCTCCGCACAGACGACGTCGTCCACCACGCTGGCCAGTGCGTCCAGTGAGGCCTGCGGAGCGAGCGGGACGGCCAGCACCACCCGGGCCGCCCCGTGCGCCCGCGCCACCTGGCAGGCCGCCCGCGCGGTGGAACCGGTCGCGATCCCGTCGTCCACCACGATCGCGGTCTTGCCGGCCAGCGGCACCCGGGGGTGATCGGCGCGGTAGCGCTCCGCACGGCGGATGAGCTCGGCCCGCTCGAGCTCCTCGACCTCGGCGAACTGCCGCTCGGTTACGTGCTCGGCCCGGACCACGTCCTGGTTGACGACCCGGACACCATCCTCACCGATCGCGCCCATGGCCAGTTCGGGCTGGGCGGGCAGGCCGACTTTGCGGACCAGGATGACGTCCAGCGGGGCACCGAGCGCCCGGGCGATCTCATAGGCGACCGGGATGCCGCCCCGGGGCAGGCCGACGACCACGCTGCCCGGTCCCCGCTCTATCGTCGGCAGGCCGGCCAGCAGGCTGGCCAGGCGCCGCCCGGCGTCGGCGCGATCGAGGAAGGGCATCGCGTCCACCCCCGCTCAGGTCCGGAGCAGCGACGTGAGCAGCCGCCGGGTCCGCACCGCGTCCTCCCCGCGGCCGAACTCCCCGGCCACGAAGTCGGTCACCCCGGCGTCGGCCAGGTCGGCCAGCTGGGCCTCGACAGACGCTTCGTCCCCGACCAGGGCGACGTCGGCGGGGCCGGCCGCTCCTTCCCGGTCCAGCATGGCCCGGTAGGAGGGGAGCTGGCCATAGATGGCGAAGACCTTGGCCGCCGCGGCCCGGGCCGCGTCCGGGTCACTGGTCACGCAGATGGGCAGGATGCACACCACCCGCGGGCTGGGGCGGCCGAGGGCCTCCGCCGCCGCGGTGATGGTCGGCACGATGTGGCCCCGCACCGTGGCGGGCCCGGTCATCCACAGCACCGTGCCGTCGGCCAGCTCCGCGGCCAGCCGGAGCATCCTGGGCCCGAGCGCCGCCAGCAGCAACGGCACCGGCGTCGGGCCGGGGGTGGTCAGCGTGACGTTGGCGCTGACCTGCTCACCCCGCAGCTTGGCCGGCTGCCCAGCCAGCAGCGGCCGCAGGATCGAGAGGTACTCCCGGGTGTGCGCGACCGGCGTGCCGAAGTCGTAGCCGAACATGCTCTCGATGACGACCTGGTGTGAGCTGCCGACGCCCAGGGCCAGCCGTCCGCCGGTGGCCGCGGCCACCGTCAGCGCCTGCTGGGCCAGGGCCGCCGGATGCCGCGGGTAGGTGGGGACCACGGCCGTGCCCAGCTCGATCCCGGGGACACCGCTGCCCGCCACCGCGAGCGCGGTCAGCGCGTCGAGGCCGAAGATGTTGTTCATCCACGCGGACGCGAACCCGTCGTCCGCCGCGCGGCGCAGTGCGTCGCGCACCTGGGCCAGTGGTGGGCGGCCCTGGCCGTCCGGTCCGGACGGGTCCGGCAGTGACACGCCAATCCGCATGAGGGTTCTCCGCTCCGTCGCGACCCAGGGCCCTGGGTCAGTCTTGCCCCGCATAGGCCACCGCTACCTCCGCCGCCAGTCCCGCGTTGTCGGCGATCAGCTGCCGGTTGACCTCGATACTGCGCCCGCCGCTCAGCTCGTGCACCAGGTCGAGCACGGCCGGGGTCACGGCTGGCCCCCGGATCCCCTGTCCCCGGACCCGGTCCACGGCCTCGGCCAGGATCGGCTCGATCTCCAGCGACGGATCCGGTGGCCTGGTCAGCAACACTCCCGACGTTCCGTTGAGGAGCCAATGAGTCGCGGTGACGCGAGCAGCCTCCGCGGCGTCGGTCACCACCGCGGACACTGGTGGACCACCCTCGGCGCTGTAGAACATCGGCAGCGTGCGGGTGCGCCAGCCCAGCACCGGGACGGCGAGGGTCTCCAGCAGTTCCGCGGTGGCCGCCACGTCCAGGATGGATTTGACGCCGGACGACACCACCAGGGCCTGGGTCCGGGCGATCTGCGGCAGGTCGGCCGAGACGTCGGGGACGGTGGCGAAGCCGCGGTGCACCCCGCCGGTGCCGCCGGTGGCCATGAACCGGATCCCGGCCAGCCGGCAGACCGCCAGCGTGCCGCCGACCGTGGTCGCGCCGAGCGCGCCCTGCTCCAGGCAGGCGGCCAGGTCGCGGGCCCCCACCTTGCGCGCCGCAACGCCGGCGCTGGCGAACCGCTTCAGGTCGGACTCGGTGAGCCCGATCCGCAGCACCCCGTCCACCAGGCCGATCGTGGCGGGTACCGCGCCCGCCTCCCGGACCCGGGCCTCGGCGGCCAGCGCCACCTGGACGCCTTCGCCGCCCGGGAAGCCGTGCGAGACCAGGGTGGTCTCCAGCGCGACCAGCGGCACGCCGCGGACCATGGCGTCCCGGACCTCGTCGGCCAGCAGCGGGGTCATCGTCGTCACGGCATCGCTCCCATCTTGGCTACCGCCCGGGCCGCCGCGGCCAGCCCCACGCTGACCCCGCCGACCAGGTATCCCGCGGCGAACGCGTCGCCCGCCCCGGTCGAGTCCACCGCGTCCACCGGGTGCGCCGGGTACTCGCCGCCCCCGGCCCGCACGCCGCGGGCGCCCAGCTTCACCACGAGGTCGGTTCCGGCCAGGTCAGTTCCGTCCAGCCCGCCGATCAGGTCCGCCTCGGCCTCGGTACCGAACACGACCTGCGGCCGGAGCCGGCCGAGCAGCGCCCGGAACCGGGCCACGCCGTACTCATTCAGCACGGCGGTTGACGATAGGTCAACACTGAGCCGGGGCACGCGGGCGGCCGCGGCCAGCGCGGCCCCGCTGACCGGCGCCCGGGTCAGGCTGTAGGCCGGGAGGTGGAGCAGCCCGCAGCCCTCGAGCCAGGCCTCGTCGAGGGCTTCGGCGGTCAGCAGCGGGCCGACGCCCCGGTCGGTGAGCATGGAGCGGCTGACGCCGCCGCGGGACAGCGAGACCACCACCCCGGTCGGGCCCGCGACCACCGGGCCGCGCAGGTCGACCCCGCGCTGGCGCAGGTCGCTGGCGACCAGGCCGGCGGCCAGGTCGGTGCCGCGCGCCGCGACGAGCCGGGCCTGCCCGCCGAGGGCCACGATCCACGCCGCCACGTTGGCGGCCTGGCCGCCGGCCCCGACCCAGGTGCGCGCGGGGGTGTCTGTCTCCTCCGCCACCGGCCCGTCCGGGCAGACCACGACGTCGAGGTGCGCGTCGCCCAGCACGCAGAAGAGTGTCACTCGGTGCGGGTATCCCATTCCGTGGGTGAACGATAGGCAATTGATGATCTCACCAGGGCGGGTGGCGATTACGCTGAGGCCCGTCCGGCACCCGGAGCGGGCGCCTGGGGGGACCGCGCCACCGCCAGCGGGGGCGCCTGGCGAAGGAGAATCAGATGCCCCTGTTCGGCGGCGGCTCAGGCGACACGACGACGTGGGAACCACAGGCCGCGGACGGCCGCCTGGCGCTCACCGCGGGCGCCAACCCGGACGGGGTGTTCACCTCCGACCTGTCGGTGTCGGAGTACGCCCTGCTGGGTGAGGCGGGCTTCGAGCCGCTGGGTTTCGTGGTCGGCTCGTCGATCTTCCACATCGGCATCCAGGTCGGCCGCTGGTCCCAGAACGCCGAACTGCAGGTCCTCACCCAGGCCATGTACAGCGCCCGTGAGCTGGCCATGACCCGGATGCGCGCGGAAGCCGACCATCTGGGCGCGGACGGCATCGTCGGGGTGTCGCTGCGGATGCAGATGTACGCCTGGGGTCAGGACGTGCTGGAGTTCGTGGCCACGGGCACCGCGGTGCGGGCGCTGGCAGGCGAGGGGGCGCACCGGGCCCCCGACGGCCGCGCGTTCACCTCGGACCTGTCCGCCCAGGACTTCTTCCGGCTGCTGGCCGCGGGGGCCGTGCCGGTGGCGTTCGTGCTGGGCACCTGCGTCTACCACATCGCGCACCAGTCGGCCATGCAGGCGCTGCGCCAGGCCGGGCGCAACCAGGAGATGGTCACCTTCACCCAGGGCGTGTACGAGGCCCGCGAACTGGCCCTGGTCCGGATGCAGAGCGAGGCGACCGAGGCCCGCGCGTCCGGCATCGTCGGGGTGAACGTGGCGGTCTCCAACCATGTCTGGGGCGAGCACGCGACCGAGTTCCTGGCCACCGGGACCGCGATCCGGCGGCTCAGCGAGGAGCACCGGCTGCCGGCCACCACCCCCAAGCCCACGTTCACGCTCGGCCTGGACAGCTGAGGGCCCCGGCGACCGGACGCCGCGGAGCTGGGTCCTGAGCCCCGCTGGTTACCGGCGCGCCTGGGACTGACGGCCCGCGCCCCGGCCAAGATGGGAGCATGCGATCGATCTGCGTATTCTGCGGCTCCAACCCGGGACGGCGCCCTGAGTACCTGGCGGGCGCCGAGGACCTGGGCCGGGTCCTGGCCGCCCGCGGGCTCCGGGTGGTCTACGGCGGCGCGCACGTCGGGCTCATGGGCGCGCTCGCGGACGCGGTGCTGGCGGCGGGCGGCGAGGTCGTCGGGGTGATCCCCGGCCTGCTCGTCGACGCCGAGGTGGCCCACCCGGGGCTGAGCGACCTGCGGGTCACCGGCAGCATGCACGAGCGCAAGGCGCTGATGGCCGACCTGTCGGACGGCTTCATCGCGCTGCCCGGCGGGCTCGGCACCCTGGAGGAGTTCGCGGAGATCGTCACCTGGGCCCAGCTGGGACTGCACGCCAAGCCGACCGGGCTGCTGAACCTGCTGGGCTACTACGACGGTTTGCTGGGGTTCCTGGACCACGCCGCGGCCGAACGCTTCGTCCGCCCGGACCACCGGGACATGATCCTGGCCGAGCCGTCGGCGGCGCGGTTGCTGGCCGCGATGGACGGCTGGGCTGCGCCGCGGACCCCGGCCAAGTGGATCGACGCCGACGGCACGGACATCAGGCCCAGCCGGGGTGCCCAGGACACCCCGGGGCGCTGAGCCGCGGACGGGCACCTGACCCCGCGCGGGCACCTGGCCGGGCGGGTCTGCAGATGGTGGAGTTAGCACCACCGAGATATCGGCCGCCGGTCCGCATCATTGAAGCGCAGGGACCGATCCGGAGCGGGAGGTAGGGATGAGTGAGGACAGGAGTGTCTTCGGGCGGGTTGCCCAGCGGACCCTGCGGACCTGCGTTCGCGGTATCGTCCTGGCGCTCGTCGCGGTGGCTGGCGTCCCGCTGTTCGTCGTCTCCCTGCTCTCCCTGCTCACCCTGGCCTCGGGGATCGGGATCCTGCTGGCGCCGAAAAGCCTGCTGGCCGTGCGGGGGCTGGCCAGCGGGGAGCGCCGGTGGGCGCGGGAGTGGTCGCGGGTGTCGATCGCGGCGCCGTACCGGCCCCGGCCGGTTGAGCTCACCAACGGGCTCATCGGCCGGCTGCAGCGCTGCAAGTGGCTGCTGACCGACCCCGCGACCTGGCGTGACCTGCTCTGGCTGCTGGTCAACCTGCCGGCCGGGGGGTGCTGGGGCTGCTGCCCGCGTTCCTGGTCGTCGCGGGCGGATGGACGCTGGTGGCCGATTTCGGGAACGTGTTCTTCGGCTGGTGGCCCGGGACGTCCCCAAGTTTCTGGGCCCAGGTGTTCCTGCTGAGCATGCTGCCGCTCGGCGTCGTGCTGGGGCCGCGGTTGCTCAAGGCCCACGCCCAGGTCGCCTCGTCACTGCTGGCCCCGACCCGGGCGGCGATGGCGGCGCAGGTGGGCCAGCTGGCCGAATCCCGCTCCCAGGCGGTGGACGCCTCCGCGGCCGAACTGCGCCGGATCGAGCGCGACCTGCACGACGGGGCCCAGGCCCGGCTGGTCTCGCTGGGCATGAACATCGGGTTCGCCGAGCAGGTGCTCCGCGACAATCCCGACCTGGCGCTGTCCCTGCTCGCTGAGGCCCGGACCTCGAGCGGAGAGGCCCTGGTCGAGCTGCGCACCCTGGTCCGCGGCATCCACCCGCCGGTGCTGGCCGAACGCGGCCTCGACGGGGCGGTGCGGGCGCTCGCGCTGAGCCTGCCGCTGCCGGTGGACCTGCATATCGACCTGGCCGGCCGGGCGTCCGCCCCGGTGGAGTCGGCGCTCTACTTCGCGATCGCCGAAGCCCTCGCCAATGTGATCAAGCACAGCGGCGCGAACCGGGCCTGGGTCCAGCTCGAGTACGATTCCGGCAGGCTGGTGGCGATCGTCGGCGACAACGGCACCGGCGGTGCCGTGCCGGGACCTGGCGGCGGCCTGCGCGGCGTCGAGCGGCGGCTGGCCGCCTTCGACGGCGTGATCGCCGTGACCAGCCCGGTCGGGGGGCCGACCCTCGTCACCATGGAGCTGCCGTGCGAGTTGTCCTTGGCGAGGACCTGACCCTCCTGCGGGACGGGCTGATCCGGCTGCTTACCGCGTACGACATGGACGTGGTGGCGGCGGTGGACAACGGGCCCGAACTGCTGCGCGCGCTGGTCACGCACCGCCCCGACGTGGCCGTGGTGGACGTCCGGCTGCCGCCGAGCTTCACCGACGAGGGCCTGAAGGCGGCGATCGAGGCCCGCGCTCAGGTGCCCGGCCTGCCCGTGCTCGTCCTGTCCCAGCACGTCGAGCCGCTCTACGCCCGGGAACTGCTGTGCTCAGGGCGGGGCGGCCTCGGTTATCTGCTCAAGGACCGGGTCAGCGATGTGCGGCGGTTCATCGAGGCCGTGCGGACTGTCGCGGGCGGCGGTACCGCCATGGATCCCGACGTCATCGCGCAGTTGCTGGCCCGGCACGCCCGGGACGAGGTGCTGGGGCGGCTCACGCCGAGGGAACGCGAGGTGCTCGCCCTGATGGCTGAGGGATGCACCAACGCCGGCATCGCCACCCGGCTGGTGGTCACGGAGAAAGCGGTCAACAAGCACATCAGCAACATTTTCACCAAGCTGAGCCTGTATCCCGACGACGACGGGAACCGCCGCGTACTGGCCGTTCTGACCTACCTCAACGCCTGACCGTCATATTGACCGGGCTCATCGGGCATAACCCGGGGCTTAAGTTGGCTACTACGGCGGAGGGACGTGCGCCAGTACAGCGAAAGGACGTGCGGCTGCCGCGTCCTGGGGAATTAGACCTGGGCCCGTCTGGTTAATATACCCTGCAGGGTATTTCAGCAGCGGATACCCATCGAGACGAGGAGACACTCCATGGCTACGGTCGAACTGACGGGCCAGAACTTTGAGTCCGTCGTGGGCGGCGCGGACATGGTTCTGGTGGACTTCTGGGCTTCCTGGTGCGGCCCGTGCCGCATGTTCGCGCCGGTCTTTGACCGGGCGTCGGAGAAGCATTCGGACGCCGTGTTCGGCAAGGTAGACACGGACGCTGAGACCGAACTGGCCCAGCAGTTCAGCATTTCGTCCATCCCCACGCTGATGGTGATCAGGGACAACATCGTTCTCTACGCGCAGCCGGGCGCACTGCCCGAGCAGGCGCTGGAGGAGCTGATCACCAAGGCGCGCGAGCTCGACATGGACGAGGTGCGTGCGAGCATCGCCCAGGACCAGGCGGACCACGGGCACGAGCACGAGCACGAGCATGACCACGAGCAGCACGAGCATGACCACGAGCACGAGGACGCGGAGCAGCAGAGCTAACTCCGACGCAGCGAACGAGCCCGCAGCCATTCACGGCGGCGGGCTCTTGTCGCGTTCCGGCGGGGGCTCAGGCGTCAAGCTCCACCGCGGGCCAGTCGAGCATCCGCGCGCCGATCACCGCCACCCGCAGCGCCAGTCCCTGCGCCGGGTCGGCCGGGTCCCGGCCGGTGAGCTCCTTGACCCGGGCCAGCCGGTAGGTCACCGCCCGGACGGACAGGTGCAGCCGCCGGGCGGTCTCGGCCGCCACGCCGCCGCACGCGTAGTACTCCTGCAGCGTGGCCAGCAGCGGCCCGGCCCCGCCCCGCGCCTGCTGCAGCGGCGTGAGGAGCGCGCCGACGAGGTCGGTGATGGCCGTCCGGTCGCGCAGGATGACCTGGTAGATGAGCAGGTCCGAGGCGTCCACCACGGAGTCCGGCATGCCGAGGCGCGCCGCCACGTCCAGCGCGTCACCGGCCTCGTCGTAGGACCGCCGCACGCCGCCCGGCCCCGGGTAAGGCCGCCCGAACGCGACCCGCCAGGGCCGCGGCTCGTCCGGGAGCACGTCCGGCTGGGCCCGGGTCAGGGCCCGGGCCAGCGCCACGGCCACCCGGCTGGCCTCCGCACCGTCGCTCACCCCGGTCAGCGCGACCAGCCGGCCGGCCCGGCTGATCGTCAGCGACGGTGACGGCGCGGCGGCCTCAGCGACCAGCCGGTCGACCTCCTGGCCCAGCGGCCTGGTGGCCCGGACCCCAGCCGCGTACTCCGCGAGCACGACCAGGTGCGGCCCGGCGAGCCGCAGCCCGAGGCGCTCGCCGCGGACGAGCAGATCCGCAGCGTCGCGGCCGGAGAGCAGGTCATCGACGAACTCCAGGCGTTCGGCTTCCTCGCGGCGGGCGATCGACAGGTGGGCACGTTCGAAGCCCTCGGCCGCGGCCGCTACCGCGTCGTCGGCGGCCCGCAGCACGCCGAGCCCGGCCGCCCGCAGATCGGTCAGGCCAGGCAGCTCGCGCCACAGCCGCCAGGTCGCCGACAGGTACAGGTCGACCAGGCCGCGCAGGGCCACGCCGCTCTCCGCGGCCCGCTCCCCCGACCTGCCGTACTGGGCGAGCTCGGCGGCGGCCAGGCGGCGGCCGGTGCGGGCCGCGTCGGCCGCGGCCGGAAGGTAGTCGGCGAGCAGGTCTGGCGGCACTCCGCCCGCCTCCCGGCTCGCCGCCTGGGCGATCGCGTCCAGATCGACCACCTCGCCGGCAATATTGCCGGTAGTCGGCAAGTTCATGACTGTGATGTTAGCCGGATGCGGCCGATGACGGCAGGCCTCCGGCAATGGATAGTAGTCAGAGGTAGCTGGTGACAGGGACGTCAGCGCCCCGAGGAGACCGCAGTGACCATGACCCGCCCGCCTGCAGGCCCGCCCGTGGGCGGCCCCGCAGGCCCGCCCGCCCGGCAGCCCGGGGATTCCGGGCCGGCCGGACCCTCAGCGGATCCGCGCCGCCCGGGGGGCTTCCGCGTCGCCGGAATACCGGTCAACTTCACCCCCGGGGCCGCCCTGCTCGGCGTGCTGGCCGCCGGGTTCGGTGCGCTCGCCCTGCCCGAGCTCGACCCCGGCCGGTCCGTGGGCGGCTACCTGGCCGCCGCCGCTGGCCTGGTCGTGGTGCTCCTGGGCAGCATGGCCGCGCACGAGCTGGCGCACTCGATCGCGGCCCGCCGCCACGGCCTCGCGGTGCCGGCCACCGTCGGCTTCTTCGGCGGGCTGCGGCACGGCCGGGCGTACCGGCCAGGATCGGCCGGCCAGCCCGAGTTGCCCAGCGCCCGGGCCCAGGGCCAGGTCGCCGCGGCCGGGCCCCTGGCCAGCCTGCTGCTGGGCGTGTTCGCCGCGGCCGCAGCGGTCACCTTGTCCGCGCTCGGCGCCGGTCTGCTGCCCGTAGCCGTGGCCGCGGCCGCGGCCTGGATCAACGGCCTGCTGGCGGTGGCCAACCTCGTGCCGGCGGCGGGGCTGGACGGCGGGCGGATCGTCCGAGCGCTCGCGTGGGCGCGCTCGGGCGATCCCATCCGCGCCGGACTCGTCGCGGCCCGTTTCGGCCAGGTCAGCGGGGCGATCCTCACCGCCGCCGGGGTCACCGCGCTGGCGCTCGGTCACCTGGCCGGACTCTGGTTCGTGCTGATGGGCCTGCTGATGGTCGGGGCCTCCCGGGCTGAGGCCGGCCAGGTGCGCACCTCGGCCGCCCTGGCCGGGGTACGGGTCCGCGACATCCTGCCGCCGGATGGCGGGCTGGCCCCCACCGCCCGCGGCTGGCAGCTGGTCGGGGCCTTCCTCGAGGATGAGGGCGGCGAGGGACTGGCCCACCCCGCCGCGACCGCGTACCCGGTGCGGGACTTCGACGGCCAGCTGTCCGGCCTGGTGACGCTGGCCCAGTTGCTGAGCGTGCCGGCCGGCCGCCGCGACGTCACCCGGCTGTCCCAGGTCGCCACCCCCGTGGCCTGCCTGGCCTTCACCACGCTGGACGAGCCGCTGACCGACCTGCGGGCCCGGCTGGTCGGCGCGGGCGGGCAGCAGCGCCCGGCCAGCCCGGCCGCCCTGCACACCGCGGGCTACGCCCTGGTGCTCGGCCCGAGCGGCGAACTGGCCGGCCTGCTGACGCCCGCCGACTTCGCCCGGGCCGCCCACGTCGGTGGCCTGCGGGTCATCCACGGCTGGAGCCGGGCCAGGCCCACGCTGACGACAAGAGGAGCCCCCGCGATGCATGACCCCTTCCATGTGCCGCTGTGGCTATGGGGTGTCGCGCTCGCGGTCGTCCTCGCGGTCGCCGCAGCGGATGTGCTGCACGCCTCGCGCAGCCGTGGCCGGGAGCCCGGGCTGCGCGAGGCGGCGTTGTGGACGGCCGGGGTCGTCGCGCTGGGCGGGCTGTTCGGCCTGGCCCTGGCGGCGGTGGCCGGGCCGCGGGCTCGCGGCCAGTTCTACGCGGGCTGGCTGACCGAGTACAGCCTCTCGCTGGACAACCTGTTCGTCTTCGTCTTGCTGATCGGCCGCTCCGGGATAGCGGCCGGGCAGCGCAGCCGGGTGCTGCTGGCCGGGATCGGCTTCGCCCTGCTGCTGCGGGCCGTGTTCATCGCGGCGGGCGCCGCCGCGCTGAACCGCTTCGACTGGGTGCTCTACATCTTCGGGGCGGTGCTGCTGATCACCGCGGTCCGGATGGCCGCGGGCCTGGGCGGCCCGCCAGCTCCGGCGGGTGCCCTGGACCCCGGCTTCCCGGTCCGAAGTTGCTCCGCGTCGGGCTGGCCGGCCGCCTCAAGCGGCACCGCAACGGCCCGCTGCTGGTCCTGGTGGCGCGATCGCCGCCGCCGACGTGGTGTTCGCGATGGACTCCATCCCGGCGGTGTTCGGCCTGACCCGTGACCCCTATCTGGTGCTGGCCGCGAACGTGTTCGCCCTGCTCGGCCTGCGTCACCTGTACTTCCTGATCGGCGGGCTGATCGACCGGCTGGTGCACCTGACCGCGGGGCTGTCTGCGATCCTCGCGTTCATCGGCGTGAAGCTGATCGCCGAGGCGCTCGCCGACTCCGGGGTGCACCGCCTCGGGCCGGTGCCGATCCCGCACATCGACACCTGGGTATCCCTGTGCGTCATCGGCGGCGTGCTCATCGTGGTCACGGTGACCAGCCTGGTGGCCACCCGGAACAGCCGGGCGCTCAACTCCTCCCGGTCAGCGCACCCAGCTGAGCGGCCACCTCGTCCGGCGCGACCTTCCGAGTCTCACCAGTAGCCCGCTCGGTCAGCTCGACCGTGCCCTCGGCCAGCCCCCGCTTGCCCACGGTGACCCGGTACGGGATGCCGGTGAGCTCCGCGTCGCGGAACTTCACCCCGGCGCGCTCGGCCCGGTCATCGATGATCACCTCGAACCCGGCCGAGGCCAGCTGGTCATACAGGGCCGCACCGGCCTTGGCCACCTCGGCGTCCTCGGACTGGGCGACGGTCACCACCACGGCGAACGGCGCCACGGCCAGCGGCCAGACGATGCCGCGCTCGTCGTGATGGCGTTCGACGATGGCCGCCATCGCGCGCTCCACCCCGATCCCGTAGCTCCCCATGATCAGCGGGACGGCCTTGCCGTCCGGGCCGAGCACGGTCGCGCCGAAGACCTTGGAGTAACGGTCCCCCAGCTTGAAAATGTGCCCGACCTCGATGGCCTCGATCAGCTCCAGCGGTTCCCCGCACTGAGGGCAGGCCTCGCCCGCGGTGACCTCGCGCAGGTCGGCCCACTGGCCAACGGCGATGTCCCGGGCCACCTCCACGCCGCGCAGGTGCATGTCGTCCACGTTGGCCCCGGTGACCATGTCCCGGCGGCCGTCCAGGGCGCGGTCCGCGATGATCGGCAGCCCGCCGACCCCGACCGCGCCGAGGCTGCCCGGCAGCGCGCCGAGTGCCTCCCTGATCTCGTCCGGCTGGGCCGGGCGGACCGTGGTCGCCCCGGTGGCGTCGATCAGCTTCTGCTCGCTCAGCGCGTGGTCGCCGCGCATCAGCACCAGCGTCAGCTGGCCGTCCAGCACGTAGACGAGCGTCTTGATCTGCCGCGTCGCGGGTGCGTCGTACCCGGTGGCCAGGTCCTCGATGGTCCGCACCCCCGGCGTGTCGAAGCGCTCCGGGCTGTCCAGCCCGGGGCCGTCGGCCAGGTCGGCCAGCCGGGACGTGGCCTTCTCGATGTTGGCGGCGTAGTGGCAGGCCGGGCAGTACACGACCAGGTCCTCGCCGGAGGGCGAGGGGCACATGAACTCGGTGGAGTCGCTGCCGCCCATGGTTCCGCTGGAGGCTTCGACCGGGATGGCCGGAATCCCGAGCCGCTCGAAGATGCGCCGGTAGGCGTCGTAGTGCCGGTCGAACGCCGCGTCCAGCCCGACCCGGTCCAGGTCGAAGCTGTAGGAGTCCTTCATGGTGAACTCGCGGGTCCGGATCAGCCCGGCCCGGGGCCGCGGCTCGTCCCGGAACTTCGTCTGGAACTGGTACCAGGCCTGCGGCAGCTGCTTGTGCGAGTTCAGCTCGGTGGCCAGGACCGCGAAGATCTCCTCATGCGTCATGGCCAGCGCGAGCCGGGCGCCCTTCCGGTCGGTGAGCCGGAACATCTCCTCGCCCATGATTTCCCAGCGCCCGCTCCGCTCCCAGATCTCGGCCGGGTGCATGTCGGGCAGCAGCACCTCCTGCGCGCCGATCTGGTTCATCTCCTGCCGGATGATCTCGATGACCTTGGACCGGACCCGGACGGCCAGCGGCAGCAGCGAGTAGTGCCCGGCGATCAGCTGGCGGACGTAGCCGGCCCGCAGCAGCAGCCGGTGACTCGGCGCGCCCGCGTCCGCCGGGTCCTCCCGCAGGGTGGGGATGAACATCTGTGACCAGTGCATGCGCGGGAAACTCTCCGTGTGGAAGGCCAGCGATTAGATGCCAGTGTGGGAAGCCCCGTGGTGGGAAGCCCCGTGGTTGGAAGCCCAGTGGCATAGCAGCTTAGTGGGAGTCGCCGGGTGGCACGGCGCGCACGCGCAGCCCCGGCTCCAGCGGCGGGGCACCGACCGCGCAGTTCGTCAGGCACTCCGGTTCGGCCACCTGCTCCCCGGACTGTGACCGGAGCACGTTGTTGTCGACCAGGATCGCCGATCCCACCGCGGCCAGGACCAGCAGGCCCGAGCAGATGAGCATGGCCTCGTGGAACCCGTGGTTCAGCAACGTCTTCGAGTGCAGCGCGGCGCCGCTGAGCCCGACCACGGCCGGCAGGCCCGCCACGGCCAGCAGCCCGGCCGCCCGGGCGGTGGCGTTGTTGACCCCGCTGGCCACCCCCGCGTGCCGCTCGTCCGCGCTGGCCAGCACGGTGGCGGTGAGCGGGGCCACGGTCATGGACAGGCCGATCCCGAACAGCAGCACGGCCGGCAGCACGTCGGCCACGTACGACGTATTCCGCCCGATCCGGGTGAGCAACGCCAGCCCGACCGCCGCGAGCAGCAGCCCGCCGGTCATCAGCCAGCGCGGCCCGAACCGCTGGGCCCACGCCCCCGCTCGCGACGACAGCAGCAGCAGGGCCAGCGGTCGAGGGCAGCAACGAGATCCCGGCCTGCAGCGGCGTGAAACCCACGACCACCTGGAGGTCGAGCACGAGCAGGAAGAACACCGCGCCCATGGCCCCGTACACGATGAACGTGATGACGTTGATGGCGGTGAACTGGCGGGACGAGAAGATCCCCAGGGGCAGCATCGGCGGGACCCGCTCGGGGTGAGCGCCGCGGCGCCGTTCCAGCAGGACGAAGGCGGCCCCCGCGGCGACCCCCGCGGCGGCCGGCACGAGGGATTCGAGCAGTGTCCCGGAGGACGCCTCGATCAGGCCGTCGGTGATGCCGGCCAGGGCCAGCGCGGCGAGCACCGCGCCGGCGATGTCAAACCGCCCCTGCGCGGTGGGGTCCCGGCTCTCCGGGACGTGCCGGCTGGTCACGGCCAGCACGGCCACGGCGAGCGGCAGGTTGATCAGGAAGATCCAGCGCCAGCCGATCGAGCCTACGATCCAGCCGCCGAGGAACGGGCCGATCGCGCCGGCCACGCCGCCCAGCCCGGACCAGGCGCCGATGGCCCGCGGCCGGTCGTCGGCCGCGAACGTGGACTGGATGATGGCCAGCGAGCCGGGGGTCAGCAGCGCCCCGCCGATGCCCTGCAGCGCCCGCGCCCCGATCAGCACCCCGATGTTAGGAGCCAGGCCGCACAGCGCGGACGAGAGCGCGAACCAGGTCACGCCGATGAGGAACACCCGGCGGCGGCCGAACCGGTCGCCGAGCGCCCCGCCCAGCAGGATCAGCCCGGCCAGGGTGAGCGTGTACGCGGTCACGACCCACTGCAGGCCGGCCAGCGAGGTGTTCAGTTCGCTGCGGCTGCCGATAGTCGGCAGGGCCACGTTGACTGCCGTGGCGTCGAGCATGGCCATGCTCGACCCGAGCACGGTCGCCGTGATGACCCAGCGCCCGCGGGGCTGGCCCAGCGTGATCCGCCCAGCGTCCGGGGAGATCGGCGGCAGCGGCGCGCCCACCCTCAGGAACCGCACATGTCGAGCAGCTTGCGGACGGTGGCCACGTTCCGGGCCGTGCCCGCGCCCTTGGCCGACATCGGCAGGCCCGCCCGGGCCAGCAGCGCGGCCAGCTCGCTGCGCCCGAAGCCGTCCGGGGTGTGCAGGAACAGGGCGCGCCCGGCGTACTGGGCCGTGTCGCGGCTCCCCTTGTGCGCCACCGTGTCCTGAGCTTCGGCCACGCTGGCGACCATCTCCGGGGCCGGCTCGGCGGGCAGGAAGACCACGTGCACCAGCTTGAGGTTGGGCTCGTCGGGATACGGGTTGTCCCGCGCGATCCGGGCCAGTTCCCCGCGGGTCAGCACCAGGACCGCGGAGCGCACGCCCACCCGGTCCTCGACCGCCTTCTCGATCGCGGCCGCCACCGCCGCGGTGTCCTGCTCGTCGGTGCTGAACACCACGTTGCCGCTCTGGATGTAGGTGGCTACGTCGGTGTGCCCGAGGGAAGCCATGATCTCGCGCAGCTCCGCCATCGCGACCTTGTTGCGGCCGCCAACATTGATTCCGCGCAGCAACGCGACGTGTGTAGCCATCGCCACCACCCTAGCGAGCCGGCCACCTGCCGAAACAGTGCAACACCGCGCCGGACCTAGAATGCACGGCGTGGCTGAAACCGATACCCAGCGCGGAGCCCGGCTGCCCGAGCGGCACGCGGGCCGGGTGATAGTGCTCGACCCCGGCGACCGGGTGCTGCTGATGCGGTACGACGACGAGCTGCCCAACGGCCGCCACTGGACCACGCCCGGGGGCGGACTGAACCCGGGCGAGGACTACGCCGCCGCGGCCGTCCGCGAACTGGCCGAGGAGACCGGCTGGACCGACGTCACGCTCCGCCACGAGGTGCTGCAGCGCAGCCTGACCATGGAGTACGGCGGCCGCCTGGTGCATCAGTACGAGCGGCACTACCTGGCCCGCACGCAGCAGCGCGACCGCCCGCTCGGGGACGTCGCGCAGATGCACGCGGCCGACGGCATCGCCGCCTGGCGCTGGTGGAGCCTGGCCGAGCTGGATTCGACGACCGAGGTCATCTGGCCCGCGGAGCTTGCGGACGTGATCCGGAAGGTCTTGGCTGAGGAGCAGACCCCGGGCTGAGCGCCAGCGGGGGCGCAGTCACGGGGAGGGCGGGCCTATGGAGCCCATGCCGGAGGAGTGGAACCGGGCGGTCGCGGTGGTCGCGCACCCCGACGACCTGGAGTACGGCGCGGCCGCCGCGGTAGCCCGCTGGACCAGCCAGGGCAAGCATGTGGCGTACCTGCTCGCCACCCGGGGCGAGGCCGGCATCCAGGGGATGGCCCCGGACCAGGTGGGGCCGCTGCGCGTCGAGGAGGAACGGCGCAGTGCCGCGGTGGTCGGCGTGCACGAGGTGCACTTCCTGGACCACGCCGACGGGCTGGTGGAATACGGCCTGCCGCTGCGCCGCGACCTGGCCGCCGTGCTGCGCGCGGAGCGTCCCGACGTCGTCATCACCATGAACTTCGACCTGACCTGGGGCGACACCGGGATGGTCAACCACGCCGACCATCGCGCGGTGGGGCTGGCCGTGCTGGACGCGGTCCGGGACGCCGCCAACCCCTGGGTGTTCACCGACGCCGGGCCGGCCTGGGGTGGCACCAGCGAGGTGTACGTGGCCGCCGTGGCCGATCCCACCCACTTCGTGGACGTGACGGCGACGATCGGCGTGGGGGTCAACTCGCTGCGCGAGCACAAGGCCTATCTCGACGGCCTGGGCCGGGACTTCGACCCGGATGAGTTCCTCCGGAACGCGGCGGGCTACCTCGGCCTGGCGGCCGGCGTTGAGTACGCCGTGGGCTTGCGCCGGTACACGACGGGCTGAGGGGTTTCGCCCGCGCCCGCGACCCTGGAGAGAGCATGCGCTACGCGGTACGAGAGAAGCTCTTCTCGATCGGTGACGACTTCTGGATCACCGACGAGCGGGGTGACAAGGCCTTCCTCGTGGACGGGAAGGTGCTGCGGCTGCGGCAGACCCTGGAGATCCAGGACCCCGGCGGGCGCGTCCTGGTGACGGTGCGCAAGAAGCTGATCGCCATGCACGAGAGCATGGAGATCGAGGAGGACGGCGCCCTGGCGGCGACCGTCCGCAAGGCGCTCGTCTCGCCGCTGCACCACCGTTTCACCGTGGAACTGGCCGACGGCCGCGAGCTCGACGTGACCGGCAGCATCCTGGACAAGGAGTTCGAGATCACGGCGGGCGGCGAGATCCTGGCCCGGATCTCGCGGGCCTGGTTCCGGATCAGGGACACCTACGGCGTGGAGGTAGAACCGGGCCAGGACGATGTCCTGTTCCTGGCTATCGCCGCCGCGCTGGACCGGATCCGCCGCGACGACGAAGCACGCGATCGCCAGTAACGTGGCGGGCCGGCCATGGTCCACGGCCCGGACCCGCGCTCAGACGGGGCAGGCCCAGTCCTCGCGCCCGGCCCGGGGCGCGCCCGCCCCGCCCGGTGGCGGGAACAGCACGCGCAGCGTGAACGCGTCCGCCGTCGGGCCGTTCGCCCGCAGCCGCCGCACCCGGTCCTCGGCGTCGGCCGGGGTCGGCACGGCGCCCCGGGGAATCCACCACAGCGCGGTGTACGCCTCGGTCATCCGCTCGAACCACTGCCTGCGCTGGGCCAGCACCCGACGGTGGGTGTCGGAGTACACGAACGCGGCGAGCGCCTCGGGGGTCTCCCAGACTGACATGTTCACGATGACCCCCGCGCTGCCCGCCTGATCCCACTCGAAGGCGCGCACCGAGGTGGCGTTGCCGTCCTCCGTCTGCAGCCGCCAGACGAACCCGGGCGCGGCGTCCGCCGCCGCGTTGACCGGATCGAGCGCGGCCACGAAATCGGCGAGCTGCGGGCTGTCGAGCGGGGCCCGCAGCCGCCCGATGTTCACCTGGGCCAGCACATAGTCCACCCGCCCATGCTGCCAGCCACCCGCTCTCCCCGGCTACCCCACCCGTCCGCGGTCAGCTGACCCACGCCCGGCACGTCGCCCCGGGTCCCGTCTAGAGTGACTGACCGTGGCAGGACGTGGCACCCCGGCGACCGCGCTGCTCGCTAAGCAGCGCATCGCGCATACCGTGCACGCCTACGAGCATGATCCGCGCCGGGCCGGCTACGGCCAGGAGGCGAGCGACGCCCTGGGCGTCGCGCCGGAGCGGGTGTTCAAGACCCTGGTCGCCCAGGTGGACGGGGCGCTGACGGTGGGCGTGGTCCCGGTGGGCAGCCGGCTGGACCTCAAGGCGCTGGCCGCGGCGGCGGGCGGCCGGAAGGCGGCCATGGCGGACCCGGCGGCCGCGGAGCGGGCCACGGGCTACGTGGTCGGCGGGATCTCACCGCTGGGGCAGCGCAAGCGGCTGCCCGTGGTGGTCGACTCCTCAGCCCTGGGGTTCGCCACCGTCTTCTGCAGCGGCGGCCGCCGCGGGCTGGAGATCGAGATCGCGCCTGGAGACCTGGTCCAGGCGGTGCAGGCCACGGTGGCGGACATCGCCCAGCCGCCTGACTAGCCGACCCTGGGGCAGAACCCGGCGTCCACCTGCATGGGGAGGCCGGTGACGTACCGGGATTCGTCCGAGGCCAGGAACAGCACCGCGTTGGCGATGTCCCGGGGCTCGATGAAGTCGACCGGCAACGGGTGCAAGACCCGGAAGGTCTTGCTGAAAGCCTCGCGGTCGCTGGTGCCGAACGCACCCCAGAACATGTCGTTCTGGATCATCGGCGTGTTGACCGCGCTGGGATGCACGGTGTTGACCCTGATGTTGTACGGGGACAGCTCGTTCACCAGCGCCCGCATCAGCCCGACCACGGCGTGCTTGGTGGAGGAGTAGTGCGAGAACCCGGCGAATCCCATGAGGCCGCCGATGGAGCTGACCAGGATGAGCGAGCCACCCGTGTTCTGCTGGATGAGCTGCGGCGCCAGCGCCTTGACCGTCTTCCACACCCCGGTGAGGTTCACGTCCACGACGTCCTGCCAGTCGCTCTCGGAGAGTTCCCACGAGGTACCTGCGCTGATGATGCCCGCGTTCGCCACACCGACGTCGATGTGGCCAAACTCCTGCACCCCTTCGGCCACGACCGCGGCGAGCGCGGCGGAGTCCCGTACGTCGACCGCACGGCTCAGGATCTGGCCACCGGCCTCTTCCACGAGCCGTACCGTGGTGGCGAGGTCGTCAGGTGTCGCCATGGCAAACGGCACGCTGGCGATCTGGTCGCAGATGTCGGTCGCGATGATGCTCGCGCCCTCCTCCGCGAGCCGCAGGGCGTGAGCCCGTCCTTGCCCGCGTGCCGCACCGGTGATGAATGCGACCTTGCCGTCCATCCGGCCCATAACGTGTTCCTTTCGTCGTTGTCGTGGTTGTCGAGACCTTGGCCGTCGCGCCGGTCAGGCCCTCAGCAGCGGGAGGACGTGCTCGGCGAGTCGGCGCATCTGCTTGTCCTGCTCATGGGAGCCGATCACCAGCTGGAACAGCCGAACGCCCTGAGCGGCGAATTCGTTCAGGCGGGCGGCCACCACCTCCGGCGGCCCGCATATCCCCCACCGGTCGACGACGTCGTCGCCGACCGGCGGCCCGTGGAAGCTCTCGAGATGGTTCCGCAGCTCGAGCCAGGCTTGTTTCGGGTCGTCACCGACGTTCACGAACACGTTGTAAGCCCAGGTGAACGGCTCGCCGGCCGAACTGCCCGTCCGCTCCGCGGAGATCTTCGCCACTGCCGCCGCGTACTCCTGCGGAGTCGCGTGCGGGGTAATCCATCCGTCGCCGAGGCGTGCTATCCGCTGGTACGGTCCGAGCTGGTACCGTCCGGCGCGCTGTTCCTGCCACTCGTGGTGGACTGGCCCGCCGGGGGCCTGGGGATAGTAGTTTCCGCCCGCCATGATGATCGGCGGCGGGACGCTGGGGCGCGCAGCGCCCAGGGTGACTTCGGTGAACCGGTAGAACTCGCCGTTAACGGTCACTTTGTCCTCGTGCAGGAGCCGGCGGAGTACGCTCACTGACTCCTCGAACAGGCGGCCCCGCCGCTCGTAGAGCCGGCTGGCTTCCATGTCGTCTGGCCCGCGCAGGGCGGCCAGCGCCTGGTACTGCCAGGCGCACCAGGCTGGCCTTGCCCGCACCGCCGCCGACGCCGAGAACCGAACGACCGCCGGATATCTCCTGCAAGGTGGCCCAGTTGGCCGCCAGGCTGACCGGATTGCGGAGGTGCGGGGCGACCACCCCCGAGCACAACAGCACTCGCTCGGTACCAGCCGGCGACGGCCGACAGGACCACGGCCGGGTCGTACGCCGCTACCGTCCGGCGGCCGCCGGGAGCGTCGTGCACCCAGACGGCGTCAAACCCCATCGCCTCGGCCTCCCGGGCCGACCGCATCAGGTCCTGGAGCGTGTAGCCGCGGCCGGTGATCCCGCTGAGGTTGTTGAGCGAGACGCCGACCACCAGGGGTCCGCCGGGGGTCATGCTCACGGGGCCGGCCGGGGCGGAAGACCCATCAGCTCGCGCGCCTCGGCCGCGGTCGCGGGCTCGCAGCCGAGCTTCTCCACGATCGACACGGTCCGCTCCACGAGCTTCTCGTTCGTCGCGGACACGCCTGCCTCCATCTTCAGGTTGTCCTCCATGCCGACCCGCACATGGCCACCGCGCAGAATGGACTCGGTGGTGGCCGGCAGCTGAGCCGCGCCGATCGCGCTGACGCAGAAGATCGAGTCTGCGGGGAGCATCCGGATGGTCAGCTCGAGAGTGTCCGACGAATAGGGCATGGTCCCGCTGAAGGACCGGTGCGTGCCGAGAACGATGTTGATGTAATGCGGCGCAGAGTCGTAACCCATCGAGATGAGGCGCTCGACCACCGGCAGGTCGGCGGGCGAATATATTTCCCACTCCGGCTTGATGCCCGCGTCGCGCATTCCCTCGGCCAGGACGACGCACCGCTGGAACGGCGTGTGGAACAGGATGTCCTCGCCGTTGGCGATCATGGACATCGTCTGCGGGTCAAACGTGCACATATCGGCGCACGGCCTCGAGGGCGCGCATCCGGGCGTGGAAGTCGACCTCCTTGCGCCCGTCAGGCAGGGTGCGGATAAGGTCGGGACCGACGCCGCCGCCGGTGCTGTTGTTGACGACGACGTCACACGACTGGCGGATGAGCTCGTTGATCGTCCGGTAGACCGCGGGCTCACAGGTCGCCGTGTCGTCTTCCCGGCGGGCGTGCAGTGCGGCCACGGAGGCGCCCAGGGCGGCGCAGGCCTGGACCGAGCGGGCGATCTCGTGCGGCTGGGTCGGCAGCAGCGGGGCTTCTTCTTTCGAGATGAGTCCGCCCGTGGGGGCAACCGTGACAATCACTTTGCGCCGTGTCATAAGACTCTCCAGAACATTTATCTTCCGAGATGTTTCGGCCTTAGCCAGTCAGCGTCCGCCGTAGTTCTCCGAGCGTGTGTCCGAGGCGGGCCGGCTCGGCGGTGTCCGGGATCTCAGCCGCAGTTGTCACGAGCCAGACGGGCTCGTCGGGGAGGGCCGGCTGCGCCGCTTCCGGCTCCGCGGCGAGCACCAGGGTGCCCTGGCCGCCCGCGGCGAGATGGACGGCCTGGGCGCCGAAGAACTGGCACACGCCGGCTATCCCCGGCCGGACCCGCGCCTCGGGGCCGGCGAACAAGACCAGTTCTGGTTCGACGGGGCCGACCGATCGGACGATCTCGATGAGGACGCGGCTGGCCCACGACGTGGCGTCCGGTACGCCGAGCGACGCCGCCAGGGACGTCGGGTCGGGCAGGACGAGCGCTATCCCGGCTTGCTCTCCGAGCACGGACCGGAGCCGGGCGGTGACCTCCACCAGGAGCGCCATCGGCGGCGCGGCCTTGACCGACTGGGGTTCGGGGAGGAGGTCGAGCGGGCGGCTGCGGACGGCATGCCACGCCTCCTCGACGGACGCCGACGGCTGCCCGGCCATCCAGCACGACGTCGCGAGGTGGGCGCCGTCGGCGCCGACGGTGACGGCGTCCACTCCGTAGAGTGCGGGAAGGTTCCGCAGCGCGCGCGCCATGGCCTCGGCAGACATCGGCAGGACGTCGGGGGGCATCTGCTCCAGGCGGAAGGCGTGCCGCCAGATGAGCGGCACCAGGGCGGTCGAAGAGCCGTCCCGGCGTTTCACCGCCTGCCGGAGCGTCGATCGGCCGAGGTGGGATGGCCGTCCGGGCGTCATATCCTGATGACCGGGTTCTCCGGCGTCCCGTCGGGCCAGTGCCCGAAGTACGTCAGCGCCTCCGGCGGCGGGCGCAGCTGATCCCATTCGGCGTGAAACTCGTCCCAGGCCTGGCCGGCCCGGATGCGTTCGCGGCGGGCTTGTGCACGGGCTTCCTTGGTGGCCTCCTCGTCGACCTGGCCCGAGCGCGTCAGCCGCACATGATAGAGGTTCTCGACCGTCCAGGCGCTGATCACGTCGCGCCGCAGATCCTTCACGACCAGGTTCGGATCGCGATTGAGCACGTCGCCGTAGCCGGCGCCGCCGGAGTCCATCTGGACGAGCACGTCACCGTCGGTGCCGACGCGGGCCGTGCGGTTCTCGTGCTCGAAGGTGTAGACACCGCCGATCGTGCGTTTCACCGCCAGTTCCACGGCGCCCGTGGGGAGGTCGGCGTCGCCGCGGGCGAGCTTCTCGCGCAAGTCGGTGTTGGCGATGGAGATGCCCGGGCTGGCGCTGGACGGATAGCCGCCGAAGAGGCCGACGGCGTGCGCGATGTTGCAGCCCTTGCCGAGCGAGCTCCAGAAGAACATCGGCACGCCCCAGGGCGCGATGGCCGTCTCGGTCGCCGCTCCGCCCTGCTGCTCGCCAAAGCCGCCGCTGTCGGTCCGCAGGTTGCTGAACAACCTGATAAAGGGGTATTCCGTCTCGGAGTCCTCGGTGTCCGGTGAACGCCCGGCATGGCACCAGGGGAAGCCATAGGCGGCCATGCCGTCCATGTCGGTGCGGGCGCCCTGGCCTTCGGTGTTGAGCGCGCTCGGCTCGAGGTCAGCCACGGGGACGCCGTACTGGTTGACGGTGCCGAAGATGAGACAGCCGCCACTGTTCCCGATCGAGGCGCCGATCTGGATGCGATCAGGACTGTCGAAGATCATCTTTGCGGTCACCGTCGGCATCAGGCCCATGATCAACGTGCACAAGGTCACGCTGTTGCTCGTCGCGGCGTCGGCTCCCGCGTTGAAACAGCTGCCCGGCGGGGCCAGCCAGTCGAACGGCGCCATCGTGCCGTTGGATATCGGCAGGTCGTGGAACGGGTAGGCGAAGAGATAGATGGCGGCGTGGGCCGCCGCCATATGGGGGTACGCGTTGTAGGAATACGGTGTCTCAGGTGTGCTGCCGGTAAGGTTGACCGTGACGTGATCGCCCTTTTTCGTCAGCGCCATGGTGCCGCGGATCAGCGCCGCCTCCGGGCCGACGGTGTCGATGAAGATGCTGGCCCGGTACGTACCGTCGTTCCACTGCGCGATCCGCCTCCGCGAGGCGCTTTCGGCCTCGACGACGAGCTTGCGGAGCAGCCCGCGGACGAAGTTGTTTCCCTTGGCCCGCGCTAGCTCCTGCATGCGCACCCGCAGCCGGTCGGCCGCGGTCACCCGGGCGCGGGTGTCCACGGCCTGCATTCGCGGCGCCCGGTTGATGAAGTTCACCAGCACGCGCATCAGGTCGTCTTTGATCTGGTAGTTCTCACCGATCTTGAAGGGCGACAGTTTCAGACCCTCGTCGTTGCGGCTCCGGGCCGAACCGGAGATACCACCGGGCTCGTTGGCCCCGGTCTCCGGCTGATGCACCAGCGCCGCAGTCCAGGCGATCAGTTCCCCGTCGTTGAAGACCGGCATGAACGCCATCTGGTCGGGGTTGTGCACGCCGCCGAGCGTGCCCTCGTTGAAATAGAAGATGTCACCCTCGTTGACACCGACGGTCGGCTCCTCGAGGAACTCCTGCAAGACGTACTTGACCGGCATCACCGCGCTGACCGCGTGCAGGTAGGTGCCGGCCGACGCGTTGGCCAGGTCCCCGTTCGCGGTGTACACGCTCAGGATCAGGTCACCCGAACGCAGCAGGCTGGTGACCCCGCTACGGACAAAGATCTCCCGGGCTTCGTCGAGGATGTTGAGGAGTTTCTCGTTGTAGATCTCGTAGTCCGTCGGCCCCAGCAGGGCCATGCATTGTTCCTCCAGCTCGGAGGGGGCCTCGGGCTTGAGCCACTCGATGACTGTGGCGGGTCCGGGGTCGAGCTTGCGCACCCGCAAGTGCGCCGGGATAGCCGGGCCGGACGAGGCCGTGGGGTCGCTTGTTGTCGGCATAAGCGGGCTCAGCTCCTCGTGATGACCAGGTTGCGGTGGCTGTTGACATCCACGACGTAACGGGGATCGATCACGGTCGTGGTGTAGGGCGCCTCGATGATCGCCGGGCCGGTGATCCGCATGCCGGGGTCCAGACCCGACTCGAGGTACACGGGTGTGTTGACGCGCCGCCCGAGCGACGTCCAGTAGGCCGAACGGCTGCCGGTCTGCACCGGCACCGCGTCACCTGCCGCTGGCGGGTAGGTAGCCAGCTCCCACTCCGGCCGCGGCATCTCAGCCCGCAGGGCGAAGCTGTGAATCTCGACCCCGCCCTCAGGGAAGACGTTGACGGCGCTGAAGAAAGAGCTGTACTCCCGCTCGAACGCCTGGCTGAGGGCGTGCACGTCGTCGGGACTCTTGATGCGGAGGACCGGGCTCGCCGTGCGGTGGACATGGATCTGCCCGCCGTACTTCATGGTGAGGTCAAGGGTGAAGGTGGCCTGATCCGGGTCGAAGCCCTCGCTGGACAGGTCACGGCGCGCCTGGCGCTCCAGGTCCTCGACCACTCCGTTGAACTCGTCGTAGCTGGTCATCGGCGCCATCGAGCCGGGCCGCAGCAACTCGAAACGCCGTGACGCCTCGTACAGGTGCGCCACCGGCATCGTCGAGGACCCCCAGGCGCAGAACAGCGGCGAGGACGGCATGACGACGATCTTCTGCGCGCCCAGGTTCCCGCCGTAGCCGACGCAGTGCGTCGGCCCGGCGCCACCGTAAGCGAACAGGATGAAGTCACGCGGGTCATACCCGCGCATGAACGTCTCGCGGGCGATCACGTCCGCCATGTTGGCGTCCACGATCAGCTTGATCCTCGCCGCGGCCTCCTCCACCGATATCCCGAGCGGCTCGGCTATCCGCGACTGGATGGCCTGGCTGGCCAGCTCGACGTCAAGCTTGATGCGGCCGCCGAAGTAGCCATCTGGGTTGATGTAACCGAGCACCACGTCTGCGTCCGTGACGGTCGGCTCCTCACCGCCCATCCCGTAGCAGGCCGGGCCCGGCATCGAGCCGGCGCCCTGCGGGCCTATCTCGAGGCGGCCGCCCATGGCGTCGTTGATCCAGGCGATCGATCCGCCGCCGGCCCCGATCGAGCGGGTCTCCAGCATGCTCAGGTCGGCCCAGTAGCGGTCGATCAGCGGGCGGAACTGGTAGAAGCGCGTTGAGCCCTTGACCACGAGCCCGATGTCGAAGCTCGTCCCGCCCATGTCCGTGACGAGCACGTTGTCGAACCCCAGCGCGGCCCCGACCGCCGCCCCTCCGATCAGGCCGGCCACCGGGCCGCCGTTGAAGGTCTGCACCGCCGACGTCCGGTACACCTCAGCCATTCCGCCGGTGTTGTGGACGAGCATGATGCCGCGCTCGTACCCGCGATCACGCAGCGTGTCGCTCATCCCGGAGAGTTCCTCCCACATCGCCTGATGCAGGTAGGTGTTGAGCGCGACGGTATTCGCACGGGTGTATTCCCAGCGCTTCGGCGCTACGTCGCAGGAGAGCATGATCGGCATCGCGCCGAGGAACACTTCCGGGTACTCCTCCTCGATGAGCTCCCGGATCCGCTGCTCGTGCACCGGGTTGACGTAGGAGAAGAGCAGCACCACGACGAAACCGCGGACACCCTGGTCAACCAGCCCGCGCAGGCTGGCCCGGAAGTGGTCCTCGTCCAGCGGCCTGATGACGTTGCCGAAGCAGTCCAGCCGCTCACGGACCCCGATGACGAACTCCCGGTCGATCAGCGCGTCCGGCTTGGTCGCCCGGGCGACGTTACGGATCTCGCGCAGGGCGGCAGCGTCGGTCCAGGACGCTCCCTTGCTCACCTCCAGGAGGTCCTCGAAACCCTGGGTGACGATGAGAGCGAGCTTCGGGCCGGAACGCTGCAGGAGCGTGTTCATCGCGACCGTCGTGGAGTACCGGACGCTCTGCGTTCCGGTCAGGAGTTGCTCAAGTGGGAGGCCCAGTTCGTCGGCCGCCTCGTTGAGCGCCTGCTCGAACCCGACCGCGAGCCGGTACCCGGTCGTCGGCGTCTTGACCGCACTGCTGCGGCCGTCGCTGAGCTGGACGAAGCAGTCCGTGAAGGTACCGCCGATGTTGACGTTGATCTGGGCGGTCACGTCCCGGGCGGTCACCGGCCCTCAGCCCCCTCGGCCAGCAGGCGCTGCCGCAGGCTCTCGAGGTCAAGCTCGATGTCGTGGGTGATCGGGTGCCCGGGGGGGAGGACCTCGAGTTCGATCATCGTCCCGCAGCCCGGGCAGTAGAACTCGACCAGCCGCATCCAGCCGGCGTTGTAAGAGAACGTGTACGCTTCGTCGATCTGCGGTGGCCAGACCTCGTCGGGCTTACGCGCATGGATCAGGCAACCCTTCTTGTAGTTCTCCTGGGCCGGCCCGAGGTCGTGGCCGCACTCGTGGCAGAGCCAGCGCCAGCCCTGCGTACCGTCGAGGTTCAGCTCCATGTCCAGTCCCTCGGTGACCTGCCGCTTCATGTCGCCCGTCCTCCCGAGGCAGCTTGCTGTCCGGTCTGCAACTCCTCATCCGCGAAGCTGAACATCGCCTCGGCGGACGCACCGATCCGCACCTGTGCTCCCGGCGGGATCAGCGCCGTCGTCAGCTCGTTCTCCAGCAGCGCCGGGCCCGCGATGACGTCGCCCGAAGCGACGCTGTCCCAGTCGACGACGTCCGCCGTGACCAGGCCCGAGGCCCAGCGAATGTCGCGCTTTCCGGTACCTGCCGACCCGCCGCCGCCAGCGGCCGGGAGCCCCGCTCCGCGGACGGGCGAGATCGCCCGCAGGCGGATCAGCACGGAACCGCCGTCCGGCCCGGCGACCGGTGCGGCATCGTCGAGTCCGGCCACCGACACCGAGCCGTCAGGGTGGCTGGTCTCGGCTTCGACCTGGAACGAGAGGGCGGCGACGTTCACTCCTTCGCCGCTCATGTCCCGCTCGCCCCGCAGCTTCAGCTCCCGGATCGTCTCCTCGAGGTGGCCGGCCTTCGCCACCTCCTCGTAGGCGTGGACCAGGTTCAGCCCGGACATCCCGAACGCGCTGAACACCGGGCTGAGCGGGAACATGAAGGCCTGCCGCACACCGAGCCGCTCGGCGACGCGGTGCGCGAGAATGCCGCCGTTGCCGCCGAACGCGAACAGGGCGAACTCTTCCGGCGGGACGCCGGACTGGGCGATGACCTGGCACACTGTGCGGTTGATCTCCTCGACCGCGGCGTCCACGACCAGCACAGCAGCCTCGTCGACGTCCACCCCGAGGGGGTCGGCCACCCGGGAGCGGACGACCTCGCGGGCGGCCGCGACATCCAGCCGCTTGCGGCCGCCGGAGAAGTTCCCCGCGTCGAAGACGCCGAGGCAGCAGAACGCGTCGGTCAGGGTGGCCTCCTGACCGCCAAGACCGAACGAGGCCGGGCCGGGAAGGGCCCCCATGCTCTCCGGCCCCACCGTGACGCTGCCGTCGGCGACGGTAGCGGCAGAACCTCCGCCGACGCCCAGGGACAGGACGTTCACGGTGGGCAGCGATACCTCGACGCCATGTATCAGCGGCCGGACCGTCCTGGGCTCCGCGAAGTCGTTGAGCAGCGTGATGTCGCTGCTGGTTCCGCCGATGTCCAGCGCCACCACGTGCCGGAGCCCGAGTGACTGGGCCAGGGTCCTGGCCGCTGCCACTCCGGCCGCCGGGCCTGATCCCCAGGTCCGGATCGCCGTCGTCTTGGCCACCCGGGACGTGCCGTGGTCCGCGTTGGCGCTCAGCAGCGGGCTCCGGTAGCCAAGGGCCTTCAGCTGGTCCTCCAGCTGATACAGGAACCTGGACATGACGGGATGCACGTACGCGTTGATCACCGCCGTGTGCACCCGGACCGCCGGATCCGAGGCCATCGTGACCAGAGACGACCTGAGGATGGGCACCGCACCCAGATAGTGACGGGGGTAGGTGCGGGCGATCAGGTCGCGCACCCGCGACTCACGGGCACCGAGCCCCGGGCCGCTGAGCGCGACCACGATGATCCGCGCGCCCCGTTCGAGAAGCCGGCGGACGGCCGCGTCGATGACCGCCAGGTGCTCGTCGCCCGGATCGTCCGGGACGAGTTCGATCATGGCCCGTTCCAGCGGCATCTCCGGTGACAGCCGGGACCCGTGATCCCGGTACAGGGTCTCGCCCAGCAGGGCTCCGACCCGGGCACCGTCGCGATTGAGCAGCGCGTTGGTACATACCGTCGAGGAAAGGCGGATGATGCCGGTTTCGAACAACAAATCGGGGACCCTCATATCGAGCCGGTCAGCGGCTGACCGGACACATTCGAGGACTCCGACCGCAAAATTATGCGGAGTCGTGTCCGTCTTCACCTGAATCGCCCCGTGCGGTCCGGCGACATAACCGTCCGTGAAGGTTCCCCCGGTGTCGATGTCGATGGTGTACCGCGCCTCGTTTTCAGCGGGCCCAGGTGACACCGCCCGGGCAGGACCGGCTGAGCCCAACACCGCAGAGGGATCGGACATTGTCTCTCGCCTTCTGCTCGGTCGCCTGTACTGGGTGGCTAGGCTAACATCGCCTTGACGGGCCAAGATAGGTCCAATCTGGCCAAGAAAGAGCGTGTCGGTATGGCCAAACTAGCTACAGAAGGCGTGTCGGCGGAGCCTCCGGAAGCCGGCCCGCCCACCGCCGGCGAGCAGTTCGCCAGGGGGAGCTACACTCCGAGCCGTCACCTGGCGGCGTTGTCGGAGATCAGCCAGGTACTCGTGACCGCGCTCGGGTTCGAGGAAGCGATCGACCATGTCATCGCGACCGTGGCCCGCGCGCTTTCGATAGAGTCCGGCGGAATCCTCCTGGTCGATCACGAGACCGAAGAGCTTGTGCTGCAGACCCCCGCCTTCGGGAAGATGAACGAGCCCATTGCCGGGCCGACCCGGATATCGCTGACCAGCCGCAGTAACTCGGCCGCCGTCTTCAAGTCCGGGCGGCCATACATGAGCAATGACGCACCCAATGACCCCGCGATCCTGCAAAGCTTTGTTCACGCTTACAGCACCCGCAACATCCTGACCGTCCCTTTGCAGATAGCCGGGAGGTCCATCGGTGTCTTCCACGCTGTCAACAAGGTAAAAGGGGGGTTCAACGACGACGACGCCGACTTCCTGTCGCTCATCGCGCCACACCTCGCCATCATCGTGAGGTCCTCGGAGATGATGCGCACGCTGCGTACCCAGCATCGCGAACTTGAGCGGGTCCTGGAGATCGAGCACACCCTCAGCCGGGCGTTCCTGGCCGGGAACGACCTCGCCGAGCTCACCGAGACGCTCGCGAGGCTGCTTCAGACACCGGTGGCCCTGACCGACGAGGTCGGCCTGCTCCTCACCGCGGCCGGCCTCGAAGAGTCACTGGGCGAGGACATCCTCATGTCGCTGTGCCACGCGCTGTCGGCGGGCGCCGGCCAGGACCCAGCGCGCTCCGCCCACCCGGACCACCTCGAGCTGTCACTCACGCAGCCCGCCGGGGAAGCGCAGGCCGTTGTCTTCCCGATCCTGGTCCGGGGCGATCGCCTCGGCTACCTCGCCGCGCTCGCGACCCACGGGGCTCTCGGCGACATCCAGATCCGCGCGCTACGGCAGGCGGTCGCGCTGTTCGCGGTGGAAATCACCAAGGACAACGAGGGCTACGAGATCAGGAGACGCCTCCAGATCGAGGTCATGGACAGCCTGTTCGCGGCGACTTCTCACGCCGAGGCGACCCGCCTGTTCCGGCAGCTCGCCCCCCATCTGCAATTCCCGGTCCGCGCTGGATTCCTGAGACCGGCGGCGGCGGCGGGCGAAGTCGGTCACGACAACGTCAGCCGTCAGGTACGCCTGCACCACGCCCTGCGCAGGGTCCTCACTCAGACGTACGCAACGGCGGAGATCGTGCCCTACCGGGAGGGATTCGTGCTGCTGATTCCCTCCCCCACCCCGCCCGACGTCCGCCTGGAGAGCGAACAACTGAGCCTGTCGCTGAGCGCGCTCGACGACGCCACGGGCGCCCAGCGAGTCTCCTATCAGGCCGGCATCGGCGCGTCAGTCTCGGTCGCGACCGACATCATCAGGTCGTTCGAAGAGGCGCTGGCGGTCGTCGCCATCGACGCTGAGCACGGCGGGCACAACTCACCCTTGCTCGTCGAGCAACTCGACATCTACCGCCTGTTCCTGTCCCCCACGCGCAAGCAAGACATGGACTCCTACGTCGAGGCCGTGCTGGGCAAGCTAGTCAGCTACGACCGGGACCGCGGGGCTGGCTTGATGGAGTTCCTGCACGCCCTCGTCGAGGTCAACTTCAATACGAGCAGAGTTGCCCGCATGCTCTCAATCCATCTCAACACGGCCAAGTACCGGCGGCGCCGGATCGAGGAACTCCTCGAGGTCGGCCTCGACGACCCGAACGTGCGCTTCAGCGTCCAGCTGGCCCTGAAGCTGCTGGCCATCCACGACCTGCTGGAGCGCCGGGGCAACGTCAGGTCTCATGACGTGCGGCTGTAAGTGTTACCGGAATTGACCGGGTAGCAGAGAGACGGGCGAACTCACCGATGCTCACCAGGTCCACAACGACTCCCTCGTTCCGGGCGAACGCCCGGTCGCACTCACTGCGGTTTCCCCCGAGGTCAAGGTCAAATGCCGTCCGCCGGCTCCTCTCACTCGGCCCGGAGCACAGTGGCCACTGGCGTCCGGGCCGCTCGCCAGGCCGGCCCGATGGCGGCCAGGCTGGCGCGGCCAGGGCGGACACGACGGTGCCCGCGATCATGATCGTAGAGATGACCGGCTGGGGCACGACATAGAGCTCGGCGGCGAAACTTACCCAGAGGAACCGGCCCGCCGCTACCCCGAGCGGAACGCCGATGGCGGTCCCGATCGCGGCGATGACCACCGCCTGCCAGATCACGGCGGCGACTACCTGCCTGCGGACAAATCCGAGGGTCTTCAGCAGGGCAAGCTCGCGCGACCGCCGCCGCACTGAGGCCGCGAGGGTCAGGGCGAGCGCCATGACGGCCCCGGCCGCGAGCAACCCGGCGAGGATGAGCGGGGTGGTGCCCATCGTGCGGTAGTTGACGATCTCGGCTGGACGCTGGACGGGCAGCACCTGGACACCGTCGGGGGTTAGCCTGCTCGTGATCCGCGTCAGCCGCCGGGCGGCCGCGGCGTGTCGACGGCCGGCCGGAAACGGACCAGGATCGTATTAGGTCCCCGCGGCAGAGGGGCAGCGTCTCTGTTCAGCAGGGCTTGCGGCAGCGAGCTGGCGGGCAGTATCGCCCCGCTGCCGAGCGAGAGGTGGTTCGCGTGGCCCACGCCGATGGCCGGCATCGTCGCTGTTCCCACGACCCGCATGGTCCGGGTGGTGGCGCTGTTGAAAACCCGGACCGTACCACCGACATGGCCGCCGACCTCGGCCAACGTTTCGGGACCCAGCACGATCTGGTCCGGGCCGGCCAGGGCGTGACCGGCCAGGATCGGCGGGCTGAGCCGGGTGTCCGTCGCGGCCAGGACCGGGACGGCCTGACCGTTGATCTCGACGGGAAGGAAGTAGCCACCCGACCACGCGGAGATATCGGGGTCACGACCCAGCACAGAGCGGGCCCGCGAGAGCGGAATGTGGCCGTAACCGCTGCCCGAGAGGATCTCCCTGTTCCACGCCCAACCGTAGAGCGCCGGATGTGAGGCCAGGTTGCTGAGGCTGGCCCCGAAAGCCAGGGACCCCAGCAGGATCACCAGGGCCACAGCCGTGCCCAGGACGCCCGGCACCACCGGGCGCGGAGAGCCGGCTCGCTCTGGCTGGAAGGCGAAACTGACGCCCGCCCTGGCCGTGACCGGCAGGCTCAGCGCCGCCGTCCGGGCCGCCGCACGACGGTCCGCCAGGCCGCGCTCGCGCGACCGCGACCCCACATCTACCCAGGCCAGCGCGACGGCCGCGACCGACAAGATGAGCAGGGACGCCGCGGCGCCGGCGCCGAGAACAGCCCAGTCGAACGACACCCCGGGAGCTGGCTCAAGACGATGCAGCTGCCCCAGCGGGGCCAGCGGGGAGGCAGCCACCGCCACCGCCAGCGCCACCACTGTTCCGGCCGCCACGGCGCACACGGGACCGAGAACGGCGTCGAGGACGAGACCGGACGGGCTGGCCCCCATGGCCCGCAGGGTGTCGCGCGCCCCCCGCCCGTCGAGAATCTTGCGGCGGATAGCCTGCGTGGCCAGGACGAACGCTCCGGCGGCCGCGATCAGGCCGAACCCCGCGGCCGCGACCGATTCGGGCCGGACGGCCCGCTCCGCCTGGTCCACAACAACCGAGGTGACGCGGAAGAACGCCGGGGAGTACTTGGGCAGCCCACGGGTGTTCTCCCGCTGCACTGCTTCCACATCGCGGGCGCCGCGCGCCAGCCGCAGGCCAGTCCAGTAGAAAGAGCCGCAGCACCGCAGTTCCGTCCTGGTCAGGGCGGGCGTGGCCAGTACCCGGTAGCTGCGATCGATGTCATCCTGCACGACCTCGTCAGTGAACACGCCGATGCCGGTGATCGTCAGCCGGACGCGGCGCAACGGCGGCCTGGTCATCGGGTTGAACCCGGGATCGGCTGCCTGCTGCCCGGAGTAGAAGTTGGCCGCAAGTGACTGGCCCAGGTGCAAGCCGAAACGATGAGCGGTCAGCTCGCTGACGACCACCTCGCCTGGCCGTCTGGGGTTGGCCCGGCGGCCAGCGGTAATGATGACCCGGTCCTGGTCGAAGTAAAGGCCGTTCAGCGACCCGACCAGCTCTACCTGCTGGTTGAAGGGAGTGTCCGGATCCGCGTAACCGGAGGGCAGGGCGCGCAGGGCGTCGAGGGCCACGTAGGACTCGGCCGATCGCACCTGAGGCAGATGCGAGAGCCGGCCGACCAGGCCGGGGCTCTGCGAGCCGGTATCCACGGTGACGTCGGAGGGGTTGCTCGCGGCCAGGATCCGCGGGAACGCGGACTGGGTCCGGCGGGCCGCGGCCACGCTGGCCATGGCCGTCCCCCCGAGCAGTCCGACGATCATGAGGATCGCCAGATAGCTCGCCCAGCCCCGGCGGAGTTCGGCGGGCAGCCGATAGCGGGCAGGCTGTGACGGATGGCTTGCCCCTGGCCGCCCGCTCCGCCGCGTCACCTGGCCGTTATCTCACGGATCCGGCCGGTCAGCGAGGATGCAGTCACCAGGCTTCCAGGTAGTGCTAACACGCCGCCTCAGCTGGGCCTGGACCGCTGCGCGGGACACAACGGATGTGGACGGGACGGCGAGTCCGTTCTACGGTTGTTCAATCAACACATGTTGAACGTAGTCGACTGATAGAAGGGCCGGAAGGAGAGCGATGTTCGCGCGCGTGATTACAGCCCAGGCAGGGACCGAGGGATTCGACGGCACTATCCGCCTTTTCGAGCAGCAGCTGCCCGGCGCCCGCCAGCAGCGCGGGTTCAAAGGCTATTACCTGCTCACCGACGCCGGGTCCGGCAAGCACGTCATCATATAGCTGTGGGAGACCGGCGAGCAGATGGATGCAGTCACAGCCGGGGCAGGGTCGTACGGCATCCGGGACCAGCGCGTCCAGCGACGGGACTCATGGCACTGCACCAGATAAACCGATGAAGTCAGGAGGCACGCCTGAGCCACGGGCGTACAACATCAACGCCGGAGTTTACGGCTCAGGAGGGAGAGACAAAGACGGCGGCGTCCCGAGCACGGCTGGACTGTGCGTCCTCCACCTGCGGCGAGCCGCGCCCGCCCGGCCAGCGACCTTGCTGTCGCCAGGCGACTGGGAATCGGCTGCGGTCATCCACGAGTGCGCCATGGCATGGACGTCGATCCATCCTGTGTAAGGCAGTTTTGGTGCATTTAATGCACTGTCTAATGGACAGAGTTCCCGGCTGCGATTTCCACGCCGTTAACGTCGAGAGCCGAGTAAGGACCATAGAGTCAAGCATCTGCTCCTCGTTGACCGCCAAATGCGCTGGATCCGGAGAAACTGAGCGTGGTCGTGGCGAACCTCCATGCGGTCTCCACGCGGTCTCCACGCGATCTCACCACAATCCCTTTATATCTGGGCTAGCTTTTGCTTTCGCAGGGGTCGGGGGGCTGATCACGAGTAGTCACTCGCTTTCCGGATTTGGGTCATGCTCTGCCGTGGATCGGGGCCGCGGCTTGGGTTGTTAGTGCACGCTTAGTGCGATAGCTGCTTCAAGCGGATCGCATCTGACGACATGTGCCCGCATCGCGGATTGGCTCAACTCGTGTCCGGGGCGGAGTTCCCATGGTGCGTGACACCGGAAACGAGCGGCCAGACGTGATCGAGTCGGGCTGGTCTGGGCGGCGGTTGGCTGACAACTCAAGATTCCTTATTGCGTCAGCGTTCGTGGCCCTGGGTATCGGCCTGGTGATTGCCACACTCGGCGCCGTACATTACCACGCGCAGGCGAGCGGGCTCCAGCACCCACTGAGCCCCCCACATGCACCGGCGGCTGTAGCTGCCGCAGCCTTGCCGCGGGTTTCCAGCACCACCGTAGCGCTTCCCGCAGATGGGCCCATCCGCGGCAAAGTCGCGGCGGTTATGGTTGATCACATGCCCGGCGGGAAGCTGAACTGCTGATCATGGCCTACATTTCCGGAGGGAAGGCGCATACTAGATACGCACTCATGGGAAATGATTGCCTGAGTAACAGTGCCGATCATTTGTGGGCGAGCGGAGTCACAGACAACCAAGGCATCGCCGTTCTGACCGGGCTCCCCTGGACTAGTAACTTGAGAGATTACTACTGGGCCTGGACCCAGCCCTCGGCAGGAACAGCGCCGCCGCCAGGACTTCACGCGCCATCCGCGACGGGTTATGCGAGTGCGTCGAGGGCTGACCGGGTGCTATGCGCGCCAAACCAACTGCACGGCCGTTTCAAGATCATTAGCTAGCACGAGGACACCACTGGCCGAAAGGCGCTGAGGCGACCTGCGGGAGCTGATGGATCGCAGGACACGTCAGCAAGCGCGCCGGGATGAGCTGAATCGACGGCAGCGACGAACGCCAGGACAGTCAGATCGTCACCGTCACCGCTGACGACCACACATTCCAGCTCGACATCGACGGCCAGACTGTCGCCACTGTGGCCCCGCACCAGCGGCCGGGAGATCCACTGTTACAAGGCCTGCGCCACCCAGCAGCCAGCCGTCCGCGCTGATGGCGGAACGGGGCTACTGTGCAGCTCATGAACACTCCGCCCGGGCCGCCCGCCGCTGCCGGGTCCGAGTCCGACCTGATGGGTGCTTTGTTCTCTCCGGCTGGGAGCGCCGACCCGCATGTGATCCTGCGTGGCTCGCCGCTGCCCGGCTGCCAGTACCCGTTCGTCCGCGACGTGCTGCGCGACCCACGGTTTGCGGCACCGACCATCCCGCCCTCCCCGGACCCGGCATTCCAGCTGCTCCGGCGCTGGATGATCCGGCTGGATGGCGACCGGCACCGCCGCGTCCGGGACGCTTTCGGCGGCCTGTTCACCGCCCGCCGGGTCGAGCGTTACCGGGCCATCATCGCCGGGCGGGCCGCCGCGTTGATCGATCAGGCAACCGCCGCAGCGAGCATGGACCTGGTTACCGGCTTCGCCCGGCCGCTGCCGTTCACCGTGATCAACGATGTGCTCGGTGTCCCGCCCGAGGACCGGGACTGGCTCGGCGATGCGCTGGCCACCCTCAACCGCGGCTTCGCCCGCCAGCGTGACAGCGACCGCACCCCGGTCCAGGGCGCCAACGACGCGACCCAGCAGATGCTCTCTACGTCGTCGAGCTGCTCGGCCAGCGCGCCGCAGCACCAGGCGATGACCTGATGACCGCCTTGGCCGCCCGGCACGCAGACGGGGAGGACCGCCAGGACCTCCTCGCGAACTGCATCTTCTTCGTCCTCGCCGGGCACCAGACCACCACCACCCTGCTCACCCTGGGCACCTACCTGCTCTGCACCCACCCCAGCGCCGTGGCCGCGCTGCAGGAAGATCCCGGGCGCTGGCCCGCGGCCGTGGAGGAAATGCTGCGGCTGATCGCCCCGACGACCTTCACCGGAGCAACCCCCCGGACCGACGCTGACATCCACGGCGTCACCTGCCCAGCCGGGCAGCCGCGGCTCCTTTTCCTGGCTGCCGCCAACCGCGACCCCTCCACCTTCCCCGACCCCGACCGATTCGACATCAGCCGCGAACCCAATCCTCACCTGAGCTTCGCCGCTGGAGCCCACTTCTGCCTCGGTGCCCCCTCGCCAGACTCCACGGCGAAGTCGCGCTGACCACCCTGTTCACCTGCCTGCCCGGCCTGGCCGCCCTCACCCCGCCCGACATCACTGCCAGCGTCCCCATCCGCCAGATCGACCACTCACCGTCACCTGGCAGCAAGACTGACCAACCCCAGGCCTGCGCTACAGGGCAGCACGATCAACCATGAACCGTCTAGGGCGTGGAAAGGATCAAGCGAGGCCCAAACGTAAAGCCTCAAGCGAAGCCAGGCGCAGAGCGAGCAGATCCACAGCAGGCCCCTGGCCCACCCTCGGTGCAACTGGCATGCCCTCCACTTGCAGAGAACCGCCCGCCCGGCAGCTCGCACGCTCTGCGGTCGGCGCGGTGTGATCGGATAGTCGCGTGCCAGATAACCCGATGAAGGTCAGGATCGGCGTCTCCCTCGGCCAGGCGGGCGTCCCGGATCACTTCAGCGCAGCGGTGGACGCACTGGAGGCGGCCGGGGTCGACTCCCTCTGGCTGCCGGAGATGGTCTACGGCTCGCTGGTGGATCCGTTCATCGGCATGGCGCACGCGCTGGCCCGGACGTCCCAGCTGAAGGTGGGGACGGGGGTATCCGTGCTGCCCGGGCGCCACCCGGTCCTGGTGGCCAAGCAACTCGCCACCCTGGCCGGGCTGGCCCCCCGGCGGGTACTGCCGGTGTTCGGCCTCAAACCAGCCCGGCCCGGGGAACTGGCGGCCTTCCCGGTGCCGCCCGGCCGCCGGGCCGCGGTGTTCGACGAGTCCCTGACCCTCCTGCGGCTGCTGCTCAGCCAGGACCACGTGACGTTTGACGGCGAGTTCTTCTCGGTCGAGTCGGCCGGCGTCGGGCCGCGGCCGGCCAGGCCGCTGGACATCTGGCTGGGCGGCAGCGCCCCGGGGGCGTTGCGGCGCGTCGGGCGGCTGGGCGACGGGTGGCTGGCCAGCTTCCTGACCCCCGCCGAGGCCGGCGCAGGCCGCCAGGCCATCGAGGCAGCCGCCGCCGAGGCCGGCCGCGAGATCGAGCCGGACCACTACGGCATCAGCCTGGCCGTGGCCGACGACGCGTCGCTGCCCGCGCTGCTCGAGGTGGCGCGGAGCCGCCGCCCGGACTGCGATCCTGCGGCGCTGGTCGCGTCCGGCTGGGCGGGCGCCCGCGCCCTGATCGAGGGCTACGTGGCGGCCGGGCTGACCAAGTTCGTCGTCCGGCCGAGCTGGACGCCGGTGGACCCGGACCAGTTCACCGCGGACTTCGTGCGCGAGATGGTGCCGCTGCAGACCTGACCGCGCCGTGCGGCCTCATGTCGGGCTGCGGTCACGCACAGAACGAGAGGACGCGAGGTCACGGCGGATGTGTGCGCTACGCGACGCTCCGCGGAGTCGTAAGAGGGCATTGCTCATCCCGCTCTGCGGACGGTCGACGCTCGCGGGCATGGCCGGCGATCGCTGGCATGGCCGCCGATCGGGGGCAGGGGACGCCCTGTGAGCGGTCACATCCGCGCCCGGGCAACGCGGCCCGGCCGGCCGCCGTGGCCGTGGAAGAGAGCAGCGGCATGATCGAAGATCGTGGGCAGGCGGCGCAGCCAGGCCGCCGGAGGACGCCAGCGCCGGGAAGTCGGCCAGCCGATCTCGGCGTTCTCGTAACCGCTCGCGGGGCACCCCGCTACACCTACCTGGTGGCGGCGGTCGCGCGCTGGGCGGGATGTTGTTCGGGTACGACATCGGCGTGATTAGCGGGGCGGAGAACCTGCTCAAGAGCAGCTTCCGCCTCAGCAGCACGACGAGGAGCTGGCGTGTCCGCCGTCCTGATCGGCGCGGTCATCGGCGGCGTCATCGGCGGCGGCTGGCTGACCGGCAGCGGCGCCGATCGCTGCATCGCGCTGGCCGTCCTTTACGGGGCCGGGGCCATCCTGACCGCGTCTCGTGGATCTGGGCTCGTTCCTGGCCTTCCGGATCATCACCGGCGTCGCGGTGGGCGCCTCGTCGCTGATCGTCCCGGCCTACATCGCGGAGATGTCACCGGCGCGCATCCGTGGCGGCCTGGTGGTCCTGCAGCAACTGGCCATCTCCTTCGGCATCCTGCTGTCGTACGCGCTGGACTTCGCGTTCGACTCGGCAGGCTGGGGCTGGCGGCCGATGTTCGGGTTCGCGGTGCTGCCCGCCCTGGCCCTGGCCATCGGCATGCTGTTCATGTCCTACTCGCCCCGGTGGCTCGGCATGAACACGCTGGGACGAGGCCGCCCAGGTCCTCGGCCGCATCGACCCGGAGCACAAAGAGGAAGACTCGAGCTGCTGCACGAGGATGTGAGGGGTCCGAGGGCACGTCCTGGCGCGAGCTGCCCGACGACGGGCCTGCGGGGGCCTGATCGCGGGGTCGGCTGGCTGTGTTCCAGCAGTTCGTCGGGCCGACACGGTCCTGTTCACCGCGACGATCTTCGGCACGCGGGGGTAGCGGGAACCCGCTGCTTCGACGATCTACGTAGGGGCCACGCTGTCACTTCGTGCTCCACGATCGCGTTCGTGGACGTGGTCGGCCGCAGAAGCTGTTCTATCTCGGCCTGGCCGGGATGGGATCCATGCTCGTGCTCCTCGGCGTCGCGTTCGACGTAGGCCCCAAGAGCTGGGGCGCCGGGGTCCTGATCATCCTGCTGATCTACGTGGCCTGCTACTCAATGTCGATTTCGCCGTTGTTCTGGCTGATGACCGCGGAAGTCTTCCCGAACCGCCTGCGCGCGGTCGGTGCCAGCGCGGCCACGGTGTCCAACTGGAGCGCGAACCTGCTGGTCAGCGTCACCTTCCTGACGCTGATCAATGGCATCGGCAAGTCGTGGACGTCTGGCTGTACGCGATCTTCGCCGCCCTGGCCATCGTGTTCGTGTGGCGCTGCGTCCCGGAGACCAGGGGGCGCCCGCTGGAGCACATCGACGAGTACTGGACCAACGGCCGCCGCTGGCCCACGGACAGTCAGCACGCGGACAGTCTCCACGCTGAGAATCAGCAGGCAGCCCGCTGACGCGCGAAGCCGGTCAGTAACCAGGCGGCCAGGAGTGCACGGGCTCGTTGGTGTGCATGTGCTCGATGTAGCGCTGGGTCATCCGGCGCAGCGCCGCGCCCCGGTCGAGCCGCCCCTCGCGCTCCAGCTTGTGCACCGTCTCCGCCTGCCAGGTCGCACCGGTCCGCCCGGCCAGGCAGCGCTGCTCGATGATGTCCAGGCAGCGGTCGGCGTGCCGGGCATCGACGCCCCACCGGGCCAGGCCCTCGCGGGCCATCGGCAGCAGCCGCCGCAGCGTGAGCTCGGTGGCCGGCACCACGCCCAGGCCCGGCCAGTACAGGTGCGCGTCGATGCCGTGCCGGGCCGCCTCCGTCAGGTTCTCCCCGGCCGCGGCGAACGACATCCGGGTCCAGATCGGCCGCTCGGCCTCGGCCAGCGCCCGGACCAGGCCGTAGTAGAAGGCGGCGTTGGCGGTGATGTCCGCGGCGGTCGGGCCGGCCGGCAGCACCCGGTTCTCGACCCGCAGGTGCGGCCGCCCGTCCATCACCGCGTACACCGGCCGGTTCCAGCGGTACACCGTGCCGTTGTGCAGGGTCAGTTCGGCGAGTTGGGGGACGCACCCCCGCTCCAGCTCGGCCACCGGGTCTTCGTCCGCGCACAGCGGCAACAGCGCCGGGAAGTAGCGGAGGTTCTCCTCGAACAGGTCGAACACCGAGGTGATCCAGCGCTCGCCGAACCAGACCCGGGGCCGCACCCCCTGCACCTGAAGCTCCTCCGGCCTGGTGTCGGTGGCCTGCTGGAACAGGGTGATCCTGGTCTCCCGCCACAGTTCACGGCCGAACAGGAACGGCGAGTTGGCGGCCAGCGCGACCTGAACCCCCGCGATAGCCTGGGCGGCGTTCCAGTAGTTCCCGAACGCATCCGGGCTGACCTGGAGATGACACTGCACGCTGGTGCAGGCCGCCTCGGCCATGATGTTGTCCACGTGGGTCAGCAGCTGTTCCGGGCCCTCGATAGCGATCTGCGCGTCTTCCCCCCGCGCGGCGCAGATCTGCTCGTTCAGCAGCCAGAACCGCGGGTTCTCCGACATGGCGTCCTCACCCACGTCGGCCTGCTGGAGGCTGGGCAGGATGCCGACCATGGCGAGCCGGCTGCCTACGTCCCTGGCCCTCTGGTCCGCGTGCTTCAGGCTGGCCAGTAGTTGCGCCTCCAGCTGGTCCAGGGCATCACCGCACAGCGGCCGCGGCGGGATGTTGACCTCGATGTTGAACCGGCCGAGCTCCGGGGCCCAGGACGGGTCCCCGATCGCGTCCAGCACGTCCGGGCTGCGCATCGAGGCGGTGCCCGAGTCGTCCACCAGGTTGACCTCAACCTCCAGACCCACCTGCCGGGTGGAGGTCTCGAACCAGGAATCGCGCAGCATCCGCGCGAGCACGTCCAGGCACTGACGCACCTTTTCCCGGTAGCGGCGGCGGTCCTGCTGACTTACCGTGATCGCTGGAACGTCCCTGCCCATTCGGCCCCTCCGCGCGCGACCATGGGAGATGGCCTCCTGCCCACCCTGACACGTCAATCTCGGTCTGACCAGACACGATGCGCCGCAGTAAGACTGAAAAGGGGCAAATTTGACACTCGGTGCGGGCCGTGGCGATCCCAGCTGGGCCGCCGCGGACTCCCAGCGATAAACGATCTTGCGTCCGCCGTGACCGCGGAACTGATCCTTAACGTTTCTTTCATGATCACGTAACTGTCGGTCATCGACGATGGACGCCGCATCTGAACCAGCCGCGCCACGGCCCCCGGCTGGGCCGCGACCGGCGGCACGCGGGCGCGCAGGCGATCGCCGCCCGCGTGCAGTGACCGGAGGCTCAGGCGGAGCGGCGGTCCGCGGCCTCCTCGGCGAGCTCGGCCTGCTCGGTATCCACCGATCCTGGGGTCGGCGGGAAGATGAGCCAGTGCACCGCGGCCGCGATCGCCCCGCCGACCAGCGGCGCCACGATGAACAGCCACACCTGGCTGAGCGCGGTACCGCCGACGATCAGCGCGGGCCCCAGGCTGCGCGCCGGGTTCACCGAGGTCCCGGTGATCGGGATACCGATGAGGTGCACGACGGTCAGCGACAGCCCGATGACCATGCCGGCGGTGGCCGTGTTGCCGAGCTTGCCGGTCACCCCGAGGATCACGAATACGAACAGCGCGGTCAGCATCACCTCGGCCAGGAACGCGCCGCCGACCCCGATGTGGATGTCGGACGCGGCACCCCAGCCGTTCGTGCCCAGTCCGGTCGTTGACCGGCTGTAGTCGGGCGACGTGGAGAACATCGCCCACAGCAGCAGGGCGCCGAGGATGCCGCCGACGAACTGCGCGACCCAGTAGCCCGCCGCCTCGGCCAGCGAGATCCGCCGGGCCAGCCAGACGCCCATGGTGACCGCGGGATTGACGTGGCACCCCGAGATCGGGCCGAGCACGTAGGCCAGGGCCAGCAGCACCAGGCCGAACGCCAGCGCCGTGGCCACCACTCCGGCCGCGATGCTGCCACCGTCGAACTTGAACCCGAAGTTCAGCGTGGCGACCCCGACCCCGAAGAAGACAAGCAGCCCGGTCCCGAGCAGTTCTGCCGCGAATCTACGCATCATCGTGTTGAGTCCCCCTACGTGACCCTAGGCACATGATCCTTCTCCCGCAATACTGGGCCAGCCCGGCCGGGGCTGGCCGGCCGGGTCCGGCGGCCGGGCGCCTGGCCTGGCGGGGACCGGGGTGGCGGTTTTCGTTGCGGAGGCGTTTATGGGTTTCAGTTTGCGCTTGTCTTCTGGTAGCGGGTATAACGCCGAGTTTGCACGCTTTCGGCGGTCCGTACACCGTTCACGCACTGTCCTCGGAAATGGTCCGTCGAGCGGCCGGGCTCGACCTCGGCACCAGCGTGGCACATCCGGCTTGCGTCTATGGCTACCGGCTCGGGGGCACGCCGCCCTACTCGCCTCAGCACCGCGGATCTGATTCGGTAGAAACATGAGCGAGAACCCAGCATGAGCGGCCTGACGCGGCACCGCGGCCGGTGGACCCAGGACGATCGCTGCCGGTCCCCGTGGCAGTACCTGCCGGTCGAGGTTCCGCCCGGGTCAGCCGGCCTGCGGGTCGAGCTCGACTACGACCGGTCCGGCGCCATCCTCGACCTCGGCTGCTTCGGGCCCGCCGGGTTCCGCGGCTGGTCCGGAGGGGCGCGGTCCTCGTTCGTGATCACCCCCGGCGAGGCCACACCCGGTTATCTTCCCGGTGAGCTGGAGCCCGGCCTGTGGCACGTGGCGATCGGCCTGTACCGGCTGCCGCCCGACGGCGCCGGGTACTCGGTGACGGCTTCGGTGAGCAGCACGCCCGGCCGGCTGCGCCCGGCCCCGCCTGCCGCCGCCCCGGCCCCGCTCAGCGAGCGGCCGCCCCGGCGCGAACTGCCCGCCCGGGCTGGGCACCGCTGGCTGGCCGGTGACCTGCACACGCATACCGTGCACTCCGACGGCGAGCTGACCGTGGCCGGGCTGGCCCGGTTCGCGGCCGCCCAGGGGCTCGACTACCTGGCCGTGACCGACCACAACACGACGAGCCATCATGCCGAGCTCAAGGACGCCGCGGCCAGGTACGGGATCATCCTGATCCCCGGCCAGGAGGTCACCACCGAGGACGGGCACGCGGGCGCGCTCGGCGACGTGGGCTGGATCGACTTCCGCGAGCCACCCGACCAGTGGCTGGAGACCACCGAACGCCACGGCGGCCTGCTGTCGGTGAATCATCCGATCGGCGGCCACGTCAGCTGGATCTGGCCGATGCGGCGGCGGCCGCCGCTGGCCGAAGTCTGGCACTGGAGCTGGATGGATCCGCACTGGACGACCCCGCTGGCCTGGTGGCTGGCCTGGGATCCGGCCGCTGTGCCGGTCGGCGGGAGCGACTGGCACCGGCCGGGCGCGGATGCCGTTCCCGGGACCCCCACGACCTGGGTGGAATGCGCCGGCGAGGGACCCGCCGCCGTGCTCGACGGCTTGCGGGCCGGCCGGGCCGCGATCTCGGCGCGGCGCGACGGCCCGGTGCTGCTGCGCCAGGACGGCGAGTTCGTGGCGGTCGGCGCGGACGGCACCATCCTGGCCGGGCCCGACGGCCAGCGAGCCGTGGTGCGCGGGGAAAGGGCCGTGTTCCCGGCGGCCGACGGGTACCACCGGCTGCTCGACTCAACCGGCGCCACGCTGGCGCTGATCGGGTAGCAGGGACCGGTCACACGGCGGGTGGCGGCGTGGAGGGCCGGCGGCTCAGCCCGTGCGGCGGGCGGCCGGCTCAGCCCGTGATCGTGATCCGGAAGACGGGGAAGCCGGGGGCGATCCCGCGGATCTGCTCGTCGGTCGCGTCCGCTTTGACGCCCTCGAAGAACCGCCCGACCTCCCAGCCCCACTTGCGCAGGTACTCGCGCAGCACCGGCGGCTTGTCGGCGTCGGCCATCTCGGTGGCGGTGAAGCGCTGGGTCCGGCGGCCCACCCGCAGCTCGCCCTCTCCGGCGGCGCGCAGGTTGCGGACCCACTGGGCCTGGCCCCGGGGAGCGACCAGATAGCGGGTGCCGTCCACGGTCAGCAGGTTGACCGGGGTGGTCCGCCATTCACCGCTCTTGCGGCCGCGGACGGCCAGCACCCGGGATCCCATGATGCTGATCCCGGCCCGGGTCAGTGCGGCGACCGTCGAGTTGAATATCCGGTCCACGCCGGTGGGGGCGAGGTAGCGGCTTTCCGGGCTGGCGTTCATGACTGCTCCTCGGTCTGGAAGGATGAGAGAGCACTGCTCTCTTGTAAGAGCAGTATGCACAGAGATGGCCGCGTAAGTCAAGAGCAGTGCTCTCGAATCTGACGGCCGATCTGCGAACGGGCTGGTCTGCGAGTCACACTGGCCCCTCCCGCCTACTTTTCACGCCGGCCGTGCGTCGGAATCGGGCAAAACACCCCGCAAGGCGCACCGTCGGCGTGAAGAGTGGGCGCTGGCCATGATCGACATGGTCGAGGGCACCCACCTGCAACACATGTGGCGCGGCAGTCAGCTAGGCACCGCAAATACCCGTGCACCCCAACCAGGGGGCGCACCTGAGGCTACGTCCGGGCCCGGCTTGGGGCTAGGCCCGGGCGGCTCGGGGCTAGGTCTGGACCCGGCTCGGGACTAGACGCAGCTGGGGCTACGTCCGGGCCAGCAGGGCCGCCCGGGCGCGCAGGATCGCCCTGGTCGAGGCCACGTTGCTGAACTCGTCCGGCTGAACTGGGCACTCCCCCGCGGCGATGGCCCGATCCACCTTGGTCCGGGCGGCCGCCGGGCTGATCATCTCGAAGATCATGCTGGGATCCTCGGCGGCCATCTCCTTGGTGCGGGCGAGGACGTCCCCGGCCTCCCCCACCCAGACGTTCTTGATCGCGCCACCACAGGAGTGATCCAGCAGGAGCGAGACCACGTGCGGCCCGGCCTGGTACTCGAAGGTCAGGGTCACGGCTTCCTGGACGCCCTGGTCGTCGCCGTAACGCCAGCACTCCCCCACCGACGGCGCGCCCACCTCGGCCGCCCAGCCCGGGTCAGGAACTCCCCGCCCGGCCAGCCGGCTCGCGGCCTCGTCCGCCGGCGTGCGCAGGTCAGGCCAGCCGAGCGCGCCGAGGACCCGCAGGATAGCCAGCGCTTCGGGACTGCCGCTCCGTTCCGCGGCTGGCACCATGGCCTGCGCCGCCAGGCTCGCCGGGCCGCCGAGCGCAGCCAGGATGTCCGAGCCCCACAGTTCCGCCTCCAGCGGGCTGGCGATCTCGCCCAGCACCATCCGCGCCTCGGTCAGCACGGCCGCGAAGGCGTCGTCCGGTGACGACCGGCCGAACACCGCTTCTAGATCAAGGTCACCGGACATGCACACCGGCCAGTGTGTCAACGCAATCCAGGTCCATGCCGGGCATCCTGCCACGGCCGCTGCGATGATGGGCGGGAACTACGGGAGGTACTGTGCGACCGACGTCACGATGGGGCATCACGCTCCCACTCAGCGGTATGCCCCTGACCGGCCAGCGCGACCTCGTGGCCGCCCTGCCGGACCTGGGCTACACCGACGCCTGGTCGTCGGAAGTCAATGGCCACGACGCGTTCACGCCGCTGGTCCTGGCCGCCCAGTGGACCAGCAACCAAGGGACCGGCACGCCGGGAGCCGGCCCGGACGCGGGCGGCCTGCGGCTGGGCACGGCCGTCGCCAACATCTACACCCGCGGGCCCGCCCTGCTGGCCATGAGCGCGGCCACCCTCGCGGCCATCGCCCCGGGCCGCTTCGTGCTGGGCATCGGGGTGTCCTCGCCCGCGGTGGTGACGGACTGGAACGGGATCGCGCTGGAGCGCCCCTATCAGCGGGCCCGGGACATGCTGCGTTTCCTGCGCCGCGCGCTGGCCGGCGAAAAGGTCTCCATGGAGGGGGACACGTTCAGCGTCAATGGGTTCCGGCTGGACCCCGCGCCGGTCCCGCCGCCCGCGCTGGCCCTGGCCGCGCTCCGGCCAGGAATGGTGGCCCTGGGCGCCGAGCTGTCGGACGGGGTGATCACGAACTGGCTGTCCCCCGCGGACGTGCCCGCCGTCCGCGCGGTGGCCGGCCCGGACTGTGAGCTGATCGCCCGCATCTTCGTCTGCCCGACCGCGGACGCCGAACTGGCCCGGCAGATCGGCCGGCGGATGATCGCCGCCTATCTCACCGTCCCCGCGTACGCCGCGTTCCACGACTGGCTCGGCCGCGGCCCCCGGCTCCAGCCGATGGCCGAGGCCTGGGCCGCGGGTGACCGCAAGGGCGCGCTCGCGGCCATCGGCGACGACCTGGTCGACGAGCTGCTCGTGCACGGCCCACCCAGTTACTGCCGGGAGCGAGTGGCCGAGTATCAGGCCGCCGGGCTGGACACCCCGGTCATCGCGATCGTGCCGGTGCCCGGCGTGGACCAGGCCGAGGTCATCCGGGAGCTGGCCCCGGCCTGACCGCGGGCCCAGCCGGGGCTACCAGACCCCGGGCAGTTCCTCGCCGTACCAGGACTGGATCAGCCGGTGCGCGATGGACACCGGGGGCGGCAGCAGGATCTCCCGGGAGGCCAGCGCGGTGCGCAGCTCGTCCCGGCTGAACCAGTGCGCCTCGGCGATCTCCTCGTCGTCCACCTGTATCTCGAGGTCGCCCGCCGCGGACGCACGGAAGCCGAGCATCAGGCTCTGCGGCATCGGCCACGGCTGGCTGCCCACATAACGCACCCGGGCGACGGTGATCCCGGTCTCCTCCCCGACTTCGCGGGCGACCGCCTGCTCCGCGGACTCCCCGGGCTCGACGAAGCCCGCCAGGATGGACACGCGGCGCTCCGGCCAGCGCCGGTTGCGGGCCAGCAGGCACCGGTCGTCCGGATCGGTGACCAGCATGATGACGGCGGGGTCAACCCGCGGGAAATGCTCGCTGCCGTCGGCCGGGCAGCGCTGGGCGTGCCCGGCCGCGACCGTCACCGTCGGTGTCCCGCAGCGCGGGCAGTGGGTATGGGTGGCATGCCAGTTGGCCAGCGCCACGGCGTGCGTGAACAGTCCCGCGTCCCGGTCGTTCAGCAGCGCCGCAGCCTCCCGCAGATCGGCGGGGCGCAGGCCCGGCTGGGCCCGGGCCAGCCATGCGACCTGCTCGGTCACGGTCTGCTGCTCGGGAGCCACCGGTGCCGCGGCCTCCGGGCCGGCTGCTTCACCGGAGGCCGCCTCCCCTGCGGGTGCCTCCGCTCCGGTCCCGCCCGCGGTCTCTGCGGGCGCTTCAGGCTGCGGTCCGTCCTGCGCCGGCGCCTCCGGCGCCTGCCCGGGGGTGGTGTGCTCGCTCTCGCTCGTTATCGATGGGTCGGTGGTCGTTTCCGTGGCCGTCAGGGACTCCAGGCACCCGGACGGCCCCATCACGCCGAAGTAGGCCACCTCGGCGTCGTCCACCCCGAGCAGGAACCTCAGTCCCTCGGGAGCCTCGGCGGGGGGCACCAGCACCAGCTCGGCCTCTTTGTCGCCGAACCGGACCAGCGCCCGCGCGTTCTCCAGGACCAGCACCCGGGTCGCCGGGTCAGCCCAGGTCGCGGCGAGCCAGTCGGTGTCGGCACGGCGGGCGCTCACCCGGTCCACGGCGCTGCGGGCCAGCACGAACCCGCCCAGGTCGCCGGCGTACTCCTGGGCGTCCACCGGGTCGGCTGCGGCGCCCGGCGGGCTGGCCGCGGCGCCTGCGGGCGGCCGCGTCCGGCGGGGTGGCCGCGGCGTCCGGCGGGCTGGCCGCGGTGTCCGGCGTATCGGCCCCGGTGCTTGGCGCGCTCATCGGGCGGCCGTGATCCCGGCGTGATCCGTGGCCAGATCTGCCCAGAGGTAGGCCACCGCCTCCGCTCCCCGCAACAGCAGCGCCATCTCCACCTTCTCGTTCGGTGCGTGGATGCGGTCCTGGTCCAGCCCCACCGCGACGAAGACCAGCGGCGCGTCCAGGATCTCGGCGAGATCAGCCTCCGGGCCGCTGCCCCCTTCCCGGGTGAACAGCACTTCGCGGCCGAACGCGCGCTCCATGGCCCGCCTGGCGGCCTGCACCCCGGGCGAGTGGAGCGGTGAGAACGCGGGGCGCACGCCGGGGCCGCCGAACGTCACGGTCGCCTCGATGCCCGGCGGGGTGTGCGTGGCCACGTACTCCCGCAACGCCACCGCGACGTCGGCCGGCTCCTGGTTCGCCACCAGCCGGAAGGACACCTTGGCGTGCGCCTGGCTGGGCACGATGGTCTTGGCCCCGGGCCCGGTGTGGCCGCCCCACATGCCGTTGATCTCGGCGGTGGGGCGGGCCCAGACCCGTTCGAGCGTGCTGAAGCCTGCCTCGCCCGCGGCGGCCTGACTGCCGCCGGCGTCGGCCAGCCAGGCTTTCTCGTCGAACGGGAGCCGGGCGAACAACTCCCGCTCGGCGCCGGTCAGCGGCAGCACCGCGTCGTAGAAGCCGGGCAGGGTGATCCGGCCCTCGTGGTCGTGCAGGCCGGCCAGCAGCGCGGCCATGGCGTGCAGCGGGTTCGGCACGCCGCCCCCGAACGAGCCTGAGTGCACGTCGGTCTCCGCGCCGCGCAGGTCGATCTGGGCGTCGATGAGGCCGCGCATCCCGGTACACATGGACGGCACGTCGGCCGCCCACATCGTGGTGTCGGAGATCACGATCATGTCGCAGCTGAGCCGGTCGGCCCGGCTGCGCAGCAGGTCGGCGAAGTGCGGGGAGCCCGATTCCTCTTCCCCCTCGACCAGGAACTTCAGCGAGACGGGCGGAGCGGCACCGGAGGGCGCGCCGGCGGCGCTGGTCCCGCTCGCAGCGGCCAGGCAGGCCCGCAGGCCGAGGGTGTGCAAGAGGACCTGGCCCTTGTCGTCCGAGGCACCCCGGCCCAGGATCTGGCCGTCGCGCTCTGCGGGTTCGAACGGCGGGGAGACCCACTCGTCGAGGGGTTCCACCGGCTGGACGTCGTGGTGGCCGTAGACCAGAACGGTCGGCGCGCCCGGATCCTGGGCCGGCCAGTGGGCGAAGACGGCGGGCTGGCCGGGTGAACCGGCCGGCCCGGTGTCCCAGACCTCCACGGTGGGAAACCCGGTGCCGGTGAGGTGCCCGGCGAGCCACTGCGCGGAAGCCCGTACGTCGCCGTGATGACCAGGGTCGGCGGAGATAGACGGGATGGCCAGCCACGACTTGAGCTGGTCAAAGAATTCCCGCGCGTTGCTGTCGATGTAGTCGCGCACATCCATGAGCGGTGAGCCCCTCCTCGCCGGACCTTGCCGGCTATCTAATAAACCAGCATCCCGGGCACCCTGGGCCATTCCCCCCGCCTCTAGCACGGGGCCCTGGCGCTGGCCCGGTAGTACCAACCCCGCCGCCCGCTACTCCGACGGGAGCAAATCCGCCCCGGGCGGAGGCCAGAGATCAGCCTTCGGCATGACGACGCCGGGGGCCCGCACCTCCTAGCGTGGTGACACATGACGCTACCGCTGACCCGCCCGCCACGCGGGGCCGCCGGCTCCGACGGCCGTCCCCGCTCCGCCCCCCGGCTGCCCTGGTGGCCGGGGCGGTCGCGGCTGTGGCGGGATCGAGCGCGTCAGGGCCAGGAGCGGGCCCGCCGGTGGCAGCAGCGGAACCGGCTGTCCCGGGCGTGGGCCACCAGCCCGCGCGGGGCCGCCATCCTGCTGGCCGTGTGCACGCTGTTCGCCTGCGCGGTCGCGGTGTTCAGCACCAACCCGCCGGAGCGGCTCTGGGGCGTCATGGCGGCTGGCCCGTACGGCGTCGCGGCCGTCGCCGCGTGGCTGGCGGGCCGGCCAGGACGCAGGATCGCCGTCGCGGTCGCCCTGGCGGGGGCGGTGATCGTGCCGCTGGCCTGGATGGCCTGGACCGGGCAGGCGCAGCCGGAAGTGGGCGTGGTCATCCACTCGGCCGGGCTGTTCCTGCACGACGGCACGCCCTATCAGGCCGCTCACGCCGTGGCTACCGCGCACAACCCCTACGTCTACAACCCCTACCTGCCGGCGCTGGCCGTGTTCGGGGTCCCGCACGCCCTCTTCGGCGGCGGCCTGCTCACCGATCCGCGGCTGTGGTTCGGGGTGGTCTTCGTACTCGGGTTCGCGGGCACGCTGACCCTGAGCGGTGTGCGCCGGCCCTGGCTGTGGACGGCGGTGGTCACCGCCTCGCCCATCATCGCGTTCCCGCTCACCACGGGCGGCGACGACCTGCCCGTACTGGCCCTGATCTGCGTGGGCCTGGCCCTGCTGCGGACCGGCCAGGCCCCGCGGCCAGTGCTGCGGATCGTCCTGGCCGGCCTGGTCCTGGGCCTGGCCGCGGCTATGAAGGCCACCGCGTGGCCCGCGCTGGCGGTCGCCCTCGCCCTGGTGGCGGCGCGCGACGGCAGGCGCGCCGCGGGCTGGCTGGCCCTGGCCACCATCGCGGTGCCGGTGGCGGTGGACGGGCCGGTTCTGATCAGCCAGCCCGCCGCGGTGGTGTCCAACACCATCCTGTTCCCGCTCGGCCTCACCAAGATCAAGAGCCCGGCCGCCAGCTTCCTGCCCGGCCACCTGATCGCCGAGGCCTGGGGCCCGGGGCATCTGGTGGCGATCGGGCTGGTCCTGCTGGCCGGGCTCGGCGTGGCCGCGTCCCTGGTGCTCCGGCCGCCGCGGGACGAGCGCGCGGCGGGCTGGCGGCTGGTGACGGGGCTGGTGCTCATGTTCGCGTTCGCGCCGGCCAGCCGGTTCGGTTACGCGGTCTACCCGCTCGGCCTGGCTTGCTGGCTGCTGCTCGCCGCCCCGGCGGCCAGTGGCCACGTCTCCGCTTACGAAACGGCGCCGGCGGACCGCGCCAGATCAATGGAGCCGGTCTCCCGCCACTAGGCCGCGCGCCCGTCCCTGCACGTGCCGCCGGGCGTCAGCTTCCAGCGCCCCCGGTGATTTCCGCCGGGGCGTCGCCCGGGCCGATCTCGGCCTTGAGCGCGGCCAGTTCCTTGTCCACCCCGGCGGCCGTCCCGGCTTCGTCGAGTTCCTTCTGGATGTCGTCGGTGTCTCCCCCGACGTCTTCGAGCACGCCGGACGCGAGCAGTTCGTCAACGGCGCCGGCCCGGGCCTGCATCTGGGCGATCTTGTCCTGAGTCCGCTGAAGTTCCGCTCCCGAGTCACCGAACGTCTGGGAGATCCCGGCCGCGCTCTCGCCCACGGTGGTCTCGGCCTGCGCCGCGGTGTACTGGGCCTTCAGTACTTCCTTCTGGGTCCGGAAGGTGTTCACCCGCTTCTGCAGCGCGTCGAGGGTGTGCTCGAGCTTCTCCTCCTCCGCGGCGAGCTGTTCGTGCTGGGGTTCCATGGCGTCGATCTGCTCCTGGGCGGCGGCCTTGCGGGACAGGGCCTCCCGGGCCAGATCCTCCCGGCCCTGGGCCAGCGCGGCCTTGGCCTGGTCCTGGAGATGGTCCACCGAGTGCTGGAGCTGCTGCTCCTGCAACTCGATCTGCTTGCGCGACGCGGCGATGGCCACGATCCCGCGGCGGACCTGGGTGATCTGGTCGAGCATCTGCTCGTAGGACAGATCGAGCATCTCGTCGGGCTTCTCGGCGGCGTCGAGCGCCTTGTTGGCCTTGGCCTGGACTATGTCGTGGGCCCGCTGGAAGAGGGTCATGATGATCTGCTCCTCGTCGATGATGGGCAGAGCTGACGCCGATTCCGCCGCCGGCCCAGCCCGGATCAAGGCCGGCGCACGTATCAGCACGGATATCCCGAGGCTACCGCCCGGACTGCGGCCTCCCACGGCCAGCCAGACACCGGATCACGGAGCGTGTCCAACGCCTGGCGGCCTGGCTATCCGGCGTCGCTGCGGACCCAGATCCCGAAGGGCTCGCCGGGCACGTTCGACGGGGTGCTGACCACGAGCCGGTAGTGCGACGCCGCGAGCGCGGCCACGACCGGCGCATAGATGGCGGGCATCTCAGACGGGTCTATTTCCACCAGACGGAAATAGTGATCACGGATGGCTGCGCCGTACGCGGGGGTACCGCTCAGCTCCCGCCCGTCATGCCGGTATTTCATGCCGAAGACGGTCGTGAAAGCGTCCTGCGTGGTCTGCTTGGCCAGGTAGTAGTGCACGACGTCGTTCTCGGCGATCAGGCAGGGACAGCCGGTGCGCTCGATGACCGGCGCCAGGCCGCGGATCATCCGCGCCGAGTCCGGCCAGGCGCCGAAGTGCGCGGCGCTGAGGGCGGCCCCGGAGATCCCGAGCAGGAACACCAGCACCACGCCCACGGCGCGGGCGTATTCCGCCTGCCTGACCTGGATCGCCCGGGCGGCAACTGCGAGCCCGTACCCGGCCACGACGCAGGCGAACCACGCGCCGAACCCGACGTGCTTGAACAGGCTGAAAGTCGAGTGAATGCGCGCCTGTCCCAGGGGGGCCAGGAACACACTGGCGGCGAGGATCCAGGCGAGCGTCGTGAGCCGCCACCCCGGTCGTCTCCGGGTCACGACGGCTGCGCCGGTGATGGCCAGGAACGCGACAGCGCCAACCCAGCCAGCGCTGACGACGAGGACCCGGAGCATGGGGACGGTGCTGCCTGGCCGCGCCAGCGTGGTGGACATGATCCCGGCCAGGTAGCTGTGGCCGCCGGCCAGGAACAGCACAGGAATGATCAAGGCGGCCAGGTAGCCAGCCAGCCGGATCCCGCGGCCTGCGGATCGCGGGCCGGTACCGGCCGGGCCGAGCACGACCAGGGCGATGACGACCGGGTTCCAGAGCAGGCTGGTGTACTTCGCCGCGTCAGCCAGCGCCATCGCGACGGCGCAGCACACCAGCCACTGCTCGCCTTCCCACCTCCCGCCTTCGTGGCTGGACCGCACCGCGAACCATGACGCCAGCGCCAGGAGCATGACGGCCGGCGCATCGAATGTGGCCAGGGCCCCGAGGAACTGAGTGGGCCCGATCGCCGCGAACACCACCGAGGCTGCGATGGCCGCCGGGCGCCCGAACAGGTGCTTGGTCACCGCGTAGAGCAGGGCGGTGGCGGCGAGCATGCATCCCAGGCTCAGGATCCGGGCTGTGGCCAGTCCCCCGATGCCGCTGGCGACCGCGCCCAGGGGAGGGTAGACGACCGGGGCGCCGGAGAAGTACGAAGCGAAGTCCGGCACGGCCACGCCGTGCAGCCAGTGCGCCCATTCCCGGTGCCCGGCCCACAAGTACAGCGCCTCGTCCTGGTAGGCCGTATTTGACCACACCAGCCGCAGGGACAAGCCGGCCTGGATCACGAGGATGCATACGAGCGGCCATGGGCCGGTGGCCAGGCGTGGCCGGGAGAAGCGCCTCTTCTTCCTCGCAGTTGTGGCGTGCGGTGGGACGGCAGGCAGGGCGAGCGGCGGCCCAGTGTGCGCCACCGACGTGCTGAACTGCTCCTCAGCCATGAAGGCCGCAACCTTCCTGCGGTCCGGGGCCTCCCGTCAGCCGCACGCAATGGCTGCAGGCCGCCCACCCACTGCGGCCAGGACACGACGCCGCTAGCTGCACACGGTTTACACCTTCCAGGCCGGATCCGCCCGGAGAATCCCGTGCACGGGCCCGTCGCCCCGCCTGACCGCAGTGGTTCACCGGCTGGTCAGCTAGGCCGGCCGGGCACGGACGTCATCGTCCGCGCCCGCCGTCGGCGAGTTCCCGGAGGATGTCGAGGTGGCCGTTGTGCCGGGCGGTCTCCTCGGTCAGGTGGAACAGGACCCAGCGCAGCGTGACCGGCTCGGACCGCCAGCCCAGCTCGCCGCGGGAGGGAGTGTCCAGGTCGAGGGAAGCCACCTGGTCCCGGTGCCGGTCGCAGGCCGCCCGGTAGTCCGCCAGCAGTTGGGTGAGCGGGATGGTGACCGCGATCCGGAACTCGCGATCGGGATCGTCGTCGGTCCACGGCGCGTCGATCGTGCCGCCGAGCAGCGTTTTCTCGATCCACGCGTCCTCGACCCAGCGCAGGTGGCTGACCAGCCCGGAAATCGTCATCAGCGGTGAGCCGGGCAGCGGTGCCCGGCGCGCGTCGGCGTCTTGAAGGCCCGCGCACTTGGCGTGCACGGTGTCACGGGCGTAGTCCAGGAAGGTGGTCAGGATCGTGCGCTCGTCCCAGCTGGACGGGATGTCGTCGGTCCGGCCAGCCGAGATCGACTGCGAAGCTGATTCTGAAGTCATGTCATTCCTCTGCTGAGCAGAGGCGCGACCAGGACTGCTATCGGCCAGTCTCCGGAGGCGCCTGATGATAAATGGACATCGCGCCTCCTTCCTGGGCAGTCGCGCCGCGCGGTGCGGCGGCGGGCTGAGCCTAACGCGCGCGGCCTGGAGCAGGCAAACGCAGTTCTGCTGCGCTGCGCTGGCGCAGACGGTGCCGCGCGCGCTGGCTGGGCCGGACGACTACCGCGCGGCCGATTCCTCCTCCGCCCGCTCGGCGATCGCCTGCAACGTGCGCACGGTCGTGGCGACGTCATCGACGCTGAACTGGCTCAGCAGCCGGATCCGCGGGGCGGCGACGTACTCGCTGAGGCTGTGCTGCAGAGCCTGGCCTTCCGCGGTCAGGCTGATCGTGGCGCCGCCGTGGATCAGCCCCGCCACCGCAAGCCCGGCGAGCAACTCGCGCGCCGAATCGGCGTCCAGGGTCCGTGAGCTCGCGAGCTCCTCGCTGAGCGTCGCGCGGTCGAGCGCCGGCCCGCGGGTCGCGAGCAACTGCAGTGCGTACCAGGTCTCGGGTTTGGTGCCGCGCTCGGCGAGATGCTCGCGCAGCACGGCGGTCAGGGTCCGCTCGGCGAAGGCCAGGGTGTAGCCGAACTGGTTGTAGGCGGCGGGAACGGTAGTCATGTCAGGCTCCGGATGGCTAGGATCGACAGGTTCCTGACTACCGTAACAACAAGACAGGCACCTGTCTATCTCATGAACGCGGACTTTCCGGCCCGCCCGCTGCTCGGGCTCCTCCTCCGGCTCGCCTACCAGCAGCACTCCCAGGAGATCGAGGCCGCACTGCGCGAGAACGGCTTCGACGACGTCCATCCGGCGGCGGCGAACGTGTTCACGTTCGTGCCCCCGGCGGGCATTACCGTGTCAGAGCTCGCTGACCTGGCCCGGGTGCGCAAGCAGACGATGGCCCAGGCGGTCGATCAGCTGGAACGGACGGGGTACGTCGAGCGCCGCCCGAACCCGCGCGACCGCCGCTCGCGGCTGGTCTTCCTCACCGAGCGCGGCGCGACCGTCACCCCGGTCACCCACGCCGCTGCCGAACGGGTGGAAGAGCGCTGGGCGGAGCTGACCAGCCCGCAGGAACTGGAGGCGCTGCGTGCCTCGCTGCTGAGCCTGGTGACCAAGCTCCGCGACGGGTAGGCCTGGGACAGTCAGCCCGATACCCGGCCCGGGAAAACGGCTCTCTCGTAGGCGGCCAGGCAAGCGACTCTGCGGAAGAGTCCGGAAGGACGGAGCACACGATGATCATCGCGTTCTCGATCACGCCGCTGGGGGTGGGCGAAGGAGTTGGGGAGTACGTCGCGGACGCGGTGCGGGTGGTCCGGGACAGCGGGCTGCCCAACCGCACCGACGCCATGTTCACCTCCGTCGAAGGCGACTGGGATGAGGTGATGGACGTGGTGAAGCGGGCCGTGGACGCGGTGGCCGCCCGGGCTCCCCGGGTCAGCCTGGTCCTCAAGGCTGACATCCGTCCCGGCGTGACCGACGGGCTGACCGCCAAGGTGGAGACGGTCGAGCGCCATCTCCAGGCCTGAACCTCGACCGCTCCGGCTGATGAGCGGACCGGGCGCGGAGTTCAGCCGGCCCCAGCCGGGATGTGCTCGATCAGCGCGGCCAGTCCCGCCTCGTCCAGCAGGTCGGCCGGCCGCAGGGTGAGATCGCGCCGCACGTAGTAGAACGCCGCCCGGACCTGGTCCGCGGGTACCCCGGCCAGCTGGGCCCAGGCCAGCCGGTAGGCGGCGAGCTGGACCGCGACGGCCTGATGCTCGGCCGCGGAGCCCGGGGGGTGGCCCGTCTTCCAGTCCACCACGTCGAACCCGCCAGCCGGAGCGTCCCCGAACACCGCGTCGATCCGCCCCCGGACCGGCCGGCCAGCGATAAGCGTCTCGAACGGGACCTCCACTTCGACCGGCCAGCGGTTGCCCCATTCGCCGGATTCGAACAGCTCCCGCAACGCTGCCAGGTCGTTCGCGTCCCCGTCGGCGGGGTCACCCGCGGCCGGGCCGTCGACGGCCCCGAGGAGGTCGTCGGGGTCGATCAGGCGCTGCTGGCTGAACCGCTCCTCCAGCCAGCGGTGGAACGCGGTGCCCCGGCGGGCCTGCGGGGCCGGCGGCCGTGGCATCGGCCGGCGGATCTGCCGGGCCAGCTCGGCCGGGTCGCGGGCCATCATCACCAGGGAGGACACCGACAGCCGCGGAGGCAGCCAGACCGCCGACGCGGCCTCGGCGCGCCATTCCTCGCGCTCGGCCAGGAGCAGCCCGGTCTCGGTGTCCCAGGCCGCCAGCAGGGCCTGGTCCTCCGCGGTCAGCGTTTCGTCCTGGGCAGGTCGAGCACGACCAGCGTCCAGGGCCGCATGCACCAGGTCGGCGGCTTCCCGGACCGCCTCCTGCTGCCTGCCCTGCGGCTCGGCCGGCCAGGTGGCCGAGGGGGGCTCGGCGAGCGCGGGGTTCTCGGCGTCCTCCTCCGGGGATGCGGCCCAGTACGCCACGGTGCCCGCACCTGCTTCGCACGCGGCCCGTACCTCCTCCAGGAACACCGAGGGGCCCAGCGGCGAGGACGCGTCTCCCCACCAGTAGCCGGAGCAGGCCAGCCAGAACGCGGCCCGGGTCGTGGCCACGTAGGCCAGCCGGCGCTCCTCGCCAAGGTCCCGCGCGGCGCAGGCGGCGCCGAAGGATGCGAGGGCCCCCGCGTCCAGGCTGGGCAGGGCCGGCAGGTCAGCGGCATCGCCCCGCAACCCGAACGGGATCAGCCTCGCGTTCTCGGTCCAGCGGCTCACGAACCTGGGCTTGGCCGGGAACACCTGCGCCTTCCGGCCGGCCGACAGCCCGGGTACTACCACCGCGGCCCACTGCAGGCCCTTCGACGCGTGCACGGTGGCCAGGGTGACGGTGTCCCCGTCGCCGACCCGGCCGGACTCCAGGCCGAACTCCTCGTCCTCGGCTGCGGTCAGGTAGGCCAGGAACGCGCCGAGCGTCGGCTCCTCCTGGTCGCCCGCGAACGCGGCCGCCGCGTCCGCGAACGCGTCCAGGTCGGCGCGGGCGCTGGCCATGTCCCGGCCGGGCCGGGCGGCTACTTCGATGTCCAGCCCGAGCGCCCGTTCCACCTCACCAACCAGGTCGGGCAGCGGCCGGGCCACCCGGGAGCGCAGCTCGCGCAGCTCAGCGGCCAGCGCGGCCAGGCGGCCGTGGCCGGCCGGCGAAAACCCGTCCTGGTCGCCCAGGTCGTCGAGGGCCTCGATCAGGCTGCCCGGATCGGCGGTCAGGTCGGTGATGGCCTTGGCCAGCGGATCGTCGTCCGCTGCCGGTGCGCCTGAGTCCGGCGGGCCGGCCCTGGCCCGGGCAGCCACGGACCGGCGTTGTTCGTGGGCCAGGTACCGGGCCCGCTTGCCCAGGGCCACCAGGTCACGCGGGCCGATCCGCCACCGCGGGCCGGTGAGCAGCCGGGCCAGCGGCGCGGACGCGCCGGGATCGTGCAGCACCCGCAGCGTGGCGACGATGTCAGCCACCTCCGGCACGGTGAGCAGCCCGCCCAGGCCGACCACCTCGACCGGGACACCACGGGCTTCGAGCGCCATCCGCAACGCCGGGAACTGGGCCCGCTTACGGCACAAGACAGCGACGTCACGCGGATGGACGCGATCGTCGCGGCCGTCCGGCCATGGCTCGCCGTCGGGGGCCACGCCGGGTGGCAGCGCCAGCAGCGCGCTGACCTGCTCGGCGACCCAGGCCGCCTCGTCGGCGGCGGTCTCGGTGAGCGCGCAGGTCACCCGCCCGCGTCCGGCCCGGCCGGGCGGCGGGACCAGCCGGGGCACCTCGGGCGCCGCGGCCCGCAACTCCTGCTGCACGGCGGCGGCCACGTCGAGGACCCGGCCGGTGTTCCGGAAGCTGGTGGAAAGCATGCGCACCGCGGCCGGGCTCGCCGTCCGGCCCCGGCCGCTGCCCGTGACCACGGGGAAGTCCCGGCCGAACCGGCGCAGGTTGCCCGCGCTCGCGCCACGCCAGCCGTAGATGGACTGGCACGGGTCACCCACCGCGGTCACCGGGTGGCCGCCCCCGAACAGCGCCCGCAGCAGCACGAGCTGAGCGTGGCTGGTGTCCTGGTACTCGTCGAGCAGCACGACCTGGTAGCGGCCGCGTTCGGCCGCGCCGACCTCGGGATGGCGGGCCGCGATCCGGGCGGCGATCGCCACCTGGTCGCCGTGGTCGATGACCTCACGCTGGGCCTTGGCCCGCGCGTACCCGGCCACCATGGGGAGCAGCTGCTCCCGCGCCCGCTGGCTGTCCAGGATCTTGCGCACCTGGGCGGGCAGCTTCCCGGGCCGGGCCGCGGCCTGCGCCTGCAGCCAGTCCCCGACGCCGATCACGTCGTCCGGCGTCCGCAAATGCTCCGCCAGCTCGCCCGCCAGCATCAGGACGGCCGCGGTGACCGCAGGCGGTGACCAGGTCACCGCGTCCATCGGGCCGCCGTACCCGGCCACCACCCGGGCCGCGATCTGCCAGGCCACGGCCGGGGTGATCAGCCGCAGCGTCGGTTCCAGCGCCTCGCGCAGCGCGTGGTCGGCGACCAGCCGGGCGGCGTAAGCATGGTAGGTGGACACCACCGGCTCACCGTCGGGCTCGGCGCCGCCCTCCGCCCCGGCGTCCGCCGGTGGCCAGGCCAGCGGCGGGCCGGGACCGGCCAGCCCGGTCCCGGCCGACCCGGTCCCGGCAGGTCGGGCGCCGGCAGGCCCGGGCCCGGCAGGCCCGGGCCCAGCCAGCCAGGGCCCAGCCAGTCCGGCCTTGCGCAGTCCGTCCAGCCGGACCCGGACCCGCTGGCCCAGCTCGGCCGCGGCCTTCCTGGTGAACGTCAGGCCGAGCACCCGCTCCGGCCGGACCACGCCGTTGGCGACCAGCCAGACCAGCCGGGCCGCCATGGTCTCGCTCTTCCCCGAGCCGGCCCCGGCGATCACCGCCAGCGGCCGCGGCGGTGCCCCGATGACCGCGGCCTGCTCCGCGGTGGGTTCGGGCAGCCCGAGCAGCCGGGCCAGCTGGACCGGGCTGTAGCGCACCGCGCTGGGGCCGGAGTTCACGGCGTCACCTGAACCCCGTCGGGGTGCACCGGGCAGCAGGTCCGGACCGGGCAGATCCGGCAGCCGGGGTTCACCGTCGCGCCGAACACCGGGCCGGTCATGCCCGCCGCCACCGTCTCGACCAGCCGGGCCGCCCAGCCTGGCTCCGGGTCGTCACCGAGCGCCCGTTGCCGCTGCACCTTGACCTCCGCCTTCAGGCTCGCCCTGCCCACCTGCACCAGCTCGGCACCACCCGGCTCGACCAGGCCGAGCTGCTCGAACGCGCCCAGTAGCACCGCCAGTTGGTAGACACCAAGCTGCGGATTGCGGTCCAGCTCCGCGTCGGCGGGCTTGGACGAGCCGGTCTTCAGGTCCACGATGACGCCGCCGCCGCGGTCGTCACGCTCCAGCCGGTCTACCCGCCCGGTGATCTCCACTTCGCCGATCCGGACCCGAAGGGCCTGCTCCACCGCGACCAGCTCGCGGGGGTTGCCGCGATGCCAGGCCAGGAACCGGGCCACCATGCGGCGCGCGAGCTCCCGCTGCTTGTCGTTGTACCAAGCGCTGCCAAAGTCGAGGTGGTGCCAGATGTCGTCGATCCGCTCTTCGATCCCCGCGTCCGCGGTGCCCTCGGCGGCCAGCACGGCCGCCGCGTGGATGACGGTCCCCAGATGCCGCAGCACGTCCGAGGTACCAGCCCCGGCCGCCGACTCGAGCAGCCAGCGCAGCCCGCACTTGCTGAACGACTCGACCTGGGACGGGGACAACTTGATGGTCCCGCCGGTCAGGGGGCCGGGATCGGACAGCGTGGTCAGCGCGTACCACTGCCGCGGGTGCGCGCCGCGGACCCCGGCCGCGGCGAGCCGGGCCAGCTGGGCCGCGGCCGCGGCCCGCACCGTCCGCGGCCGGCCCGGGTCGGCCGCTGCGTGGCGCAGCTCGGCGGTCAGCGCGGGCAGCGAGAGCCAGTGCCGGCCAGCCGACGCGACCGGCTCGATCTCCACGTCGTCGCCGGCCAGCTCGGCCAGGAACCGGGACGGCCGGTCCTCGCTGTCCTCCGCGCCGGCCGCGGTGACCACCAGGGTGTGCCTGGCCCGGGTCGCCGCCACGTAGAACAGGCGGCGTTCCTCGTCGAGGAGCTTGGACACCAGCGCCGCGGCCGCCGCGTCACTGGCCCCGGGCGGTCCGCTCCCAGCCTGGGCGTCCACCGCGTCGACCAGTTCGTCCATGCCGAGCAGCGAGGACCGCATCCGCAGATCGGGCCAGGTGCCCTCCTGCACTCCGGCCACCACGACCAGGTCCCATTCCAGGCCCTTGGAGCGGTGCGCAGTGAGGATGCGCACCGCTTCGCCCTCCGGCGCCCGGTCGGCCAGCGTGTCGCCGGGGATCTCCTGGCCACCCATGCTCTCCAGGAACAGCGAGGGCGAGCCGGGCGGCAGCCGGGCCGCGAACCGGGACGCCGCGTCGAACAGGGCCACCACCGCGTCCAGATCCCGGTCGGCCGCGGCGCCGCGCGCTCCCCCGGCGGCGCTCGCCGCCTGCCAGGCCGGGGCGAGCCCGGACGCGTCCCAGATCGCCCAGAGCACGTCGTAGGCGGGGCCGGGAACTCCATCCGGGGTGGCGGTCCCGGCGGCGGTCCGGCGGGCCGTCTCGAGCAGCGTGGCCACCCGCCGGGCCGCGACGGCCGGGGGCCCGCCGAGCAGGTTCAGCTGGCGGGGGTCACGCAGCGCGCTGGCCAGCGGCTGATTTCCCGGCGGGAGCCCGGCGGCGACGTCGGCGGCGTGCAGCGAGCGGCGCAGCCGCCGCAGGCCCACCGCGTCCGTCCCGCCCAGCGGCCCGGTCAGCAGCTCGGCCGCGGCGTCCTCGTCCAGCGCGCCCGGCTGCAGCGCGCAGCGCAGCAGCGCGAGCAGCGGCCGCGCGCCGGGCTCCGCGGCCAGCGGCAGCTCGTCGCCCGCTACCACCGCGGGGACGCCTCCCGTCGCCAGCGCCCGGCGCAACAACGGAACCTGGCGGGTGGCCGAGCGCACCAGCACTGCCATGGAGGACCAGGGCACGCCGTCGATCAGATGAGCCCGGCGCAAGGTATCCGCGATCACGGCCGCTTCCTGGCTGGCACTGGAGGCCACCAGGATCCGGACCGACCCGGGCGCCGCGCCAGCCAGCGGGAGCAGATCCCGGTGGCCGCGGCCGGCCGGCCCTGACGCCGGTGGCGCCGGGCCGGGCCGCCCTTGGCCCGTCCAGGAGCGACAGGCCAGCCGCGGCGGGCAGCCGGGCCGCCACCCGGCGCGAGGCGGCGAGCAGCACGGGGCCGCTGCGGCGGCAGGTCCGCAGCGCGATGACGCTGGCCGGGCGATCGTCGGGGGTCCGGAACCGGTCCGGAAAGCGCCCCATCGCGTGCACGTCGGCGCCGCGGAACGCGTAGATGGACTGGTCCGGGTCACCGACCGCGATGAGCTCGCGGCCGTCCCCGGCCAGCGCGTGCAGCAGCGCCTCCTGGGCTGGGTCGGTGTCCTGGTACTCGTCCACCAGCACCACGTCGTACGCCTTGCGCTCACGGTCCCGGGTCGCGGCGCGGCTCAGCAGCGCGGCGGCGATCCGGACGATCTCCGCGTAGTCGTAGGCCGGGACCGGGGCCAGGTCGAAGCGGGCGATGTAGCGGTCCAGGAAGCCGCCCGCCGCCACCCAGTCGTCCCGGCCGTGCACTCGGCCCAGCCGGGCCAGGCCCTGCCCGTCCAGCCCGCGTTCGGCCGCGCGGAGCAGGAAATCACGCAGCTCGGTGGCGAAGCCCCGGGTGCCCAAGGCGGCGCGGAGCCGCTCCGGCCAGGGCTCAGCGGCCGCCGGCTCACCGCCGGCCGCCTCCCCGCGGAGCATCCGCCGGACCTCCAGCAGCTGCTCGGGACCGGACAGCAGGGTGGGCGGGACGTCCCCGGCCAGCACGAACTCCCGCCGGACCAGGGCGTAGGCGTAGCTGTGGAAAGTCAGCGCCAGCGGCTGGCGGGTAGTGCGGCGCAGCCGGGTGGTGATGCGCTCCCGCAGTTCCTGCGCGGCCTTGCGGCTGAAGGTCAGGACCAGCACCCGTTCCGGGTCTATCCGCCGCTCGGTGATCCGCTCCGTCACCGCCTCGACGATCGCGGTGGTCTTGCCCGTGCCCGGGCCGGCCAGGACGAGCAGCGGGCCGCCTGGGTGCGCCACCACGGCCTGCTGGGCGGCGTCGAGGCGCGGCGGATCGGCCGGCGGCGTGGGCCGGCGGAGCAGCCGGTAGGCGTCCGGGTGGTGGTCCATCGACCAGCATTCCAGCAGAGGGCACCGACATCTGCAGTCAGGTTCACCGGGTGTCGGGGCGATTTGTCCGGCAATGGGCGGAAGGATGACTGGAGGTCCGCCGGCCAGGTACGGGGGCCGGTCCCTTGGCCCGGGCCGGCTACGTTCCCTCGCCGGCCCAGCGCGCCCGGCGCATGTCCACCCGGGACGGCGGCCCGGCTGCGGAAGGGCGCAGCGGGGTCCCCTCGGCGCGGTAGTGCTCAAGCGCGGCCCGCTCGTGCCCGGGCACCAGCGACCCGTCGGCGTGCACCACCCGCCACCACGCTGCGCTGCCGCCCCACAGGGCCATGACCCGGCCGACCTGGCGGGGTCCGCCCTGTCCCAGGTACTCGGCCACGTCGCCGTAGGACATGACCCGGCCGGGCGGGATCGAGTCGGTGACGTCCAGCACCCGGCTGGCGAAGTCGGGCAGCTGGCCCGGTTCTTGCCTGCTGGTCTCGCCGGTCACGAGCTGGGGTCGGGCCAGGACGGCCAGTTGGCTCCCTGGTCCGCAGATCCGACGGCCTGCTCCGCGCTCAGCCCGGTGTCCGGCCGGTCCGGCCACGTGGCGTGGACCCGCGGACCGGACCACACCGGCGGGGGCGCCCGGTCCGCCGCGTGATGCCCGCGGGACAGAGACCGCCGCAGGGCCACGAACCGCATCCCGGCCAGGGCGGTCGCGACCAGGAAAGCGGCAGTGAACAGGCTGGCCAGGACGAGGCCCGTCGGGCCACGCGGCTGGACCGGGTCGGGCGGCACGGCCGCTGCGCCACCGCCGAAGTGCAGCGTGGTGGCCGCACCCACCTGGCTCCGCGACTGGACAGCCAGCTTCCCGGCGACGGTCAGGGCGGCCGCCGCGTCGACGGTGCCGAATCCGATCTCGTTGTCGTAGCCGCCGGACGGACGGTTCTGGGTGCTGGAGGTAATGGCCTGCACGACCAGGGCCGGGGCCAGGCCGGGGTACCTGGCCTTGATCAGGGTGGCGACCCCCGCCGTCAGCGCACAGGCCGGACTGGTCCCGCTGACCAGCCAGTACTGCCCGTCCCGGCCCTGGGCGGGCACGTTGACCCCGGGCGCGGCGACCTGGACGGACAGGTTGTCGCTGGAGAAACGGGCCGCCGAGCCGCTCTGGCTCACCGCGGCCACCCCGAGTACGCCAGGGTAGTCAGCGGGGAACGAGTAGGGGGCCTGGCCGGTCGTCCTGACCGGGGCCGAGTTGCCTGAGTTGCCGGACGAGGCGACCACGACGATGCCGTGATCGAGAGCGCTCTGCAGGGCCATCCGGACCACCGTGCTGGGCTCGCCGTAGCCCAGCGACATGCTGATCACGTTCACCTGGTGCTTGATCGCGTAGGTGATGGCCTGGGCCAGTGCGGCCTGGACCCGGCTGTCCGACTCGTGCTCATAGGTGGAGTAGCCGGGGTCGTGCCGGTCGGTCACGACCCGGATCGAGAGCACCTTGGCCGCCGGGGCCACGCCTTCGATGCCGCTGCCGCCACCGTCGTGCCCGTGCCCGGCGATCAGCGAGGCCATCCAGGTGCCGTGCACGCCCCAGTTCGGGTTGCCGGGCGACGTGTGCACGCCGGTCAGGTCGGGCCCGGTGATCACCGAGCCGGCCAGGTCCGACACGTCCGGGTTGACCCCGCTGTCGATGACGGCGACGGTCGCGCCCTGCCCCCTGGTGGTCGACCAGGCGGACGGCGCGCTGACCGCGTCGAGGACCCACATCTGCGCGTCGCGCACGGTGTCGGCCCCCGCGGGCGCCGCGGCGGCGGCCGCCGCCACCGCCACTCCCAGCGAGGCCAGCATGAGCAAGCTGACCACAGCCCGCCGCGGCCACCGGGGGGCGTTCAGCATGCCGGTCCGCCCGGGCAGGTCGCGGGGGACGGCGGCGCGCCGATCCGCGCGCCGATCCAGTCCGAGATCCCGCCCGCGACGCTCAGCATCTCGTCCTTGTCATAGGGATCGGCTGACTCACGGACGCCGTGCCTGCCGTCCGCGTAGCCGACGGTGGACATGATCAGGTAGGGGCCGGCCGCGGAGGTGTCGGACAGCTGGCGCGCCGCGTCACTGAACGAGGCAGCCTGCGTGTGGCCGAACGGGACGGTGCGCACCCCGGCGGACGCGGCCCGCCGGGGCAGCGCGCGAAGCGCGTGGCTGGCCTGGCGCGGGCTGGGCAGTACCGCGATCCCGACCGTCACCGCGAAGGCTCCGGTCGAGTCCCGGTACGTGGCGCGCAGCACCGTGGTGCAATGCTGCCGGGCCAGCACCGGCCCGGCCTTCGGGCCGGTCGCGGACGGGCAGGAGGCCGCCGGGGCGATCCCGATACGGGTGGCCGACAGCTGCGCCGGGCTGCCGCTGTCCAGCGCCGCTGCGGGCACCTGGTACGGGATGACCGCGGGGAAGATCCGGGCCGCCGGCCAGGTCCGCCAGCGCTTGCCGATCTCCCAGGCGGCGAGCTGCTGCTGCTGTCCCCGGCTGAAGGTGCGGGGCAGCACGTGCAGCACGACCGAGCCGACGGACGCGCTCAAGCCGACCAGCGCGAGCACGAAGCCCGCCAGGACGAGCCGGTAACGCCGGCGTTCCTGGCTGGGCGGGGCGGCGTGCGCGCTGCGCACGGGGGCCGTCACCGACGGTGAGGCGTGCGGCGGCTGCTCCGCCGCGCTGGTTCCCTCCGGCGCCGGGTCGCCGCCGCCACCCGGAGTCGCCGGATGCATAGCCACACGGGGAATGGTACGGCCTGGCCGTCCCCCGGCACCGGGCGCACGCTGAGGTTGCCCTGATAACGACCGGCCATCTGCCCGCACGAGATGACGGGCCGGGCCCGCTCACGCGGGCCCGGCCCGAGATCAGCCTGAGTGCGGGATCAGTACGAGGGCAGGATCAGTACGAGGGCAGGGACGGGTCGATCGTGGCGACCCAGGACAGCACGCCGCCGCCGACGTGCACCGCGTCGGAGAACCCCGCGTTCTTCACGATGGCCAGGCATTCCGCCGACCGGGCCCCGGACTTGCAGTGCAAGACCACCCGCTTGTCCTGCGGGAGGCGCTCCAGGGCGGCCCCGGACAGGAACTCGCCCTTGGGGATGAGCACCGAGCCCGGGATCGAGACGATCTCGTACTCGTTGGGCTCACGGACGTCGACCAGGAAGATGTTCTCGTCCGCGTCCTGCATGTCCTTGAGCTGGCGGGCAGTGATGGTGGATCCGGCCGCGGCCTCCTGGGCCTCCTCAGACACGGCGCCACAGAACTCCTCGTAGTCGATCAGCTCGGTGACCGTCGGGTTCTTGCCGCAGACCGGGCACTCGGGGTCCTTGCGGACCTTGACCGAGCGGTAGGTCATCTCCAGGGCGTCGTAGATCATCAGGCGGCCGGCCAGCGGCTCGCCGATCCCGGCGATGAGCTTGATGGCCTCGTTGACCTGGATGGAGCCGATGGAGGCGCAGAGCACGCCCAGCACGCCACCCTCGGCGCAGGACGGGACCATGCCCGGCGGGGGCGGCTCCGGGTACAGGCAGCGGTAGCAGGGGCCGTACTCGGCCCAGAACACGCTGGCCTGGCCGTCGAAGCGGTAGATGGAACCCCACACGTATGGCTTGCCGAGCAAGACGCAGGCGTCGTTGACCAGGTACCGGGTCGCGAAGTTGTCCGTGCCGTCCACGATCAGGTCATAGTCGGCGAAGATCTGCATCGCGTTGTCGGAGTCGAGGCGCTCCTTGTGCACGATCACGTTCACGTACGGGTTGATCTCGCGGATGCTGTCCCGCGCGGACTCGGCCTTGGACCGGCCTATGTCGGACTGACCGTGGATGACCTGGCGCTGCAGGTTGGACTCGTCCACCACGTCGAAGTCCACGACGCCCAGCGTGCCCACGCCCGCCGCGGCCAGGTACAGCAGGGCAGGGGAGCCAAGACCGCCGGCGCCCACACAGAGCACCTTGGCGTTCTTGAGCCGCTTCTGCCCGGTCATCCCGACGTCCGGGATGATCAGGTGGCGCGAGTAGCGGCGGACTTCGTCCACGGTCAGCTCAGCAGCCGGTTCGACCAGCGGTGGAAGCGACAAGGCAACTCTCCTGAGACGGCAGGTCCGGGCTCGGTCCCGATACCCGGCTCTTCCCTGCAACCGAGTCCCGGGCAGGCACATTCCCGCCCGGCAGCGGGCACAGTCTCCCATGGTTCTGCGCGATCGGCGCAGGCGGAAGAGGGCGCCGGAAATGTCACTGGCGGCCGGTACAACTCAAAGGGTGCGGCGCGGAGCCCGCGGATGGCCCCACCGCCGCGCATCGTCAGCAGACCCGCGTTTCGTCGCCGATCTCCGGGAGGTCCCATGCCTACTACGCCCTCGCAGCCACCCAGGGGCAGGCCAGGTACCGGGCCGGGCGACGGCCGGCGCGGGTGCCGCCGCCTGCCCGGACCGCCGCTGCCCGACCCGGACGCGGTCCGCCTGTGCCCCATCCCCGACTCGGCCCCGCCCTACGACGACGAGCTGTTACCGCCTCCGGCCAGCCGGTCCGCCCCGGCCAGCCAGTCCGCCCCGGCCGGGCCCGCCGCCCAGGCTGGAGGGCGGAACGAGCCCGGCGGACAGCTCCCGCCCGGCCAGCGGGACCAGCCCGGCGACGAGCAGGTCCCGCCGCCGTCCCCCGGCCGGCTTCCGCCGCGGGACGGCAGCTGGCCAGGCCAGTTCGCGCAAGTGCTCGTCGAGACGCTGGCCGGATCCCGGCCACCCCGGCAGATGACGACCTGGACTACCGAGCGGACCCGGGCCCGGATTCAGCGGCTGGGACCGATGCTCGCGGCCGGCCAGCGACCCCAGCTACGCCGGGTGGTGGCGTTCCGGCCTGCGTCGGGGGTGATCGAGATGACCGTGGTGGTCAGCTTCGGGCCCCGGGTCCGGGCCCTGGCCGTGCGGCTGGAACACACCCCGCCGCCCCGCGCCCTGCCCGGTCACCAGCCGCGCGGACCCCGCTGGCTGTGTACCGACCTGGAAGCTGCCTAGGAGCCAGCGGACCAGGGGTGGTGCTGGCTGGCCCGCACGGCCGTGCGGGCCAGCCACGCACTCAGCCCTCGGCGCGGTTGCGGGGGTCGCCGTGGCAGCGCTTGTACTTGCGGCCCGACCCGCAGGGGCACAGGTCGTTGCGGCCGACCCGGCTGAACTGATCGTCGGCGGCGGAGGCGGCGTGCTGCTCCACATGACCCGGCTCGTCGGCGGACGGCGCCGAGTACTGCAGCCGGGACGGACGCTTCGGCCGTTGCAGCCCGGGCGCCACCACCGCCGGCGCCTCGCCCGGGGCCGGCGCGGCGTGCGCCCCCGCCGGTGCCGCGTGCGCGCCACCCGGTGCGGCGTGCGCCCCGCCTGGCTGGCCGCTTCCCGCCCGGCCGCGCGCCTGGCTGCGGGACTGGCCGCCGGCCCGGTTGCGCTGCGGCTGGTTCTTGCCGGTCGCGGCGCCGTTCGCGGGCGGCGCCGCCGGGGCAGCGGCTACCGCGGGCTGGCTCGCGGCCGCCACGCCCGCGGGGCCGGCCGTCTCCTCGACGATCGGGTTCTCCTGAATCTCGACCTGGAGGTTGAACAGGTACCCGACCGACTCTTCCTTGATCCCCTCCATCATGGCGTTGAACATGTCGAAGCCCTCGCGCTGGTATTCCACCAGCGGGTCGCGCTGGGCCCAGGCGCGCAGCCCGATGCCCTCGCGCAGGTAGTCCATCTCGTAGAGGTGCTCGCGCCACTTGCGGTCCAGCACCCCGAGCACGACCTGGCGCTCCACCTCCCGCATGTGCTCCGGGGTCAGCTCCTCCTCGCGCTGGTCGTAGCTCTCCTGGGCGTTGACCCGGATGATCTCGGCCAGGGACTCGGCGGACATCCCCTGCTCGCCGCCGGCCTCGTCCACCGCCTCCGCCATGGTGAGCTTCGGGTGGTAGAGCGTCTGGAGCGCGGCCCACAGCTTGTCGAGGTCCCACTCCTCGGCGAACCCCTCGCTGGTCGCCCCGGCGACGTAGTCCTCGACGACGTCGTCGATCATCTCCCGGATCTGCTCGTGCAGGTCCGCCCCTTCGAGGACCCGGCGGCGCTCGGAGTAGATCACCTTGCGCTGCCGGTTCATCACGTCGTCGTACTTGAGCACGTCCTTGCGGATCTCGAAGTTCTGCTGCTCGACCTGGGTCTGCGCGGAGCGGATGGACCGGGTCACGGCCTTGGACTCGATCGGCACGTCCGGCGGGGTCTTCAGCCACTCCATGAAGTGCGCGACCTTGTCCGCGTTGAACATCCGCATCAGGTCGTCCTCGAGGGACAGGTAGAACCGGGACTCGCCCGGGTCGCCCTGGCGCCCGGACCGGCCGCGCAGCTGGTTGTCGATGCGCCGCGACTCGTGCCGCTCGGTGCCCAGCACGTACAGGCCGCCGGTCTCGACGACTTCGGTGTGCTCCTCGGCCACCGCAGCCTTGGCCTTGTCGACCGCCTCAGCCCAGGCCGCCTCGTAGTCCTCGGGCGTGTCCACCGGGGACAGGCCGCGCTGATGCAGTTCGGCGTCCGCGATGAAGTCGGGGTTGCCGCCCAGCATGATGTCGGTGCCGCGGCCGGCCATGTTGGTGGCCACGGTGACCGCGCCCTTCCGGCCGGCCTGGGCGATGATCGCCGCCTCACGCTCGTGGTACTTGGCGTTCAGCACCTCGTGCGGCACACCGTGCTGCTTGAGCATCCGGGACAGGGTCTCGGACTTCTCCACGCTGGTCGTGCCGACCAGCACCGGCTGGCCGTTGGCGTGCCGCTCGGCGATGTCGCCGACGACCGCCTCGAACTTGGCCTGCACCGTCTGGTAGACGACGTCGGCGACGTCGAGCCGGATCATCGGCTTGTTGGTCGGGATCGGCACCACGCCGAGCTTGTAGATCTGGGCGAACTCGTTCGCCTCGGTCATGGCCGTGCCGGTCATCCCGGCCAGCTTGTCGTAGAGCCGGAAGTAGTTCTGCAGCGTGATCGTGGCGAGGGTCTGGTTCTCGTTCTGGATCTGCACGCCTTCCTTGGCCTCGATGGCCTGGTGCATGCCCTCGTTGTAGCGGCGGCCGTGCAGCATCCGGCCGGTGAACTCGTCCACGATCAGGACCTCGCCGTTGACCACGACGTAGTCCTTGTCCTTCTTGTACAGCTCCTTCGCCTTGATCGCGTTGTTCAGGAAGCTGACCAGGGGCGTGTTGACCGGGTCGTAGAGATTGTCGATGCCGAGATAGTCCTCGACCTTCTCCACCCCGGACTCCAGGATGCCGATGGTCTTCTTCTTCTCGTCAACCTCGTAGTCGCCCTCGCCGTCCTCACCCCGGCGCAGCCGGGGGACGATCTTGGCGAACTCCGTGTACCAGCGGGCGCTCTGCTCCGCCGGGCCGCTGATGATCAGCGGAGTCCGCGCCTCGTCGACCAGGATCGAGTCAACCTCGTCCACGATCGCGAAGTGGTGCCCGCGCTGGACGCACTCCTCCAGACCCCAGGCCATGTTGTCGCGCAGGTAGTCGAAGCCGAACTCGTTGTTGGTGCCGTAGGTGATGTCGGCCTCGTACTGCTTGCGACGGTCCTCCGGCGGCTGCTGGGCCAGGATCACGCCCACCTCGAGCCCCAGGAAGCGGTGCACCCGGCCCATCCACTCCGAGTCACGCTTGGCCAGGTAGTCGTTGACCGTGACGACGTGCACGCCCTCGCCGCTCAGCGCGTTGAGGTAGGCAGGCAGCACCGAGGTCAGGGTCTTGCCCTCGCCGGTCCGCATCTCGGCGATGTTGCCCATGTGCAGCGCGGCCCCGCCCATCAGCTGCACGTCGAAGTGCCGCTGGCCCAGCGTGCGGCTGGCCGCCTCGCGGACCGTGGCGAACGCCTCGGGCATCAGGTCGTCGAGAGTCTCCCCGTCGGCCAGCCGCTGCCGGAACTCGTCGGTCATGGCGCGCAGCTCGGCGTCACTCAGCGCGGCGAAGTCCTCTTCGATCGAGTTGACCTGGTCCGCGATCCGCTTGAGCTTGCGCAGGGTCTTGCCCTCACCTGCACGCAGGACACTGTCGATGATGGCTGGCACTTCTTGTCGCGCTCCTCGCGGATCGTGGCCGGCTACCCGGAACCTCGTGGTCGGCTAGCCCTGGCTGGGCTGGCCTTGGGTCGGCTAGCCCTGGGTGGGCTAGCACAGTGCCGGCTAGCACAGTGGCCGGGAACATCGCCGCCCGTGGCTGCCGGCCAGCGGACTGGCCTGCCGTGTAGCTGCCGGGCGGACGGCTGCCGACCTGCCGGGTGGCGGCCAGTCACGCGGCCCGCCGGGCGGACGACAGTCAGTGGCGCACCGGTGCCACCCGTCACATGTCATGGTAGGCGAGACACGCAACGAAACCGAGCCGCACGCGAGGACCCCGCCGGAACGTTGCTGATCTGAGAACGTCACAGCTGCGCCAGGGTTCCCGATCCGGGGAAGCAACGTTCACAATCCGGAAAAGTCGCCCGCAGCACACGGCGCCCGGGGGAAAGCCGGCCGTGGTGACCGCCGCCTGCGTACCCGGCCCGGGTGCCACCCCGCTACGCTGTCGCGTGCGAGGCGCGCCCGGCCTGGCCCGTGGCGTGTCGAACCTGCGTTATAGAACGTGCCCGCCCCCGGTGCGCATTCCGGGGGGCCGGATGCGGACGGGGCGGGGTTTCCCGCCACAATATGTACCAGCGGTGGCAGTCCCGCCCGGTGTGGCAGCGGTTGCCCGCCCCGGCGGCGACGAACCGGCGGACGAGGAGAGGAGCGGCGCCAATGACGGACCAGGTGGGGATGGACGTCAGGTCCGGCGCTGGGGTCGGCGAGGGCGCCCACGGCGACGTCGCGCCCGCTGGCCCTGGGCACTATGAGCCGTTCCACGGGCGCCCGGTGTCCTGGGTAGCCGTCAGCATCATCATGGCGGGCTTCCTGATCGGCGGCCTGGCCCTCGTCTTCGGCACGATCTGGTGGCTGTTCTGGACCGGGCTGGGCCTGGTCGTGGTCGGCACCCTGCTGGCCGCCTCGACCAACATCTTCGAAGACTGGTACTAAAACCGGGGCGGGGACCGGCCAGGCCCGGGGAGCCAGCGCCCCCGGATGTCAGTCCCCCCGGTTAGGCTGCACGTCTTGTGACGAGCGTTGCCCTGCCAGCCCCCCAGCTGTCCGTGTCCGCCGACGAGGCCCGGCTGCTCACCCTGCGCGCGCAGGGGTTGCTGGGAGCCGACGGCCGCCGTGGCGGCGTGCCGGCCATGCTGCGGAGGCTGGGCTCGGTGCAGCTGGACACCATCAGCGTGCTGGCCCGCTCCCACGAACTCGTCGCGTACGCCCGGCTCGGCCCGGTGCCGCGGGAGCGGATCGAGCGCGCCTACTGGCACCCGCGCCAGCCGGCCGCCTTCGAGTACTGGTCGCACGCGGCCTGCATCCTGCCCCTGGAGGAGTGGCCCTGGTACGCGTTCCGCCGCCGCGCGCTGCGCGCCCGGGGCAAGCGCTGGCATCAGAGCCACGAACGCACCTGCGCCGAGGTACTGGCCCGGCTGCGCGCCGAGGGGCCGCTGAACGCCACCCAGCTCGGCGGGGCCAAGGCCGGCGGTCCCTGGTGGGACTGGTCGGAGACGAAGATCGCCGTGGAGTGGCTGCTGGACGTGGGCGAGGTGATCTGCGTCCGCCGGGACGGGTGGCGCCGCGTCTATGACCTGCCCGGGCGGGTGCTGCCCAGCGAGCTGCTGGACCGCGACCCGGCCGACGCCGAATGCCTGGCCCACCTGGCCGGGGTGGCGGCCCGGGCGCTGGGCGTGGTCACCCGCCCGGACCTGATCGACTACCACCGGCTGCGTGAGCTCACCGACCGCCAGGCCCGGCACGCGGAACTCGCCGGGGAGTCGGCGCTAGCCGCTGGCCTGACCCCGGTCGAGATCGAGGTCCGGCCGGCCGGGGCAGGCCGGAAGGCGGCCAGCACCGTCGTGCCGGGCTGGGCCGACCCGGCCGCGCTGGCCGAGGCGCCGCGTGGCCGGCACCGGGTCACCCTGCTCTCGCCGTTCGACTCCCTGGTGTGGGACCGCAAGCGGACCCGGCGGATGTTCGGCTTCGAGCACAGCCTGGAGGCCTACGTGCCCAAGGCCAAGCGGGTGCACGGGTACTACACCATGCCGCTGCTGGCCGGCGGCCGCCTGCTCGGCCGGGTCGACCCGGTCCGCCAGGGCCAGACCCTGGTCGCCCGGCAGCTCTCGCTGGACTCGGCCGCGGCCGTCACGCCGATGGCCCGGGCGCTGCGCGAGGCGGCGGAGTGGGTGGGCTGCTCGGCGGTCGAGGTCGGGCGGGTCAACCGCCCGGACCTCGAGTCACGCCTGCGCACTGCACTGTCGTGACCCGCCCGCTCGTGACCCGGCCGGTCGTGACTCGGCCGGTCGTGATGCGGCCGGTCATGATGCGGCCGGGCCTGGCCGGCTGACCCCACCCTCATTCCAGCGGCTGGTGCGCCATGGCGCGCCGGTTCACGGCCCGCGAGCAGCCAGCCCGCCGCCGCGGCGGCGAGAGGCATGCCGACCAGGATGAGCAGCAGGCTGGTGGTGGGCACACTTTTCAGCTCGGAGAGGCCGTCGAGCTGGTTGTCCCAGGCGTAGCCGATGGCGGCGACATAGGCCGCCACCGTACCGAGCACCGCCCCGGCCAGGCCGAGGGCACCCGCCGTGACCGCCGGTCAGGTTACGGCGGGTCCAGCTGCTCGCCCCGGTGGCGGCCAGGGTGCGCAGGTCGCCAGCGGTCTCGCTGCGGATGAGGCCGAGCGTCATGGCCAGGATGCCCAGCGCGAGCACGATGCCGAACACGGTGGCCCAGTCGATGATCACCCCCACCGACGGGATGCTGTTCTTGGTCTCGATGGTCAGCCCGGCCGCGGCCGCGGCGAGCCGGGCGTTGGTGATCTGGCTGGCGGTGGGCGGGTTCGGCGTCTGGATGAGCCAGCCGTCCGCCGAGATGCTGGAGCTCAGGCCGAGGGAGCGGACGGCGTGCTCCGTTATCACGGTGTTGGGTGCCGACGTGCCCGACGGAAGCGCGCTGACCTGCTGGATCACCGGGTTGGCCAGGCACTGGTTCTTCGGGCACGGGAACGATTGCTGGCTGCCTGGGCCGTTGCCGCCGCCCGGGCCGATGTGGCCGCCTTGCCCGGCGCCGTAGATGAGTTGCATCTTGGTGATGCCGGACAGCCCGGGCCGCATGCTGAGAATGTCGGCGCGGGGACTGACCTGCGAGGCGGTGATGCCAAAGGCGTGGAGCAACTGCGGGGTGGCGACATAGACCGGCCCCGACCACTGACGGCCCGACGCGGCGTGGTTCAGTGAGGCATTGGCCGACTCAAGCTCGACGACCTCGTGCGAGCCGAACGCGGCCGCGATGCCGTGCGCCGCCTTGGTCATCGACGCCAGCTTGCTCGCGGTCACCGGGCCGCTGGGCCCGTTGCCTGGACCGCCTCCACCGTACGGGCCGCTGGGGGTGTAGACGATGAGCTGGTCCGAAGCGAGGTTGGGCCCGGCGTAGTCGAGGACGTTGCCGAAGCGCTGCGCGGACAGGATGCTGACCAGCATGGCGATCAGCACGCCGAGCGTGATGGCGGCGAGGGCTGACCCTGACCTGGCCCGGTACCGGGCCAGGTCGCGCAGGGCCAGCCGGGCCGAGATCGGGGCTCGCCGGCCCAGCCTGGCCAGCAGCGTGAGACACGCCGGGGCCAGCAGGATCACCGCCGCGATCAGGGCGACGAAGCCACCGACGAGTGCGAGTGATCCGGTGCCGTTGCCGTTGGTCGTGCCGGAGTAAGCGAACAGGACCGCGGCCCCGACGAGCAGGATCAGGCCGGGCAGCGCCGAGCGGTGGACCTGCTTCGGCGGCGCGGGCCGCCCGGACAGGGCGGTCACGACCGGGATCCTGGTGACCGACCGGGCCGGCCGACGAGGCGGCGAAGTAGGTGGCAACCACGGCGAGGGCCAGGGCCACGCCGATCACGGTCCACGGCAGCTGGAAGGCGCCGATCGCGTGATGGGCATCTGCCTCGACGCTCGGCCGGTAGGCCAGCCAGGCGGCCAGGCCGAGCACGAGCCCGGCCGCTGCGCCGAGGATGCCCACCAGCACCCCGTTGGCCCGGACGACGAGACGGATGTTCCTGGCGGTGGCGCCCTGGGCGGCCAGCAGCCCCAGCGATCGCAGGCGGCGCTGCGCCAGTACCGTGAAGCCGCCGATCCCCACCAGGGCGATGAGCAGCATGCCGACGGTGGCCAGGGCGAGCACGATCGTCTCTGGGTTCAGAACGTTGCCCGAGGACGCCGCGTGCGGCGTGGAGACGTTCAGCCCGATGCGGTGCGGGGGGACGCCGAGCGCGTCGAACAGGACAATGACCTGACTCGGCGCAGTGACCTGGCCCGGGACGACGAGGGCGAACTGGTCCACCAGATTCTGCGGGTTCTGCACGATGCCAGTGACCCGCCGGGCGGTGCCGCCGGTGCGCCAGAGGTCACCGACCGTGAGATGGAAGGCGGCTGCCACCCCGCTGGTGACCGCCACCTGGGCCGGGCCGGCCGGGTAGTGCCCGCTGACCAGGGAGAGCATCGGCTGGCCATACGGGCCGCGCGGGTTTTGCGCGCGCAGGTCGAAGGTGTTGATGGAGCCGGGGATCGCGACGGCCTGGTTCTCGATGACGTCCACCCGGCCGAAGCGGTGCTGCAGGGCGGCGATCTGACTGGCCAGGTGGGGGTCCGGGGCCTGGAACGTGGCCTGGTCCTGGGCGGTACCGAACCCTGTGTTGGCCGCCGGGGGCGTGGTGGTGGCCACCGCCGCCCCCACGATGGTGGCCGCTACCGCGACCGTGACGAGCCCCAGGATCAGTAGCTGCTGGCGCCACTCACGGCGCAGCAGCCGCCAGGCCCAGCGGATGACCGCGCGCCGGGCGGGAGCGCCCCCGTTGCCCGTGGCTCCCGCTGGCGCGGGGCGTTCCCGCAGCGACGTGGTCATGAAGTCTGCCGGGGCGTGAGCAGGGACTCTGGTCCCGGCGGCGGGGCAGTCTGATCGACGACGTGCCCGTCGCGAAGGAAGACCACCCGGTCCGCCCAGGACGCCAGCTGGGCGTCGTGGGTCACCACCACGGCGGCCACGCCACGCTTGCACGCCTCGTGGATCAGCCGCATGACCGCTTCCGCGTTCACCGAGTCCAGCGCGCCGGACGGCTCGTCGGCCAGCAGCAGGCGGCGGTCCCCCACCACTGCGCGGGCGATCGCGACCCGCTGCCGCTCGCCGCCGGACAGCTCGCTGGGGAACCGGGACGCCCTGTCCCGCAGGCCAAGGCCGTCCAGCGCCTGTTCGGCCTCCCTGCGCGCCTTACGAGCGCGCGTGCCGTCCAGTTCCAGCGGCAGGGCCACGTTCTCGGCTACGGTCAGCCCGGGCAGCAGGTTGAAGTCCTGGAACACGTACCCGACCGTGCGCCGCCGCAGCCGCGCCTTGTCGTTGCGTGACATCCGGGACAGCGGCGCCCCGTCGATCAGGACCTCCCCGCTGCTGGGCTCCTCCAGGCTGCCGGCGATCGTCAGCAGGGTGGACTTGCCCGAGCCGCTCGGGCCCATCACCGCCACCATGCCACCCGGCTCGACCGCCAGGTTCACCCCGCGGAGGGCATCCACCCGGGCAGCTTCCTGCCCGTAGGCCTTGGACACGTCCCTCAGTTCCAGTACGGTCATTGCCCCGTCTCCCGTTCGCAGGTCGAGCATCCGCTGCTCATGACCGTGTCCCCACCCGCCGGCGCAGCCGGGGCAAGGCCGCGGACGCGGGCTGGGGCGGGTCGGCGGCGGCCCGCTTGAGCCGCCCGTCGGCCGCATCCAGCCACCGGATCACCGCGTCGAGCCGGAAGAGCTCGGCGTCGACCACCAGGGCCAGGCCCAGGTCGGACTCGGCCTCGGCTTCCTTGATGCGGGTCCACTGCTGCATCAGCTCCATCAGGTAGCGCCGGTGGACCTGGATCACCTCGTGCACGTCGGTGCCGGGTACCCGCAGCGCCACCAGCACCTTCATCACCAGCTCGTCGCGCGGCGGCGAGGCCAGGTCCGGCGGCGTGCGCAGCCAGGCGGCCAGCTCCGTGGCACCGCCGTAGGTGATCCGGAAGCCCTTCTGCGGGCCGTCGTCCCCGTCACCGTCCGACTCGACCAGCCCGTCACGTTCCAGCCGCTGCAGCGTGGTGTAGACCTGGCCGACGTTGAGCGGCCACACGTCACCGGTGCGGGCCTCGAACTCCTCCCGCAGCTGCAGGCCGTACTTGGGCCCCTCGCTCAGCAGCGCCAGCAGCGCGTGCCGGACGCTCATGGCGTTGCCCCGTTCGGTATCATGCTGAGGATAATACTGGGTATACACGGTCCGGCCAAGGACTTCCGGGGCATGACTGGAAAGCTTTACCCCACCGTTGCCGACCCGGCCGCTCAGCGAGCCAGCGTCACGGCCGCCCGCTGAACCGAGGCGGCGCCGGGCAGCCGTCCGGCGGCCAGCTGAACTCGGTCAGCTGAACTCGATCAGCTTCTCCCGGACGGCGATCATCACGGCTTCCATCCGCGAGTGGATCTGGAGTTTCTCCAGGATGTTCCGCACGTGGTTCTTGACCGTGTTCTCCGAGATGAACAGCTCCTTGGCGATGTCCCGGTTGTTCATCCCCCTGGCCACCAGCTTGAGCACCTGCATCTCCCGGTCGGTCAGCTTGGGCGCCGGGACCTGCTGCTCAGCCCGCTCCTCCCCGTCCCGCTTGGCCAGCGCCGCGAACTCGGTGAGCAGCTTGGCCGCCATGGACGGGTTGATCAGCGACTGGCCGCCATGCACGGCCCGGACCACATCCGCGACCTCGTCCAGCGGGATGTCCTTGAGCAGGTAACCACTGGCCCCGGCGCGGATGGCCTCGAAGAGGTCCTCTTCCTCGTCGCTGATGGTGAGCATGACGATCTTCGAACTGGGGGCCACTTCCTTCATCGCGCGGCAGGCCTGGATGCCGCTGCTCTTGGGCATCCGGATGTCCATCAGGACCACGTCAGGCAAGGCCTCGCCGGCCTTCGCCACCGCCTCGGTCCCGTCGCTGGCCTCACCGACCAGTTCGATGTCGTCCTCGGCGGCGAGGACCATTTCCAGTCCCCGGCGGAACAGCGCGTGGTCGTCGACGATGAGCGCACGGATCGGATCGGACGTTGCGGAATCCACTGAACCGGCGCTGGCCTGGAGATCGATGCCGGCCCCGGAAACTGTGGTTACCGCGGGATCTCCGCCCATAACGCCTCCTCTCTGACCCTGCGTCAAGGCGTGGTGCTCTCGCCGTGCCCGGTACTGGTGCGCTGGTCTTGCTGGCCTACGTGGCCTGATGCGGGGGTCTTGCTGATACTGCGGGCATTGCGGGGCTTACGGTAGCGCTGTACTGGCCGTGCGTGGTGCTTCCACCGCGACCAGTGGTCAAACTCTGGCGCAGCGGGGGGCACGCGCGCAAACCGGAGCTGGCCAATCCGGCATTTCGGTGCCCTGCGCCGTGGCCGGGCAGCCTGAGCTGATAAGTCGATGGTCCGCCGCCTCCGGTTCAATCCACCGGCACCCGCCGCGCGGGCGCGCTGACCAGTCCGGTGACCTCCTCTTCGACCAGCCGGATCACTCCGTAGTCGTAGCCCTGCCTGCGGTAGACCACGCTGGGCAGGTGGCATTTCTCGTCCCGGAACAGGAAGAAGTCGTGTCCCACCAGTTCCATCTCTTCCAATGCGCGGTCGATGGTCATCGGCGTCGCGGAGTGAAATTTCTCCCGCACCACGAGCGGACCGTCTCCCTCCATCGGGATCGGCACGATCCCGTCGAGTTCAAGGTCGGTTTCTGGCCAGTCGAACTCACCCGCCTGCGCGGACCCGTCACCGTCGGCCGCTACGGCCTCCACCGGCAGAGCGGGCGCGGTGCCCATCTCCGCCGTCAGGGAGTGGCCGCTGTTCCGCGCCTTGCGCCGGTCACAGGCCCGGCGCACGTGCGTTTCCAGCTTGGCCAGCGCTCGGTCCAGGGCCATGAAGCGATCGTCAGCGGCTGCTTCCGCCCGCATCACCGGGCCCCGCGAGTAGAGCGTCAGCTCGACGCGTTCCCGCTGCGAGGACTGACGCGGATTACGTTCCAGGGTTACTTCCACATCGACACTGATGGTCTTCTGGTCGAGCTTAACGATCTTGCTTAGCTTAGCCGTGGCGTACTCGCGGAACCGCTCCTGAACACTGGTACGCCGACCATGGAAGATGATGTCCACGTGGGAAACCCCCTTCGACCTTCTCGTGTGGAATGACACCCGCCCGGCCGACCTGGTCTTCGTCCCCACATCCGCCTGCTGAGGGATTCGCGGCCTGTGCCACTACCGCCCTTCTCCCGGTCCGGGAGACATCTGATCTTCCGGGGGGGCAGGACTTACTTCTAAGCCGCACCGTGATCGGTCGACGACAAGTCGCCTTACGTGGGCCGTTTCGCCTGCGGCTGGCATCGGCTTGCCTAGCCGGGCTCCCCGCAGTGGGCGGGAAACCCTGCACAGCGCAACCACGGACCCGGGCGGGTGCCATAGACCGACGCTAGCCTGCCCGGGCCCAGATGTCAGGAGCCCAGGGCGTCTTCTTCCGCACGCCCGGCACCTGGGCGGATGCCGCACCGGGACCAAGGCGCCGGCATGGGGAGATATCGCCACCGGACGTGGTCCGGGCGCATTGTCAGCCTGGGTAGGTCGCGGCGTGGCCCTCCGCGAACTGACTCCACAGCTCATCGAGGCCCACAGACCTGGCCAGGTGCCCGGTCTGCAGGCCGACGAACAGGTCGTTGTGCGGGCCTGCTGCGGCGATCGACGTCATCTCCGGCTCGATGCCCTGGTAGGAGGACCGGTCCCCGTCCACCGGCACCTCCTCCAGCTGGGGTCCGTCGGACGCCTGGTTCACGACCAGCAGATGGTCCGCGTCGTACCAGCTCAGCGCGCTGGGCCGGGTCAGGTCCGCACCGAGCTGCCCGGCGCTGGACAGCGTCACCTGGTCGTTGCTCCTCAGGATGGCGCCGAGCAGCACTTCCTTCACCAGGCCGTTGACGGTGCTGACGCTGGCGATCATCGCGACCCGTACGCCGTCCGGGGCGACCCGCAGCGCGGTGACGGACCGGATGTTCGGCGGCAGGCGCACGCTGACCGGCGTGCCCTTGGACGGGCCCAGCACCCACACCCTGGGCTTACCGCCGGACGTACCCGCGACCCACAGGTTGTCGTTGCGGTCCCAGCTCACCGACGCGATCGACACCCCGCTCATCCGGATCTGCAACGCCCGCGCGGCTGAGCTGGCGTGCGGCTTGGCCGCGGCGGACAGGGAACTCGTGTACAGCGTCGATGGCGTGTCATTCCCCCCGATGCCCGCCAGGTAGCGCTGGTCCCGCGAGACGGCGATGCTGGTCAGCGCGACCTGGTCGGTGCCCGCCTGGCCCGGCACCGCCCTGCTGCCACCGCCCTGGGCGGCGAGCACCCGCGCTGCGCCGTTGCTGCCGAGGAAATACAGCTCCTCGGGCCCCGGCGGCACCAGGGCGGGCTGCGGGAAGGTGCGGGGGGTCAGCACCGCGCTGGTGGCGCCCGGCGGGGTCCACACCTTGCCGTTGACCTCCAGCTTTACCGCCTGGAGGGACGCGGACCCGTAGGACGAACTGGTCAGCGTCCAGACCAGCTGGGACGCCATCCCGGCCAGCGACGTCTCGGTGGTCGCGGACTTGGGCAGGCCCAGGTCGACCACCGCGACCTTGCTCCCCGGCAGGATCTCGACGTGGCGCGGCGTGGCGGCGGGCGGGAACGCGGACAGCACCGCCCCGGCCAGCCATCCCTGCGGGGGGATCAGCAGGGCCCGGACCAGGTCGACGGCCGGATCCCCTGAGTCGACCGGCACGAAGACCGGGTTGGGCACCAGGCCCTTGCCCGCAGGGTCCAGGTAGTAGAGGTTCCGTGGCTGGAAGGCCAGCTGGAAGAGGTCCTTGGTGAGCAGCAGCTCGTGGGACGGCTGATCCACGCTGGCGGGGGCCTGCTTTGCCCCAGTGGAAACCGGCAGCGTGGCGATGCGCCACTGTTTGTGCACCTGCTGGAGGGTGAACTCCTGGATCAGCGGATGCTGCCCGGCTTCCGCGGGAACGTACTGGCCGCTGGCGCTGACGTTGCCCAGCTGCTGCGCGCTGATCTGTACCACGGCGGTGTTCCGCGAGCCGAACGCCGGAGGGTCGGCCGTGACCGTAGGCGGCCGCGCGACTACGGTGACCGCGGGGCCCGTCCCCGGCTGCCAGGACCGGCTCGCCGCCCTGGTCAGGTACTGCCGGGCGATCTCGTGATGGTTGCCGAAGTCTGCGCTGGCCAGCAGGAAGCCCTGGACTATGTTCGAGGGACTGGAGCCGGGGCCCGGCCCGGTCATGATGTACCCGCAGCAGTCCGAACCCTGCTGCTCGCCGCCCGCGCCCGCGGGCCGCGCGGTGTGCTGGAGCAGCCCGCTGGTCGGTACGTCCGCACAGCCGGCCGCCAGGGTCACGGCGACCAGCGCGGTGAAGAACCCGCGCAGCACGGACCTCTTAGCCGCCACTGGTCGCGCCCGCCCCGCCTGGGTCCTCCGGCTCGGTCCCGGTGTTCTGGACGCCCGTGTTCTGGACGCCCGTGCCCTGGATGCCCGTGCTCTGGACAACCGTGTGCTGGGTTCCGGTGGGCCCGGAGCCCGCGAAGCCCGGGCCAGGGAACCTGGCGCGGGCCAGGCCGGAGCCCGGTGGGACCTGGCTGACCCGGAGCGGCAGCGGCGAGAGGACAAGTTCCGGGCCGGGCTCGGCCTCGTCTGGCCCGAGCGGCAGCGGCGAGCCGACGAGCTCCTGGCCGGCCATCCGGGGCACGGTCAGCCGGAAGACCGAACCCTTTCCGCATTCCCCCCAGGCCTGCAGCCAGCCGTTGTGCAGCCGGGCGTCCTCCAGCGAGATGGCCAGGCCAAGCCCGGTGCCGCCGGTCGTCCTGGCCCGCGCGGGGTCCGCTCGCCAGAACCGGTCGAACACCATCTGCGCTTCAGCAGGCCCGAAGCCCACCCCGTGGTCGCGGACGGCTACGGCCACCGCGTCCCGGTCCCCCGCCACGGTGACGACCACATCCCGGCCCTCGCCGTGCTCGACCGCGTTGTCCAGCAGGTTGCGGAGGATGCGCTCGACCCGGCGGCGGTCCACCTCCGCGACGCACGGCTCGGGGGGCAGCCGGAAATCGATCCGGGTCCCCTTCCGCGCCGCGAGCTGCTCGGCGTCCGCCGCAGCGCGCCGGACCAGATCGCACACGTCGGCGGACTCGGCGTCCAGCGTGGCCGCGTTCGCGTCGTAGCGGCTGATCTCGAGCAGGTCGGCGAGCAGCGACTCGAACCGTTCCAGCTGGCCTTCCAGTAGTTCCGCCGAGCGGGACGCGGCCGGCATCAGCTGCTCACGGGCCGCGAACAGCACGTCGGCCGCGATCCTGATCGTGGTCAGCGGGGTGCGCAGCTCGTGCGAGACGTCGGAGACGAACTGCCGCTGCACCTTGGACAGTTCCTCCAGCTCGCGCAGCTTCTCCTGGAGGCTGGCCCCCATGTCGTTGAACGACCGGGCCAGTGCGGCCAGGTCGTCGGTGCCACGGACCGGCATCCGCTCGTCCAGCTGGCCGTCGGACAGCCGCCGGGCCGCGGCGGCGGCGTCCCGGATGGGGACCACCACCCAGCGGGTGACCAGGGACACGATGCCGACCAGCAGCAGGACCAGGACCAGACCGCCGAACAGCATGGCGTGCTGGACCAGGCCCAGCGTGGCCTGCTGCTGACTCAGCGGGAACAGGTAGTAGAGCTGGTCGTGCGTGTTGATCACGCCGCCGATCGCCAGCCCCGGGCCCGAGTCCTGGCCGTGCACGTACCGCATGAGGGTCGGGGTGGACCAGAGCTCGTCGGTCCGGCCCTGCTGCTGCTCGCTCGTCACCTTCTGGATCAGCCCGCGCGGCACACTGTGCCAGCTGAGGTTCTGGTTGCCGAACGTGCCCCCGAAGGCGGAGTCGCCGGTGGACGGCTGGGCCAGGATCACCACGTCGAAGTTGTCACCCGGCCCGCTCAGACTCTGCAGCGTCGCGGTCAGCGAGAGCAGCGACTTGACCTGGTCCCCGGCCGAGCCTTCCAGCCCGCCCTCGTCCTTGGCCACGCTCAGGCCCTCACCGAGCTGGTGGGCGGCCGAGGTCCGCGCGCTGTTGAGCAGCCCGCTCTCGATCTGCTGGACCAGGAAGAAGCCGAGAACCGTCACGACCACCACGCAGATCACCAGCGTGGTGGCGACCACCCGAAGCTGAAGTGAGCGGTGCCAGCGACGGCGCAGCTGACCCGCCACCACGCGGGCCCGCCGGTCCAGGACCCGCAAGACGCGGCGGATCCCGGGTGGCAGGCGGCGGCCAGCCCGCCGGAGCAGCAGGGCCAGCCGGGAGTGTCCGGGCGGCTGGCCGAGGCCCAGGCCCGGCAGAGCAGGGCCGGAGAGAGCAGGTCCCGGAAGAGCAGAACCGGAAAGCGTCGTCCCGGCGTCCGCAGCCACGGCCCCGGGCAGGGTGACACTCCCCGCGGAGAGCCCGCCGACGGGTATTCCGCCGCGCAGTTCGCTACCGCGTGGCCCGCGCCCCGCCTCGCTGCTGCTCGCTGCCCCCTCCATCGCCCTTCTTCACGCTGATCGGGAAATTGCCCGGCCCTGGTGACCCGCCCCGGCCGGCTCCATGATCAGGCCGGTCCTGCCTTATAACCCACGCCGCGTACGGTCACCACGATCTCCGGATGCTCCGGGTCCTTCTCGATCTTGGCCCGGAGGCGCTGTACATGCACGTTGACCAGGCGGGTGTCCGCCGCGTGGCGGTACCCCCAGACCTGCTCCAGCAGCACCTCGCGGGTGAACACCTGGCGCGGCTTGCGGGCCAGCGCCACCAGCAGATCGAACTCCAGCGGGGTCAGGCTGACCGGGCGCCCGTTGCGCTTGACCGAATGCCCGGCCACGTCGATCTCGACGTCGACAATCTCCAGCATCTCGGGCGCGGGGTCGTCGGTCCGGCGCAGCCGGGCCCGGACCCTCGCGATGAGCTCTTTCGACTTGAAGGGCTTGACGATGTAGTCATCCGCGCCGGACTCGAGTCCCAGGACCACGTCTACAGTGTCGCTCTTGGCCGTGAGCATGACGATAGGCACACCAGATTCGGTGCGGATCTGCCGGCAGACGTCGATCCCGTCGATACCTGGCAGCATCAGGTCGAGCAGCACAAGATCGGGATGACTGTCCCGGAACACCTCCATCGCCTTGTCCCCGTCTGAGACGAAGGTTGGCTCGAACCCCTCGCCACGGAGCATGATGCCGAGCATCTCGGACAGGGCAGCGTCGTCATCGACGACGAGGACACGACCTTTCATGAGCCTCATAGTTCCATGGAAACATCGGCGGGGGCACTCTTCCGCTGAGGCGGACGAGCGTTTAGCAGACGAAGATTACCTGTAGTAACGGGTTGGGTTATACCACGCTCGGTCACGAGCGCGCTGACCAGTGACGCCGGAGTGACGTCGAACGCCGGGTTATACGCGGCGCTACCGGCGGGTGCGAGGACCTGCCCGCCCAGGGTGGTCACCTCCTGGGCGGCGCGGTGCTCCACGACGATCTCACCGCCGGTAGCGGTGCCGAAGTCGATCGTGGACACCGGCGCCACCACCACGAACGGGACGCTGTGGTACTGCGCGAGCACCGCCAGGCCGTACGTGCCCACCTTGTTGGCCACGCTGCCGTCCGCGGTGATCCGGTCGGCCCCGGTGAGCACGACATCCACCGCGCCGCTGGCGAGCAGTCCCGCCGCCGCGGAGTCGGCCAGCACCGCGTAGTCGATGCCCGCCCGCTGCGCCTCGTAGGCGGTGAGCCTGGCTCCCTGCAGAAGGGGGCGGGTCTCGTCCACATACAGCCGGATCAGCCAGGCCCGGTGCGCCGCCATGATTACCGCGAACGCCGTCCCGCCGCCCGCGGAGACCAGCGAGCCGGTGTTGCAGTGCGTGAGCACCCGGGCGCCCTCCGGTATCAGGCCGAGACCGTGCCGGGCCATCGCCGCGCTGGCGGCGGCGTCATCAGCCGCGATCGCCCTCGCCTCGTCGAGGGCGGCACCAGCCGCCAGTCGTTGCGGATCTTGGTTCTGGTGTTTCGGCTGCACCGCGCGGCCGAGCGCGGCCTGATACGCGGCCAGTGCGCGGCGGGTGCCCCAGGCCAGATTCACCGCGGTCGGGCGGGCCTCACCGAGCATCCGCGCCGCCGCCGCCACGTCGTCGCCGCGGCAGGCGGCCAGAGCTACGCCGAACGCGCCGGCCACGCCGAGGGCCGGTGCGCCGCGGATGACCAGACGCTGGATCGCGTCAACCAGTTCAGGGACGTTTTCGCAGGTGACGACCTTCTCTTCGGTCGGCAGCCGGGTCTGGTCGAGCAGGGCGACGGCCGGCCCGCGGGGCGGGTCAAGCCACTGCAGGGTGGGCACGCTCATGATCTGAGTCTGCCCTCCGGCCTGCGGCGGGTCGACCGGACGGCCGCCAGGTCCGGGCCGCCCGGCGGGCAGCCCGGCGCTGTTCCGCTGGCTGGACTTCATGACACCGCTGCTTCGTGCGAGTATGGGCGCCAGCGGGACGAGGGGGCCAGCCCTGCTATCGGCGAGCAGTTTTGCGGCCGTGTGCCGCGAAGGAGAACCATGACAGACAGTCCGTCGTCGGACGCGCCGGAGGACGGGCAGGCCCAGCGGCCCCAGCCATGGTTCCCGCCCGGCGGCGGGTACGGCCCGGGCGTCCCGCCACAGGCTCCGCCCGGCCCGCCCGGGGAGGGCCATCCCGGGGCTGACCAGCCCGGGACCGGCCAGCCGGGCCCGCCGGGCTGGCCCGGGTGGAGCCAGCCCGGGTACGGACAGCCTGGACCTGGCCAACCGGGCTACCAGCAGCCCGGATACGGCCAATCGGGCTCCGGCGACTCGGGGTACGGGCAGTCAGGCTCCGGGCCGTCGGGCTACGGGCAGCCGCCATCCGGCCAGTGGCCGCGTTATGGCGAGGCAGCACCCAAGCCCGGCGTGATCCCGCTCCGGCCGCTGGGCGTGGGCGAGATCCTCGACGGCGCCTTCGCCTCCATCCGCCGCAACCCCAAGGCCATCCTGGGCCTCGCCGCCGTGGTCATGACGATCTCAGCGGTCATCTCCGCCGTGATCACCCGCACGCTGCTCAACCTGGGCAGCCTCAACCTGCCCACCCCGGGCCAGCAACTGACGCCTGCCCAGGCCACCCACCTGGTGGGCCGCGTCGTCGCGGTGGCCCTGCCCGCGGTCGGGCTGAGCGTCCTGCTGACCATCATCGTGCAGGCCATCCTGGCCGGGCTGCTCGCCCCGATCATCGCCCGGGGAGTCGCCGGCCAGCAGATCAGCGCCGGGGACGCCTGGCGGATCACCCGCCCGCGGCTGCCCAGCGTGCTGCTGGCCACCCTGCTGGTGCTGCTGGCCGGGCTCGGGCCGGTGCTGATCGTCGGCGTGATCACCGGGATCGCCCTGCTGGCCGGCGCGCCCGCCGCGGTGTACGGGGGCATCGTCTTGCTCGGGCTGGCGGCCCTGGTGCTGACCATCTGGCTCTCGACCATGCTCAGCCTGGTCACCCCCGTCGTCGTTCTGGAGGACGAGCGTCCCGTCCGGGCGCTGACCCGGTCCTGGCGGCTGGTGCGCCGCAGTTTCTGGCGGGTGTTCGGCATCACCCTGCTGGCCGGGATCATCGTGGCCATCGCGGGCGGAATCCTGCAGCTCCCATTCACCTTCTTCGGCGCGGTGCTGGGCAGCGGCACCGGCGGGACCGTGATCCTGGTGATCGGCGCCATCGCGGCCGGCACCGTGACCCGGCCGATCACCGCCGGGGTGACGGTCCTGCTCTACGTGGACATGCGGATGCGCAAAGAGGGCCTGGACCTGGCGTTGCGGACCGCGTCTGGCTCCGGCCAGCCGGGATCTGGCCTGCCGGGATCTGGCCTGCCGGACTCCGGTGGCCCGCTCGGAGACGACTTTGCCACCGTCTGGCGGCCGCCGTCGGCCGGCCCGGTGCCCACCCCGGGCGCACCTCCCACGGCCGCGGGGGCCCCGCCGCCGTGGTGACGGCGGCCGGCCCCTGACCGGCCGCGAGGCCGGGCAGCGGCTGGCCCGCGCCGAGCTGTCCAAGGCCATCTACCACCCGCATGAGTCAGTGGCCCAGCGGGTCCTGAACGCGATCGGCGACCTGCTGAACGACTTGTCCCAGGCAGGCCGGGCCTTTCCGGGCGGCTGGTGGGCGGCGGTCGCGCTGGCCGCCCTGCTGGCCACGGTCGTCGCCGTGGTGCTGAGCCGGACCGGCCCGCTCGCCCGGTCCCGCCGGGTGGAGGGCCAGCTGATGACCGGCTCCGGCCCGCTCAGCGCCGCCGACCACCGGCTGCGCGCCGGGCGCCTGGCCGACGCGGGCGACTACGCTGCGGCCACCGTGGAGCGTGTCCGGGCCATCGCCCGTGAGCTCGACGACCGGGCGGTCCTGACCCCGCGGGCCGGGCGCACCGCGAACGAGATGGCCGAGGAGGCCGCCGCGGCGCTGCCCGCGGAGGCCGGCGCCCTGCGCAGCGCGGCCCTCCTGTTCGACGACATCTGCTACGGCGACCGCCCCGGCACCCAGGCGGGATACGCGCTGATCCAGGAGCTGGACACCCGGATCAGCGCATCGGTCCCCAAGCCCGGTGCGGCTCTGGCCGGCGCGGCCCTGGCCGGCCCGGGCGGCGGGATGGGCGCGGGTGGCGCCGCAGCGAGCGCAGGCAGCGGCGGAGCGGGCGGGGCGAGATGACCGGGCCGGCGCCCATCCTGGCCGAGCCGGGTCCGGGCCCGGCCACGCCTGGGGCCGCCCGCCAGCCGCCCCCAGGCCCCGGGGGCGGGGCCCGGCCCGGGCCCTGGCGGCCCGGCCCTCCGCCCGCCACGCGCGCTGCACCGCTGGCGGGCACCGCTCGCCGTGCTGGCGCTGGTGCTGCTGGGCGGGATCGTGATCGCCCTGCTGACCCCGTCCCGGCCCACCACCGGCTACCTCGATCCAGGTAACCCCGGGCCGCAGGGCACCCGGGCCCTGGCCGCCGTCCTGGCCCAGCGCGGGCAGCCGGTGACCCGGGCGGACAGCGTGGCGGCGGCCCGGGACGCGATCCAGGACCCGGGACGCCGGGCCGGGCCTGGCCGCACCCCTGCGCTCGTCATCACCAGCCCCTACCTGCTCAGCCCGCGGCAGCTGGGCGAACTGACCCGGCTGCCGGGGAACGTCATCGTGGTGGAGCCGGACAGCGCCACCCTGAGCGCACTCAACCGGGAGGCGGCCGGGACCGCGGCGCCGCAGGTTACGGTGGCAGGCGCGGACGCGGTCCGTCCGGTCCGCCCGGACTGCACCCTGGCCGCGGCGACCGTCGCCGGGGACGCGGGCATGGGCGGGGTGCTGATGCGGGTGAGCGGCACCGCGGGCGCGCTGTGCTACCGGGTGGACGGCCATCCCACCCTGGTCCGCTACCTGACGGGAGGGCGTACCGTCACCCTGCTGGGCAGCGGCGTGCCGCTGACCAACGCGGACCTGGCCCACCGGGGCAACGCCGCACTGGCGCTGAACCTGCTGCGCGGCAGCCCGCGGATCGTGTGGCTGGTGCCCAGCCCGCCGGCCGTCACCGCGGCGGGACAGAAATCGCTGCTCCAGGTCATCCCCGGTCCGGCCTACCTGGTGGCGCTGCAGGTCTTCATCGCGGCCGGGCTGGCCGCGCTGTGGCGGACCCGGCGGCTCGGCCCGCTGGTCGCCGAGCCACTTCCGGTGGTGGTCCGCGCGTCGGAGACGGTGGAGGGACACGGCCGCCTCTACCGGTCCCGGCGGTCCCGGGGCCGGGCGGCCGCGGTGCTGCGCGACGCCGCCCGGCTTCGGATCACGGCCCGGCTCGCGCTGCCCGGCGACACGGACGCCGACGCGGTGTGCGCGGCGGTGGCCGCGCACACCGGGCGCGAGCCCGGCGCGGTCCGGGCCATCCTGTACGGGCCGGCCCCCCGCGACGATGCGGCGCTCGTCACGCTGGGGCAGGATATTGACGCTCTCGAGGAGGAGGTACGCACGCAGTGACAGGGGTACGCACGCAGTGACCGCCGAATACCAGGCTCTGGGCACCGACGTACGGGGCACGCTCGAGGCGGTCCGCACCGAGGTCGGCAAGGCCATCATCGGCCAGGACCCGGTGCTGACCGGCTTGGTGATCTGCCTGCTCTGCCGGGGTCACGTGCTCCTCGAAGGCGTCCCCGGAGTGGCCAAGACCCTGCTGGTGCGCTCGCTGGCCGCCGCGCTGTCGCTGCGCAGCACCCGGGTCCAGTTCACCCCGGATTTGATGCCGGGCGACGTGACCGGCTCGCTGGTCTACGACGCGAAGACGGCCCTCTTCCAGTTCCGTGAGGGTCCGGTGTTCACCAACCTGCTGCTCGCCGACGAGATCAACCGGACGCCCCCGAAGACCCAGGCCGCGCTGCTCGAAGCCATGGAGGAGCGGCAGGTGTCGGTGGAAGGCCAGCCCCGGCCGCTGCCCGAGCCGTTCCTGGTGGCCGCGACCCAGAACCCGGTGGAGTACGAGGGGACCTACCCGCTGCCCGAGGCGCAGCTCGACCGCTTCATGGTCAAGCTGACGGTCGGCCTGCCCGGCCGGGACGACGAAATCGGCATCCTGGCCCGGCACGCGGCCGGATTCGACCCCAGCAACCTGGCGGCGACCGGAATCAGGCCCGTCGCCGGCCCGGCCGAGCTCGCCGCCGCGGCCGCCGCGGTCCGCGAGGTCCGGGTGGCCCCCGAGGTGGCCGGTTACATCGTGGACCTGTGCCGGGCCACCCGGCAGTCACCGTCGCTGCGTCTCGGCGTGTCCCCGCGCGGGGCCACCGCGCTGCAGGCCACCAGCCGGGCGTGGGCCTGGCTCGCGGGCCGCGACTACGTCACGCCGGACGACGTGAAGGCACTGGCCCGGCCGACTTTGCGGCACCGGATCCAGCTCCGGCCAGAGGCGGAGATCGAGGGCGCCTCGGCGGACGGGGTACTGGAGGCGGTCCTCGCCTCCGTCCCGGTCCCACGGTGAAGTCCTCCTGGGGGAATCCCCGTACCGCGGCGCTCCGCCTCCCCCGGAGCCCCCGTACCGCGGTGATCCTCTGATGGCGCTGACTGGCCGGGTGGCCGTAGTGGCGCTGCTCGGCGCCCTGGCCGTGCTGGGCTTCCGGACCTGGCCCGCCCTGGTGGCGGTCAACGCGGTGCTGCTCGCCGCGATCATCGCCGACCTGGTGCTGGCGGCCAGCGTCGGGCGGCTGGGCGTCACCCGGTCCGGGGACACGCGGGTACTGCTGGGCGAGACCGCCGCAGTCGCGGTGACCGTGCACAACCCGGGCCCTCGCCCGCTGCGGGCCCAGCTGCGCGCCGCCTGGCCGCCGAGCGCGCACGCGGAGCCGGGCCAGGTAGCGCTGGTCGCCGCGGCGGGCGGCCAGGCCACGGCGGCCAGCACGCTCACCCCGGACCGGCGCGGCGACAAGGTATCCCCCGCGGTCATCGTCCGCTCGTTCGGGCCGCTGGGCCTGGCCGCCCGGCAGGGCCGCCATGACGTGGGCTGGAGCGTGCGGGTGCTGCCTCCGTTCGGCAGCCGCAGGCACCTGGGCGAGAAACTCTCCCAGCTGCGCCAGCTCGACGGCCAGCACCGCTCGCTGCTGCGCGGGCCGGGCACTGAGTTCGACTCCTTGCGCGAGTACGTCATCGGCGACGACGTTCGCTCGATCGACTGGCGGGCGGCAGCCCGCCGGGGTGACGTGATGGTCCGGACCTGGCGGCCGGAACGCGACCGGCGGATCCTGATCGTCCTGGACACCGGGCGGACCTCGGCGGGGCGGGTCGCCGGCATCCCGCGGCTGGACGCGTCGATGGACGCGACGCTGCTGCTGACCGCGCTCGCGGCCCGGGCCGGGGACCGGGTGGACCTGATCGCGTTCGACCGCCGGGTGCGGGCCCGGGTGCTGGGCGCCCCCCGCTCATCCGTGCTGGCCTCGTTCACCACGGCCATGGCGCCGCTGGACGCCGAGCTGACCGAGACCGACCTCGCAGCCATGGTCAGCGCGGTGCTCACCGTGGCCCGGCACCGCTGCCTGGTGGTGCTGCTCACCGAGCTCAACCCGGCGGTGATCGAGGAGGGCCTGCTACCCCGGCTGGGGCCGCTCGTGTCCCGGGACATGGTCATGATCGCGGCGGTGGCTGACCCGCGGATCGCGGAAATGGCAGCCGCCCGGGGCGACGCGGCCAGCCTCTACGACGCGGCCGCGGCGGAAAGCGCGCTGGCGCAGCGGCGACGGATCTCGGCCCTGTTGCGGCGGCAGGGCGTCAGCGTGGTCGACGCTCCGCCGGACCGGCTGCCATCCGCACTCGCCGACGCCTACCTCGAGCTCAAGGCCAGCGGCCGCCTCTGAGGATCAGCCCCCGGGATCTCAGTGCGTGAGGCGGTCGATCGCCTGGCGGATCACGCCGGTGACGGCCTGCGGCTGGGAAATCATGATCACGTGAGATCCCTCGACCTCGGTGATGGCCGCTCCGGCGCGCTGCGCCATGGACCGGACGACGTCGCTGCCGGCCGCCTTGTCGCCGGTGGCTACGACCGCCCACGACGGCAGGTTCTTCCAGCCCGGCGCCCCGTTAGGCTCGGTGAACGCGGCGGCGGCGACGGGACGCTGGGTGGCGGCCATCACGGCGGCTTGTTCCCCGGGCAGGTCGGCGGCGAAGGCCTCATGGAACTTGGCGGGGTCAATGGCAAATTCCACCGCGGTCTCGGTGCCCTGCCCGGTCGGGTACTGCAGCTGGAGCAGGGCGCTATTCAGGACGCTGTCCTTGGAGTCAGCCTCGATGTCCCCGAGGGCCTCGCCTTCGTCGGGGGCGAAGGCAGCGACATAGACCAGGCCGACGACGTTGCCGGCGTGGGGTGCGGCGTTAGTGATGATCGCCCCGCCGTAGGAGTGACCGACGGCGAGCACTGGCCCGGGAATCTGCTGGATGGCGCTGGCGACGTAGGCGGCGTCGGCGGAGATACCGCGCAGCGGGTTCGAGATGGCCTGCACCGCGATCCCGGCGGCTCGCAGCTGCCCGACCACATCGTTCCAGCCGGAGCTGTCGGCGAACGCGCCGTGGACGAGGGCGACGGTGGGGCGGGCGTCGGCAGTGGTGTCTGTCATGCGGTTTCCTCCTGGGTGGCGAGTGCCTCCAGCGCCGCTCCGGCCAGGCCGGTGGCGAAGCGGGGCCGGCGTTTCAATGGTCGTTCGGCTCCTGGGTGAGCGAGGCCAGCGGCTGCCCGACCTCGACGATGTAGGTAGACAGCATGTGCCCGGTGCCCGGACCGAGGTCACGCGCGTTGTGGGGTGTGCGGGGTGGGATAAGGAAGCCGTCGCCGGCCCGCAGAGTGAGCGTGGCCCGCCCGTGGATGGCCATCTCGACCGTCCCGGCGACGATGTATCCGACTTCCTCGCCGGGATGGGTGTGCCAGCCTGACTCCACGCCGGCCGGGATCTCGGTGAGTACCTGCACGATCTCCCGCCCGGGGATCGAAGACGGGCTGTGCTGGATCTCAGTGCGTTTGAGCGTGCTGGCCAGCGCGTCGCGGGGTGGCTGCGGACCGCTGGCCGGATACGTCACGGGGGTCTCCTTGAATGAGGTGGCGGCCGGGTGGCTGGTGAGCAGCGGGCGGCCAGCTCCACTGCCAGGCATTCACGGCGGGCTTCCTGTGAAGCCTCACCGGGCCACATCGGGCGCACATCGCCCGCAGAGGATGATTACCGCCATGGGCCAGCATGGTCACGCTGCAGAGCGACTGGCGCTGGTCAGAGCTACGGGATCTACCAGCGCGCTCGTCGGTGTGTTCGGCGAGTCTTGCTGTCTCAGGCGGCGGAGCGCTCGCCGAGCGGGCGGCGGCGCAGTTCCGTCTTCTGGATCGCCGGCGGCACGTATGCCTGGTCGAGCGGGCCGACGTCGGTTCCGGGCGGGACGATCTCGTCGATCCGGTCGAGGACGTCGTCGGAAAGGACGACGTCCACCCCCGCGAGAAGGTCGTCGAGTTGCTCCATGGTGCGGGCACCGAGCAGTGCGCTCGTGACACCCGGGTGCGAGATCGCGAACGCCATCGCCAGGTGGGGCATCGACAGTCCCGCTTCCTCGGCGAGCGGGATCAACCGCTCCACCGCGTCCAGGCGCCGCTCATCGCTGAACGCCGTCATGAACTTCGCGCGAGTGACGTCGTTGTCCTGCCCGCGACGGACCCGGCCGGTGAGCATGCCCTGACCGAGCGGTCCCCAGGCAAGAATGCCCATGCCGTACTGCTGCGCGACCGGAAGGACCTCACGCTCGACGCTGCGGTTCAGGATCGAGTACGGCGGCTGCTCGGTACGGAACCGCTCCAGGCCGCGCCGTTCCGCCACCCAGTGCGCCTCCACGAGGTTCGACGCCGGCATCGTCGAGGTTCCGAACGCGCGGATCTTGCCGCTGCGGACGAGGTCGGTCAGCGCGGACAGTGTCTCCTCGATATCCGTGTCGGGATCGGGGCGGTGGATCTGATACACGTCGATGTGGTCGGTCTGGAGGCGGCGCAGCGAGTTCTCGACTGCCGTGATGATCCACCGCCGTGAGGCGCCCTGCTGGTTCGGGTCGGTACCCATGGGGCGGCTGACCTTCGTCGTGAGGACCACGTTGTCACGGCGGCCCTTAAGCGCCCGGCCGACAACCTCCTCCGAGTCCCCGTACGCGTCAGCGGTGTCGACCAGGTTGATGCCTGCGTCGAGCGCCTTGTGGATGATCCGGATCGAGTCCTCGGGGTCGGGGTTGCCGACCTGAGTGGCGAACATGAGCGCGCCGAGCCCGTACGGGCTGACCTTGATGCCGGTTCGGCCAAGGTTCCGGTACCGCATGAGGGTTCTCCAGACGTGAGCGTGACGTGTGCGGACGCCCCCGTCGACATACACTGCCACCAAGCGGAAGCTCTTTCCGGAACTATACGGAATAGCTTTCCGGTTAGCAACAGGAGGGCCATGGCACCCGAGTCGGTCAAGACGACGGCTCCGCCGGCGGGGCGCGGTACCGACCCGTCCCGGCGTCAGCGCTCTGACGCACAGCGGAACGTCGTCGCACTGGTGGAGGCCGCGAAGACCGTGTTCGCGGGCAGCGGCGTGGACGCGCCCGCGAAGGAGATCACGGATCTTGCGGGAGTGGGCGTTGGAACGCTCTACCGGCATTTCCCTCGCCGGTCCGACCTCATCGTCGCCGTGCTGCAACACGAGATCGACGAGTGCGTCGAAGCCGCGGAAGAGCTCGGGACCACGCTCAGTCCGTGGGAAGCGCTCATGGGCTGGATCGGGCGCTTCACGGACTTCGTCGGCACCAAGCGCGGGCTCGCCTCGGCGCTGCACTCCGGCGACCCGGCCTACGACGACCTCCCGCAGCACCTCATGGACCGGCTCGAACCAGCGCTCCACACGCTCCTCGCCCGGGCGGTAGACGGCGGGTACGCGCGCGACGACGTCACGGCCCGGGAAGTCCTGACGACCATCGCCCTCATTTGCCAGCCGGTCCGCGGCGAGCAGCCGAGCTTCAATCAGCGCATGACCCAGGTGTTCATGCAGGGACTGGGCCGTGTTGGTCAAGCTGGCGCTGAGCGAGTGGCGGGCTCGCGGCCAGGCGGAGTGGTAGCTAGCGCGGTCTGGTGTCCCGTTCATACCGGCGGCTCCGCTCCTGGAGCCGCCGGGCAGGCGACCGTCCGCTGAGGTTCTCCCTGCCGGGAACCATACTGAGATGACACAGATTTGTGTTATCTCAGTTATGTGTGTACCTTGGCCTCGTGCCGACCGATGCAGAGATCACTTTTGCCGACCACATGGGGCGCTTCTACGCGAGGCGCTACGCCTATCCGCCGATGGTGGGCCGCCTGCTTGGGTACCTGGCGGTCTGCGATCCGCCAGAGCAGAGCATTGGTGAGCTGGCCGAGGCGCTGCTGGCCAGCCGCAGCGCGATCACCGGCGCGGTGAAAGCACTGGAGGCCACGCACGCGATCCGCCGTACCCGGTCGGCGGGCGAGCGGATGGACCGGGTCCGCCTTGACCTGACGTCGCCGGAGTCCAGGGGGTTCGACATCACCGAGTACCAGGAGCTCGGCGACTTGGCCCGCGAGGGCCTGGCGGTGGTGGCGGGTGCCCCTATCGAGCGGCGGGCGACGCTGCTGGAGATGGCCGCCTTCGCCGACTTCCTGCAAGAGCGGATCGCGTTGCTGCACGACGAGTGGATAGCCCATCGTGACGCGCTGCGCGCTGCAGGTGAGCTCCCCGGCGAGACCCGCGAGTAGAGACGAGGATGATCATGAGCAGCGTGCCAGCCATCACGGTAGCCGGGCTGTCCAAGTCATTCGGCGGGAAAGTGGTGCTCGACGGCATCGATCTCACCGTCGCCGAGGGCACGATCTTCGCCCTGCTCGGGCCCAACGGCGCGGGCAAGACGACGATGGTGCAGATCCTGTCCACGCTGATCCCGGCCGACTCCGGCCAGGTCGGCGTCGCGGGCCACGACGTGGTCACCGACCCGGACGGGGTGCGCGCCGCGATCGGGGTCACCGGCCAGTTCTCCGCGGTGGACGATCTGCTGACCGGCGAGGAGAACCTGCGCCTGATGGCCGACCTGCACCATCTCGGCCGCGGCAACGGCCGAGCGCGGGTGGCCGAGCTGCTGGACCGGTTCGAGCTGGCCGACGCCGCACGCAAGCAGGTGTCAACGTATTCCGGGGGCATGCGCCGCCGGCTGGACCTGGCGATGACCCTGGTCGGCACGCCCCGCTTGATCTTTCTCGACGAGCCCACCACCGGGCTGGACCCGCGCAGCCGCCGCACCATGTGGCGCAGTATCCGCGAGCTGGCGGCCGGCGGCGTGACGATCTTCCTGACCACCCAGTACCTCGACGAGGCCGACGAGCTGGCAGGCCGCATCGCGGTACTGGACCGCGGCCGGATCGTGGCCGAGGGCAGTCCAGGAGAGCTAAAACGCCGCATCCCGGGAGGTCATGTCCTGCTCCAGTTCGCCGCCCCGGACGTGTGGAGGCGGCGGCCGGCCTCCTTGGCCCGGTGTCGCGCGACGAGGAGAACCTCACCCTGCAAGTGCCCAGTGACGGCACGGTCGCCTCCCTCCGGCACCTGCTCGGCCGGCTCGATGACGCCCGCATCGAGGTCGAGCAGCTCTCCATCCACACCCCCGACCTCGACGACGTGTTCTTCGCCGTCACCGGCCGCCCCAGCACGGAGCCGGTTCAGGTCCCCGAGAAGGAAGCAACCCTGCGATGAGCACCCTCGCCTATACCCTCACCGACTCGGCGACGATGCTGCGCCGCAACCTGCGGCGGCTGCGGCGCTACCCATCCATGACGCTGCTGCTGGTCGGTATGCCGATCGTGTTCCTGCTCCTGTTCGTCTACGTCTTCGGCGGCCAGCTCGGTGCCGGGTTCACCAGCGGGCCCGGCGGCCGTAGCGCCTACCTCGACTACGTGATGCCGGGCATCCTGCTGATCACCGTGGCCGCCGCCGCGCAGGGCACCGCGATCACCGTGGCCATGGACATGACCGCGGGCATCATCGACCGGTTCCGCACCATGGCCATCGCTCGCTCCTCGGTGCTTACCGGCCATGTGATCGCCAGCGTGATCCAGGCCCTGTTCGGGCTCGCCGTCGTGCTCGCGTTCGCGCTCGCGCTCGGCTTCCGGCCTGCCGCGGGCCCGGTGGCGTGGCTGGCTGCCGTCGGCCTGCTAACCCTGTTCGCCTTCGCCCTGATATGGCTGTCCGCGGCTCTCGGCCTGGCCGCCAAGACGGTCGAGACCGCCAGCAACACCCCCATGGTGCTGACCTTGCTGCCCTTCCTCAGCAGCGGCTTCGTACTCACCGCGACCATGCCGGCCGGGCTCCGCCAGTTCGCCGAATACCAGCCCTTCACCCCCGTCACCCAAGCGGTGCGCGGACTGCTCAGCGGTACCGGCGCCGGGACGGACGCGATCGCCGCCATCGCCTGGAGCGCCGGGATCGCGCTGGCCGGCTACCTGTGGGCGCAGCACCTCTACAACCGCCGCCGCGCCCACTGAGCGCCTGAGAGTAAACCTGCCCGATCTCTGTCGTCGAGGACCTCGCCCACCGCCTTCCAGCCGCGACGACCCGACTGGTCCGGTTGCCTCAGGCGCGCCACCGTGTCTTTCGCGACCGGCCCGACCTCGCGTTCCCAGCGGTCAAGGAATTCCTGCACGACATCAACCAGCACTCGGCGATGTGAGTAACAGGCGAGGCGCTTCCGTTATCCAGTCACCTGCGGGCCGCGATACCTACGAGGGCAGCGCGAAGAATTCCAGCGCGATGTTGTCCGGGTCACGGAATGACAGCACGGAACCGTAACCCGCATCGACGACACCGCCATTGACGATACCGAGTTCGTCGAGCCGGGCCTTCCATGCTTCAAGTTCACCCCGGCTACTACAGGCAAAGGCCAGGTGGTCCAGCCCGACTCGGCGCTCATTGAAAGGAAGCGAGTCAGCCGGATCGGGAAACTCCTGAAGCCCGACGAGCGCTTGACCTGCGACAACCAAGGCAGCGCGCCGAAATGCGACTGGATTCGTCGTCCAGGACCAGCTTTGCGTCGAAGAGTCGCTCGTACCACGGGACACTGCGGTCGAGATCGCTGACTGTCAGGCTCACATGGGCGATGGTCAGGAGTTCGGGCATGTAGTCCCCCATAAAGCAGACGCGTGACGACCGTAATGCAGGGCACAGCGTAGCGCTCGGCTGACTCACGAGCTTGCTGGGCGGGGGTCGTTGCGCGCCATCTGGGCGGCTCGCAGTTCCGCGTGCATCTCCCACGGCGCGCGGGGCAGAACGTGCCCGGTCTCGAGCAGGGACTTGAGATTGGCGAAGACGGCCGGCCATCCGGTCGAGACCGCGTCCAACGCGTCGTCGTCGGCGAGGTTCGCGTGGGTGACGGTGAGCCGGACGATCTCGTGAAAGGGCTCGATGTCAAAGGTGACCGTGGAGGGACCGTCGGCCGGGGTGGTTCCGGGGGCGTCGAACGTCAGGGTGAGCCGGCGCGGTGGCACCGACTCCAGCACCGTCCCGATCACGTCCGCGACGCCTGAGCCGTCGACGCGGCGGTGCTCCCAGCGTGAGCCGGGCCGCCAGTCGGAGACGTTGCTGTGCCCCCAGTAACTGGCGGTCAGGTCCGGGTCGGTCAATGCGTCCCACACCCGCTCCGGTGAGCTTTCGATGTAGGTGACGTACACGTACTCGGGCCGTCCGGACATGGTGCCCTCCTCTGCTCGTTGCTTGATGGCGCTCAGCGCCCGCAGCCGCGGTCCTTCAAATTTCTCGATCCAGCGTTCCTGGATGTTCCAGAGCGGGACGGGGTTGAGGTAGTGCAGCTTCTCCCGGCCGCGGCGAATGGTGGTGATGAGGTTGGCGGCCTCAAGAACGCCCAGATGCTGGGTCGCTGACTGCCGCGCCATCTCCAGCGGCCCGCACAACTCCCCGAGGGTTTGGCCGTTTCGGTCGCGGAGCCTGTCCAGCAGAGCCCGCCGGGTCGGATCGGCCAGGGCCCTGAAGACCATGTCGTCATCGCCCACCCGACGATTATGCAGGTATCCACCTGCATAAGTCAACGACGCTCTTGGCGGCCACGCTGCCAGCCCGGCCACGCTGCCAGCCGGCCACGCCGTTAGCCGGCCACAGGGACCGTATCGGGCGCGAACTCCATGTCGGGGCTGGCCCCGTCGGCCGCCGCGCGCCGCCCGAGCACGAGGACGTACCCCACGAACGCCACCTCGGCCACCGCGCCGATGCCGATCCGGGCCCAGGCGGGCAGCGGCGAGGGAGTCACGAACGCCTCGATAACCCCGGAGACCAGCAGCACCACGATCAAACCCAGCGCGATCGTGAGTGAGGAGCGGCCCTCCTCGGCCAGCGCCCGCCCGCGGGGCCGCGGCCCGGGGTCGATGATGCTCCAGCCCAGCCGCAGCCCGGCCGCCGCGGCCAGGAACACCGCCGTGAGCTCGAGCATCCCGTGCGGCAGGATCAGGGTGAAGAACAGCCCGCCCCGCCCGTGCGCGACCATCAGGCCGCCTTCCACCCCGGCGTTGGCCGCGTTCCCGAACAGCACCACCAGCGTGGGCAGCCCGAGCAGCACGCCGAAGATCAGCGCCTCGGCGGCGACCCACACGTTGTTGGTCCACACCTTCGCGGCGAACGAACTGGCCGCGTACTGCGAGTAGTAGCCCCGGAACTGGTGATTGACCAGCTGGCGGACGCTCGAGCCGGGCAGCAGCGCGGCCTGCACCCCCGGGGACCGGGCCACCCACCAGCCCAGCAGGACCCCGACCAGGATGGACCCGCCCGCGGTCCCCGCCCACCACCACCGGACCCGGTAGGCCATGGCCGGGAACGACACCGCAGCGAATCGGCTCACCGCCGACCAGGCGGGCACGTGCGAGCCGGTCACCGTGGTCCGGGCCTGGGCGACCCGGCTGGCGAGCCGGGCGGCGAGCACCGGGTCGTGCCCGGACGCGCGGAGCACGGACAGGTGCGTGGTGGTCCGCTGGTACAGCGTGACCAGCTCGTCGACCTCGTCGCCGGTCAGCCGCCGACGCCGCCGGACGAGTTCGTCTAGCCTGGCCCAATCGGCCTGGTGTGCGGCTGCAAATGCGTCAACGTCCACTCCAGGCAGCCTACTGACAGACTGGGGAACCGCGTGGCCGAGGTGATCACCGGCGAAGCCGTCGTCATCGACGTGCCGCTGGCCCGCTTCCCGAGCCGCACCCTGGCCGTGCTCATCGACATCGCGATCCAGCTGGTGCTGCTGTTCGGGCTGGGCGGCGTGGCGCTGGCCGTCGGAGCCGGTGGCGGCCTCGACGCGGCGGCGGTCGCGGCGATCTCGCTGACCGTCTCCGTGGCGATCATCGTGGGCTACCCGACCCTCTTCGAGACCCTGAGCCGCGGCCGGTCGCTGGGCAAGCTGGCCCTCGGGCTGCGCGTGGTCAGCGACGACGGCGGTCCGGAGCGATTCCGCCAGGCGCTGATGCGGGCCCTGGCCGGGGTCCTGGAGATCTGGCTGACGATCGGCTTCCTCGCGCTGATCACCTCGCTGCTGTCGTCCGGCGGCAAGCGCCTCGGCGACATCTTCGCCGGCACGTTCGTGATCACCGAGCGGCTGCCCGGCCGCCGTGGCACGACCGCCCCGATGTCGGCGCTGCCCCCGGCGCTGGCCGCCTGGGCGGCCACGGCCGAGCTGTCCGGGCTGACCGACGCGACCGCGGAGACCGCGCGCCAGTACCTGAGCCGGTACTTCGACTTCACCCCGGCGACCCGGGAGGAGTTCGGCCGCCGGATCGCCGTCGCGGTGATCGCCCAGGTGACCCCGCCCCCGCCGGCCGGCACCAGCCCGCCCGACTACCTGTCCGCGGTGCTCGCCGAGCGCCGGAACCGTGCGCACGCCCGGATGACCGCCCAGCCGAGTCCCGGCTCACCCGCCCCGGCTGCCCACGATCAGGCCCGGCCGAGCGCCGGCCCCGCTCCAGCCGCGACTGGCGCGGCGACCACGCCCGCACCCGAGGGAGCAGCCAGCGCCGGGGCGACCGCGACCACGCCCCCGGAACCCCCGGCTTCCCCACCGCCGTCCCGCCCGGGAGGCTTCCTCCCCCCTGGGTGACCAGGCCGGCACTGAGCGGCTCTCCCTACGCCGGGGCTAGGGCTGCTGCCAGGAGTCCAGGTACTCCTGCTGGGCCGGGCTCAGCTCGTCGATGGCGGCGCCCGTCGCGCCGAGGGCCAGGCGGGCGATCTCGTCGTCGATGGCGGCCGGGACCCGGTGCACACCCGGCAGCAGCGAACCGTGCTCGCGGGCCAGCCAGGCCAGCACCAGCGCCTGCCCGGCGAACGACACGTCCATCACCATGGGCGGGTTGCCCTCCGCGGCGACCAGGTTGACGATCCGCCCCTCGGCCAGCAGCAGCAGCCGCCGCCCATCCGCGAGCACGTACTCGTCGGTGTGCGGCCGCACGTCCCGCTCCACGCTGACCGCCAGCACGGCCAGGGCCCGCACGTCGATCTCCACGTCGAAGTGGCCGGCGTTGGCCAGGATCGCGCCGTCCCGCATCACGGCCAGGTGCGCGGCGGTGATCACCTCCCGCGAACCCGTCGCGGTGATGAACACCTCGCCGATCAGCGCAGCGTCCGCCATCGGCAGCACGCGGTAGCCCTGCATCATCGCGTCCAGCGCCCGGACCGGATCGACCTCGGTCACGATGACCTGCGCGCCGAGCCCCCGGGCCCGCTGGGCGATGCCCCGGCCGCACCAGCCGTACCCGGCCACCACCACGGTCCGGCCCGCCAGCATGATGTTGGTGGCCCGGATGATCCCGTCGATGGTGGACTGGCCGGTGCCGTACGTGCTGTCCAGCATGAGCCGGGTGCCGGTGGCGTCCGCGGCGACCGCGGGGAAGGCGAGCGTGCCCTCGCTGGCCATCCGGCGCAGCCGGATGACCCCGGCCGTGGTGGACTCGCACCCGCCCAGCACCTTGCCGAGCAGGTCGGGCCGCTCCCCGTGCAGCGCCTCCATCAGGTCACCGCCGTCGTCCACCACCAGGTCCGGGCCGGCGTCCAGGGCCCGGTGGATGTGCTCTTCGTAGGCCACCCGGTCGGCCCCGGCCCGGGCGAACACCACCGCGGCACCGCAGGCGTCCAGCGCGGCCGCGATGTCGTCCTGGGTGGACAGCGGGTTCGAGGCGGCCAGGTAGACCTGCGCACCCCCCGCACGCAGCGTCTGCACCAGCACCGCCGTTTCCGCGGTGACGTGCAGGCAAGCGGCTACCGTATGGCCGGCCAGCGGTTTTTCCCTAACGAAAACCTTGCCGATGCCGGTCAGCACCGGCATGGAACGCTGGGCCCAGCCGATTCGGGCCGATCCTGCGCCGGCCAGCCCGGCGTCCGCGATGTCGGACGGGGCGCCGGGCGGCCGCTCGCTCATGGCGTTGGTGACGTGTCTTTAGTAGCGGTAGTGGTCCGGCTTGTACGGGCCCTCCACCGGGACGCCGATGTAGCCGGCCTGCTCCTTGGTCAGCTCGGTGAGCCGGACCCCGAGCGCGTCCAGGTGCAGCCGGGCCACCTTCTCGTCCAGGTACTTGGGCAGCGTGTGCACGCCCACCGGGTACTCGTCCGCCTTGGTGAACAGCTCGATCTGCGCGATGACCTGGTTGGTGAAGGAGTTGGACATCACGAAGCTCGGATGGCCGGTGGCGTTGCCCAGGTTGAGCAGCCGGCCCTCGGACAGGACGATGATCGCGTGGCCGTCGTTGAACTGCCACTCGTCCACCTGCGGCTTGATGATCATCCGCCGGATGCCGGGGATCCGGGCCAGCCCGGCCATGTCGATCTCGTTGTCGAAGTGGCCGATGTTCCCCACGATGGCCTGGTGCTTCATCATCCGCATCTGGTCGGCGGTGATGACGTCCCGGTTGCCGGTGGCGGTGACGAAGATGTCCGCGGTCGTGACCACGTCGTCCAGCTTGGCCACCTGGAAGCCGTCCATGGCCGCCTGCAGGGCGCAGATCGGGTCCACCTCGGTGACGATGACCCGGGCGCCCTGGCCGCGCAGCGACTGCGCGCAGCCCTTGCCCACGTCGCCGTAGCCGCAGACCACGGTAACCTTGCCGCCGATGAGCACGTCGGTGGCCCGCTTGATCCCGTCGATCAGCGAGTGACGGCAGCCGTAGATGTTGTCGAACTTGGACTTGGTCACCGAGTCGTTCACGTTGATGGCCGGGAACGCGAGGGTGCCGGTGTTGGCCATCTCATACAGCCGGTGCACGCCGGTGGTGGTCTCCTCGGTCACCCCGCGGATGCCCTCGGCCATCAGCGTCCACCGGTCCTTGCTGGTCTCCAGGGACTCGCGGAGCAGGTCGAGCACGACCTTCCACTCCTCGGCGTCGTCCTCGGCCGCGGACGGGACGGCCCCGGCCCCCTCGTACTCGGCGCCCTTGTGCACCAGCATGGTGGCGTCGCCGCCGTCATCGAGGATCATGTTGGGCCCGTCCTGGCCCGCCCAGGTCAGCGCCTGGTTCGTGCACCACCAGTACTCCTCCAGCGTCTCGCCCTTCCAGGCGAACACCGGGATGCCCTGGGGGTCCTCCGGGGTGCCCTCCGGCCCGACCGCCACCGCCGCGGCGGCGTGGTCCTGGGTGGAGAAGATGTTGCAGCTGGCCCAGCGGACCTGGGCGCCGAGGGCGGCCAGGGTCTCGATCAGGACAGCGGTCTGGATGGTCATGTGCAGCGATCCGGTGACCCGCGCCCCGCGCAGCGGCTGCGCGTCCGCGTACTCCTCCCGGACCGCCATCAGCCCCGGCATTTCGTGCTCGGCGAGCCTGATCTCCTTGCGCCCGAAGTCGGCGAGCGACAGATCGGCGACCTTGAACGGGACGGATTCGGTGGGCATGACACTCCTCAGCAGGGTCACGGATGGTCGGCTTCCCCGACCGTACGGCACGGTCCGGCCTGGGCGCAGCCTTCAGGCGGGTTTCTTGACAAAAAGATGTTAGATTCAGCCTATGCGGATCACGGAGGCCGCCCAGCGGCTCGGCACGTCCCCCCGGATGCTCCGCTACCGGGAGACCCTGGGCCTGCTGCCCACCCTGGGCGGGGCGGGAGCCAGCGAGGCCGGCTGGGAGACGCCCGCGGCGGCGCGCCCAGCGGGACGCGCAGCGGGAGCCGGAGCGGGACGCCCGGCCGGACGCGCGGCTGGGGGCGCAGCAGCGGGCGGAGCGGGGCGCGCGGCGGGAGGCGAAGCGGGACGCGCGGCGCAGGACGCGGCGGGACGTCCCGCGGAGCGCCGAGCGGGAGGCCGAACGCGCCGCGGCCCGGGGCACCGCCAGTTCCGTGATCAGGACGTGGCCGCGGTCGCGCTGGCCCTGGACCTGGAGCGGCGGCTGGACATCAGCCCGGCCGCGCTGGCCTTCGGCCTCCGGGTGCTGGCCGAGCCCGGGGTCCGGGCCCAGGTCGCAGAGCTGGGCCGCCGGATCGGGCGGATCCCGCCCCCGCCCGGCAGCGCCCTGGACTTCGAGAAGGAACGCGCCCTCCGCCTGCTCAGCATGGGACAGCGCCCCATCCGCCCAGCGCCACCTGGCCGGGCGGGACCGCCGGCCGTGCCGGGCGCTCCAGCGCATCCTCCAGCCCGCCGTCCCACCGGACCACCCACGCCCTCCCCCCGCCCATAACGACCGCCCCGCCAAACACCCCGGCCCTGGCCTTCCCAGTGCCCCTCCCAGCTCACGGAACCCACGTCCCCGCTGGCCTCGCCGATCCCAGGCCCGACCGGGGATGGGTGCTGCGGTCGCGTCCACCGCCAGCCTGGGCCGCACCGCCCCAGGGCCCACGAGTCACACTGCCCCTCCCGCCCACGTCTCCCGCGTAACGTGCGCCTGAACCGGACAAAACACCCGCCCGGACGAACGCCGCACGGGAAAAGTCAACGCTGGCCATGATCAACTGGCCCGATGATGTGGCCCGTGGTGCTGGTGGTGCCCGGGGATTTTGGGCTCGGGGTGATGGTGGTGCCCGGGGTCTGGGCTAGTCGCCGGGGCGGCGGGGGCGGCGGACCGCGCGGATGGCCGGGTCGGTGACATCCGCCTTGCCCGGCTGGTAGATGTCGGGCTCCAGGTAGATCATTTCGGCGATCGGTACCGAGCTGCGGACCCGCCGTTCAGCCGCGTCGATCCCCGCGGCCACCAGCGCCGCGCTGTCCGCGCCGCTGATCGCGATCTTGGCCGCGACGAGCAGGCTCTCCGGGCCCATGTGCAGGGTCCGCAGGTGGATGACCCGCTCCACCTCCGGGCCCGCTTCCAGGGCCGTGACGATGGCCCGCTCCACCTCGGTGCTGGCCGACTCCCCGATCAGCAGGCTCTTCATCTCGACCGCCAGCACCGCGGCCACGCAGCCGAGCAGGACGCCGATAGCCAGCGAGCCCGCCCCGTCCCAGACCGGGTCGCCGGTGATGACGGTCAGCGCCACCCCGGCCAGCGCGAAGACCAGCCCGATCAGCGCGGCCAGGTCCTCCAGCAGGATGGCGGGCAACTCGGGGGCCTTGGCCCGGCGGATGAACGCCCGCCACCCGTTCCGGCCGCGGACCAGGTTGGTCTCGCGTACCGCGGTGCGCAGCGAGAAGCTCTCCAGGCCCATCGCGATGATCAGGACCGCGAAGGCCACCACCGGCGAGTGGATCTGCTCCGGGCTGATGATCTTGTGGACGCCCTCGTACAGCGAGAACACCGAGCCCACCGTGAACAGCACCACGGCCACGATGAACGCGTAGAAGTAGCGTTCCCGGCCGAACCCGAACGGGTGTTCCTCGGTCTGTTCCTGCCGGGCCCGGCGGCGGCCGAGCAGCAGGAGCGCCTGGTTCCCGCTGTCCGCCACCGAGTGCACCGACTCGGCGAGCATCGACGCCGACCCGGTGATGGCGAACGCGACCAGCTTGGTGACCGCGATGCCGAGGTTCGCGCCCAGCGCGGCCAGCACCGCGCGCAGTCCCTCGGAGGAGGGTTCTTCCGCCTGCGCGTCAGGAAAAACCGGGTCAGGCGACGGCGCGTCAGGCAACTAGACGATCCGTTCCTTCAGCTCGCTGATCACAGCGATCGGGCTGGGGTCGACCCCGATCGCGATGCCCAGGTACACGGTGGCGTAGTCGATCAGCTGGATCAGGCTGGCCAGCCGCTGCAGCGGCGTGTCACCGTCCGCGGCGAGCTCGCTCACCCCGATCCCGCGCTGCGCCGCCAGCTCGGCCGACACCTCGCGCCTGCGGGCCACCTGCGGGTGCTCCTGGCCGTCCCGCAGGATGACGAGCCGCAACGGCACCGGCGGGCGCGGATCCTTCTCCTCGTCCAGCACCACCTCGCCCTCGGCCGGCCACGGGGCAAAGGGGCCGTCGAACACCACCACCTGGTTGTGGTTGGCCTCGGGCAGCACCCCGGTGACCGCCGGGTACTTGGCGTTCTCGTTCAGCTGGCCACCGAACCGGGTGGCCGCCACGCCGGTCAGCGGCGAGCTGCCCCAGATCATGGGCAGCGTCCCGGCCAGCTCGAGGGCCAGCGTCTTGGCCGGGTTGACGAACGACTCACTGTCGGGCCGGCAGAGGTGCGAGACCCGCTCCAGGTCCGCGGCGGCCGCCTCGAGCCCCGCCGCCGGGATGTCTGCCACGCCCAGCTGGTCCGCCACGATCATCAGCGGCACGGCCAGGCTCCACAGCATCACGCGCGGCATGCCCGCGGGCTCGACGGGGATGAACGGGGCCCGGGCCTGCTCGGCGATCAGGGCCAGCGCCGAGCCCGGACGGCCCACGGCGAGCAGCGGGCAGCCCCGGCGCACGGCTTCCTCCGCGGCTGACAGGGTCTCCTCGGTCTGGCCCGAGCAGGACACCGCGATAACCAGGTCGGCCGCACCGACCCAGCCCGGCAGCCGGTAGTCGTGCTGCGTGACGACCGGCAAGGCGGCACCGGGGCCGCAGACCGCGGCGAGCACCTCCCCCGCCATCCCCGAGCCGCCCATCCCGGCGACCACGATCGACCTCGGGCGGCCGGCCGAGAGCACCGGGCCCAGGTCCGTGTCGGCGGTGACCCGCGCCAAAGTGCGCACCTGGGCGGCCGCCGACGCCACCTGCCGGAGCACGCCACCCGGATCTCCAGCCTCCAGCAGGGCCAGGTCGTCCAGGCGGTCCTGCGGGGCTAGGGTCACGACGGAGTTCCCGGCTGCCGCGCCTCGTCGACCAGGAGCACCGGGATATCGTCGCGCACGGGGTAGGCCAGGCCGCAGTCCTCGCCGGTGCACACCAGCTCGCTGGCGGCCTCATCCACGCGCAGCGGGGCGTGGCACTTCGGGCAGGCGAGAATGTCGAGCAGCCAGTCGTCGATCTTCACTAGTTCTCCACAAGTGCGTGGGTCTGTGGGAAAGCCCGGAGATCCGGGCTAACCGCGCACGATGCCGAGCACCTCGTCGCGCAGCCTGAGCATAGTGTCCTCGTCCGATGCCTCCAGATTCAGCCGGAGCAACGGTTCGGTGTTGGACGGGCGCAGGTTGAACCACCAGCCGTCGCCGGTGACGGTCAGCCCGTCGAGCTCGTCGAAGGTGACGCCGGGCCGGCTGGCGAACTCCGCGCGGACCCGCGCGGTGGCCCCGGCCTGGTCGGCTACCTCGCTGTTGAGTTCGCCGGTGGCCACGTACCGGCCGTAACCAGCCAGAACGTCGGACAGCGGGGCGTCCTGCTCGCCGAGCGCGGCCAGCACGTGCAGGGCCGCGAGCATCCCGGAGTCGGCGTACCAGAAGTCACGGAAGTAGAAGTGGCCGGAGTGCTCGCCGCCGAACACGGCCCCCGTCTCAGCCATCCGCGCCTTGATGAACGAGTGCCCGACACGAGTTCGTATGGGGATACCGCCGTGCTCGGTGATGATCTCGGGCACTGCGCGGGAGGTGATCAGGTTGTGGATGACGGCGGCGCCGGGCTCGCGGGCCAGCTCCCGGACGGCGATGAGCGCGGTGAGCACCGAAGGTGAGACAACGGCTCCGCGCTCGTCCACCACGAAGCAGCGGTCCGCGTCCCCGTCGAAGGCCAGGCCGATGTCGGCCCCCGAGTCAATCACCGCGCGCTGCAGGTCGCGCAGGTTCTGCGGATCGATCGGGTTGGCCTCGTGGTTCGGGAAGGTCCCGTCCAGCTCGAAGTAGAGCGGCACCACGGTGATCGGCAGCCCCTCGAAGACCTTCGGGACGGTGTGCCCGGCCATCCCGTTCCCCGCGTCCACGGCCACCTTCAGCGGCCGGATGGCGGACAGATCGACCAGCTTCTTGAGATGGCTGGCGTAGCCGGCGAGCAGGTCCCGCTGCACGATCACGCCGGGAGTGCCGTGGTACGGCGGCAGGCCCTGAGCGGCCGCGTCCCGCAGCTCGATCAGCCCGGTGTCCCGGCCGACCGGCCGGGCCCCTTCCCGGCACAGCTTGATCCCGTTGTACTTGGCCGGGTTGTGGCTGGCCGTGATCATCGCGCCGGGCATGCCCAGGCTGCCGCTCGCGTAGTACAGCACGTCGGTCGAGCCGAGGCCGCCCTCGATGACGTCGGCGCCCTGGGACGTGGCGCCCCGGGCGAACGCCTCGGCCAGCGGGCGGGACGAGGTCCGCATGTCGTGCACGGTGACCACACTGGGGGCGCCGGTAAGCCGGACGAACGCGGCCCCCACCGATTCGGCGACGTCCTCGTCGAGTTCGTCGGGGACGATCCCGCGGACGTCATAGGCCTTGAAGATCTTCTCGTAGGAGCCCACTGAGGCCCTGCCTCCCGTATCTAACCCGGCGGTCGCGCGCCCGGGTCCGTTCGCGTCATTTCCGGCTGGCCGCCCACGCGGGTCCGGCTACTGGCGCTGGGCCATGGCAGCGGCCTGCCGCACCAGCCCACCGCACTAGCCCACCGCACTGCGGGCCACACTGCCGCAGTCAGCGCCGCGCCGGCGCCGGCTTTATGAGGTGCTGGGATACCTCTGCCCAAATATTCCGCGGAACCCCACCCGCCCCGGCGCCAGCGGCCGGCTGGCCGCCGGAACATGGACACCGAGCCTACCGGCCCGTCGCGGGCCCGGAGGGCGGCCGGCTTAGCTCAGCCGGTCCCGCGCGTCGGGTGAGGAGCGCAGCACCCGCAGGTGGCCGCGCCTGCCCACCTCGACGCCCTGGCCGACCGGCTCGCCGGCCGGCGGCAGGGCGGCCTCACGCACCGCGTTGGCCAGCGCTTCCAGGTCATCGGTCTCTGGCGGGGCAGGTTCGACCGGGAGCCGGACGACTTCCCACCCGCGTGGCGCGGTCAGCCGGTCGGCATGCGCCGAGCACAGGTCGTAGCAGTGCGGCTCGACGTACGCGGCGAGCGGGCCGAGTACCGCCGTGGAGTCGCGGTACACGTACGTCAGCGTGTACACGGCCGGGCGCTTGCAGGCCGGCCGTGAGCAACGGCGGGTGCTCACCATGACGGGCCGCCGGCCGGGTCGCACTGGTTCGTGGCGTGCCAGCGCGACCGGCGGGGAGAGGGGTCGCGTGCATCGCTCACAACGGCTGACCGTACCCATCCGCGGGCGGTAACGCCACCACCCGGGGCACACTGCACGATCGTGTCTCGCTCAGCGACCCGATCAGCGGCCGCGAACGGGCCCTGCCGCACCCGCGCGGCGCGGCCGCCGGGCGCCCGGCGAGCACCCGGGATACCCTCGGCAACTGTGCACACCGGTGAGGCGGACGGGGACAAGCCCCCGGAAGACCGCGCCCGGATCAGGCGGCGGGACCGGCATGGGCGCGGGCTTCGCGGCGTGCTGGCCCCGCCCGGGGTGCCCCTGCACCGGAGCCGGTCGCAGCGGTTCGACGAGCTCATCCTGGAGGCCGTCGCCCGGCTGGAGCCGCGCTGGGAGGCCCAGCTGTCCGGGGTGGAGTTCGCGGTCGAGGAGATCCCGCCGCCGGACCCGCCCGGCCTCGGGCCGGAGAGCGTGTCCCTGGCCCGGCTGGATCCCGGCTCGCCAGGCACAGCGGGCGGGACGGTGGCCCGGCCGCCGCGGATCGTGGTGTACCGGCGGCCGCTGTCGGCGCGCGCCGACAGCGAGGACGAACTGGGCGAACTCGTCTTCGAGGTGGTGGTGGAGGAGTTCGCCCGGCTGCTTGGCGTCGACCCGGAGGACGTGGATCCGGGCTTCGGGGACGTGGACTGACCGGGTTCACGGCCCGGAGTCGTAACCCTGGCCCACGGCGGCTCACGGCACGGCGGAGATGGCCTCGTTGCGGACCGGGGGCAGCGGGATCGTGACCAGCGAGCTGGCCACCGGGAGCAGCGACTGCAGCGCGCCGCCTGTCCCGCTGGCCGAGATCACGCGGCCCGCGTAGACCGGGCCCGAGCCCGCCAGCGGCGAGATCACCACCGCGAACGGCGTGCCACGCGGCACCTTGGGCACCGCCTTGAGCGTCACCACGACGCTCTTCCCGGAACTGATCTGCACTGTCTGGGTAGTGCGCGCCGAGCCCGCAGCGGAGATCTGGGCCACGCTCACCCGCGCTGTGGCGTGCGGCGCGGACAGGATCAGCGCCGACGCCCGGCCGGCGCCGGTCACGTTGTCCGCGATCACGCCCTGTTCCTCGATCGCGGGCACGGCCGCGGTGAAGGAGCCCGGCGAGCCGTTCGTGCCCCCGGGGATCATGATGGTCGCGGCGACCGGGGCGCTGGCGGTCAGCTTGATCGCGGCCGGGATCCCCGCCAGCGACGGCAGCGAGACCTCCGCGGCGGACCCGCCGGGGATGTCGATGCCGCCCGCCCCGGTGGGCACGTAGGTGCCGCGGGACGTGACCGCGGAGACCGAGACGTTCGCGTCCTTCACGCCGGGCACCGAGAGGTAGAGGTTGCGGCTGCCGGCCGCGGCCGGCAGGCCCGGGATCACCAGGTGGGTGGACGGGGCCTGGGCGGCGGGCAGCCACGCCCCCGCGCCCGTGCCGGTGCTCTCCTGGACCGCGGCGACCACCTGCCCCACGCTGGTCCGCACGTGCAGGGCGAGCGACCGGGAGTTGCGCAGCACCGGGGCCAGCGACTGGACGATCATCCCGTGCGGCGGCACGGTGATCCCGTTATCGGTGGTGTTCTGCAGGGGCCCGGCGTCGGTGAAGATGTCCACGTCCGCGTCGGCCGGCTGGCTGCTCGCGTTCATCAGGTACACCTGGATGCGCCCGGCGGTGCGCTGTCCCGGGCCGACGAACCAGAAGTCGGTACCAGGGCTGCTGCAGGCCGCGGTGGGCAGGTCCGTTCCGGCGGTCTGCTCGACGTCCAGGCCCTGGGCCAGCGCCCCGCTGGCCTGAACCACGACACCGCCCCGGGTGGCCGTGGACACGACCGTGGTCGTGCTGGGCTTGCCCTTGGCACCAGCCTGGGCCCGGGTGGTGTGGTCAACGCTCACGGTGGCGAGCCGCGGCGTGCCCGGCCTTGGTGATGCGGAACACCGCCGGGCCGGCGGTGCTGCCGCCCTGGCCCGCCAGCCGGGTTACGACCGCCGACCCGGAGGACACCGGGCCGGAACTGCCCGTGCCCTGGCTGCCCGTGCTCTGGCTGCCTGGGGACGCCATCACCGCGATGCCGCCGCCCCGGCTGAACTGGGTCCCTGGCGCGGGGCAGACCCGGGTTACCGAGGTCACCGGGACCGAGCGCGGGGCCGCGGGCGTCGACCCAGCGCTGACCGCGATGGGGTGCCGCAGGCCAGCCAGCGCGTAGAGGCCACCCAGCAGGACGACCACCACGGCCGCGAACAGAACCCGGCTGCCGCGCAGGTTCCTCACCAGTCACCCTCCCCCGGCTCATCTGCGGGATCACGGCCCCGGGTCACGTGCGCGCGGCTGCTGGAGTAGTCCTCGGGAGCGGGATACTCGGGGCCGGGGTACTCCGTGCCGGAGTACTCCCCGGTACCGGGCTCGTCGTGGCCGGAGTACCGGGGACCGGGATAGTCGCTGCCCCGGTACTCGGGGGCGGGGTACTCCGGGGCGGGGTACTCAGGGACGGGGTACTCAGGGACGGGGTACTCAGGGACGGGGTACTCAGCGGCCGGGAACTCGGCGGGCACGTACCCAGCGCCCTCGTGGGCTGCGTGTGGCTCCGCGGGGCCGGGAAAGCCCCCGCTGCCCGCGGCGGGCTCTGGCCAGGCGGAGCCGGAGCGACCGGCGCTGGACCAGGCCGAACCAGACCCACCCGGATGAGAACCACCCGGGCTGGACCAGGCCGAACCAGACCCATCGGGATTCGCCCAGTCCGAGCCGGACTCGCCAGCATGGGACCGGGACGAGTCCTCGGGGTAGCCGCCGGACCGGGAGCGCCCGGCCGCGTAACCGGCGGACTCCGGGTAGGCCGGCGCACCCGGATAGGCCCCGTCCGGCGGTGCGGCGTCGGGATAGCCCGCCCCGCGCCGGCCGGAACCGGCCGGCGGGATGCCCGGCTCAGCCGGGTAACCCCCGGAGGCCGTCCCCCGCCGCGGCGGCAGCACGTCGTCATCGCCGGGCAGCCGGCCACGGCTCACCCGCCGTCCGCCGCCCTGGCCGGCCTGGGGATACTGGCCACTGCCGTAGGCCCCGCTCCCGTGGGCCGGGCCGCCGTCACCGTAGCCAGCACGGCTGTACCCGCCACTGTTGTCGCCTGGCCCGGCTGTCGCCAGCCCGGCTGTCGCTACCACTGGTGTAGCCGCCAGTGCTGTAGCCACCGCTGCGCTGGCCAGGACGGCCAGGTCCGGAGTCGCCCTGCCCGGGACCGCCGTAGCTGGTCTCGCCATAACCGGTGCCCTCGTAGTCGGGCCCGCCGTAACCGGCACCGCGGTACTCGCCGCTGGGGTATTCACCGCTGCCGTATGAGGGGCTCGGGTAGGGGCCGCTGGTATCCCCGGGCCCGCGACGGCGCGGGCCGGTGCCCACCCCACCGCGATGCCCGGTCGCGGCGTACTGATCCGGCGGGTACTCAGGGCTGGCGTCACCTCGCCGGCTGCCGTCGTGCCCGGCGCGGCCGCGCCCATCAGCGCTCGTTCCGGGCGCCGACGACACCGCCGTCTCCGGCTCCGGGGCGCTGCGTTCCTTGGTCTTCCGGCCTCGCAGCCATCGTTTGCGGCCGCCCCGGCCGGCAGCCGGGTCATCGTCCTGGCCGCCAGCGGGTTCCGCGCCCGCCAACGCCGACCGTGGCGGCCGCTGTGGGGCGGCGCACCGACTTGTTCCCAGGGCGCGCTCCCCCGGTCCCGCAGCGACGTCGGGCTGTCGTCCTGGTCCCAGAAGCCCCCGCCGGCCGGGGAGCCGGCCGCTGAGCCGGCCGGGGCCGGGGGCAGGTCCGCCGGGAGCAGGTCCGCCGGAGCAGGTCGCGGCGGCCGGCGGCATCAGACCCGAAACCGTCCGCCTCCCCGAAACCCGTCGTGGCCGCCGCCCCGGCGTCCATCGCCAGGTCAGCTCCCGGGAAAGCGTCGAGGTCTTCGTTTTCGTGCCGTGCGGAGCGGGAGGAGCCGACCGTCCCGCGCCGGCCTGCGCCCGGCCCGCTGAGCGGTGCGCCGGGTCCCGATGTGCCTGGTCCCGAGGCCGCGGCCCGGCGCCCAGGCCTGCCCGGGGTCCGGTCTGCGGCCGCCCCGTCCGGTGCCGCGCGCGTCCCGCCGGCCCGGCGGGGGCCTGCGCCGCTGCGGCCCGCACCAGCCCGGCCCGCAGCCGCCGCCCGGCGGGACAGCCGGCTGCCCCGGGACGGTTCCTCGGCCTCGCCGGGCACGCTCCCGGGCTCCAGCCCGGATTCCAGCCCCGGCTCGGCGAGCTCCTCCGGCTTCTCGCGGCCGCGTTCCCGGCGGCCGCCCGCGGTTCGTTCCGTTGCGGCGCCGGCGGCGCTCTCGCCGGGGAGCCGGGCGCCCGGCAGCCCGAGGGCGATCACCACCAGCAGGGCCAGCGCCTCCAGCACCACGATCAGGGTCCGGCTCAGCTGGCTGTGGGAGATGTCGAGCGTGCCGCCGCCGGCCGGGAGCCGGAAGGCCTGGGCCCAGCTGCCGGCCGGCGAGGGGACAGACTGCAGCGCCGTGCCGTTGAGGGTGGCGGTCCAGCCGCCGGCCGGCTCAGCCAGCTCCAGCGTGCCGCCGCTGCGCGGTGCCGCCGCCGAGACGCCCACCGGCCCGGAAGGCACCGAGACCAGCTGGCCGTCCGGCTCGAGGACCCGGACACGGGCCGCGGTCCGCGTCACCCGCCACAGCTGGAAGGTGGACGTCCTGCTCACCGGGCGCAGGTCGGCGACACCGTTCAGGGTGCTGGCCAGCGCGATGCTGGCCGGCGCGGGCAGCAGCACGTAGCCGATGCCCATCGCCGCCAGGGCCTGGCCCTCGTCCTGGGCGTCCCCGCCGCCCGGCGCGGCCAGGGTGGACACGACGGCGTCCAGGGTGCGCTGGGCGGCCGGGGGCTGGGCCAGGTCGGTAGCGCCCAGCAGCGGGTCGGCGCCGCGGAGCACGTCGTAGGTAATGGTCCCGTGCTCGGCGCGCAGGACGAGGGTGCGCAACCGCTGCCCGGTGTTGGCGGACACACTGACGAACGGGGGGAGCACCGGCCCGGCCGCCCCGCCGACCGGGCCCCGGACCCCGGTGGCCACCCAGGAACCCGCAGCCAGCAGCGGCGCGCTGCACGCCACCACGATCAGGAGCAGGACGCCGAGCCCGGCCGGGCGGCGCCACCGTCCCTCACCGAGCTGGGCGGGCAGGGCATCGGCCGCCACGACCGCCGCGAGCACCAGGCCGGCCGCCGCGATCGCGAGCGAGATCCCGGGCCAGGCCACCACGCGCTTGCTGGCGTCCTCCGTGGTCAGCAGCATCCGGCTCACGGCGATCGAGACCAGCAGGCCGAGCAGGGCTACCGACCAGCCCGCCATGACCAGGGACCGCCGGGCGGTGAGCAGCAGGGCACCCAGCGCGGCCAGGGCCAGCCCGCCCATCACCCAGAACGGTGGCAGGCCGGGGCCGCCTGGCGAGAACAGCAGCAGTGACCGGGCGGGCAGGGCCGCCGTGGCCAGCCCGGGCACCTTGTTCCCGGCCTCGAGGAACAGCAGGGACGGCCGGGTGGCGACGTCGAGCGTCCACGGCAGCAGCAGCACCGGGGGCACGACCACGGTGATGCCCAGGTTGAGCAGCATGCCCCGGCCCGACCGGCGGAAGACCACCGCCGCGAGCAGGGCCGCCAGGACAGCGACGACCCAGACCAGCGGCACGAAGGCGGCTGCTATCGCGACGACCAGGCCGGTCGCCCAGGCGGCGCGGCGGGCCCGGCGCGGGGCCTCGGTGAAGATCCGGGCGGCCAGCACGGCGATGACGGGGATGAGGACGAAGACCACGGCCGAGCCGAACCGGCCGGCCGCTACCGCGCCCATGCCGACCGGCAGCAGCGCGTAGGCGGCCGCGGCCCAGACCCGGGCCAGGACTGACTTGGTCACCCGGCGGGTCGCGAGGAAGGCCGTCAGCCCGGCGAGCGGGATGGCACCGATCATGATGACGTCGATGGCCAGCCAGGGCTTGCCACCGAGCACCGTGGCGAGCGCGGCGACGACCGCCACATAGGGCGGGGCGGAGGTGGCTGATCCGATCCCGGCCGGGTGGAACCCTTGCAGGTACTCGTGCCAGAGCGCGGCCGCGCCACCCCAGGCTGGGGTCAGCGCCCCGCCGGTCAGCGTGCCCGCGCCCAGCAGCGAGCGCTCCGCGACCAGCGCGATGATGGTGAGCCCGGCCACCAGCAGGACAGCCGGGTGGGTCAGGATCCGCTGCGCGAGGCCGGTGTCCACGAGCATGAAGTCGTCGTCGGCCGGGTCGTCCGTGGCGTGATGGCTGCCCGCGGTGTCGATCTGGGTTGACGTGTAGAACACGCTCGCGGCGAACTCTGCCAGGCGCCGTACGGAGTGGCCGGGAGGCAGGTCGGCGCGCAGGCGGCCGTACGCGGCCCGGCGGCCCCGGGCCCGGCGCCGCCGGGCCGCGGCCAGCTGCAGCGGGTGCCCGAGGACCGACCCGACCCCGGCGCACTCGTCGAGGGCGGCCCGGGGGCGCTTGGCGAGCAGGAAGAACACCGTGCGCAGGGCGGACAGCACCAGGTTGCCGGCCAGCGCGGACAGCGCGGGCCACAGGGGCAGGTTGGCCAGCAGCGTGAGCAGCGCGTTGTGCCGGTCCATCCGGCGCGGCCGGGGGGCAGCGGACGGCGTGCGCCGGTTGCGGGCCGTGGCCTCGAGGTGGTAGACGACGGCGTCGGTGACCACCCGCACCCGGTGCCCGGCGGCGTGCACCCGCCAGCAGAAGTTGACGTCGTCGCGCAGCAGCGGCATGGCCGGGTCGAAACCGCCGACCTGATCCCAGACATCCCGGCGGACGAGCATCCCGGCGGAGCTCACCGCCATGACGTCGCGGTCCCCGTCGTGCTGACCCTGGTCCACCTCGCGGGGTTCGATGCCAGTGATCCGGCGGCCGGCCCCGTCGATGGTGATCCCGGTCTCGAGCAGCACCCGGCGGTCGGCCCAGTCCATCACCTTCGGTCCGAGCACCGCCGCCGAGCGCGCTTCAGCCGCGCCGCGCAGCAACTGCTCCAGGGCGTCCGGAGCGGGCTCGCAGTCGTCATGCAGCAGCCAGACCCACTCGGTCCGCTCACCCGGGGCCAGCCCGGCCGGCCCGGGGACGTTGGTGTTGGCCGCCCGGTGCCGGAGCGCGTGCGCGATAGCCGCGCCGTACCCGGTCTTGCGGTCCATCCCGAACACCACCGAGCGGCCCAGCAGCTCGGCGAGCACGGCGCCGCTGCGGTCCCGGCTGCCGGTGTCCACGGCGACAACCCGCTGCACCGGCCGGGTCTGGCCGAGCAGCGCCTCCGCGATATGCGGCAGCCACGCGGCGCCATCGTGAGCGACGATCACCGCGGTGACGACGTGCTGGCCCTGCGTGTTAGTTGTCGACACGAGTCCGCTTGCTGGTCAGAATGGGCACCTGCTAGGGCGCCACCAGCTGTCCACTCGAGGGCCCAGCCGGGGCGGGTACGCGTGAACAATACGCGACCCGATACCGGCCAGGCAGGCACTCTGGACGCTTCAGTGCAGACCGCTGCCACCCGGGCAGCCGTGCCCCCTCGGCCGTCGTGCGGCCCAAGCTGCACGGCTGTCCAGGCAGTGAACCGGCGGTGACCAACAGTGGCCTCCGACGTCAGCGAACAGACCGGACGGACTAGCCCTGTTCCGGGCTAGCCCAGTCCGGGACGGTCAGACCGGGACGGTCAGACCGCCTCGCGCTTCATCCGGCGCCGCTCGCGCTCGGACAACCCGCCCCAGATGCCGAAGCGCTCGTCATGCTCGAGCGCGTACTCCAGGCATTCCACCCGGACCTCACAGCCCCGGCAGACCTTCTTGGCCTCCCGGGTGGAGCCACCCTTCTCAGGGAAGAAAGCCTCCGGATCCGTCTGTGCGCACAAGGCGCGATCTTGCCAGCCAGGCTCGGCGGCGTCATCGACACCAATTCCGAACCCGACGGACGCCAGCGGGACGATGACGTCAGCCACCGTGCACCTCCTACCCCTTCGATGCCCGTGTCCTCTCCCCCGGAACACGGAAAACTACACGCTTGAAATTACACCCGCGTGTCTTGCGTCGCGTCAAGCTGGATACGTGGTAAAGGCAATATTCTTGACCCTGATGACGGGAAAGTCCGCCCAGAAACCTGAGGCCCCAGCATCGTCACGGGCCGTTCCAGGCCCCTGGAAACGGGCTTCCCGGGGGGTTCGCGGGAACCCGCTGAGCCAGGGTTGCAAGACTGGCCGCCATGCGCATCACCGTGCTGGCAGGCGGAGTCGGGGCCGCGCGTTTCCTGCGCGGGCTGAAGGCTGAGGCCCCGGACGCCGACATCACCGTCATCGGCAATACCGGCGACGACATCACCCTGTTCGGCCTGCACGTCTCGCCTGACCTGGACACTGTGATGTACACGCTCGGCGGCGGGATCAGCGAGGAGCAGGGCTGGGGCCGGGACTCCGACACGTTCACCGTCCTGGCCGAGCTCAAGGCCTACGGAACCGGCACCGGCTGGTCCGGGCCGGACTGGTTCAACCTGGGCGACAAGGACTTCGCCACGCACATCGTCCGGACCAGCATGCTGGCCGCCGGGCAGCCGCTGTCAGCGGCCACGGCGGCGCTGTGCCAGCGCTGGCAGCCCGGGGTGACGCTGATCCCGATGACGGACGACCGGACCGAGACCCACGTGATCCTGGCCGACGGCCCGGGACAGCAGCCGGGCCAGCCTGCTCAGCCGGGCCAGGCCGCTCAGCCGGGCCAGGCCGGGTCCCGCCGCGTCGTGCATTTCCAGGAGTGGTGGGTGCGGCTGCACGCCTCCGTGCCCGCGACCGACATCATCGTCGAGGGGGCGGCCGAGGCCCGGCCCGCCCCGGGCGTCCTGGAGGCGATCGCCGCGGCCGACGTGATCCTTTTCCCGCCCTCCAACCCGGTGGTCAGCATCGGCGCCATCCTCGCCGTGCCCGCGATCGCCGACGCCGTCCGGGCCAAGACCGTCGTCGGGGTCTCCCCGATCATCGGCGGGGCGCCGGTGCGCGGCATGGCCGACGCCTGCCTCGCCGCCATCGGGGTGCCCGCCACCGCCCAGGCCGTCGCGGCCCACTACGGTCCGCAGTTGCTGAACGGATGGCTGGTAGACGAACAGGACAAGGCCGCCGTGGACGCGCCGGAGCTGGCCGGGATCACGGTCCGCGCGCTGCCGCTCTACATGACCAGCCTCGCCACCACCGCCACCATCGCCCGGGCCGCGCTCGACCTGGCCCAGGAGCTGCGCGGATGACCGTCAGCGGGCTGGGCGGTCTCAGCACCGGGCGCGCCGTCTCGGTAACCGGCGTCCCCGGCGTCCCCGAGATCGGCGCGGGCGACGATCTGGCCCGCCTCATCGCGGACGCCGCGCCGGACCTGGCCGACGGCGACATCGTGGTGATCACCTCCAAGATCGTCAGCAAAGCGGAGGGCCGCGTCATCCGGGCCGACCGGGACAAGGCGATCGACGCCGAGACGGTCCGGGTAGTGGCGCAGCGCGGCCCGGCCCGCATCGTGGAGACCCACCACGGCCTGGTGCTCGCCGCGGCCGGGGTAGACGACTCCAACACCGCCCCGGGCACGGTGGCGCTGCTGCCCGCGGACCCGGACCACTCGGCCCGCCAGATCCGCCGCGGGCTGCGCGACCGGCGGGGCGTCACCGTCGCGGTGGTGATCACCGACACCATGGGGCGGCCCTGGCGGATGGGCCAGGCCGACGCGGCCATCGGCGTCGCCGGGCTGGCCCCGCTGCGCGACTACCGCGGCCAGGCGGACACCTTCGGCCAGACGCTGGAGGTCACGGTCACGGCCGTCGCGGACGAACTGGCGTCGGCCGCGGACCTGGTCAAGGGCAAGCTGGCTGGCATCCCCGTGGCCCTGGTCCGGGGGCTGGCGGACCTGGTCAGCGAGGCCGACGGCCCCGGCGCCCAGGCGCTGATCCGGCCGGCCGCGGAGGACATGTTCCGCTACGGCGCGTCCGAGGTACTGGCCGCGCGGCGGACAGTCCGGGAGTTCACCGCCGACCCGGTGGACGCCGAGGCGGTGCGCCGCGCGATCGCAGCCGCCCTCACCGCGCCCGCGCCGCATCACTCCACGCCGTGCCGGTTCGCGGTGCTGGCCTCAGCCGGGGCCCGGACCGCGCTGCTCGACGACATGCTGGCCGCGTGGATCTCCGACCTGCGCGCGGACGGGTTCACCGAGGAGCAGATCGCCCGGCGGGTCCGGCGCGGCGAGCCACTGCGCCGCGCACCGCTGATCATCGTGCCGTGCCTGGTCACCGACGCGGCCCACGCCTACCCGGACGCGCGGCGGCGGGCCGCCGAGCGGGAGATGTTCGTGGTGGCGGCGGGGGCGGCCGTGCAGAACCTCCTGGTCGCGCTGGCCGTGGAGGGCCTGGGCTCGTGCTGGGTGTCCAGCACCATGTTCTGCCGGCCGGTCGCGGCGGCCGCCCTGGACCTGCCGGACGGCTGGGAGCCGATGGGCGCGGTCGGCGTGGGCCACCCGGCGGCCCCAGCCCCCGATCGCCCCCCGCGTGACCCCGACGACTTCATCCTCACCCGCTGACCGCACCCCTCGCGGGACCCAGCCATCCCTCGCGGGACCCAGCCATCCCTCGCGGGACCCAGCCATCCCTCCGGGGACCCTCAGACCCCGCTCCCTCGCGGGCCGCGGGACTGGCGCTAGATCTCCAGGCGGCGGGACAGGTCGGAGGCGAACACGCCGCCAGGGTCCAGCTCCGCCCGGAGCTTGCGGAACTCCTCCAGCCGCGGGTACATCCCGGCGAAAACCCGGGGCCGCACCCGGGAGTCCTTGGCCAGGTAGACCCGGCCGCCAGCGTCCAGTACCTCGTCGTCGAGCTGGTCCAGCAGCCCGGCCAGGCCCGGCGTGCCCGCCGGGAAGTCCAGCGCCAGCGTCCAGCCCGGCAGCGGGAAGGACAGGAACCCCGGGTCGGCGGGGCCGAACCGCTTGAGCACGGTCACGAACGAGGGGGCCCGGGCGCCGCTGATCCGCTGCAGCGCCCGGCGCACCACCCCGTCCTGGCCGAAGGGCACCACGAACTGGTACTGGCGGAAGCCCGCCGGGCCGTACACGCGATTCCAGTTCCTGATCCCGTCCAGCGGGTGGAAGAACGCGCCGATGGTCTGGATCTCGCCCTCCCGCCGTCGCGGGGCCTTGCGGAACCAGGCTTCGTTGGCCAGCCCGACCGTCACCGGGTTCAGCAACCCGGACGGGAAGCCCCGTGGGGCGCCCACCCGGGCGCCGGGCCGGAACGCCAGCGGGTCCCGCCGGTCCTTCGGCCCCAGATCCCCGGGCGCCGCGAAATCGCCGCTGGTGATCACGGACCGGCCGAGGCTGGTCCCGCGGGCCAGGCAGTCCGTCCAGGCCACGGTGTAGCCGTACCGGTCGTCGGTGGCGGACAGGTACGCCATGGTCTCGTCGATGTCCGCGGTGCGGACGGTGTCCACCCGGACCCGGGACGTCCGCACCGGCGTCAGCTGGACGGCCGCGGCCAGGATGACGCCGGTCAGGCCCATCCCCCCGGCCGTGGCCCAGAACAGGCGGGGATCACCGCCAGGCGTCACCCGGCGCTGGCGGCCGTCCGGCAGCAGCAGGTCGAACCACGGCACGTGCTGGGCGAAGCTGCCCGCCGCGTGGTGATTCTTGCCGTGCACGTCCGCGGCGATCGCCCCGCCCACGGTGACCTGCCGGGTCCCGGGCGAGACCGGCACGAACCAGCCGGCGGCAGGCCCGCCACCATGAGCTGCTCCAGGCTGGTCCCGGCGTCGCAGGTGACCAGCCCGGTGCTGGTGTCGAAGCTGGTGATCCGGCGCATGGCGGTGGTGCCGATGACCAGCCCGCCGCCGCACTGGGCCGCGTTGTTGTAGCTGCGGCCCAGGCCACGCGCGATCACCCCGCGGCCGGGGGCGCTGGCCAGCAACTCCGCGACCTGCCCCGGATCGGCGGGCTCCGCCAGCTGAGCGGCCGATGGTGCGATCCGGCCCCACCCGGTGAGCTCCGCCCGGCGGCTGGCCGGCCCGCGGTGGCTGGCCCGCGCTGACGGCCCGGCCATCCGATCTGCCATCCCCTCATCCCCTCCGCTTGCGGGTTTGCCCAGGCCGGCCGACGATCATTCCCGCTTACGGCCTGCCGTCCGCGCCGCCGCCCCGGTCAGGCTATGAGGCGCCAGGGTGCGGGAGGCACCGTCCGGCGGATCAGCGCCGGCTGGGGCGCCGCCGTGGCGGTCAGGGCGCCGCCCTGGCGGTCAGGGCATGGCCAGCGGCAGTGGCGTCCGGGTGCCGCGTACTGACTCGCACACCCCGTCGCTGGCCGCCGCGGCCGCCAGGCGATCCGGCGCGGGCTGCCCGTAGGTCGTGGTGCGCTGGCGCAAAGGCCGCTCCAGCGGCGCCACCAGCTCCGCGAACTGGCTGATCGTCTTGAAGGACCCGTTCTGCGAGCCGGCCATCCGGCTGATCGTCTCTTCCATGAGCGTGCCGCCCAGGTCGTTCACGCCGCCCTGGAGCACGTCCCGGCACACGTCCTCGCCCAGCTTGACCCAGGAGCACTGGATTGAGCTGATCGCGCCGTGCAGCATGATCCGGGACACCGCGTGCACGGCCCGGTTCTCCCGCCGGGTGGGTCCTGGCCGGGCCAGCCCGGCCAGGTAGATGGGCGCGCTCGCGTGCACGAACGGGAGCAGCACGAACTCGGTGAAGCCGCCGGTGCGCTCCTGGATGCCGCGGATGACCCGGAGATGCCCGACCCAGTGCGCCGGGGTGTCCACGTGCCCGTACATCATCGTCGCGCTGGTCGGGAAGCCCAGCTCGTGTGCGGTGGTGATGACCTCGATCCAGGCGGACGCGGGCAGCTTGCCCTTGGTGAGCACCCACCGGACGTCGTCGTCGAGGATCTCCGCGGCGGTGCCCGGCAGCGACCCGACCCCGGCTTCCCGGGCGCGGACCAGCCAGTCGCGGATGCTGAGCCCGGTCCGCGACGCGCCGTTCACCACCTCCATCGGCGAGAACGCGTGCACGTGCAGGTCCGGGACCCGCCGCTTGACCTCCGCGGCGATGTCGAAGTAGGCCGTGCCGGGCAGGTCCGGGTGGATGCCGCCCTGCATGCAGACCTCGGTGGCCCCGGCCTGCCACGCCTCCTCGGCCCGGTCGCCGATCTGGGCCAGGGACAGCGTGTAGGCGTCGGCGTCGGTGCGGCGCTGGGCGAACGCGCAGAACCGGCAGCCGGTGTAGCAGACGTTGGTGAAGTTGATGTTCCGGGTCACGACGTAGGTCACGTCGTCGCCGGCCGTGTCCCGGCGCAGCCCGTCGGCCAGCGCGGCCAGGGCGGTCAGTTCCGGGCCGTCGGCGTCCAGCAGCGCCAGAGCCTCGGCGTCGGTGATCGCGGCCGGGTCACGTTCCGCGCTGCGCAGTGCCGCGGCCACGTCGGGCCGCAGCCGTCGTGGGGCGTCCCGGCGGGCTTCGGGGGCGATCCGCGTGGCGACTTCGGCCCAGTCCCCGTAGACCTCCGAGAAGTCCTCCCGCCGGTCAGCCGTCCGCCCGGTGGTGTCGATGGTGACGTGCAGGTCGGTCCGGCCGGCCGCCTCGCCCCAGCCGCCGTCCGGCTCCTGCCAGGGCAGGCCCGCGGGCCGGGCGTCTGGGCGGGCCAGCCCGGTGGCCGGGTCGGCCAGGGCGGCCACATGGGCGGCGAGCCTCGGGTCGAGCCACGGCTCGCGCAGGTAGCCCGGGTAGATCGTGAGACGCTCGTGCAGCGTCAGGCCGGCCGCGGCGGTCTGCTGGGCCAGCTCGTCGATCTGCGGCCAGGGCCGCTCCGGGTTGACGTGGTCCGGGGTGAGCGGCGACACGCCGCCCCAGTCGTCGATCCCGGCCGCCAGGATCAGCCGGTACTCCTCGCCGATCAGGTTCGGCGGGGCCTGGATCCGCATGGCGGGCCCGAGCACCAGCCGGGTGACCGCGATCGTGGCCGCCAGGTCGTCGAGTTCGGCGTCCGGCACCCCGCGCATCTTCGTGTCCGGCTTGGCCCGGAAGTTCTGCACGATCACTTCCTGGATGCCGCCGTACTCGCGGGCCACCCCGCGGATCGCGAAGATCGAGTCGGCCCGCTCGGCCAGGGTCTCGCCGATGCCGATCAGGATGCCGGTGGTGAACGGCACACTGCTGCGGCCGGCGTCCTCCAGCACCCGCAGCCGGACCGCGGGGTCCTTGTCCGGGCTGCCGAAGTGCGGCCCGCCTCGCTCGGTGAACAGTCGCGCCGCGGTGGTCTCCAGCATCATGCCCATGGAGGGGGCGACCGGCTTGAGCCGCTGGAAGTCCTGCCAGCTGAGCACGCCCGGGTTCAGGTGCGGGAGCAGTCCGGTCTCCTCCAGGACCCGGATGGCCATGGCCCGGACGTAGGACAGCGTGTCGTCGTAGCCGTGCGCGTCCAGCCACTCCCGGGCCTGCGGCCAGCGCGCCTCCGGCTGGTCGCCCAGGGTGAACAGGGCTTCCTTGCAGCCGAGGGCGGCGCCGTCCGCGGCGATCCGCAGCACCTCGTCCGGCGACAGGTACGGGCTCTCCAGCCGCCCGGGCACCGTCACGAACGTGCAGTAGCCGCACCGGTCGCGGCACAGCCGGGTCAGCGGGATGAACACCTTGCGCGAGTAGGTGATGACGCCGGGCCGGCCCGCCGCGGCCAGCCCGCTGTCCCGGGTCCGGGCCGCGTAGCTGAGCAGTTCGGCCAGCTGGTCCCCGCGGGCGTGCAGCAGCACGGCCGCCTCGGCGGGATCCAGGGTCTTGCCGTCCCGGGCCCGGGCCAGCGCCCGGCGCATCGCACTGGCCCCAGGCACCGCGCCGGCAGCTACCGCACTAGCCCCACCAGGCACCGCGCCGGCAGCTATCGCAGCTGGCCCCGGGCGCCGCGTCGGGGAGCTCCGCTCTGGCCGCAGGCGGCGGGTCGGCAGGCATCGTGCTGGCGGGCAGTTGCGGCTCCGGCTGAGCTGGGGGGCGGGGACGACGGGGGGCGGGCGTGTCAGCGCTCATCTTCCCCACCCTAGGTGGTGCCCCCGACCGCCTCCGGCCCGGCTATCCCCCGCCCGGCGCCTAGCCGAGCCGCCTGCCGCGCCCGGGGACCGTGCCCTTCCCCGGCGCCCCGGCCGGCGCCCTTCTTCCCGGCTCCGGCCCCGGTCGGCGCTCCACTCAGCCCGGCGCCCCGCCCAGGCGGACCGACGGTTCGTGATCATGACTTTGGTGTCGTTCCAACGACACCAAAGTCATGATCACGAATCCCTGTCACGCGACCAGAGAGGCTGGCGTGACGGGCGGGGCGAATGGTGCGGCCGGGAGGCTCGGGCGCCGGCGGGCTGAGGGGCAGGCGCGGGGGGCTGAGAGGCGGGGCGCGGGGTCAGAACGAGCGGTAGTCGCGGATGGACATCCGGGGGCCGTGCCGGGGCGGGGCGATCCCGGCCAGCTCCACCAGCCGGGCGGCCCGGTGCCGGTGGCCGGCGTACGGCGCGAGCAGTTCGAGCATGCCGGCGTCGTCCACCCGCCGCCCGGCCAGCGCCCAGCCCACGCGTGAGGGCAGGTGGTAGTCGCCCACAGACACCGCGTCCGCGTCCCCGCAGGCGCGCTGGCGTACCTCGGCGGAGGTCCAGACGCCGATCCCGGGCAGCGACCGCAGCCGCCGGTCCGCGTCGGCGGGCGGCATGGTCACGATCTCCTCGAGCCGGCCGGCCACCTCGGCCGCGCCGATGATGGTGCGGGCCCGCACACCTTCGACGCCGGCCCGGTGCCACTCCCAGGACGGGATGCGGCGCCAGGTCCCCGGCGGCGGGCTCACCCGCATCCCGGCGGGGGCGGGCCCCGGGGCCGGATCGCCGAACTTCAGCAGCAGGTAGCGCCAGGCCCGCCGGGCTTCCGCGCCGACAACCTTCTGCTCCAGCACGGCGGGGACCAGGGCCTCGAGTACCCGGCCGGAGCGGCCGACCCGGACGCCCGGGTGCCGGGCGGACAGCTCGCGCAGGAGGGGATGGGCGGGAGCGAACCCGGCCCGGTCGTCGTCGGCGCCGAGCATCCCCGGAAGCTCGCGGAGCAGCCATGCGGCGCCCGGGCCCCAGGCGGCGGCGCGGATCACGGTAACCGGCTCCGGTTCCGCCGCGGACCCGGACTGCGCAGACCCGGCGTGCATGGACCCGGACCGCGCAGACCCGGCCTGCAGGACCCACCGGCGACCCGGCCGCGCGACCCGCGCGGGGCGCGCCGGAGCTACGCGGAGGGTGCCAGGTCCCTCCGGGGTCAGGGCCGTGCGCCAGATGTACCCGTCTGGGGTGACCTGGTAGGCGGGATCGCCGCGGCCGCGGGCGTGCACGCCCAGGGTCCGCGGCAGGTCCAGCACGAACGGCGCCCGCCACTCCAGCGTGCGGCCGGAGTCGCCGGCTACGGCCGGCGCGGTGAGTTCCGGGACGCCGGACACGGGCTCAGGCGTCGGAGGAGAAGCGGACGCAGGTCAGGCCCAGGGTCTGGCCGGGCCAGACCCGCAACCCGGAGCGCAGCTCGTTGCCCGGGGCGATGTGCACCTCGTCGCCGAGCACCACGCCGTCCAGGACCACGCCTTCGCCGACGACCGTCCCGCGGCCGATCACGCTGCCGCTCACCCGGGCGCCGGCCCCGACGCTGGCCGCATCGAACAGCACGCTGCCGGTGACGTAGGCGTCTGCGCCGACTCGTGCGCCCGCGCCCACCGCCGTGCCCCCGCGCACCTGGGCCGCCGGATCGACCGAAGCCCCGTCCAGCGCCAGCATCTCGCCCGGTGGGCCCGGGACCGCGGCCGAGACCAGCCGCCCGCGGACCAGGTCGCAGGAGCCCTGCACGAACGCCTCGGGGGTGCCCACGTCGAGCCAGTAGGACGAATCGGGATAGCCCATCACCAGGGCCCCGGAGCTGATCAGATCGGGGAAGGTCGACCGCTCCACGGAGATCACCTGGCCGGGCGGGATCTCGTCGATGACCGACCGGCGGAACACGTAGCAGCCGGCGTTGATCCGGTTGGTGACCGGGTTGGGGGTCTTCTCCAGGAACGCGGTCACCCGGCCGTCGTCGTCAATGGGCACGCAGCCGAACCGGGCGGGGTCGGGCACCTCGACCAGGTGCAGCGTCACCGCCGCGTCGGCCTTGCGGTGCAGGTCGATCTGCGCCGAGATGTCGTGACCGGACAGCACGTCGCCGTTCAGCACGACGACCGGGCTGTCCGGGCCGCTGCGCAGGCCAGAGGCGGCGTTCCGGATCGCCCCGCCAGTGCCGAGCGGCTCCGCCTCGTGCACGTAGGAGATCTCCAGCCCGAACGCGGCGCCGTCCCCGAAGCACTCGGTGAACATGCTGGCCCGGTAGGCGGTGGCCAGCACCACGTGGGTGATCCCGGCCGCCGCCGCCTTGGCGAACTGGTGAGCCAGGAACGGCACTCCCGCGGTCGGCAGCAGCGGCTTGGGCGTGCCGATGGTGAGCGGGCGCAGCCGGGTCCCCTGGCCGCCGACGAGCAGGATCGCCTCCAGCGGCTCACGACCGGCCGGGGAAAGCGCTGAGGGCGTTTCTGGCTGGGCTGACATGTGCAGCGAGGTTACTCTGCGCCCTGCGCTGCTGCACGCTGGTAGGAGGCCATGTGAGCCTCGGCCGAGGCCTCCCAGGTGAACTCCTGGGACCGGGCGTGCCCGGCCTCGCCGAGGGATTCCAGCCGGGCCGGGTCGTCGATCAGGCCGCGCAGGGCGGCCTGGATGTCCTCGGCGTCCGGTTCGGTGTAGGCGACAGCGTCCCCGCCGACCTCCGGGAGTGACGTCCGGTGCGTGGTGAGCACCGGCGCGCCGCAGGCCATGGCCTCCAGCACGGGCAGGCCGAACCCCTCGCCCCGGCTCGGGAAGGCCACCACGAGCGCGCCGCCCAGGAATCCGGGCAGGTCGGTGAAGCGGAGGTATCCCGGGCGGACCAGGCGCAGGTGGGCCGGGACCGCCGCGACGGCCTCGTCCACCTCCTCGCTCCAGCCACTGCCCCCGCCGAGCACGAGCGCGGGCGGGTCGGCCAGGTCGGCCACGGCCCCGGCCCAGCCGCTGATCAGGGCGGGGACGTTCTTACGCGGCTCCAGGCCGCCGAGGTAGGCCACGTAGGGCTTGCCGTGCAGGCCGAGCCGGTCGGACACCTGGCGCATCCGCTCCGCGGGTGGCCGGTGGAACAGGGCGTGGTCCACGCCGTGGTACGCCACGTCGATCCGGGTCGGGTCGGCGCCGAGCACGCGGACCAGTTCGTCCCGGGTCGCCTTGGACGGCACGAGCAGCCGGGTGGCGCGCCGGGCCGCGGTGCGGATCGCGGACTTGAAGAAGGTCGCCGTGACCGGGTTGTGCGCGTCCGGCTCGGTGAAGTACGTCAGGTCGTGGATGGTCGAGACCACGGGCACGCCGGGCCGCAACGGCATGGTGTAGTGCGGCGCGTGCAGGACGTCGGCGTTCACCTGCTGGGCGACAAGCGGGAGGCCGGTCTGCTCCCAGGCGAGCCGGGCGGCCCGGTGCGCGATCGCGGTCGGGCCAGCCACGACGGTCGCCTCGGGCACGAGCCTGCCGTACCGCTCTTCGTCATTGCGCTGGCACGCCACCGCGAGGTCCGCTCCGGTTGCGCCCAGCGCGGCGACCAGGCCATCCACGTACCGGCCCAGCGCGCCACGGTCCGCCGGCACGGCGGTCGCGTCAACCAGCACCCGAGGTGCCACGAGCAGTCTTTCTCCTTCCCCCCGCGTGCGGGGGCCTGCTGCCACTACCGAGAAGCCAGATAGCTGGCCAATTCCGCATTGATGAATGTCTCGTCACGACCGAGGGTACGCCCTCCGCCGACCTGCCGGTGAGCATCGGCGCTCATGTCCCGCACGGGCCGCGACCCAGCCGGCGGCACCGTCGCGGCCCCTATGGTCTAGACCATCTTATGGCTCTCCTCACCACACCAGAAGGGTGCCGGTTACCGGGTTGCGGACGGCGAGGGAGTGGCCTTCGCCGACGGCGGCGTCTTGGCCTTGGCCGCCTGCTGCGCCTGGTCCAGCGCCTTCTTCATGGCGCTGATGTCCTTGGCGTAACCAGCGAGATCACCCTGCTTGAGGGCGGCCTGAGCCTGGGCGTAGTCGGACTCGGCCTGAGCCAGATGCCCGCGCACGGTCGCGCTGGCCGACCCCTGCCCGGAGCCGGAACCCGAGCCGGAACCGGAGGAGGATCCGCCCGAACTCGGAGACAGGCCCGGGATGACCTGGCTGAGCGCGTCGGCCAGGGTCGGCCCGAACCCGACGTTCCCATCGAACGAGGCCGCGACCCGCTTGAGCACCGGGTACGAGCCGCTGCTGGTGCCGCCCGTGGTGCCGGCCGCCTGAATGTAGATCGGCTCCTCGTAGACCAGCGCGCCACCGACGGGGAGCGTGATCAGGTTGCCCTCGATCACCTTGGAACCGTTCTGCCGGTACAGCGACAGCTGCGAGGAGATGATCGGGTCCGACTCGAAGGTGCCCTGCACCTGCTGCGGGCCGAGGATGGCGGTGTCCTGCGGGAGCTGGAGGACCCGGATCGTCCCGTAGCCGGGCGACTGCGGGTTGCTGTCCACCGCCATATACGCGGCCAGGTTCTGCCGGCCCCGCTGGACCAGTGGCGAGGTCATCGAGAACTGGGCCACGGTACCGGGCATCTGCATGGTCTGGTAGTACGGCGGCTGGCTGACCGACTGCGTGCCGTTCGACTGGCTGGGCTCGTCCGGGACCGCCCAGAAGTTCTGCCCGCCGTAGAAGGACTGGGCGGACAGGACGTGGAACTGGGTCAGGATCTGGCGCTGCACCTCGAACAGGTCCGGCGGGTAGCGCAGGTGCGGCATCAGGGCCGGGGGGATGTCCTGCTTGGGCTTGATGACCCCGGGAAACGCCTTCATCCAGGTCCGCAGGATCGGGTCGCTGGCGTCCCAGTCGTACAGCGTCACGCTGCCGGTGTAGGCGTTCACCACCGCCTTGACCGAGTTGCGGATGTAGTTGATGTCGCCGGTGGGCTGGCCCGCCACCGTGCCACCCGGGGCGTCGCTCGTCGACGTGGCCTGCCCCATGCTCACCCGCTGCGAGTACGGGTACAGGTCGCTGGTGGTGTAGCCGTCCACCACCCAGAGGATCTGCCCGTTGGCGACGACCGGGTAGGGATTGCCGTCCAGGGTGAGGAACGGCGCGACCTTGGCCACCCGGGCCAGCGGCTGCCGGTCGTAGAGGATCTTCGAGTGGCTGTTGATGGCCCCCGACAGCAGGATGTTCAGCTCGCGGAACTTGATCGTGTACAGCAGCCGGTTCAGCGGCGAGCCCACGTCCACGCCGCCGCCGCCCTGATACGTGTTGTTCTGCTGGCCGCCGGCCGAGCCGGACGGGTAGTCCAGTTCCTGCTTGCGGCCGCCCGGCGGACCCGCCGACGATCGCGTACGCGTCCTGCCCCTCGCCGAAGTACACCCGGGGCTGGCTGAGGCCCAGGGCCCCGTGCGGCGGGATATCGCTCTCCACGAACGAGGGGTTGCCGTTGGCCTGCACCGTGTTGGCCGTGGCGGCGACCACGCCGAAGCCGTGCGTGTACACCAGATGGGTGTTGATCCAGTTGCCCTGGCCGGGCGGCGGCCCGCCCATCCCGCGCACCGCCACCACCGTGTCCTGCGGCAGCGAGTCGGTCGCGGACAGCGGGTAGCGGTCCATCGCCAGGTTGGACGGGAACTGGTAGTAGCTCTTGACCTGCTGCAACTGCTGGAAGGTCGGCGACACCACGTCGGGATCCAGCAGCCGCATCCCCTTGAGCGTGCTCACCTCGCCGTCCAGCGTGGACTGCGGCACGTCCGTGGTCGCCTTGTAGGGGGTGACCCGGACCGTGGACGAGGTCACCCCGTAGGCCTGCCGGGTGGTCGTGATCTCCTTATGGATGTACGGGGTCTCCTTGGCCAGTTCGTTCGGCTTGACCACGAACTGCTGGATGATCGCCGGGTAGAGGCCCCCGATGAGGATCGCGGACAGCACCAGCAGCCCGAAACCCACCGCGGGCAGCATGGCGCTGCGCCGGGCAGCCCCGGCGAAGAACAGCAGGGCGCACAGGACGGCGATCACCGCGAGGACGGTCTTGGCCGGCAGCACCGCGTTGACGTCGGTGTAGGAGGCGCCGGTGGTGACCGCGCCCCGCTGGGAGAAGTCGATGCCATACCGGTCGACCCAGTACGCCACGGCCTTGAGCAGCACGAACACGCCGAACAACACGAACAGGTGAGCCTGCGCCGCCATCGTCACCCGGGGGTGGCGGCCCTGCATCCGCAGCCCGCCGTAGAGATAGTGCACCAGCGTGGCCAGCAGCAGCGAGATCAGCACCGCCGCGAACAGGTAGCTCAGCACCATCCGGATGAACGGGTAGGTGAAGACGAAAAATGAGAGATCGATGTGGAACTGGGGATCTGTTTTCCCAAACGGAACCTGGTTGGCGAACAGCATCCACGTTCGCCAGGAGCCCGCGGCGGTGATACCCGAGATCACGCCGAGCACGCCGAGCACCAGCCCGAGCAGAAGCCGCCGGTGCGGGTCGATAGCCATCCGGTAGGCGTCCCCGCCCTGGCCCGGGGAGGGCACCGGGCGGTAGATGGGCCGCAGCCGGTAGGCCAGCGCGACGTTCGCCCCGACAACCACGGCCATGAACAACCCGGCCACGAAGAACATGGCCCAGCGCGTGCCGTAGGTGGTGGCGAACACGGACGAGTAGTGGATGGACCGGTACCACAGGAAATCCGTCCAGATCCCGGCCACGATCGCGATCAGCACCAGGAAGGCGATCACGGCCACGATGACCGGAAGGACCAGCCGGGGCCAGCGCAGCAGGACGGCAGGCGGACGGCCGGCAGGCGGCCGGGCCGATCCGGACCGGAAGGACACCGCACTCCCCCTCACATGCCGTCAGCCCAGTACTGGGCCGTGCGGCGCCAATGTACCCCGATCAGGCCCGCTAAGCGGCACTCGCGCCGGCGTGGTGATCATGCAGAGATCACCCGGCGCTCAGGTGACGGTCAGGTAGCGCTGAGCAATCAGCGAGGTTCAGCTGCGGCGCATGCTCAGCGACCAGCGACGTTCAGCCGCCGGACCCACTTGGCAGCCCGGGCCCAGACAGCCGCCGGGCGCACTCAGCCGCCGGGGACATTCAGCCGCCGGGGACATTCATCAGCCGGGCACATTCAGCAGCCGGGCACACTGCGGCCCGCCTTGATCGCGGTCAGGTCGTCGATGGCCTGGCGCAGCGTGGCCACCTTGGCCAGGCGCAGCCCGGCCGGGACCGCCCCGGTGGTGTCCGAGCAGTTGGCCGCGGGGGTCAGGAAGATCGTCGCCCCGGCGGCGCGGGCACCCGCCATCTTCTGCTGAATGCCCCCGATCGCGGACACCGCGCCGTTGGCCGAGATCTCCCCGGTGCCCGCGATGAAACGTCCGCCGGTCAGGTTGCGCGGGGTCAGCTTGTCCACGATGCCCAGCGCGAACATCATCCCGGCACTGGGGCCGCCGATGTCGCCCACCTTGAAATTGATCTTGAACGGGAAGTTGTAGTTCTCCGCGACGAGCACGCCGATCACGGCGTGACCCTGCAGGTTCGCGGTCTTCAGCCGGACGTGCCCGATCTTGCCCTTGCGCAGGATGGTCAGGGTCACCACCGACCCCGGGGCGTGCGTGCGGACCAGGGTGCCGGTGTCGTGGTTACAGGTGACCGGGGTGCCGTCCACCGCGGTGATGCTGTCGCCCGGGTGCAGCACGCCCGCGGCCGGGAGGCCCTTCTCCGTCTGCGTGACGGTGTTCAGGGTGGTGAACCGGATCCCCAGCGTGCACAGGGCGGCGGCCTGGGCGGTCTGCTGGGAGTTGGCCATCTCCGCCGTGTCCTGCTGGACGACCTGCTGCTCGGACTGATTGGGCGGGAACAGCTCCGACTCGGGGACGACCGCGGTGTGCGGGGTGAGCCAGGCCCGGATCGCGGTGAACACGTTGAACCCGTCGCCAGGGCCGCCGAGGAAGGAGACCGTGACCAGGTTGAGGTGCCCGGAGGTCGGGTACGTCCGGCGCCCCTCGATCGTGATCAGGGACCGGCCCGAGGTCGTGCCCAGGGTGTTCAGCGTCGGCCCGGGAGACAGGATCACGTAGGGCACCGGCACCAGGGCCGCGATGAGAGCCGCGGCGACCACGCCGATCGCGGCCACGAGCAGAGTCAGCGTGCGCCGCGACATGGGGGGAAGACTACGCACTGTTCACCCATTCGCTCTCGCCGTCGCCGAAGACCTGGTGCTTCCAGACCGGCACGGTCTGCTTGAGCTCGTCGATCAGCGCGCGGCAGGCGGAGAAGGCGTCGGCCCGGTGCGGGGATGAGACGGCGACGACCACGGCCAGGTCACCCACGGCCAGCTCGCCGACCCGGTGCACGGCGGCGATCGCGGTGACGTCGAAGTCCGCGGTGATCTTCTCGCACACCCGGCGCAGCTCGGCTGCGGCCGACGGGTGCGCACTGTAGCCCAGCTGCTGCACGTCACGGCCGTTATCGTGGTTGCGTACCACGCCGCTGAACAGGGCGATGCCGCCCGCGGAGGGGTCGGCCACGGCGTTGTGCACCTCGTCCACGGACAGCGGCGTGTCCCGCACCTCGGCGAGCCGGATCACAGTCACGGAGCCAAGGTAGCGCCTGAACCTGGGCGGCTGGACCAGGCACGTTCAGGTTTTCGTTGCGGAGAAAAGGGACGGTGCAGCGGGCCCGCAGCCGCCTGCGCGTCAGGTGCCGCGCTTGCGGCGGCGGGCTACCTCGCGCACGATGGCCGCCGTTCCGATCACGGCCACGGTCGCCCCGGCCGCGGTGATCGTGGCTTCCTTGCGGGGCAGCCGGCGTCCGGCCACGGCGTGATGCCCGGCCCGCTGCTTCAGCAGTTCACCGAGGGCCGCCGCGTTGTCGTAGGCGGGCCGCCAGCCGGCGCCGCGGAGCGTCTCGCACTCCACCACCCACGGGTAGACCATGTAGCGCAGGTCGGCGACCGGGGCGGGGGTGATGCCGAGCCGGTGCAGCCGCTGAGCCGTGCCGAACGTCAGCCCGGCGGGCAGCTCGACCCGGCGCAGCCCGCTGAGCTCCTCGACTTCGTCCTCTTCCAGCCAGCCGTCGCAGCCCACGGCGAACGCGCCATCGACTGTCCCGGCCACCGCCAGCTCGAGCGCGGAGACCAGGTCCTCGATATGGCAGAACTGCCAGCGCGGTGCGCAGCCCTTCACCGTGAGCAGCCGGGGAGACTCGAAATGCCGGGTGACGAGGGTGTCCACGCCCTCGCCGACCAGTGCGGCCGGGCGGACCACCGTGATGGCCATGCCCGGGTGGGACCGGGGTGAGCGCCGGGCCAGGTGCTCGATCTCGAGCAGGTCACCAGCCACGCTGCCGTCGTGGTCCACGCCCAGCGGCGCGTCCTCCGGCAGCGGCACCGGGTTGTCCGGGGCCGCCCCGTACACCATGGCGCTGGTGACCAGGATCACCCGGCCGACCCGCCCGGCCGCCGCCGAGGTGAGCACGGTCTGCGCGGCGCGCACGTTGAACGCCCGGCGGGCCCGGTGGTCGGTGTCGGCCGCCAGGTCGATGTCGGTGTGCACCAGGACGTTGACGCCGCTCAGCCGGCCCGCCAGCGCCGGGTCGCGCACGTCGGCCAGCCGCCACGTCACACCGACCACGTCCCCGCGGTGATCGTCGATCGCGATGACCCGGCGCACCGCCGACGAGGCCGCCAGGCGCAGGGCCAGGGCATGGCCCAGCCCACGCGCCGCGCCGGTGATGGCCACGACGGGGCGCGGCTCCTGATCAGTGCGCTCGCGGCGAACCTGGGCCCGTGTAGTGCTCAACGTGTGCCGCTCCCGAGATAACGTGGCGGTTGTGACCCTTCCATCCTGCCTGAGAGGTCGCGGAGATGGCTGATCCTCCCTTCGGCTTTGGTCTGCCCGGCGGTTCCGGGAGTTCTGGCGGCCGGGGTGGCTCCGGTGGATCCGGAGGCGGCCCCGGCGACAATCCGGGCGGTAATCCGCTCGGACCGCTCGGCGACCCGCAGCAATTTGCGGACGCCCTGCGGCAGTTCGCCGACCTGATGGCCTGGCAAGGCGGCCCGGTCAACTGGGACCTGGCCAAGAACGTGGCCCGGCAGACAGTCGCGGCCGAGGGCGATCCGAGCGTGCTGGACGCCGACCGCAAGAAGGTCGTCGAGGCCATCCAGCTGGCGGACCTCTGGCTGAACGAGGTCACCTCGTTCCCCAGCGGGGTGCGCACCGCGCAGGCCTGGAGCCGGTCTGAGTGGGTCGAGGCCACGCTGCCGGTGTGGTCTCAGCTGTGTGACCCGATCGCCGAGAAGGCCGTGGACGCCCTGGGCGGGATGATCAGCGGCAACCCGGAGGAGCTGGGCGGCGAGATGCCCCCCGAGCTGAGTTCCGCGTTGCAGGCGGTCACCGGCGGGCTGGGCGGCATGGCCGGGCTGAGCGGCGGCCTGGGCGCCATGATGCGCCGGATCGGCGGGATGATGGTCGGCGGCCAGACCGGGGCCGCCGTCGGCGGGCTGGCCCGCGAGGTAGTCAGCTCCACCGACGTGGGGCTGCCGCTGGGCCCGGAGGGCGTAGCGGCGCTGCTGCCCGCCGGGGTGGCCGACTTCAGCCAGGGCCTGTCGGTCAGCGCCGACGAGATCCGGATCTTCCTCGCGCTGCGCGAGGCCGCCCATCACCGGCTGTTCGCGCACGTCCCGTGGCTGCGCTCGCGGCTGCTGGCTGCGGTCGAGGACTACGCGCGCGGGATCACCGTGGACGCCTCCGCGCTGCGTGACGCCATGCCCCAGATCGACCCGTCCAACCCGGACGCGCTGCGCGAGGCACTGTCTGACGCCAGCCTGTTCCAGCCGGAGGACACGCCGCAGCAGAAGGCGGCGCTGGCCCGGCTGGAGACCCTGCTCGCCCTGGTCGAGGGCTGGGTGGCCACCGTGGTGGAGGACGCCGCGGCGGAGCGGCTGCCGCAGGCCGGCGCGCTCGCCGAGGCCATCCGGCGGCGGCGGGCCACCGGCGGCCCGGCGGAACGCACCTTCGCCACCCTGGTCGGCCTGGAACTGCGGCCGCGCCGGCTGCGCGAGGCGGCCGAGATCTGGCGGCGGCTCACCGACGTCCGCGGGTCTGAGGGACGGGACGCGCTGTGGGCGCACCCGGACCTGATGCCCACGGCCGAGGACTTCGACGACCCGGAAGGGTTCGTGGCCGGGCGGCCCGCGCTGGACATGTCGGCGCTGGCGGAAGAGCTGGCGGAAGAAATGTCCGCGCTGGACAAGGAGATCGACGAGGTCGAGGGAGAGTCGGACACCGGTCCGTCCGGCTCCGGCGAGAAGCCTGATGACCCGGGCCCGGGCGGGGAACCTGGCCGCAGCGGGCCTGGCCCGGACGGGCCGGACCGGCCCGGTCCAGGCGATCCCCCGCCAGCCGGCTAGTCGCCGCCGCACCCATGGTCCGGAGCACTGTCCGGTGCTGCGGAGCACTTTCCGGTGCGGGGAGCGCTGAAGGGTCCGGGGCCCGGGACGGCGGACATGGCGCAAATCCCGTTATCCACAGGCAGGACGCGAAGTCTGACCTGCTGGCGGGTGACCTGACCGGCTGGCGGACCGGAAATTAACCGTCATCCCCCGCTATGTCCACAGTGGCGCTCCGCCGCGTCCCCAGGGAATCCACAGGCCGGTCCACAGGTGGGGCCCGTGGAGACGCTGGACGAGGGGCCCGCAGGATCGAGGCGCTCGCGGGATCGGGGAATGTCGGCCGCCCGTGACAGGCTCACGGCCATGAGGCCAGCGATCAAAGCAGGACTGCTGATGGTCTGGCGCGACCCGGACACCCTGCAGATAGGCATTGACCCGAGGCGGGCCGTGGCGTTACGCGGGATGCGCGGCATGGAGGCCCTGATCAACCTGCTGGATGGGAGCCGGGATCTCGGCCAGGTGCTGGCCGCTGCCCACGACCACGGGGTCAGCCGCCCGACGGCCGAGCGGGTCATCGGACTGTTAGCCGCGGCAGGGGCGCTGCACGACTTTCCCGCCGCCACGCTGCGGGCCCTGCCCGACGGCCCGCGGGCCCGGCTCGCCGGGGAACTGGCCACGGTGTCCCTGGCTAACGGCTACGCCGACGGGGGCGCCCTGGTGCTGGCCCGCAGGCAGGCCGCGCGGGTGCGGGTGCACGGGTCCGGCCCGGTGGCCACCAGCCTGGCCAGCCTGCTGACCGCCTCCGGCGTCGGCCGGGTGAGCTGCACCGCCCCGGCGGCCGGGTGGCCAGGAGGGGAGCCTTCCGGGGCTGGGTCTTCCGGGGCTGGCTCTGCCGGGACTGGGTCTCGCCGGGCGCTGGGGCTCTGCCGGGGCCGGGCTCAGGCTCGCGTCCTGGCCACCCGCGGGCCGGGTCCGTCTCGGCCCCCCGGGCGCTGGCACCCCGCCCCGTGTCCGGCGGTCCGGGCGGGCACCGCGGCGCCCGGACCTGGCCGTGCTCGCCGACGGCTACCCGCCCGAGTTGCCGGGCGCCCTGGTGGCCGGCGGGGTCGCGCACCTGACCGCGGCCGCCTCCGAAGCGATCGGCGTGGTCGGCCCGCTGGTCATCCCGGGCCGGACGGCGTGCCTGAGCTGCGTGGACCTGGCCCGCAGCGATCGGGACCCGGCCTGGCCGCTCATCCTCGCGCAGGCCTGCGGCCGGGCCTCGCAGCCCGCCGCGTGCGCGGCCGTGCTGGCTGCTGCGGTCGCCGCCCAGGCCACCGCGCAGGCGCTGGCCTACCTCGACCAGGCCGCCCCGGGCGCGGTGGTGATCAACGGCACACTGGAGCTCGTCCTGCCTGACTGGCAGTGGCGCCGGCGTAGCTGGGCACTACATCCGCACTGCCGCTGTAGCCGGCGACCGGCATCCTGACCCAGAATGGGAGTGTGAATGATCTCCCTCGGCGGGCTGTTACCCGGACCGCAAAGCTCGCCTCCCTCCCTGCCGGCCTGGCCGGCCGGACCGCGCTCGGCCTGGGGAAGCGGCTGGGCGGCCGGTCGGCCGAGATCGTCGCCGCGGAGATCCAGCAGCGCACCGCCGAGCAGATCTTCCGGGTCCTGGGGGAACTCAAGGGCGGCGCGATGAAGCTCGGTCAGGCGCTGTCCATCTTCGAGGCCGCGCTGCCGCCGGAGATCGCCGGGCCGTACCGGGCCACCCTGACCAAGCTGCAGGAATCCGCGCCGCCGCTACCCGCACGGACGGTGCATCAGGTCCTGGCCGGAGACCTGGGCGAGTCCTGGCGGGACGAGTTCGCAGAGTTCGACGACACGCCGAGGGCGGCGGCGTCCATCGGCCAGGTGCACCGCGCGGTCTGGCAGGACGGCCGCCAGGTGGCCGTCAAGATCCAGTATCCGGGGGCCGGTCGGGCCCTGCTCAGCGACTTCAACCAGCTCAGCCGGGTCGCCCGGCTGTTCGGGATCATCATGCCCGGGCTGGAGGTCAAGCCGCTGCTGGACGAGTTGCGGGCCCGCGTCGCCGAGGAGATCGACTACCAGCTCGAAGCGACGTCGCAGCAGGCTTTCGCCAAGGCCTACGCCGGCGACCCGGACATCTACGTGCCGGACGTGGTCCAGGCCACCGACCACGTGCTCATCACCGAGTGGCTGGACGGCACGCCGCTGTCCCAGATCATCGAGTCGGGATCCCAGGAGGACCGGAACCGGGCCGGGATCCTGTTCACCCGTTTCCTGTTCTCCGGCCCGGCCCGGGCCGGGCTGCTGCACGCCGACCCGCACCCGGGCAACTTCCGGATACTCGCCGACGGCCGCCTCGGCGTGCTGGACTTCGGAGCCGTGGACCGGCTGCCTGACGGCCTGCCGCCGTTCATCGGGAAGCTGCTGCGCATCATGCACGGCGACGGCGACATCCGCGAGGCTGAGGACGAACTCCGTGAGCAAGGATTCGTCCGCGAGGGCATCCAGGTCGACCTCGATGCCCTGTACGCCTTCCTGGCCCCACTCGCCGAGCCGTCCCGGGGGGACACGTTCAAGTTCAGCCGCGAGTGGCTCCGCGGTGAAGCTCAGCGGGTGACCGACCCGCGCTCCTCCAACCTCGGACGGCGGCTTAACTTGCCGCCGTCCTACGTGCTCATCCACCGGGTGTCCACCGAGGGCATCGGCGTGCTCTGCCAACTGGGGTCCGAGGGGAACTTCCGGGCGGAGCTGGTGCGGTGGATGCCGGGCTACACCCGGGAAGGTGACGACACGCCGCCGGGCGCCGAGGAAGTGCTGACCCCGCCGCAGGCCTAGCCCGGCCCGTCCCCGCGCCCTCGCCGCGGCTCGTCCCGCGCCAGCGCCCCTGCGACCTGCTGGCGGTGTATGGTGCGCGCCTCACGCATGTCGCGGATACGCCGACAGTGGTTTGCGTGCGTTCGGTGCGGTGGTCTACACGGCGTGGGGTGTGGATCCGTTCCCGGGAATGACCGGCGCACCTGGCAGACACGTGGGGGCGGCCGGTTCCGGCCGCCCCCACACCCCCGCGGGATACTGCTGTCCTCAGGGCCTCAGCCCTACCTCGTTGCGCAACAGCCTCGCCGAGGCCTTAGCGCGATCCAGGCGCCGTGCCGCCCGGTCCACCCGGCGCGACGCCCGGCGCAGCGCGCGTACTTGCGCGGCCTGTGCGTCCCGGCGGCCTTGGGCGAGCAGTTCACGGTGTCTTTCTGCTGGATAGTTGATCGGATGCATGACAAAACCGCCCGTCTTCCTTGACTGACAGATCGACGACTTGACTCAGGCCGCCACTTCGGTCTTGCGCGGGCGACCACGTGGCCTTTTGCGCGGTACGACCTCACCGCGCAAGAACAGCTCACCGCCCCACACGCCCCAGGGCTCCCGGCGCTCCATAGCCCCGGCCAGGCACGCCAGCCTGGCGGCGCAACCGACACAGAGCGCCTTCGCCGACTCCACGTCCTCGGGAGACTCGGCGAAGAACAGCTCCGGGTCCTCCGTGCAGGGCAGCTGCGCGCTGCGTGCCGCTGGCACCACAGCGCGGGTGACCTCAGTCAGCCCTGATCCTGGTCGCACGGATTCTGGTGCGGAGACTGCCTCGAACCCCGCCGTGCCCGCAACAACGGCGGCGGTACCGGGCCCGTACATCGTCCAACCCCTCTCGTCCTGGTCATACCGTCTCTCGTGGGTCTGACAAAACGGCGGGCCCGACATGACAAAGACCGCGGACCCGGTGCGGGTCCGCGGCCTTTTGGGGATCCAGGCCGGTCTTTTTAGACCGGATCCCAGGCTGGGTGCGAACCCGTTCGGCTGCCACCGGTGGCGACAGCGTCGATAGCGTGGACGTACGTCTGAGCGGGGCTGTCCTGCTTGCGCGCGGCGAAGCCGAAGCGCGGCTTGACCGTCGCCGACCCCTGGCTGAGCCACGGCATGCGGACACCCGCGGCGGCGCGCGAAGGCGCCATCTCACGGATATCTGCGGTGCGAGAGGTGGTCAGGACACCAAGGGACGGGTGGGCACCCAGCTGCGCAGCAGAAATTCCGGCGCACGGAGGTGCGACCGGAACGAAGGTCTCGTTGCTATTCACTTGGCCCACCCCCTTCCGTCAAGGCGTCGTAAGCTGACCGAACAACACAGGAAGAAGCCTAAGGACCCTGGTCGGCGAGGGCAACTTCTTTTTTCGGATGACTTCTGTACCCCCCGGCGGGTGGGGGCCTTCCGCCCGCCCGGCGGGCCGCCGGGACCCGGCCTGGATCGCCGGGCGGCGCGCACGGGCCGGCTCACCTCGCGGTGCGGACCAGGCCCTCCTGCACGACGGACACCACCAGCTCGCCTGCTTCGGTGAAGACCTGGCCGCGGGCCAGTCCCCGGGCTCCGGCCGCGGTCGGAGACTCCTGGTCATACAGGAGCCAGCGGTCAGCGCGGAACGGCCGGTGAAACCACATCGCGTGATCCAGGCTGGCCCCGCTGGTCTGGCCATCGGTCCAGGACAGGCCGTGCCGGCGCAGCACCGAATCGAGCAGGGTCAGGTCGGAGGCGTAGGTCATCAGGCACACGTGCAGCAGCGGGTCATCCGGCAGCTCGCCGTTGGCCCGCAGCCAGACCAGGTTGTGCTCGGTGCCCGCGACCCGCACGCCCGCCGGGTCGTCACCGGCCGTGCCGACGAAGCGCAGGTCGATCGGATTGCCGGCGAAGAACTCGTGATCGGGCCGGGCGATGGACTCGGCGGCGGGCACCGCGGGCATGGCCTCGGCGTGCTCCACGCCCGGCTCGGGGTGGTGGAACGAGGCGGAGAGCGTGAAGATCGTCTTGCCGTGCTGGATGGCGGCGACCCGGCGGGTGGTGAAGGACCGGCCGTCCCGGACCCGCTCCACGGTGTAGACAATCGGGACCGCTGGATCGCCGGGCCGGATGAAGTACGCGTGCAGCGAATGCACCGGACGGTCCGCTGGCACCGTCCGCCCGGCCGCGACCAGCGCCTGGCCGGCGACCTGGCCGCCGAAAACCCGCTGCCGCCAGTCGCTGGGGCTGCGGCCGCGGAAGATGTTCACCTCGATCTGCTCCAGATCGAGCAGGTCGATCAAGCTATCTAGGGCCTTGCTCACGCGGGCACGGTATCGCGACCGGGGAGCTAGCGCCGCAGCCGGGCGAGGAAACGGGACGGTTTGCGGGTCCGGCGGCCCCCAGGAGACCGGGCCAGCGACCAGGACAGGAAGATCCGTTCCCGGGCCCGGGTCACGCCCACGTACAGCAGCCTGCGCTCCTCCTCGACCGCCTCGTCGGACTGCGCGTACACGATGGGCATCGTCCCCTCGGTCAGGCCGGGCAGGAAGACCACGTCCCATTCCAGCCCCTTGGCCGCGTGCAGCGAGGCCAGGGTGACGCCCTGGATGGCCGGGGCGTGCTCGATGGCGCTGCGGCGGGCCAGCTCACCGACGAACGCGCCCAGGGCGGCGTCCGGATGGGCGGCGAAGTAGTCGGCGGCGAGCTGGGCGAGGGCCTCGAGCGACTCCCAGCGCTCCCGGGCGGCACCGCGCCCGGCCGGGGTGTCGCGGGTGAGGCCCAGCCCGGCCAGGATGTGCCGGACCTCAGCCGGCGGCTCACCGCTGGTCTCGGACGACACCGATTTCGCCGCCGCCCGGAGCAGGCCGGTCGCCTGGCGCACCTCAGGCCGGTCGAAGAACCGCTCTGCCCCCCGGACCTGGCAGGGCACGCCCCGTTCGGCCAGGGCGCGCTCCAGCGCCAGCGTCTGGGCGTTGGTCCGGACCAGCACCGCCACCTGGCCGGGCAGCACTCCCTCGGCCCGCAGTGCGTCCACCCGCGCGGCCACCGCGGACGCCTCCGCCTCCTCGTCCGGGTACTCGGTGAACTCGGCCGCCGGGCCCGCGGGCCGCTGGGCGACCAGCGCCGCCGAGCGGCCGGTCCCGGGCTGGCGCGCCCGCCCGGATCCGCCCAGCCCGGACCCGGCCCGCAGCTGCTCGGCCAGCGACCGCGGCCCGGCCGCGCCGGTCAGCTGGTTCGCCAGCGCGATGATCTGTGGCGTGGACCGGTAGTTGCGGACGAGGTCGACCACGGTCGCGTCGGGGAACTCGGCGGTGAACCCGGTCAGGAACGCCGGAGGTGGCCCCGGCGAACGAGTAGATGGTCTGCCGCGGGTCCCCGACCACGCACACGTCGTCGCGATCCCCGGCCCAGCTGTCCAGGAGCAGCTTCTGCAGCGGGTTGACGTCCTGGTACTCGTCGATCACGAAATAGCGGTAGCGGTCCCGGACCTCGGCGGCCGCCTGGCCGTGTTCGGCGAGGATGGCCGCGGTGAGTTCCAGCACGGACTCGAAGTCCACCAGGTGACGATCGCGGCGCAGATCCTCGTAGCGGCCGTAGAGCCCGGCCACCACAGCAGGGGCCAGCGGCGGGATGCGGGCCGCTTTCGCCGACGCCCCGGGGTAGTCGTCCGGCCGCACCTGGGACGCTTTGGCCCACTCGATCTCTGACGCGACGTCCCGCAACTCCGCGGCCCCGGCGCTCACCCGCAGACCGCGGGCCGCCTCGGCCAGCAGGCTCACCTTGGAGGCGAGCACGGCCGGCAGGCCGGCCGCCCACCGTGGCGGGCCAGAAGTGAACCAGCTGGCGCAGCGCGGCTGAGTGGAAGGTGCGCGCCTGGACCCGCTCCAGGCCGCCGCCGGTCCCGGCCAGCTGGACCAGCCGGGCCCGCAGCTCCCCCGCGGCCCGCGTGGTGAACGTCACCGCGAGCACGTGGGCCGGGTCCACCACGCCAGTGAGCGCCGCATAGGCGATCCGGTGCGTGACCGCGCGCGTCTTGCCGGTCCCCGCCCCGGCCAGCACGCACACCGGCCCGGTGGTGGCCAGGGCCACCTGCCGCTGCTCCGGGTCCAGCCCGGCCAGCACGGCCTCCGGATCTGTCGCCGCGGCCGGACCGGGATATGGTTCGCCTGGCTTGTCCCATCCGGGCTCATCCACGAGTGCGCACGTCCTAACCTCCTGTGCGCGCCATCTTCCCGTATCCCGCCGACACGAGGCACGGCCACTGGGCGCCAGTACTTCTCTTTATGCGGCTGACCAGGGCATTTGACCAGATCCCGCAGGCCAGTGACGGAATCGGGAAGCCGGCACGCGTCCGGCGTGTTGAGACTGCGGGACCTTTCTAAGACGATGGGAGCGGCTGCGTGTCTGAGCCGGTGACGATGAACACCACCGTGACGATGTACACGACCCAGTGGTGCGCGTTCTGCCGACGGCTGAAGAGCCAACTGGCCCGGGACGGGATCGAGGTAGCCGAAGTCGACATCGAGCGTGACGAGGCGGCGGCCAGCTTCGTGATAAGCGTCAACGGTGGCAACATGACCGTGCCCACCGTTGTATTCTCCGACGGGACGGCGATGACGAACCCATCGGCGGCCCAAGTCAAGGAAAGGCTGCGGGGGCTCGCCGCGAACTTATGAGTGGCAGGCACGACCGATCAGGTGCTGACGCGCGGGCGCGCGCCGGCCGTTCTGTGCTGCCCTCAGACGAGGCTGCGCCACCGCCGCAGGGCCCCCCTGACCTGGAAGGCGCAGGCCAGCGCGGTGTAAGCCGGCCCGGCGCCGGGGATGGCGTGGGCATGACTGATCGCTTCGACGCGGCTGGATCTCCCGGTGACGACCGGACGGCAGGCCCGGCCCACGACGGCCCCACCGTCCCCATGGAGGCAGTCGCGCGGCGGACCCCGACGGGCTGGCGCGTCGGCGACGAGGAAGTGCCGGACCTGACCAGCGCCATGGTCCTGGCCGACCTGCTCGCCGCGGAACTGTCCGCGGAGGAGCAGGCTGAGCTGGACTCGGCGGCTCCCGCGCCCGCGCCGCCCCGGGATGCGGCCAGGCACAACACCGGCCAGCTCGGCGGGATGAGCAGCCCGCCGCCCAGTATCAGCCGGGTCGGCGTGCACCGGGCCGACACGCACCGGGCCGAAGAGACTCCTTTCCGGCCGGGCGACGCCGCCCAGATCCGCGAGGCCGAGCAGTTGCGCGAGGCGGAGCAGCTCAAGGCGACGGTCGCGCAACTGGAGCGCGCGCTGACCGTGCGGGTCCGCGTGGAGCAGGCCATCGGCGTGCTCGCGGAGCGGCACCGGATCCGGCCCCGGCAGGCCTTCGAGCTGCTGAGGTCGGCGTCCCGGGCCCGCGGGCAGCGGATCATGGAGACCGCCAGCCAGGTGATCGCGAGTGCGACCAACCCGCTGCTGCGGCTGCCCGAGGAGCTGGCCAAGCCGCCGATGCCGCGGCGGATGCCCCGGCGCAGCCGGGGCGAGGCCTGACCCGCCGTACTCCCGTCTTTGCGGGCAACTTGCTTTGATATTGCCGCCATCGGGAATTGTGAAGACTTTCCCTGAATAGGCTCGCGCGGCCTTCATTAAACCGCACTGGACAAATGACCCGAATTGTTCCCCCTCGTGACCGGCCATTATGACGCTGGATGCGGGATTTGCCCGGCGCCGGGAGTCCACCCGGGACGGTGGGAACGAAGCAGGGGAAGGCGCGTTATATGAACGTTTGGTTCAGAAGGTGTAACGCTGGGTAACAACGCAACCGTGGACGAGCACGCGGACAACGGTGTGCCAGCGGGCCGCCTGCTGATCATCGGCGGCGGGGAGGACCGGTGCTGCGGCACCGGGGTCCTGGAACGGTTCGTCGACCTGAGCGGAGGCGACCAGGCCCGGATCACCCTGGTCACGACCGCGACCGGCGTCCCCGACGAGGTACACGCCGAGTACGAGCAGGTCTTCCGCAAGCTCGGCGTCGAGCAGACCCGGGAGCTCAGGCTGCGCGGCCGGGCGGACGCCGACTCTGACGCCGCGGCCGCTGCGTTGCGTGACTCCACCGGGGTCTTCTTCAGCGGCGGCGATCAGTCCCGGATCCTGGCCCTGGTCGGCTCGCGGGCCAACGACATCCTCCGCGAGCAACTCAGCCGCGGCCTGGTCGTCGCGGGCACGAGCGCCGGCGCGACCGCCATGGGCCGGACGATGATCCTCGGCGGCGAGGGCCCGGAAGTCTCGGCGGCCACCGTGCGGACCGGGCCGGGGCTCGGGCTGGCGCCCAGGCTGCTCATCGACATGCACTTCGCGGAGCGTGGCCGGCTCCCGCGGTTGCTGAGCGCGGTCGCGCTCGACCCGGACCACCTCGGCGTGGGCATCGACGAGAACACCGCGATCCTGGTCGACGGCGACACCTTCGAGGTGCTCGGCACCGGGGTCGCCACCGTCGCCGACGGCGAACGGTCCACGGTCGTGCACGCGGCCGGCGACTGCGACCCGATCACCCTGTTCGACGTCCGGCTGCACCTGATGCCAGCCGGATGCGTTTTCGACATCGCCGCGCGGGTCCCGGGCATCGGGCCCGCGCACACCCGCTACTGAGCCCCACGCCGCGCCCCGTCAGCTGAATCGGGGCTGGCCACCGGGCCAGCCTGCCACGAGGCCCCCGCCGAGGACCGACCGAGGGAGCACCCGTGCGGCTCATCGACAGCCATCGCCTGTCTGGCCCGAACATCTATACGTCCCGCCCGGTCGCGGTGGCCCGGCTGGAACTGGACGGGCTGACCGGGCAGGAGACGTCGGACTGCCCCGGCTTCGCCACGCGGCTGGCCAGCGCGCTGCCTGGACTGGCCGGGCACCACTGCGCCGCGGGACGCCCCGGCGGCTTCCTCGGCGCGCTGGCCCGCGGGACCTACTTCGGTCACGTGACCGAGCATGTGGCGCTCGAGCTGTCTGCCCTGGCCGGCCGCGAGGTGGCTTTCGGGCGGACCGTCTGGGCCGGCGCCGAGGGCCGCTACGACGTGATCATGGAATGCCCCCGGGACGAACCGGCCTCCTCCGCCGTCCCCTGGGACCTGCTCACGCTGGCCATGCGGGTGGTCACCGAGATCCTCGCCGAGCGCCCCGCGCCGCTGCCCGGCGCCCTCGAACCGATCGCCCGCGAGGTGGCCGCGGCCCGGCTGGGGGTCAGCACCGCCGCCCTGGCCGCGGCGGCCCGCCAGCGCGGCATCCCGGTCCGGCGGTCCGGGAGACCTGAGCCTGCTCCGCCTCGGCTACGGCTGCCACCGGCGGCTGCTCTGGGCGGCCCTCACCGGGCAGACGTCCGCCGTGGGCGCGGACATCGCCTCAGACAAGGTCCTGGCCAAGGAACTGCTGGCCATCGCGGGCGTACCGGTGCCCGCCGGGACGGTCGCCCGGTCGGCGGCTGGCGCCGCGGCGGCCCTGGACACGCTGCGGGCGCCCCTGGTGATCAAACCCCGCAACGGCAACCACGGGGCGAACGTCACGGTAGGAGTGACGTCCCCGGTTCAGGCCGCCGAGGCGTATCAGCGGGCCAGCACCAGCGGCGCCGAGGTCGTCGTCGAGGAATACGTTCCTGGCCTCGACTACCGGGTCCTCGTCGTGGACGGGCATGTGGTGGCCGCGGCCCGGCTGCATCCGGCGTCGGTGACCGGAGACGGCCGCCAGGACGTCGAGGCCCTGGCCCGGGCGGCCAATACCGACCCGCGCCGGGGCGAGGGGCACACGCTGGCGCTGACCCGGATCGTGCTCGACGAGCACGCCCTCAGCCATCTCGCCGCGCAGGGCCTGAGTCCGGGGTCGGTCCCCGGGCCAGGCGTCGTCGTCACGTTGCGCCGGAACGCCAACCTGTCCACCGGCGGCACCAGCACCGACGTCACCGACCTGGTGCATCCTGAGGTCGCGGCGATGTGCTGCCGGGCCGCGGCCGCGGCCGCCCTCGACGTGTGCGGCATCGACGTCCGGCTGGCCGACATCGCGCTCCCGCCCGGCCAGCAGGCGGGCGCCGTGATCGAGCTCAACGCCTGCCCCGGGCTGCGGATGCACCTCGAGCCCACCACGGGCCGCCCGCGCGACGTCGCGGGCGCGATCGTGGACCGGCTCTACCCGCCGGGCGCACCGGCGCGCATCCCGATCGTGTCCGTGACCGGCACCAACGGGAAGACCACCACGGTGCGGATGATCTCGCACATCCTGGGCCAGGCCGGGCTGCGCGTCGGGATGGCCACCACGGACGGGGTCTACTGCGGCGGGCAGCTGATCCACGAGGCCGACGCCACGGGCCCGCGGTCCGCCGAGATGGTCCTGGACGACTGCACGGTCGAGGCGGCGGTCCTGGAGACGGCCCGCGGCGGCATCGTCCGGCGGGGCCTGGGCTACGACCGAGCCGACGTCGCGGTGGTCACCAACATCACCGCCGACCATCTGGGCTGTGACGGGATCGACGACCTCGACGACCTGACCAGCGTCAAGGCCCTGGTGGCCGAGGAGATCCTGCGCGGTGGCACGCTCGTGCTCAACGCCGACGACCCCCGGTCCGCCGGGCTCGCCCAGCGCCCCCTCGTTAGAAAACGAAACCCGGTGGTCCGGTTCTTCAGCCTGTCCGGAAGGAGCCCGGTGGTCATGGCGCACCGGATGAGCGGCGGGATCGCCTGCCTCCTGCACGACGGCCAGCTGATCGAGGCGCGGGGCGGGGAGGAGACCGTGCTGCTGCACACCGGCGAGCTGCCGGGCTCGTTCGGCGGCGCCGCGGCTCATCTGGTCGCCAACGCACTGGCCGCCGCGGCCGCGTGCCGGGCGCTCGGAGTCAGCGTCAAGGACATCCGGCGGGGCTTCGCCACCTTCACCCCGGCCGAGGCCAACCCCGGCCGGGGCAACGTCTACCAGGTCGGCGGGGTCCCGCTGGTGGTGGACTACGGGCACAACCCGGCCGCGCTGGCCAGCATGGGACGCCTGCTCCGCGAGGCCTGGGACGGCCAGCCCATCGCGGCGATCACCCTGCCCGGCGACCGCCGGGACGACCTGATCGAGGAGAGCGCGGCCACCGTGGCCACCTGGTTCAGCCGGGTGGTGGTCTACGAGGACCGCGACCTGCGCGGGCGGCAGGCCGGCGAGATGACCCGGCTGATCTCCGGGGCGCTGGCCCGGCACCGCCCGGGCATCCGGGTCCTGCCGGCCAGCGGGCCGGAAGACGCCCTCCGGTGTGCCCTGGCGCTGGCCGCACCGTCGGATCCGGTGCTGCTCACCTACGAGAAGTTCGGCCCGGTGCGGGACCTGCTGGCCGGGCTCGGCGCCACCGCCTGGCCGGCCTGATCATGGCAGGACCCGGCCAATCTGGCGCGGAGCGGAACGGATCCGACATAAAGTCCATAAAGCGGTGAACGACACGGGTGGCCGCAGGTCCCAGGCGTACGGAGGTGGCGGTGAGCCTCGTCCCCTCGGCGGTGAAGTCGCCGCCGACCGCCGAGCCTCCCGGGCTGCGCACCAGGCCGTGGACGCCGTGGCTGGTCCTGGCCCTGTACCTGCTCGGCGCGATCGCGGTGACCTGGCGGCTGTGGGCCGACCCGGCCTCGCGCATGCAGATCGGGGACGTCACCGACGTCGACCTGTTCGCGTGGTTCGTCCGCTATTCGGCCGAGTCGGTGGCACACGGGAGCCTGCCCGCCCTCGTCACCACCGCGATGAACGCGCCGCACGGCATCAACCTGATGTGGAACACGTCACTGCTGCTCCCGGGCGTGCTACTGACCCCGGTGACCCTGCTGGCCGGGGCGCAGACCAGCCTCACCCTGCTGCTCACGCTGGGCTACGCCGGATCGGCGGCGGCGATGTACTGGGTGCTGCGGCGCTGGGACGTCCGGATCGGCCCCGCGGCGCTCGGCGGAGCGGTGTACGGGTTCTCCCCGGCCCTGATCGCCGCGGCGGTCGGCCACTACCACCTCGAGTTCGCGGTGCTGCCGCCGCTGCTGATCCACGCCCTGCTGCGCATCGTCACTGGCCGCGGCCACGCCGTCAAGACCGGGATCTGGCTGGGCCTGCTGGCCGCAGCGCAGTTCTTCATCGGGGAAGAACTGCTGGTGGATACGGCCCTGGCCGCTGTCGTGGTGCTCGTCGTGGTGGCCGTGATGGTGCCGCACGCGGTGGCCGGGTCGGTGCGCCGCAGCGCGGCCGGCCTGGCCGTGGCGGCCGGTGTCGCGCTGGTGATCTGCGGCTACGCCCTGTGGGTGCAGTTTCACGGGCCGCTGGCCGAGCACGGCAGCCCGTGGAAGTCGAACCACTTCCGGAACCGGGCCGCGGCGTTCGTGACCCCGGCCGGCAACATGCTGCTGCACACGTCGTCGGGGGCGGCCGCCATCGCCCGGCACCCGGCCTACGTCGCGGAGTACGTCGCGTACCTGGGCTACCCACTGCTCGTGGTGCTGATCGTCGCGGCGGTCTGGTACTGGCGCGATCTGAGGGTCCGCGTCGCCGCGGTGGCCTGCGCGGTGCTGGAGATCCTGTCGCTCGGCGGCACCCAGGTGGTCCGCGGCGTCACCGTCCCGCCGGTGCTGCTGCCCTGGCACTGGCTGGCCCACCTGCCGGTGGTCAGCCAGATGCTGCCGGACCGGCTGTCCATCCTGGCCGACGGGCTGGCCGCGGTGGTACTGGCGGTCTCACTCGACCTGGCCCTGTCCGCGGCGCAGCAGCCCCGCTGGCGGCGCCAGGGCCTCCCGCTGGCCCTCGCGGCGATCGCGGTGCTGCCGCTCATCCCGCTGCCCATGCACACCACCCAGGTGGCCGCGCTCCCGTCCGGGTACCAGGCGGCCTTCACCCGGCTGGCGCTGCCGCGGAACGCCCGGGTCCTCGTGGTGCCCGTGCCCTACGGTCACGTGTCGCAGGCGCTGCGCTGGTACGCGGAGACGGGATACCCCGGCTCGATGAACGGCGGCTACTTCATCGGGCCGAACCGCAACGGCAAGGCGACGGGCTACGGCGGCCGCGGCCCCCAGCACATCGCCAAGTCCATCGACTCCCTGTGGCATCCCTCCAGCCAGGCCACCGGGCCAACCGCCGCCCAGATGCGCCAGTGGGCCCGTCGCTGGAGCCCGGCGGCCGTGGTCGCGGTGACGCGGCGCGACTCCCGGCTGGGGCGCCTGCTGACCACGGTTTTCGGCCAGCCAAGCTTCTCGGTGGGCCGGGTCCTGGCCTGGCGGCGCTAGTGGCAGCCGCCCGCGCTTTTCCTGGTACTTTGCCTGCCCCCGAGATTGCCACGGGATAATTCGGGATATAGTCCATTGACCAATTTGCGACAACAGGATGGCGCCGCTGTGAAGCTATCGATCCTGATGCCGGTCTACAACGAGGCTGAGACGGTCCAGAACGCAATCAAGCGCCTTCTGGACGTGGAGTTCCCGTGCCCGGTTGAGTTCGTGGTCGTGGACGACGGGAGCACGGACGGAACATCAGAGATCCTCGAAGGGCTGCACGACGACCGCTTGATCAAGCTCCAGCACGCGGTCAACCAGGGCAAGGGTGCCGCGGTGCGCACCGCGGCCGCGGCCGCGACCGGTGACTACGTCCAGCCATTCGACGCCGACATGGAGTATCAGCCGGAGGACATCCCGGAACTGCTCAAGCCGGTGCTCGCCGGCGAGGCGACGGTGGTCTTCGGCAGCCGCACGTTCGGCAGCCACTCGGCCTATTCGTTCTGGTACGTCATGGGCAACAAGGGCGTGACGACCGTCGCCAACATCTTGTTCAACGCCTACATCGCCGACCTGGAGACCTGCTACAAGCTGATGCCCCTGGAGTTGTACCGCAGCCTGGACATCACCTCCAACGGGTTCGGCATGGAGGCGGAGATTACCGGCAAGCTGCTCGCCCGGCAGATCCGGCCGTTCGAGGTGCCCATCACCTACCGGGCCCGCAGCCGCGAGGCAGGCAAGAAGATCACCTGGAAGGACGGGGTCGCGGCGGTGTGGCTGCTGACCCGCATCCGGGTGACCTCCAAGCGGGCCCAGCGGCGCGGCGCTGCGGCCTAGCCGGCGCCGGCCCAGCGCACGCCCGTCCGGCGAAGACCGGTCCGGCCAAGATTCGGCTCAGCAAACTTCGGCCCAGCGCACCCGGCGCGGGTATCCGAGCGGGGAGGTCGGGGTGAGCCTTGTCCGGTGGGCGGCCCGCCCGCTGCAGGCGGCCACCCGGCCGCGCCAGGCCACCCCGCGGGCCCGGACTCCGGCAGGCCGCCGCGCGGTCACCTGGCTGATCCTGGGCTGTTACCTGCTCGGCGCGGTGGCGCTGACCTGGCACCTGTGGGGTGACCCGGCCGGGCGCGCCCAGATCGTCCCTGGCCGCGGCGTGTCCCACGACATCGACCTGTTCGCCTGGTTTCTCCGCTATGAAGCCACCGCGATAGCCCACGGGCGGCTGCCGGACCTGGTCACCACGGCGCTGAACGCGCCGCAGGGCGTCAACCTGATGTGGAACACGTCCTTCCTGCTGCCCGGCGTGGTGTTCGCCCCGCTGACGCTGGCCATCGGCCCGCAGGCCACCCTCACCGTCCTGCTGACGCTCGGGTTCGCGGGCTCGGCGGCCACCATGTTCTGGGTGCTGCGCCGGTGGGGCGCCAGCCTGGCCGCGGCGGCCCTGGGCGGGGCGGTCTTCGGCTTCTCCCCCGCGCTGCGGATCGCGGCGGTGGGGCACTACCACCTGCAGTTCGCGGTCCTGCTGCCGCTCATCATCGACGCGCTGCTGAGACTGGTGACAGGCCGCGGGCGGCCGGTGCGCACCGGGGCCTGGCTGGGCCTGCTCACGGCCGCCCAATTGTTCATCGCCGAGGAGACGGTGGCGCTGACGGCCGTGGCCGGGCTGGTCATCGTCGTGGTGCTGGCGGCCAGCCGCCCGCGCGCGGTGCCGGGCCTGGTCCGCGGGACGGTGACCGGGCTCGCGGCGGCGGCCGGCGTCCTGCTCGTGACGGCGGGGTACCCGCTGTGGGTTCAGTTCCATGGCCCGCTCGCCGAGCACGGCAGCCCGTGGAAACTGGGGCACTTCAGGAACCGGCCGGGCGACTTCGTGGACGGCCCCAGCGGGGTGCTGCTGCACTCACAGGCCACGGTGGCGTACCTGTCTCAGCACGCGGTACGGATGGTCGAGTATTTCGCCTACCTGGGCTGGCCCATGCTCGTCGTGGTGGTGCTGGCCGCGGTGTGCTTCTGGCGGGACCTTCGGGTCCGGGCGCTGGCCGTGGCCTTCGCGGTGCTGGAGGTGCTCAGTCTCGGCAGCCGCAGCGTGGTGGTGCTGGGCCTGCACATCCCGGCCACCCTGATGCCCTGGCACTACCTCCAGGGGCTGCCGTTGCTGAGCCAGAGTCTGCCCAACCGGTTCTCGCTGCTGGCGGATGGGGCGGCCGCGGTGGTTCTGGCGTTCTCCCTGGACCTGGCGTGGGGACGCGCTGCGGGACGGTCCGCCCGGGCGGCGGCCGTCGTGGCGGCCGACGTCCCGGGCGCCCCGGCGTCAGCTGCCCCGGGAGCGGATGTCCCGGGCAGTCGGATGTCCCGGGCGCGGACGTCCCGGGCGCCGCATCGGCGGCTGCCCCGGCCGGGCCGCCGCCGACGTCCCGGCCGCCGACGTCCCGGGCGCGGGAACCCCGGCCGCCCCGGATACCGAAGCCGCGCCAGCCGGGCCGCCGACCCCGGATACTGCTCCTGCCCCCGCCCCCGCCTGGCGTAAGGCCGCCGCCGTGGCCCTCATCGCCCTGGCGATCGTGCCCATCATCCCGCTCCCCCTGCAGACCGCCGCGGTCATCGCGACCCCGGCAGGCTGGCAGCAGGCTTTCGCCCGGCTGCGGCTGGCCAGCGACGCACGGGTGCTGGTCGTCCCGCTCCAGGCCGCCACCGTGATGCGCTGGCAGGCGGACACCGGCGTGCCCGGCTCGGTGATCGGCGGCTACTGCATCGCGCCCACCCCCGGCACCGGCCAGGCCGAGCTGTGCGGCAGCGGCCGCAAGCCGACCGCTGACTATCTGAACGACCTGTGGCTGGGCAAGCCGGGAGCCGTCGCCCCGTCCACGGCCCAGCTCCGGTCCGATCTGAGGTACTGGCGCCCGGCCGCGATCGTGGCGGTCACCAGCCGGGACTCGCGGCTCGGGCGGTATCTCAGCAACGTGTTCGGCCCGCCCGCCCTGCAGGACGGCAGCGTGCTGGCCTGGCGGCCGGTGCCGGTGCCCCGGGCGATCGGGCACCGCAACGGTTCCCCGGTGAACAGCTAAGCCTGTTGCTGGGCCCGACTATCGGGCTGCTTACTGGGGCGCTGGGAGCTTGACGCCGGAGTGGGCCCACGGGCGGGTGAACCCGACCACGGTGCCGTCGCCGGGCGCGGCGGCCGAGGTGCCGTACGCGGAGATCCGGATGGCGAAGCCGGTCGCGTAGGCCTCGATCATCATGCCCTTCCCGATGACCAGGCCGACGTGACCCGGGGCGGTCGGCGTACCGTCCGACCCCGCGAAGAACACCAGATCGCCGGGCTGGACCTGGCTGGCCGGGATCCTCGGCCCCCAGATCCACTGCTGCTGTGAGGTCCGCGGGATGGAGATGCCCGCCGCCCGGTAGGCCATCATCACCAGGCCGGAGCAGTCGAACGAGTCCGGGCCGGTGCCGCCGAACAGGTAGGGCTTGCCCAGCTGCTCCCGGGCGAACCCGATCACGGTGGAGACCAGCTGGTTCGGCACCGCGGACGTCTGTGCGCTGGTCAGGCACTCCGGCGCGCTGACCGTGGTGGTGTTGCTGACGGTGTAGCCGCCGCGGCTGTAGACGCCCGCCCAGTACAGGACGGTCTGCACGTAGGACTGAAGGTGGTTGTAGGCGAAGATGGCCCCGCTGACGTTGTTCTGCACGCCGTGCGCGAGCAGGTACTTGGCCGCGCCCGCGATGGCGTCCGCTGGTTCGTAGACACTGGCCACGCCGTCGCCGTTGGCGTCGGTGGCCACGCCGCTGACCACCTCAGACGCCGGGTGCACGGGAGCACCGCCCCAGGTGTCGGTGGAAGCGCCCCCGATGCCGATCTGCATGGGCCCGGCGGCCCCGAAGCCGTTCTGCCCGGAGTGCACGCCCGGCAGGTTGGACTGGCCGTCGTCGGACTCCACTTTGCCGATTCCCGCGAGCAGAACCCAGGGCACTCTGTACTGCTGCCCGGTCTTCTGGAACAGGGCGAGGTAGTCAGCCGGGATGGAGTTGCGGGCCGCGGTGGTGACCGCGGGCTGGGTCGTGGTCCCGGAGCCGGAGGAAGGGCATCCGACACCCGCGGCGAAGAGCATGCTGGCTCCGCCGACCATGGCCATCGGGATCACCGCCACCGCGGTCACCAGCAGCGCGGCCACCCCGATCGCCACCAGTACGGCGAGCCGGCCGGCGCTGAAGCCGAAGCGCCACCTCACGTATTTCCTGCCGAGGCCAGCTCGACGTCGTTGACCAGCCAGCTCTGCCCACTGCCGGTCAGGGTGATCGCGTACTGCCCGTTGTTCTGGCTCTTCCCTTGCTTGGTGCGGATCGTCTGGACAATGGTCACCACAAAGGTCAGGGTGCCGGACCCGAAGGTGCGGATGGAGTTGATCGCGGTACGGGCGGACGAGACCTGCTTCTGCTGGGTGCGCTGGCTGGCCACCCCCGGCGTGCCGTAGGCGCGTGCCAGGGTGGCACTGAGCTCGCTGGTGGTCAGGCCGCGCAGGCTGGCCAGGTAACTGGATGTGCTCTCCCGGTAGGAGAACGTGTCGTACGCCGCACCGAACGCCTCAGCCACGCTGGCTGCCTTGGCCAGGTCGCTCTGGCTGAACGGAAGCCATTGGTAGATGTCCGGTGCTGACCCGGCCGGGGTCGGCACCGGGGACACGGACGCTGCGGGAGCGGCGGAGCGCGCGGGGGTAGCCGCAGCCGTCCCCCGGGCGCCGGACGCCGAGGTACTCGGGGTCGCCCCGGCAGCCCCGTGTCCCTGTCCCACCGCCGAGCGCACGCCCGGGATGAGCAGGTATGCCCCCATGCCGCCGAGCACCACGACAATGCCGACGAAGGCCAGCACCCGCTGGGCCGGGCTCAGGTCCATGACGCTCCGCTACTTCTTCCGGCGCACCGGGCGCAGCCAGAAGGGACCGGGCGGCCCGGCCTCCGCGCCCGGGCTGGCCTGGCCGCCTCCGGCCTGGCCGCCTCCGAACTGACTAGGCGCGGCGGGTGGCGGAGCGGAGTGACCTCCGCCGCCTGGCCCGCTGGCCGAGCCGCTCCCGGAGCCGCCACCCGAGCCGCTGTCCCTGGACCGCAGCGGGGGCGCCGCGTTCCGGGATGGCCCACGAGACGGGCTCCCGCCGGTTGAGCGCGACGGACTGCCCCAGAAACCGGACCCACCATTGCTGTTACCGCGCGGCGTGCTGCTCCCCCGGTCGCCGCCCCCGGAGGGCGTGCTGGGGGCGGGGCTGCTCCGAGGGGGCGCACCGCTGCGGGATGGGGTACCACTGCGCGCCGGGGCGGCTCCGAACGTGGGCGGTGCCGCGCCCGTGGCCGGCCCGCCGCGGCCCCCGGACGGCGGGGGGGCGGACGCGGGTGGGCGCGGGTCGACCCCCGGCCAGCGCTGCCGGGCCGCTCCCGGACGAGCCGGGGCGGACGTGGGCGGCGGGGCAGCCGCCGGTGATCCGCCCGAGGGCGCCCGGGTCCCCGGAGCACGGGATCCGGAAGCACCGGCTCCTGACGCCCGGGCACCGGGCGAACCGGCGGCCGGCCCCGCGTCAGCCGGAGCCCGGCCTGTGGCGGCGTCGGCTGCTCCGGAGCGGGCCCAGCCCGATGGCGACCGCTGCTGGCCAGGGCCGTCCCGGTCCGGCAGGTCCAGTGGTGGTGCCGCGCGCGGGCTCCCGTCGGCCGCGGCCGCGGCGGCGGCCCGGCCCCGGCCGTGCGAGGCCACCCCGCTGCGGCCAGATCCGCCCTGGGCCTCGTCGGTGGCGGCATCGCCCGGCGCACCGGCCTGGTCGGGCCCGCCGTTCTCGCTGCCGACCGTCGCCGCGGAGGCCGCCGACGCCCCCGCTGCCGCGGCACCGGCCCCGCCGGCCGCGGCGGCGGCGGCCATGCTGGCCGCCTGCGCCGGATTCCGCCTGGCCCACCGGGCCGCCCGGTACGCCGCGAAGCCGGGAACTCCCACGGCGGCGGCGTCCACCGTGTTCCGCCGCGCGAGGCTGCCGGCCTGGGCCAGCCCCGCCTCGGCCCGGTCGCGCGAGCCCACCATGCCGTAGCCGACGGCGGAGAACAGATGCACGAAGGGCTTGCGGTAGATGAACACCGCGACGGTGACCAGGGCGATCATCAGGATTTTCAGCGCCCAGGGCAGCACTGCGTCGCTCGTGCCCATGATCAGGGAGTAGGAGTACAGCAGGACGCTGAGCACCAAGGCCACGGCCGCCTCTTTGAGCAGGACCCCGACGAGCATTTCGACCCAGCGCAGCGCGACCACACGACCGAACCCGGGATGCGTCCCGACGATGAGGAAGAACGGCCCCGCCACGAGCAGCAGCAGGAAGCCGAGTTTCAGGATGATCAGGGTGATCGCGATCAGCAGTATCAGCACCCCGGCCACCAGGGCGGCGAACAACGACGCGAACGCGATCTCCAGCCGGGTCGAGTACTGATTTCCCTGGAATAGGGAGTAGACGTCGGGATCGTTCTGCTTGATCGATTGTGCGATGCCCGCATAGGCGTCTTGCTTGGCCTGAATCAGGGACGCGGTGGGGTTCTCGTTAGTGGCGATGGCCTGCGCCCACAGCAACTGGCGGCCGTACTGGTTGACCACTGTGGGCTTGGCGCCCTTGGCCGTGGTGTACGTGGTGGTGCCGAACTCACCGTCCAGCCACGGCTTGCAGACCAGGACCGTCCACAGCTCGTTGGCGTTCTGGTCCACGATGCCGGTGCCGCCGGTGAAGTTATAACTGCCCGTCTTCACCTGCGGGTCATGGCCCTGCACCGGAACGCAGTTACTCGCGGCCGGGGCTGGGAGCCCGGAGAACGCGACGTTCAGCGTCTGGGTGATCCCGTTGGACACGGTCTTGCCCAGGCCGGTGAAGTCGGCGGGCCGGCCGATGAGCCAGATGGCCGCCGCGCACGCGATGACCATCCAGATGGTGCCCTCGATCGTCCTGGTGGCGCGCTTGCGGATCAGTCCCTGCCAAGCCAGCCAGATCGCGCCGAGGATGACCACCGGGGCCAGGAACGGGAAGTAGATCGCGTTGCCCAGGCCGGTGATCAGCCGGTCCACCGAGTTGGTCAGCCAGGACAGGATGCCGTCGCCGGCCGCGGACTGGTACACGGTGATGGTCACCCGGTCCAGCGCTTTCGAGGCGTCGAACACCATGCCCGCGACGCTGTTCCCGATCAGCGAGGTCATGCCCGAGCACTGCATGTCGTAGGCCGCCCAGGACTGCCCCGCCATGCCGTAGGTGTCATAGAGAGTGGCAGGCTGTTTTCCGCCGGTCACCGGCGGACGGATCAGCGAATCGATCCCGCCGGCGGCAGGCTCTGGCGCGGGGACGGACGGCTGGCAGATGTTGTTGAGGTCGCCTATTAAACCGCTGGACCCCGCGTTGCAGAAACCAAGCAGCCCGCCGATGTCGCCGATCCCTGGGGCTGAGCAGATGCCCGACGGGGCAGTTTTGTCGCGGACAGTACTGGCGGCCGTCAGAGTGGCCTGCTGAGTGGTGTCACCGTGCTGGGCCGACGCGGCGTGCTGGGCCGTCGTGGCGTGCTGGGCCGAGGCGGCGTGCGTCCCGGTCGCGCCGACCGCGGCCTGCGCGATCGCCGGCGACCCGAGCAGGCCCGCGACGACCACGGCGATGAGCACGCCGGGCAAGGCGAGGGCGCTGCGGGCAACCTGGGCGGCCCGGCTGCGGACTGTGGCCATCGTGGGCTCCTGAAGCCTGGGGGGAGAGGCTGGGCGGGGCATGAAGTGACCGCCGATCACCTGGCGGGCTCGCCCGGCGGCGCCGCGCCAAGCAGCCCGGCGCCCTGGGCCGGGGCCCCATCCGGTGATACGGGATCCTCGGCGGGACGGGCCCGGGTGGGGTTGGTGTCCAGCCACTGCCGCACTTGATCGGAGATCAGGTCGATACCGATCCGGCCGACCCGGCCGTCGAGATCGCGGAAAATGCATTCCCCGTTGCCGAGCCCCCGCAGCACGGCCTTGTGTTCTTCTGACGCCTCCACCCCTAGGAGCGCCATCACGTTCGCCACTTCGACCCGCTCCGAGGAGCGGAACGCGAAGACTCCGGATATACAGTTCGTGACCTGCTCGTTCAGCAGGTCCCCCGCGTTCTGTGACACCAGGATCAGGGCCGTATTCCGGGAGCGCCCCATGCGCGACACCTCGGGAACCAGCTTGGCTCCCTGCGGCGTCGCTGTGATCGCCCACGCCTCGTCCAGGAAGATCGCCTTGGGGAGCCGGCGGTCGATTCCGTTGAGGAGCCTGCGGGCGAACTGGGACACCAGGTAGAGCAGGGCAACGGACAGGCGCTGCTCGTAGGAATAGTCCTCCCGGCCGGCCGCGCTGTCCGGCAGGGTCAGGCCAGCCAGCGTGAACACGGTGGTCCAGCCGGCCGTGTCGATCTGCTGCCCGCCCGAGGGCGCGAAGCAGAGCCTGGCCAGGCGCATCTCCGACATGGATCGGAGCACCGCGCCGAGGTTCTTGGACGGCGGATCGGCGGACTCCTCCAGATGCCGGATGACCTTCCCCAGGCTCGGCCGCTCCCGGCTGGCCACGCTGGCCACCGCCTGGATCATCGCGCTCTCCCGCTCCTCGCTCATCCGCGGCAGCAGCAGGCGGAGCGTCTCCGTGGCCATGGTCCGCTTCTCGGCCAGATCGTCACCGAACGAGAACGGGTCGAGCAGGCCCGGCGCGGCGGCCCCCAGCGGCAGCACCCGTGCTTTCCGGCCGCGCTCGGCGAGCAGTTGGACCAGCGGCTCCGCGTCGCCCTTGGGGTCGATCACCGCGACCGTCACCCCGCGCAGCGCCAACTGCAGGATGAGCAGCAACGCCAGTGTGGTCTTGCCCCCACCGGGCTCGCCAGTGACGGCGATAGCGGTGGGCCGGTTCAGCGCCGCGGCCAGGAGCGGATCGAAATGGACCACGGAGCGAGCCCGGCCGAGTGTCTCACCGATGTACGGGCCGACCCAGCCCTGCCCGCTACCAGGCCGGTCTCCCAGGTCCACGGTGGCCGTCGGCACCCCACCGGCGATCGTGTAGAGCGGCTGGCGCTGCACATAGGAGCTGAGCCGGACCCGGTCCCCGGGCAGCGACTCACGAAGCAGGGAGAACTGGTCACCGGTGGAGTTGACCACGTCGATGCCCATGTCCCGGTAGTGCTCGACGACCGCCTCCACCCGGCGCTGGCACAGTTCCCTCGTCGGAGCGGACACCACAAGCCGGTGCCAGCCATAGACGAAGGGCAGCCGTTCCTTGGTGATGCCGTGCTCGAGCATCCGGGCCGAGGCGATCTGCTCGGCCAGGGCGATCGGCGCGTCCACCCCGGCCTCCCGGATGTGCGCATCCATGTCCCGGGCGTGCGCGAGCCGCCGGCCGACGTCCTTGCTGGCCTTGGCCGGCGGGATCAGCCGCATCCGGGAACTGACCTCCACCGGGAACGGCAGCGAGTCCGCGAAGTGCAGCCAGGGCTCCCCGTCCGGGAACGACATCACGTCGGGAAACCGGCAGAAGGACAGGAAGGCCTCGAACGACTCTCCCTCCGGATTCTCCAGGTGCAGCAGGGTGCGGCCGTTGTGTACCTGGCCCTCGTAGAGGGACTCGATCTCACCGGCCCCCCACCGGCGGCGGCGGACCGCAGAGGGGCGCGGGTCACCTGCGGAGCCCATCAGCGTGTGCCGGACGAGCCAGGCGATCTGGTCGCTCGTGGCGTGCCGCGCGGCGAGCGCGCTGGCCCCCAGGGCCCGGCCCAGCCGCTCGGCGTGGTCCGTCCAGCGGCTGATCTCGGCGCCGCCGATCGCCTCGTCGTCCAGGCCCATCGCCTGCTCGCCGGCCCGGTAGGTGCCGAGGAACTGGGCGAACACGCCACCACCCAGCTGCGCGCGCATACCGCGCTGACCCAGCCGGACACCCAGGTAGACCTCTTTGGCCCAGAAATCCTTCGCCCAGACGTGCCGGTACATCTCATCCAGGTAGTTCCGCCAGCCCGGCCCCCCATCTGAGGTGGCGTCCAGCTGAGCGGCCCACTCCGCAGCCGGGTAGGAACGGTGCACGATGCGCAGATGGACCTCGGCGTCCGGCATCCTGATCGCGGCCAGAGCGACGGTGATGTTGGTGGCCAGGGCCTCCCGGTCCTGGGGCGTGGTGAACTCATAGGGCTGGGTCGGCAGCCGGTAGTAAGCCCAGGCGTGCGTCTCGGTGAGCAGGATGCGGTCATCGAAGTAACGCAGGGACAGCCGTGACCGTCCTCCCGTCCGGGCGCTCACAGGGTCCTCCCAGAAGTTCGCGCCGTCCGGCAAGAACCCACCCACCAGCCGCCCACCCGGGCCTGGCGGCCCAAAGTCGCTAGCTGATACCGGATCGGGCTCACCGGGCGACCCATCGCTGCGACGTACCGTCGGGCGGGCCGGCCGGCACCAGGCGGGGCAGCCCTGTTGCCCTCGAGCGCCAGCGCGGAGACCAGGACTCCGGCGAGTGCCGTGTAGGCCAGCTGGACCTGCGGCCGGAGCTGGGCGAAGCGCGATTCCGCGTCGGCGGCCGCATCGCTGATCCCCTGCTCGGAAGGCGGCGCACCCAGGTGGTCATCCCACGGCACTCGCACAATGGCCCGGCAACGGCCGCGGACGACGAGTTCAGCCTGCTCGACATGGGTCATGCTGCGCTTGCTCACCCCATTGATGACCGTGATCGCCTCGGTGCACAGTTCCCCGTAGCCGTGCCCGTCTAGCCACTCCATCGTCATCGCGACCGCCCGGGCCGCGTCGGCGCTGGCCGGCGCGACCAGCACGAGCTGGTTAGCCGTGGACAGGACTCGGGCCACCGCCGAGGCGCCGGGGTCCGTCAGGGTGAGTGGGTAGCGGGACGTCAGGACCTCGAGTACCCGCGCGTACTCCTCATCGGCGAGCGCTGGCCCGCCGTCGGGAGCGGAGTCGTGCGCGATGAGGTCCAGGCGCCCCCGGCCCCGCTGGCCCGGCACGATGGACGCGGACCCACCCAGCAGGCCGCGCGCGGTAGCCGCCGGGGAGGTGCGGGCCAGGCCGGCGAGGGAGGTCTGCCCGGGGTTGAGGTCAAGCGCCGCGACCGGCTCACCGCGGAGGGCGGCCAGCACGTCGGCGAGCATCAGCGTGGTCACCGACTGCCCGGCGCCGACGGTGCAACCCAGCACCACGATCAGCCGGGGGCCATGGATCGGCAGCAACACCCGGGCGCGGTCACGCCGCTCCATGTCCGGACGGCCGGGCCCGTTACCGCCCGGGACGACCCGCACGTGCTCCCGCCAGTTGGTGCCGGCCCGGTGCTGCCCGGGGCCGCTCAGCGCCCGTTCCACCATGGTCGGCCGGGTGCTGGAGCCGTTCCGGACCACGACGATGGGCGGGGCCCAGGGGCTGGCCGGCGCCGCGGGCGGGCCGGCCCCAGGTGATGCGTTTTCGGCCGGCAGGTCCTCGTCCGGCCGGTATCCGTCTGTTCCCTCTTCGCCTGCGATGCCTTCGGCTGGCCGGTCTTCTTCTGGTGGGGCCCCGGTGAGCGCCTCGTGAGCCGGCGCCTGCACCACTGGCTCAGCCACTTCAGGCTCAGCCAGCTCAGGCTCAGACAGTTCCGGCTCAGCCTGCTCATCCTCGGCCACCTGATCGGCAGCCGGCTCGTCCTCAGCTAGCTCGTCCTCAGCCCGCTGGTCCTCGGGCGGCTGGTCCTCGGGCCGAGCTCGTCCCCGGCCGCATCCTGGGTGACAGGCTCGTCCTGGGCCATCTCAGGCTCGGCCACTTCAGGCTCAGACAGCTCAGGCTCAGCCCGCTCATCCTCGGCCACCTGATCGGCAGCCGGTTCGTCCTCAGCTCGCTCGTCCTCAGCCCGCTGGTCCTCGGGCGGCTCGTCCCCGGCTGCGTCCTGGCTGACAGGCTCCGTCCTCGGGCCATCTCGGGCTCGGCCACTTCAGGCTCAGACAGCTCAGGCTCAGACAGTTCCTGCTCAGCCTGCTTACCTCGGCCACCTGACCGGCAGCCGGCTCGTCCTCAGCCGCTCGTCCTCAGCCCGCTGGTCCTCGGGCGGCTCGTCCCCGGCCGCATCCTGGCTGACAGGCTCCGTCCTCGGCCATCTCAGGCTCGGCCACTTCAGGTTCGGCCACGTCGGGCTCAGCCGCTTCAGGCTCAGATAGGCCGCGGCCACGGCTACCGCGTGCTCGGCCTGCTCGTCCCCGGAGCAGCTCGCCCCGAGTGAGCCCATCCATGGGCGGCTCGTCCTGGGCCGGCCCATCCTCGGTCACCTCAGGCGGGGCCAGACCGATGAAGAATCCGGCCGGCCCGGGGACGCGTGGTGCAGGCACCGGGGGCGCAAGCGGGGCAGCCGGCGGGGGAGCAGCTGCGGCCATCCCCATCGCAACATTCGACCCGGGCCCTGGCGCGGCCCCGGCAACCGGCCCCGCGGGCGCACCAGCCGCTGGCTCCTGCCGGTCCCAGCCTGCTCGCTCCCCCGACACGGGCCCGGCGGGCGGCGCGGGCGCGGTCGTATCCGGCCCACCGCCAGTCGGCGCGGTCGTATCCGGCCTGGCCAGCGATGCCGCTATCCCCGGGACCGGATCCGCCGTCGCCGGGGCCGGATCGCCCACGGCCGGAGCAGGATCCGGCGCCGCCGGCACCGCCGGCACCGCTGACCTCGTGGGACTCCCCCCATCCCCGAAGACCGCGGGTGCCTGGGCCGGTGGCCCGGAACTAGCCCACGGCGGCCGGGCTGGCGCCTGGTTCGCAGGCGTCGGGGCCTTGGCCGGAGCATGCGGGTCCTTGACCGGCCACGCTGGGCCGGATGGCCGGTCCGCGCCCTCGGGGCGAACATGCCTGGTGACGCTTTCCTCGTCCCCCGTGTCGAGGCTGGCCCCGAGAGTGGGCCTGGCGGCATGGCGGCCCACCGGTCCGGGCCTGCCTACCGGACCGGGCCGAGCAGCCGGACCGGGCCCGGCCGCTGGTGCAGCGTGGCTGGCCCGTCCGGCGGCTGGCCGCGCCGGGGCCTGCCGTTCGTCGTGGGCGATCTCGGCCGGTGCCGTCTCGGCCGTCACAGCCGGCGCTACCTCCCTGGCCACGGCGGGCGTCAACCCCGCCGAGCCACGAGCGCCAGCAGCCCACTGCGGCGCTCCACCCCGCTTTTCTGCCGGCCGGCGCAGCGGCGGTGCCGGCGCGGCGCGCGGTACCCGGGTCGGCTGGCCGGCCGAGGTCGCCTGAGCACCCGCCGTCGCCTGAGCACCCGCGGTGGCCGCCGCCGCGGCGGCTTTGCGCGCTGTCGCCGGACGGACCCGGGCCGGACGTCGGGCGGGGGCCGGGGCGGACTCCGGAGCCAGGGCCGGAGCCTCGTCCGGCGACCGCTGGAGTTCCTCGTCCCGGTGCCAGACCTTGCCGACCACCACGACATCGTCTTTCTCCGCCAGCGGAGCCATCCGGCACCAGGTACCTGGCTCTCCGAGGTACCGGACCTGCGAACTGATCAGCTCAGGGAGCTTTTTGCTTTCCAGGACAGGCCGCGTGGCGAGCCACGTGATAACAGCTGGCGGGAGCACATACAGCCAGAACAGCGTGTGGTTGAAGGGGAGCCCGAGGATGGTCAGGAGGATCACGTACGGGACCGTGATCGCCGCGAACACGGCAATCTGGCCAACCGGCACCGGCATCGGCAGCCTGAAGTCGTACAGCTTGTAGAGCCGCTTTTCGATGCGCCAGATGCTGGTGTAGGTGGGCAGGTCCACCGGGTGCTCTCCTTCCGGCCGGGGCGGAGATCAGTGGACGCCGAGCGCGTTCGCGATGCCCTGAGCGAGCGTCTGAACGATGCTCGGGGTGTAGAAGATCACCGCGATCGCGACAGCGAGCACGAGGAATTGCACAAACCGGAGGATTTCCCGAGTGAACAAGAAGAACAGGGCGACGATCCCGACGATCCCAAGGAACAGCGGCCCGAAAAGCCCCTGCAAGTAGTTCACGAGCCCCGTGGTGCTGAGCGACGACGGGGCCGCGATGATCAGCGATTGGAACGACATCGGTCTACTCCGGGTTATGGGGGATCACGCCTGGCCGGGCGGGGGCGTGCGGCCTTCGTAGTGTGGTCACGGCGGCCCCGGTGACTCAGTTGCTGTGCTGATGTCCCTGACGTACCAGGTCCCATTTTGCTTCACGACGGTGAGCGCATAGGTCATCTGAAGCTGGGCGGCCGTCCCGCCCTTGCTGATCTGACCAGTGGCGGACCTGGCCGGAACGCTCCAGACGACGGTCGCAATGATATGGCGGGTCGTGCCGCCAGGCGGGACGCTGATGGCAGCGATGGAGTGATAATCCACTGCACCGTTGAGCCCGGTCAGCGTCGTGCCGGGGGCCAGGAAACGGCCCAGTGTTACTTGATTACCGCTGGCGTACGCCTGGAAGAACGCCGGAAGCTGGTTCGTCAGCACGGCCTGGGTGGCGGAGTCAGAACCAGTGTTCGCGGGCGAGGGCAGGGTGGCTCGCCCAGGTGCGGGAAGCCAGGCGGGCGCGCTGGACACGACGAGCCCGCCCGAAGACGCGTAGACCGGCACCCCGAGCTGCATCAGCTGGCCGTTCGCCCTAGCCAGGAGCGTCACCACGGCGTGGTGAGCGTCTTGCACATCAGTGGTGGCCACCTGCTCGGACTGCAGGACCGAGGTGCCCTGGCCGTTCCAGCCGAGTTGAGGGTCCGATCCACTGGGCAGGAAGGTGCCGAGCTGAGCGGCCCGCTGTCCGGCGTCGTGCGGACTGTAGTTCAGGTACACCTGCCCGAACTGCAGGGCGTAGGCATCCGCGAGGGTCACCGGGAACCCGGTGGCCGCCGGGGCAGAGGCGACCGGCGCGGGCTGGGCCGAGCCAGACTCGTTCGACAAGATCGCGACCACGCCGCGGTAACCGATCAGCAGCAGGACGGCCCAGGCGATCCCGCGAAAGACCCAGACGAGCCAGCGGCCGCCAGCCCCACCCCAGGTTCGCCCCGAGCGCGACCGCTTGGTCTGATCGCCTCCGGAATACTCGGTCCCCGCTTCGTAGTCCAGTCCGTGCTCAGCCAAATGCGGACTGCGATCAGCGGTTGACCGGCGAACCATCGCACCTCCCGCCCGTTCCTGCGCACGCGCAGCAATGAGTTGCGGTGCCTTCCTATGCCGTCTATCGCCCTATTCTGCGCCATAACCCGGCGACCCGGGAGCCCCTTTCGGGAGGCCCACTGCCCGGTGCAGGAGCAAACAAACCGCCCATTGACCGGTGTGAGAGCACCACGATTGCCGTCGCAGGTCTCTGACCTGCGACGATGTCGATACGCAGGTTTGCCAGGAACTCTTGGTTGACAGCTGTCAGCGCGCCCCGCAACCCAGGGGAAAATAGTTGCACCCGATGCCTTACGAGGCATCTTAGCTGTATCTGGAGGCTCCGGCGAGCACCGCAGCGCCCGTGTCGCACGGGCATCTGGCACGTGTTGACGTCTGGGCGCCGGCCGGCGTGGTCTGTCCGATTGCCGGCCAGCGATGCGACTTCATGCGCCCTAATACGCCACTCTCCCGGGCCTTAGCGCCGGCAAAACATCCGGCTTATCGAGCCCCAGAAGACACGAATCTCACTGCTCACCCACAAGACCACTGGCGTACACCGGATTAGCGGCCCGGGCGGGTCGGCGAATCAGCTGCGGAGATGGCGCCTCAACCTGGACGCCGTGCGACGAAGACCAGCTCACGACCGGGCCGGTCGGGTGCGTCACGCAAATCGTCCACGATGAATCCGGCCGCCATCAGGGAATCGGCGACCTCGTCGCACTGCCGGAAGCGCAGCGTCAACTCTGAGGTCAGGGTCACACTGTCCGCCTCGAACGTGAAGCTTGACCGGAAGGACACCAGGTCACCGCGGATGTCGGTCACCTCGGACCACGACTCGACTGCGCCAACCCCGGGAACGACGGCCCGCGACAGCGAGCCAGCGCGATTCCATTGCCGCCACGCCTGCGCGGCCGGATCACGGGTCTCGAAGACCAGGCGCCCGCCAGGCCGGAGAGCGGCACGGGCAGTCCGCAGGGCTGCGTCCCACTCGGCGTCCGTGATAAAGACCTGGGCGACGTTCCCCGTCATCGTCGCGAGATCGACCTGGAGCGGCGGCAGGCCGGCCGCATCGCACCGCAGCCAGCGCACCTGATCGGCACCCGGCTTGGCCCGGGCCACATCAAGCGAGGCGCCCGCCGGGTCCACCCCAATGACATGCACGCCACGGCCTGCGAGAAGGCAGGCGAAGGTGCCTGTGCCGCACCCGATGTCCAGGACGCTGCGGGCCCCGAACTCGGCGGCGATCGCCGCGTACACCAAGAGGTCGTCGCGGTCAGGATCAAGGGGATCGTAGACCCTGGCCAGCCGCGGCTCCTCGAACAGCGCATCCGCCATGAAGGCACTCCGCAGGCGCTAGACGTTGAAGCGGAACTCGACCACGTTCCGTCGCCGATACGCATGTACGGAGCCGCGACCCCGACGTTCCTCAAGGCTCTTCGGCATGGGCGGTTCCACCGTCCCGACATACCGCGAGCAACCGCTTATCGCGCGTCCACAGCCGTGCTCCGCCGACCAGCATGACGGAGCCGAGCAGGTGTACATCCACGGCACTCAGTCCACGCCCCCAAAGCTGACGCCCATCCACCAGCGCCATCACTTCCTGATGCGTCAGGACCGGGAACCCCGTGAGGCTCTCAAGGAGGGTCAGCACCCGGTCGCGTCGCTTGATCGACCCGAGCGCCAGTTCCTCGATCACGGCACGATGACATCCGACCTGATCGTCACGGAGGAGCGCAACGAGTGACGGCTCGGAGGCATGGAAGTGGTCGATCCAGATCGAGGTGTTGACCAGGATCACCTGGCGCCGTCCCGCCGGCGCGGCGCCGCGGTTGCGTCACTGTCCGAGCCACCTAGGGCCGCCAGGCGCTTGGCGCTCTCCACACGGATCAAGGTTTTCAGTCCGTCGCGCAAGAGCGCGGACCTCTCCGTGATGCCCGTCAATTCAGCCGCGCGCGCCAGGATCTCGTCATCGATGGTGACTGTGGTTCTCATCGAGACCTCCGCACCTAAAATAGCATCATCTGACGCTCTCAATGATGCCACATCTTGAGTGGCGCGGACAGCCGCGGTTGACGGCGCCATGTCAGAGCGGAATACGACTACACATTGAAGCGGGACTCGACCCGGGTCTCGCACACCCTGACCGCCACTATCGTCCGGAAGTACAGCCCTGGGTGGAGACCGGCACCGTCGCGTTGGCGCCCGCGTTAGCGTCGGCCCGTACCTCAGAGGCGGTGAGCACGAACCCCGTGTCCGATCCGTTGTTGGCCTGGCCGGCAAGCCGTAGCGGCTTCAGGTTCAGGCCGGGCACGTAGAGCACGGCGATGTCGATCCGCGGGTCGTAGAAGACCACCCTGGCGCGGTAGGTCACGCCGTTGGCCCTGGTCACCGTCAGCCCCCGGGTGACGCCGGCGACCACGTGCGCGTTCGTGATCACGTGCTGGGGGGCGTAGACGAAGCCGGATCCCTCGATGTCCCTGCCGCACTCAAGGGCGGAGCCCAGAACCTTCACGACGCGGCTCTCTGCCGCCTGGGCGCCGGGGCTGCTCAGCACGGCCGGATCCGGTGCTGGGACATTCACCAGGTGCACCTTGCCAATGCCGCTGAACACCTGCGTGAAAGACCCGCTGGCCAAGGTACTCCTGGCCTGGTGGCCGACGAACACCGATACCAGCGCAATCACCGCAACGCTCGCGGCGGCGGTCAGCGGAACCAGCCACCTCCAAGGGTGACCGATTCTGGACCCTTGGATGCGAACGAGGCTATCGCCGGACGTTATGACGTCCGCAGCGGCGCCCCAAACGGGGCTGTCGCTGGCCGTCATGACGTCCGCAGCGGCGCCGAAGGCGTCCTTGAGCCGGTCCCCAGTCCGCGTGATCTCATCCTGACTCGTCATGACGTCTCCTTCAGCGCGCGGGCTAGGGTCGCGAGGCCTCGAGCGGTAGTGGACTTGACGGTGCCGGGGCTGATGCCGAGCATGGCGGCGATTTCCGCCTCTGACAGCTCCAGGTAAAAGCGGAGCACCAGTACTTCCCGGCGCCGCGGGGGAAGAGCCGCCAGCGCCGCCAGGACCTGCCTGCGGTCCTCGGACAGCATCGCGGCTTCTTCCGCGGTCAGCGGCGGGCAGGGTGAGTGCTTTCGGCGTGACGGCGGATCAGCAGCCGCCGCCGTAGCGCGCTACGGCAACTGTGGACCAGTGCAGCACGCAGGTAGGGCAGCAGGTCGCCGTCCATCGGGTGCTTGCGCTGGTGCATTCGCACGAACACGTCCTGGACGACGTCTTCCCCGCTGCCCCTATCCCCGAGGATGAACGCGGCCAGCCGGACGAGTCCGGCTTGGTGCGCCTGGAACACCTCACCGAGGTCCTCGGCGGAACTCAACGTGGGTTTCATGTACACCACACGAACTGCGCCCGTCTCCGGTTGCCCGCCACTGGGAAATTACCGCCGCGATGGATGTTCGCTGACTCGCTGACTCGCTGCGGCAGATCGTAATGTGCACGTTCCGGAGGTGGTGGTGCGCCCTACGCCGTCACGTCTGGTCAGACGTGGAAGCGGAACTCGACCACGTCGCGCTGCCGATAAACATCACCACAACGATGGTCAGCGCGGACCCAGCGGGGTAGGCGTGACTCATGTTCGATGGCTTCCAACTTGACCGCGTTCCCTGTGGTCACAGCGGCGCGAGGATCATCAGGATCTCGTCTCTGGTGTCGTCGGGGGCGAACCGGAGCTTGCCGGGCCAGCGGCCTGTTACCTGCCAGCCGAGCCGCCCGTAAAAGCCTTCGAGGCCCATTCCGCCGCGCACCGCCAGGTGGAGCTGCTCAAGGCCCATCTCGTCACGGGCAACTTCCCTCAGCCGGCTCATCAGGGCCGATCCGATACCTGCGTTCCGGCGCATGAGCTGCGTCTGCAAGTGGCTGACCACACCCCAGTGCGCGATGAGAGGGCTGGGGTCGCGGCTGAGGGCCACCCAGCCCGCGAGGGCGCCACCGACACGGGCGAGCAGTATCCGGCTCTGGCTTTGGTTGAGGCGGCCCGCAAGGGCATCGACTGCCGGCCGGACGTGACTTGCGTCGACTGGGGGAAACGGGAATCCCGCCGCGCCGCCGGCGTTCGTGACCGCTACCCAGCATGCGGTCAGCTCCTGCCTCACCGCTGGATAGGCCTCACCTGGGCGGGTGAGCTGGGTTATGTCGAGGTCCTCGCGGTTCGTCATGACCCGACCGTCTCACCCAGAGGTGACAATTCCCGCGGCGCTTCACGACGGCACGGCGTCGTGAAAGAACACATGCTCAGGATCGCCGTCGTCAAGGCCTGAGGCGCTACGAAGAGCAGGTTAACGAAGTCGCTGTGGTAGAAGTGGCCGGGCCTGATGCCTAGGAAGCCGACGATCTGACCGTGCTCGACGGTAACCAGGCTGGCTCGTTCCCGGACGAGCGCCCGGATCTCCTCGCGCCTGCCGGGCCCTGGGGATCGATGACCACCATGGCACCGACGTCGGCGGCCTGCGCGGCGCGGAATTCAGCCATGGTGAGCCTGCACGATGGTCAGACGTTGAAGCGGAACTCGACGACGTCGCCGTCGCGCATCACGTAGTCCTTGCCCTCCATGCGCACCTTGCCGACCGCGCGGGCCGCGGTGAGCGAGCCGGCCGCCACCAGGTCATCGAACGCCACCACCTCGGCCTTGATGAAGCCGCGCTGGAAGTCGGTGTGGATGACGCCGGCCGCTTCCGGGGCGGTCGCCCCGATCGGGATCTCCCAGGCCCGGACCTCTTTCGGCCCCGCGGTCAGGAAGGTCATCAGGCCCAGGGCGCTGAACCCCGCATGTGCGAGGCGGTTCAGCCCCGGCTCCCCCATCCCGAGCTCGGCGGCCATCTCGGCCACTTCGTCCTCGGGCAGTTCAGCCAGCTCCGCCTCGGTCTTCACATCCAGGAAGATCACCTGAGCCGGGGCAACCTGCGCGCCCAGCTTGGCCCGCAAGTCCTCATCCGCCAGGCCGGCCTCGTCCATGTTGAACACGTACAGGAAGGGCTTGGCGGTCAGCAGATGAAGGTCGCGCAGGTCGGCGAGGTCGATCCCGGCCCCGGCCGCTCCCGCGAACAGCGTCGTGCCCCCGTCGAGCAGTTGCTGCGCGGCGGCCGCGGCATCAGCTGCCCGCTGGCGCTCCGGGTTCCGGGCGAATTTCGCTTCCTTAACGAGACGTGGTACTGCCTTTTCCAGGGTCTGGAGGTCGGCCAGGATCAGTTCGGTGGCCACGGTGTCGATGTCGCGCCCAGGCGAGACGTCGCCGTCTACGTGGCTCACGTCCGGGTCGGCGAACACCCTGACCACCTGGCAGATCGCATCGGTCTCGCGGATGTGCGCGAGGAACTGGTTACCCAGCCCCTGCCCCTGGGACGCCCCGCGGACCAGGCCCGCGATATCCACGAACCGGGCGGTGGCGGGCACGATCCGGGCCGAGTCGTAGAGCGCGGCCAGGACAGCGAGACGCGGATCGGGGATGCCGACGATCCCGACGTTCGGGTCGATCGTCGCGAAGGGGTAGTTGGACGCCAGCGCGTTGGCCCTCGTCAACGCGTTGAACAAGGTGGACTTGCCGACGTTGGGCAGGCCGACGATGCCGATCGAAAGACTCACCTGCGCGAGTCTAGAGCGGATCGCCGGGTGGGCCTGCCCGGCTGGCGCCCCTGTGTGGCACCGACCAGCCGCCGCGGGGTTAGGGCAGCTGGCCGATCCGGTTCACGATGGCCAGCTTCACGACGGCGTCACCGGAGTAATTCCTCGGGTTCTCGCCCAGGTACGTCGTCCTGTCACCCATATAGGCCCCGGTGCGCGGATTAAAGATGATCATGGCGGTATCACCCGGGGCGATGGCCTGCCCGTCGCTGACCTGCCAGCGGATCCCTATTCCGTGCCGCCCCACCGCGTCAACGGCGTCCGGCACCACGGTGAAGCCGGGGGTGCTGGCCATGAAGTCATACATCGCGGCCAGCTGCCGGGGTGTCAGGTAGGTCGTCCCGAGCAGGTCGTCGATGTCGTGGCCCAGCATGTCCACCTCGGCGACCGTGTCCCCGATGGTCACCTGCTGAGTCCGCTCCAGGTAGCCGCGCATCGCATGAGGCGCTGGTAGGCAGGCCAGGGAGATACGCCTGGATCGGTGTACAGCGCTGCCAGCCGTCGGTACCACCACGAATCGCGGGGGCGTCCAGGTGCTCCCAGCCGTCTCGGCAGCCAGGGAGGTAGGCCCAGGTCCCGCCGCCGATCCCGCGGACCAGGCCGGTCCGGGTGCCGTCAATCGACAGCCACGACTGGTACAGATGCCCACCGCGCTCGCGGATGGCGTGGTAGAGGAACTGATCCGGTCGCGGCGGCCCGCCGGGCTGCCGGCGGGCCGCGGCGGCGGCGAGGTCCAGAACATGCGCGGAGACGGCGTCGATCCTCGGCGGCACCAGGGCAGGCGCAGCCGGGCCGCGCGTGCTGACCAGCAGGGCGGCGCCGGCCGCCACGGAAATCGCGAGCCCGGCCAGACCCAGCCGCCGCCAGGCGCCCCAGCGGGCCCGGCCTCGCGGCCTGGGCGTCCGGGCCGGAGCGGGTGCCGGGGCGATGGCGGCCCGGCGGCCGGACTCCGGTGTGCCGCCCGGGGCGGGCGCCGCGCCTGCCGGGCGGGCCGCGACGCGTTCGGCCGCGATCGCGGCGAGGAGGCGCTCGCGGGCCGGCCCGAGGCTGTCCAGGGCCGGCAGCGGTATCTCTGGCCGCAATTCCGTCACCACGTCAAGGTCAGTCATTGCTGAGAATCTCCCTGAGTGTCCCGGCGGCTGCGGTATCGGCCAGCGCGGCACGGACCACGCCGCGCGCCCGGTTGAGCCGGGACCGGACGGTGCCGACTGGAATGCCGAGCGCGTGGGCCGTCTCGTCGTATGTCAACTGCTCCCAGGCGATGAGCAGCAGCACATCGCGGTCGCCCGCGCTCAGCCCGGCCAGCGCGGCGGCCAGAAGACCGCGCATCGCGCCGGCCGTCACGTCGGCCGCCACCCGGTCTCCGTGCCCCGGGTGATCCAGTTCGGGTACCGCCGCCTGGCGGATCCGGACCTGCCTGACCTCTTCCCGCCGGTGCTGGCTGATCAGGTGCGTGGCGATCCCGTACAGCCAGGGCCGCGCGTCGCGGTAACTCTGGTCGTAGCTGGCCCGCCGGCGGAAGGCGGCGAGGAAGGTCTCCGCGACGACGTCGTCGGCGGCCTGGGGACCGGCCCGCCGCCCGGCGTAGCGGTGGATAAGCGGCGCGTGCCGGTCGAACAGCACCGCGAACCGGTCCGGCTCCGCCAGCGACTCCGCGATGACCGTGGCGTCGTCAGCCAGCCCCGGCCCGCCTGGCAGCGAGCCGGTCATCGCCGGTTCTCGGTCATGAGCTGGCCCTCTCGCGGTGGATGCCCCACCCGTTATCCGCGTGTCCGACGATATGAGTTCACGCCCGCGCCGGGCGGATAGCCGGCGCGCGGGCTGGGCGGCCGCACCCGGGAGCTGGCCAGGCGTGTCGGACAGGAAACTGTCAGTGGCCGCTGCCAGCATGGCGGACCATGGACGTCTTCTGGATGTTCGCCCTGCTGGTGCTGGGGGGCGTGGTCGGTGCCGCCCTCGGGTACCTGTACGCCCGTGGCCGGCTGGCCAGCATGACCGCCGACCTGACCGGGCAGGCCCGCGCCGCCGAGGAGCGCGCACGGTCCGCCCAGGACCGGGCGGCCATCATGGAACGCGCCGCCCAGGAGCGGGCCGAGCTGATCGACGGCCAGCTCGCCGAGCGCTTCCAGGCCATGTCGGCGCAGGCGCTCGACCGCAGCGCCACGATGTTCCTCGAGATCGCCGAAGGCCGGCTCAGCGCCGCCAACGCCAAGGCCGCAGGCGAGCTGGAGAGCCGCCGGGCCGCGGTCGAGCACCTGGTTCAGCCGCTGCGGGACACCCTGGCCAAGGTGGAGGACCAGCTGCGGCAGACCGAGGAAGCCCGGCACCTGTCCCACGCCGCCCTGACCGAGCAGATGAAGATCACCCGGCAGAGCTCGGACGATCTGCGTACCCAGACCCAGGCGCTGGTGACCGCGCTGCGACGGCCGGAGGCCCGCGGCCGGTGGGGTGAGATGCAGCTGCGCCGGGTGGTGGAGTTGTCCGGGATGGCGCCCCGGTGCGACTTCGACGAGCAGGTCAGCGTGCAGACCGCCGAGGGCGTGTTGCGCCCCGACATGGTGGTGCGGCTGGCCGGCGGCAAGAACATCGTGGTCGACTCGAAGGTCTCGCTCGCGGCCTACCTGGAAGCGGCCGAGACCTCGGACGAGGTGGTCCGGGCGGCCCGGCTGGACGCCCACGCCCGGCATCTGCGCGAGCATGTGGACCGGCTCGCGGCGAAATCGTACTGGGCCACGGTCAGCCCCGCGCCGGAGTTTGTCGTCCTGTTCATCCCTGGCGAGGCGTTCCTGGCCCCCGCACTAGAGCATGATCCCGCGCTGCTGGAACACGCGATGGCCCGCAAGGTGCACATCGCCACGCCTACCACCCTGGTCACGATGCTGCGGACCGCCCAGTACGCGTGGCAGCAGGACGCACTAGCCGAGAACGCGCGGGCCGCGTTCGACCTGGGCCGTGAGCTCTACGAGCGGATCTCGAGCCTGGGGCGGAACATGGACCGCCTCGGCCGTGCCCTCTCCTCCGCAGTCACCACGTACAACCAGACCGTTGGCTCACTAGAGAGCAGGGTCTTGGTCAGCGCGCGCCGTCTGAGCCAGCTCGGCGTAGTGGACGGGGAGCTGGAGGCTCCCGCGCTCATCGAGGAGGCCACCAGGACACTGTCTGCTCCCGAACTGTCTGCTCCCGAACCTGTGCCACCCCCGAACTGGGCGCCCCCGAACTAGGCGCCCCCGAACTGGGCGTCCCCGAAGTGAGCGTCCCCCCGCAACCGGACTCCCCCGACCCCGGTCATCCGGCGCCATGCCCTCCCGTGCTTCCCCGCGCGGACGAGTCACCAGGGGCCGCGATGGCGATACCGGGGCGAAATGGCGCAGCCAGGTAAACCGGCCCCGCGCACGCTGAGCCTGCTGGCCCGCCCCGTGATCCTGGCCACCTTCTGCTGGACCCTGATCGCCGCGTTCGGAGCGCTGCCGGACCGTTTCGCGCGGCCCTGCGTGGAGCAAGATCTAGTGGGGCAAGAAGATCTGTGGGAGACCATCGATCCGGCCGGCTGGCCATCGGCCGTACGCCCGGCAGGCCAACTGGCGGACGGGAAGATTCCGGCCAAGACGCAAGCATGATCCGGCGCTCGCGGACCTGCGGTCCAACCTGGCGTGCGGGCGTGTCGATCGCCCTGATCGGGCGCCGCGCCGGGGTACGGTGGCCAGCGACAGCGATGCCGTCATCGACACGGCAGCGCCGGGGAGGGAGCACAGGGTGTCCCAGCCACGGCCTGAGGCGTCCTGGCCCCGGCACAGGTCAGGACCGGACGGCTCCACCGCAGCGCGGGAAACCGCGAGTTCCTGGTCTCCAGGACGGCTCGATGTGCCCGGTTCCGGACACCGCTGGGGACCGGCCGACCCGTCGTCTGGTCCTGGCCGGAGCGGCGATTCGCCTGCGGGCACTGCGGAACGCGGCGCGACCGCGGCACCGGGCACTGTCGCGGAGCGCAATACGACCAGCGACCAGGCGGGCCTTGAGCAGGCGAGCCCTGGCCAGGCGAACGCTGACCCGGCGAACGCTGAGCAGGCCAGCCCTGACGAGGCGAGGACTGACCGGGCCAGCACTGAGCGGGCCAGCACTGAGCGGGCTAGCACCGCAGACCGCGGCCGGATTGCGCTGACCGGGCGCGGAGCGATCGCGGGCATGCTTCTGCTGTTCCTGCTCAGCCTGCTGGTGGCGAACTGGCTTCAGTGGGGCGTCCTGACCGGCGCCAGCTTCGTGATCGGCAGCGTGGCCGCGGCCTGGTACACCAGGCCGCGGGACCTGCTGGCGGTCGCGGTGAGCCCTCCGTTGCTCTTCTTCGGCGCGCTCGTCTGCGTCAAAGCCCTCACCGCGCAGGGCACCATGGTCATCTCGACGGTAGAGGGAACCGCGCTGACCCTGGCGAACGTCGCTCCATGGCTGTTCGCGGGGGTCATCCTGTACCTGATCGTCGCCTGGGCCCGCGGCCTGCCCCAGTGCGTCACCGAGCTGCGCCTCGGCTTGCGACCTGATCTACCCCGGACACCGGCAGGGAGACCGGCAGCGACGGTTAGCCACGGAGGCTACCGGCCCGGCTCTCCCCGCTCGCGCTGAGCTGCTAGCACGGAACTGCTAGCACGGAACTGCTAGCACGGAACTGCTAGCACTGAGCCACTACCGCTGAGCAGCGCGCCGCAGCTCCGGGGGCGGTGCGAAGACCAGCCGCTCCTCGACCGCCTCGACTTCCTCCACGGTGCCGAACCCGCACTCCGCCAGGTACTCCAGCACGCCGCTCACCAGTTCCTCGGGAACCGAGGCCCCACTGGTCAGGCCCACCGTGGTCGCCTCGGCCAGCCAGGCCGGGTCGATAGCCGTCGCGTCCTCGACCAGGTACGACGCGGGGGCGCCGGCGTCCAGGGCCACCTCGACGAGGCGGACCGAGTTCGACGAGTTGGCCGACCCCACCACGATCACCACGTCTGAGTCGTTGGCGATCTTCTTCACCGCGACCTGACGGTTCTGAGTGGCATAGCAGATGTCATCGCTGGGCGGGTCAGCCAGGTTCGGGAACCGCTCGCGGAGCGCCGCCACGGTCTGCAGGGTCTCGTCCACGGACAGCGTGGTCTGTGACAGCCAGGCCACCTTGGCCGGGTCGCGGACCTGGACATCCGCGCCACCCTCAGGGCCATCTACCAGGTGAATCCGGCCCGGAGCCTCCCCGGTCGTGCCCACCACTTCCTCATGGTTCTCATGGCCGATGAGGAGGATGTCGAAGTCCTGGGCGGCGAACCGCTTGGCCTCGTTGTGCACCTTGGTGACCAGCGGGCAGGTGGCGTCGATGGTCCGCAGGTTGCGGCGCTTCGCCTCCTCGCGCACCTCGGGCGATATCCCGTGGGCGGAAAAGACCACGACGGCGCCCTCGGGCACGCCCTCGGCCTCGTCCACGAAGATCGCGCCGCGCGTCTCGAGCTCACGGACCACATGGGTGTTGTGGACGATCTGCTTACGCACGTAGACCGGGGCACCGTAGCGTTCGAGGGCCATCTCGACGGCCTGCACGGCCCGGTCCACCCCGGCACAGTAACCGCGGGGCTTGGCGAGCAGTACGCGTCGGGTAGTCGCGGGCATGTCCCCTATGGTAGTTGAGCCCGCCGTGCCCCATGCCAGGGCGGCACCCCCGTACCGGGTGGCTCGCCAACCTCACTGGTCACCGCCCTCTTCCCTCTGCGGAAGCACCATTGCCCCCGGCAGCGGGCCGTGACAGTGTCATGCTCGATCTGGTACGACTGTGCCTGTCACGGACCTGTGCTGCGCCGCCAGGGTCGGAAAGCCCGGTAGGCAAGCACCATTGGAGTCACGCGGGCACCCGGAGCCCTCATGCCGGGACATACCCGAGGAGAACGATCAAAATGCCTTTGCCGCAGGTCAATGACCGCCTCAAGGAAATCCCTGCGCAGGCGTTGCGGACGGTTTTCGCCACCATCGGCCAGCTCCTGCTGGCCGCGGACCGGCTCCGGGCGAAGGCCGCCGGGCAACTCTCGGGCAGCGGTGAGGCGACAGCCACCCGGCCGGCGGATCAGGCCCCCGTCCCGGCTCCGCCGCCCCCCGCTACAGCCGGCCAAACCAGCCACGCCGGCCAGGCCGGACGCGGGGAACTCGCGGTGGCGGTCACTGGACAAGACGGGGAACGTCAGGGTGCTGGACGGGGGCGAAGAACAGGACGACGAGGATGTGCCCAGAGTTGGTCAGGCCGTTCCTGAACCGTCTCCTGCCCCGGTGCCGTCCGCCGAGTACACGCCCACGGAAGTTGTCCCGGCCGTCTCTGTCCCCGCCGAGCCCGAGCCCGCCATGCAGCGGGAAGCTGAGCGCGCTCAGGCCGAGCCGACCATGCAGCAGGAAGCCCGGCCAGCCATGCAGCAAGAGGCCGAGCCCGCCTCGGCCGAGGTCACCGCCGAGCAGCCCGTCCCAGCCGAGCCTGCCAGGCCGAGCCGGCCATGCAGCACGAGGCCGAGCCTGCCCAGCCTGCGACGACCGCCGGCCAAGCCCTGCCCGTCGCCAACTACGACCAGCTCTCGGTGGCCTCGCTGCGGGCCCGGTTGCGGGTGCTGGACGCCGGCCAGGTCCAGGCACTGCTCGACTACGAGAACGTCCACGAGAGCCGCCCGGCCGTGATCACCATGTTCGAGCGCCGCCTCGTCAAGCTCGGCGAAGGGAACTAGGCCCGGCCGGAGCCAACCACCATGGCGCTCGACACATCACCCGAGGCACCGGTCCCGGTCCGCACCATCCTGAGGCTGACCAGCGAATGGATCGGGCGTCTTGGCCGGGTCTGGGTAGAAGGCCAGATCGCCGAGCTGACCCGGCGCGGCGGCACCGTGTTCCTCACCTTGCGTGACCCCGTCGCGGCGGTCTCGGTCCGGGTGATCTGCCCGCGTACGGTGCTGGACGCCACCGACCCGCCCCCCGCCGAGGGAGCCCGGGTCCTGATCTGGGCGAAACCCGACTTCAATACCAACCGGGGCTCTTTCTCCCTTTCCGCTACGGAAATCCGCGCCGTCGGCATTGGCGAGCTGCTGGCCCGGCTGGAACGGCTACGCCGTGCCCTGGCGGCGGAGGGGCTATTCGCGGCCGAGCGCAAGCGGCCGCTGCCGTTCCTGCCTGGCAAGATCGGCCTGATCTGCGGACGCGACTCAGCGGCCGAAAAAGACGTGCTGCGCAATTCAGCCCATCGGTGGCCCGCCGTCCAGTTCCGGGTCGAGCCGGTGGCCGTCCAGGGCTCGTACGCGGTAGGCGAGATCGTGGACGCGCTGCACCGGCTGGACGCCGACCCGTCGGTGGACGTGATCGTCATCGCCCGGGGTGGCGGCTCGATCGAGGACCTGCTGCCGTTCTCCGACGAAACACTCATCCGGGCGGTGGCAGCGGCGAAGTCCCCGGTAGTCAGCGCGATCGGGCATGAGCAGGACACCCCCCTGCTGGATCTGGTGGCGGACGTGCGGGCGTCCACACCGACCGACGCCGCGCGGCGCGTGGTGCCGGACGTGAGCGAGCAGGTCGCCCTGATCACCCAGTTGCGCGGCCGGGCCCGCCGCTGCCTCACTGGGCGGATGGAACGGGAGACTGCGTGGCTGGCCGATATGCGGTCCCGGCCCGCCCTGGCCTCACCGGTCCGGGAGATCGAGCGGCGCCAGGAACTGGTCACCGGGCTGACTGAGCGGGCCCGGCGTCGGCTGTCCGCGTCCCTGGACCGCGCCGGGGACGACGTGTCCCATGTGCGGGCCCGGTTGCTGGCCCTGTCCCCCGCGACCACCCTGCGCCGCGGCTACGCCATCGTGCAGCGTCCCGACGGGAGCGTGGTGCGCGCTGCCGCGGAGGTGCCCCCCGGAGAGCGGCTCACCCTCCGCTTCGCGGACGACCAGCTCACGGCGGTGTCGGACGAGCAGTAACTGCGGCCCCAGCCCCTAGCACAGTACGGGCCGCCAGCAGCTTGGACCGGAAAATCTCAGCCCGTCTGTTACCTCCCAGGGCGTTTCTTCCCCGGTTGAAGGGGCCAAGACTCTGTACATTGCTGTGGGTCAGGGGGAATCAGCGCATTGGGATCAGCACAGTGACGGCACCTGCCGTGAACGGCGCGACGTCCGATCAGGCCGCGACCCGACTGCCCGGGCTGGACGGGTTGCGCGCGCTGGCCGTTATCGCGGTCATTGCTTTTCATGAGCAGTTGTCCGCGTTCACCGGGGGATTCCTCGGGGTTGACGTGTTTTTCGTGCTCAGCGGGTACCTGATCACCGACTTGCTGGTCGCCCAGTGGAACCGGTACGGCCACCTCACCCTGCGCGGGTTCTGGACGAAACGGGCCCGGCGGCTGCTGCCCGCCCTGGGGGTCCTGCTGGTCGTGGTGACCGCAGCCACGGCCTTGATCGAGCCAGCCCAGATGACCGCGCTGCGCGACGCCCTGCTCGCCGCCGTCACCTACTCCAGCAACTGGTGGCAGGCGGTGGCGCACCACTCCTACTTCACCCAGTTCGGGCCGCCGCCGCCGCTGCAGCACCTGTGGTCACTGGCCATCGAGGAACAGTTCTACCTGCTGTGGCCGCTGCTGCTGATCGGGATTCTCAAGACCTGCCAATCCGACCGTGTCCGGGCCTCCCTGGCCTGGCTGGGCGCGGCGCTGTCCGTCCTGGCTATGGCCCTGATCTACGTCCCTGGTGCGGACCCGTCCCGGGTCTACTACGGCACCGACACGCACGCGTCGGCCCTGTTCATCGGGTCAGCGCTGGCGCTGACCTGGCCACTGCGACGGATGCGGGCGCTGAGCCGTGACGACGCCCGGGTCCCCGACGTGCTCGGCCTGGTCGGGATCGCCGTGCTGGCCTGGGCGATGGGCCACTTCACCGGGACCGACCGGCTGCTCTACCCGGCCGGACTGCTGATCGCGGCCCTGGCGGCGGGCGGTGTGGTCCTGGCCGCGGCGAGCCCGGGGCTGATCAGCTGGGCGCTGGGCTGGTCCGTGCTGCGCTGGATCGGGATCAGGTCCTATGGGATCTACCTGTGGCACTGGCCGGTGATCGCACTGACCGATGCGGCGTACGCGCAGCAGAGCCCGCCGCACTGGATCTGGCTGCCCGAGGCGGCGCTCTCGATCGCCCTCGCCGCCGCCTCCTGGCGGTGGCTGGAAGAACCCATCATCCGGAACGGATTCCGGGCCACGGTCCGTGGTTGGTCCAGCACGGTCCGGGGATCCTCGGCCGGGACGCACCGCGCCCCGGCCCGCCTCGTCCCCACCGTCGCCGGGGTGGCCGCCCTGGTCGTGGTGGGTACCGCAGCCTACGGGGTGCTGCTCCCGCGCTCCCCGACCGGGCTGGCCGAGCAGATCAGCGAGGGGGTCAAGGTCAGCCACCAAGTCCCGGCCGGCGGCACCGAGCTCGGGCCGCCGGCCACGTCCGGACCCAGCCCTCTGGCTCCGTCCGCCAGCTCTCCGGCCGCCACCCCCGGGCCTGCCGCCGGGCCGCGCTCAACACCCCCGGCGACGCGGGCCCCCGGGCGCCCGGCCCGGGTGCCCGGCTCTCAGGTGTTCGCGATCGGCGACTCCGTCATGCTGGCCTCGGCCGTCGAGCTCGCTTCCGCGCTCCCCGGCATTTCCATTGACGCGCAGGTCAGCCGTCAGGTCAGCGCGGCTCTGCCGGTCGTGCAGCGGCTCGCAGCGACCGGGACGCTCCGCCGGGTGGTGGTATTCGCGCTCGGCACCAACGGTGCGTTCACCTCCGATGAGATGCGCGAGCTGATCCAGGCGGTCGGGCCGCGCCGGGAACTGGTACTAGTGAACACCTACGAGGCACGCCCCTGGGAGGCGGAGGTGAACCAGGTCATCGCCGCGACGGCCCACCGCTACCGCAATGTGGTGGTGGCGAACTGGTTCACGACCATCGGGCACCGGACCGGCCTGCTCTGGCCGGACGGGGTACATCCGCAGCCCGGCGGGGCCCGGCTCTACGCGCGGATGGTCGCCGCAGCGGTCCGGGCCGTCCGGGCGGCGGACGCCGGCGGCTCGGAGCGCGACCTCGCGCTGTCCGGCTGACCGCCCGCTGCACCCGCACCCCACTCGCTCCCTCTCCAGAGCCGTGACGTGGCGTGATCAACTGATCACGCCGCCGGTGTGTTGCTGGTGGGACTCGGCGTGCTGCTGGTGGAGCTGGTGTTTTGGCTGTGGAGCTGGTGTCTGGCTGGTGCGATACCCGGGAACCCGCGGCGAGAGACGCCTGGGAACCTGCGCTGAGATGGGTGCTGGGGACGAGGCGGTTTTCGTTGCGGCGAATTTTAGAAGGGCGCGTCCCGGTCGGCGGATTCCGGGGTGCGGGCGGCCATCGCCGCGGCCAGCCGGGCCCGGGCGCCCTCCAGCCACTGCTCGCAGATGGCGGCCAGCCGCTCGCCACGTTCCCACAGGTCCAGCGACTGCTCCAGGGTCAGCCCGCCGCCCTCCAGGCGGCGGACCACCTCGGTGAGCTGGTCACGAGCCTGTTCGTAGCTGAGTGTGGTGGCCGTACCGTCCCCGGCCGCCTGCGCTCCGCCTTTCCCGGCGGGCTCTGCCTCGGCGCTCACGGCATCAACGTAGCCGGCTGATCACGCCCGGGGACGCGGGAACCGACTCCGGACAAGACCTCGAGCACGCCGTCGGCCAGCCGCCGGGCGTAGGCGGCGTCCTCGCTCAGCGACACCTCGGCCACCGCGAGCATCAGGGCTCCGGTCATCACGACCGCGACCGCCTCGTCGATGGGCTCCGCGCTGCGGGCGAAGAAGTCCGCGTTCCGGCTGGCCCACTCGCGCAGCCGCTGGCGCATGACGAGGTCGAACCCCGGCGGTGCGTCCCCCGAGACGAACATCCGGGACAGCTCGCGATCCTCCAGGCAGCCGTCGAGGTAGGCGCGCGCCGCGGCGAGGAACAACTGCCGCGGCTCAGTGACGTGTTCTTCCCGGGCGCCGCGGGCCGCCCGGCGGGCCCGTCGCGCCTGGCCCTGGTGGAACTCCTCGAACAGTGAGATGTACAGGTCAGCCTTGCCGGTGAAGTGATGGTAGAGGCTGCCCACGCTGGCGCCGGCCCGGGCCACGATGTCGGTCACCCCAGCCTGCGCGTAGCCCGCTGAGATGAACACCTCGCGGGCGGCGGCCAGCAAGGCGGCCCTGGTGACCGCGCCGCGGTCGGCGGGCCGCACGGTAGGCTGCGGAACATCTGTTGTCATTCGCCTGTCACCGCCTACGCAGTGTTTCCCAGGGTTTGGGCTCCCCACGTCCGGGGTGTCCTGACGTCTGGCCCCAGGGTGTGTCGCCCTAGGCGACAAGGCTACGCCCGCCGGTCAGGCCCGGAGGATCGCGGCACTGGCCCAGGGGTATGCAGGGGAAGAACGGCCACCCAGGGAAGGCGGTCTCTGCGATGACCGAGAACGAGGCGGCGGCCCCCGGGGGGGCCGGGGTCAACCTGACGGCCGAACCGGAGACGCACGCACCAGACCGCAACCTGGCCCTGGAGCTGGCCCGGGTGACCGAGGCGGGAGCGATGGCCGCGGCCCGCTGGGTCGGCCGCGGCGACAAGAACGGCGCCGACGGCGCGGCTGTGCAGGCCATGCGGGCATTGATCAACACGGTGTCCATGAACGGCGTGGTCGTCATCGGCGAGGGCGAGAAGGACCGCGCGCCCATGCTCTTCAACGGCGAGCAGGTCGGAGACGGCACCGGCCCGGCCTGCGACGTGGCCGTGGACCCCATCGACGGCACCCGGCTGACCGCCAACGGCATGCCGGACGCGATCGCCGTGCTGGCCGTCAGCGCGCGGGGGTCGATGTACGACCCGTCCGCGGTCTTCTACATGTCCAAGCTCGTGACCGGCCCGGCCGCGGCGGACGTGGTCAACATCGAGGCCCCAGCCGCGGACAACATCGCGGCCGTGGCCCGGTCCAAGGGCTGCTCGGCCTCGGACGTCACCGTGGTCATCCTCGACCGGCCGCGGCACGAGCGGCTCATCGCCGAGGTCCGGGCGGCCGGGGCCCGGATCAAGCTGATCACCGACGGTGACGTGGCCGGCTCGATCATGGCGGCGCGGGAAGGCACCGGCGTCGACCTGCTGCTCGGGGTGGGCGGCACCCCGGAGGGGATCATCACCGCCTGCGCGATCAAGTGCCTGGGCGGCGTGATCCAGGCCCGCCTCGCGCCCCGGGACGACGCCGAGCGGGACAGGGCCCTCGCGGCCGGACACGACCTTAAGCACGTGCTGACCACCGACGATCTGGTGACGTCCGAGGACGCGTTCTTCGCGGCGACCGGGATCACCGACGGCGAGCTGATGGCCGGCGTCCGGTTCCGGGCGGGCGGGGCGAACACCCACTCGCTCGTCATGCGGGCCCGGTCCGGCACCATCCGCAACATCCACAGCGAGCACCAGCTCTGGAAGCTGCGCGCCTACAGCTCCATCAACTTCGACAGTCCCTGCTGAAGCGCGCGCCGCGCGGGCCCTGCTGAAGCGCGCGCCGCGCGGGTCCTGCTAAGCGCGGGCCCTGCTAAGGGCGGCCTGCTAGGGGCGGGGGCGGCGGGAGAACAGTCCCGGGCGGCGGGGCCGCGGCGTCCGGACGTGGATGCGTCCCAGCAGCGCCAGCGTGTGCAGCTCGATCACCGGCCTGCCCGGCGGGACCAGCGGCTCCGGGCGGGGTTCTGGCCGGGTCCCGGGCAGCGCCTCGGAGAGGTTGCGGGTGATGACCGTGACCCCGGCTGGCACCAGCAGGTTCACCTGGCCGCCGAGCGCGGTGACGTACATCTGGGTGCGCTGTCCCTGCAGCAGCGCTTCCCGCAGGTCCAGCACGACCTGGCCGCCGATCGCGGTCACCACCAGCCGGTCCGGCACCACCCACCGGCCGCTGCGCCGCTCGGTCGCGAAGAAGGCGGTCACCGTGCGCGAGTTGTCCAGCCGCAGCGGCTGGGCTCCGGGCAGGGCCAGGTCCTCCGTCAGCACGGCCAGATCACCGAGAGTCCGGGCGGTATAGGCCCGTTGCACGCGGTGGGCGTGCTCTTCCAGCGTGATCCGGCCGTCGCCGGCCGCCTGGGCAAGCAGGGTCACCACGCGCTCCCGGTCAGCGTCCGAGGCGCGCAGGTCACGCGGACTAGGCACGGGGGCTCACCCTCTGACGATAGCCGCCTTGACGCCCAGACGGCGCGATCCCTACCCTGACCGCACGGACCGAGCCTGGGAGCGGCACATGGAGCTGGACGGCACGGATCCGCAGAGCCGGGAACGGCGCGGGCGGATGGCGACCAGCGCCGCGTTCTTCGTCCAGGGCCTGTGCTTCGCGGTGGTGGTCACCCGCGTCTCGGTCCTGCAGAACAAATTCCACCTGTCCAACGGGCAGCTCACCCTGGTCCTGCTCATCGTGCCGGTCATCGCCGGGGTCGGCAGCGTGATCTCCGGCCCGCTGGCCGCCCGGCTGGGCAGCGGCATGGTGCTGCGCGTCGCCCAGCCGCTGGTCTGCCTGAGCCTGCCGGCCATCGGATTCGCCAGCACCCGGCCGGAGCTGTACCTCTCGGTGGGCCTGTTCGGGCTGTTCCTCGGCGCGGTGGACGCGACCATGAACATGCAGGGCGCGATCACCGAGAAACGCTACGGGTACAGCGTCATCAACGGCTTCTACGGCTTCTGGAGCGCGGCCGGGATCCTCGGCGGGCTGTGGAACGCGGCCGCCGGGAAGCTCGGCCTGTCCCTGGGCGTGGCGTTCACGATCGCCGGTCTCGCCGGGCTGGCCGTCGCGCTGGTCCTCGGGCGCAGCCTGTTCGGCAAGGAAGCCGACGTCGCGCCGCCGTCGGAGGCGGCCGCGAAGAAGGCGGGCATCCAGATCCCGTGGCGGCCGATCATCCTCATCGGCGTGGCCATGTGCTGCATGTACATCGGGGACGCTTCGGTGTCCAACTACAGCTCGGTCTACATGTCCAAGGTGCAGCACGGCGGCAAGGCGCTGCTCCCGCTGGCGTACGCGGCCTACCAGACGCTGATGCTGGTGGGCCGGGTCTTCGGTGACCGCACGGTGCGGCGCTTCGGCGCGGCGGCGGTGGTCCGGACCGGGGCGGTGGTCGCCGGGCTGGGGCTGCTGGGCGTGGTGCTGGCCCCGACCCCGGCCCTGGCCATCGCCGCCTTCGCCCTCACCGGCCTGGGATTCTGCGTGGTGCCGCCGATGTGCTTCTCGGCCACCTCGAAGCTCGACCCGACCGGATCGGGCATCGCCATCTCACGGGTTAATTTGTTCAATTACGCCGGCTTCGTGCTCGGCGCCGCCCTGGTCGGCGGGATCGCGGGCGCGGTCGGTGGTTCGGCAGGCTGGCGGGCCGCGTACGCCGCGCCGCTGGTGCTGACGCTGGTCATCGTCGCGCTGGCCAGCGGGTTCGAGCCGGGCCGGGCGCGCGGAGCGCGAAGCGAGACGGCGAGCGCCGCGGAGGCCGGCTCCGCCGCGTCCGGCTGATTCGGCCGCTGACCTCGCCGGGCTGCGTCCGGCGGGCCTCTCCCGGCTTCCTGCGCCGCTAGGCAGGGCCAGGGAAGCCTGTTAGCTTGCCGCTAGCAGCTACTTTGCCTCTGGCAACTATCAGCGCGAGGGGGCCGCGTGGGCGAGTCGGCGAACGGCCAGATACCGGCGCAGGCGCGCGGAGACCGCTACAAGTGGGTGGCGCTGTCCAACACCACGCTGGGCATGCTCTCCGCGACGGTCAACGCGTCCATCGTCATCATTTCGCTGCCCGCCATCTTCCGCGGCATCCACCTCAACCCGCTGACCACCGGCAACGTGAGCTACCTGCTCTGGATGCTGATGGGGTACCTGGTGGTCTCCGCGGTCCTGGTGGTGACGCTGGGCCGGCTCGGCGACATCTACGGCCGGGTGCGGATGTACAACCTGGGCTTCACCGTGTTCGCGCTTGGCGCGCTGGCCTTGCCGTTCGACCCGCTGTACGGGCCGGGCGGCGCGCTATGGCTGATCGGCTGGCGGGTGGTGCAGGCGACCGGCGGGGCCATGCTGATGGCCAACTCCCCCGCCATCCTGACCGACGCGTTCCCCGCCGACCAGCGCGGCACCGCGATGGGCATCAACCAGGTCGCGGGGATCTCCGGCACGTTCATCGGGCTGATCCTGGGCGGCATCCTGGCCGCAGTGGACTGGCGGCTGGTGTTCATCGTGTCGGTGCCGATCGGCGTGGGCGGGGCCATCTGGTCCTACCTGAGCCTGCAGGAGCGGGGGATCAGGACCAGGTCCCGGATCGACTGGCTCGGCAACGTGACGTTCGCGCTCGGCCTGATCGGGCTGCTCACCGGGATCACCTACGGCATCCAGCCCTACGGCGGGCACGTGATGGGCTGGACCAGCCCGGTCGTGCTGACCGGGCTGATCGGCGGGGTGGTGCTGCTGGTCGCGTTCTGCTTCATCGAACTGCGGGTGGAAAGCCCCATGTTCGACCTGCGGCTGCTGCGGATCCGGGCGTTCGCGGCGGGTAACGCGGCCACCCTGCTCGCCTCGATAGCCCGGGGCGGCCTGCAGTTCATGCTGATCATCTGGCTGCAGGGCATCTGGCTCATCCTGCACGGCTACAACTACAAGGACACGCCGCTGTGGTCCGGCATCTACCTGCTGCCGCTCACCTTCGGGTTCATCGTGGCCGGGCCCGTCTCCGGCTGGCTGTCGGACCGGCACGGGGCCCGGTGGCTCGCGTCCGGAGGCCTGCTGGTCTCCGCGGCCGCGTTCGCCGGCCTGCTGCTGATCCCCACAGACTTCCAGTACGTGACCTTCGGGACGCTCATCTTCGTGGCCGGCGCAGGCATGGGCCTGTTCTCCGCGCCCAACGCGGCCGCGATCATGAGCAGCGTGCCCGCGCGGCAGCGCGGAGCGGCGTCCGGCATGCTCGCCACCTTCCAGAACTCCGGGTTCGTGCTGTCCATCGGCATCTTCTTCTCGCTGATGATCGTGGGCCTGTCCAGCACGCTGCCGACCACGCTGACCCAGGGCCTGATGTCCCAGGGAGTGCCCGCGGCGCTGGCTCATCAGGTCGGCCAGACCCCGCCGGTGGCGAGCCTGTTCGCCACGTTCCTGGGCTACAACCCGATCCATGAGCTGCTCGCCCCCACCGGCGTGCTGGCCCATCTGCCCAGCCACAACGTGGCCACCCTCACCGGCAAGCAGTTCTTCCCGCTGCTGATCGCCGGGCCGTTCCACCACGGGCTGGTCATCGTGTTCAGCATGGCCATCACCGTGCTGGTCATCGCGGCGGGCGCCTCACTGCTGCGCGGCGGCCGCTACGTGTACGACGAGGCCGCCGCCCAGCAGACCCCGCCCCAGGCAGCGTCACCGGCAGCGCACAACGCACCGCGCTGACGGGTTCGGCGGCGGCGTAAGAAGCGCCGCGCTGACGGGTTCGCGGCGACCCGGTAGCGAGCGGGCCCAGCGGTAAATATAGTTAGCTCTGTGAACGATATAGAGGTGCTCCGCGAGGCGGAGCAGACCGCGCGGCGGGCCGAGGCGGCCGAGCTGCTGGCCGCGATCAGCGCGGTCCGGCGGACCAGCCGCCGCGCCGTCCGGCACGCCTGGGCCACCGATCCGCTGCCAACCGCGCAGAGCGAGCTGCTCCGGCTGATCGCCTCCCGGCCGGGTATCTGCGTCGCGGACGCCGCACACGACCTGCGGCTGGCCCCGAACACGGTCAGCACCCTGGTGGGGCGCCTGGCCGAGCAGGACCTGCTGCGCCGCGAACGATCGCTGCCGGACAGCCGGTCGGTCCGGCTCACCATCACCGAGAAGGCCCGCCGGCGGCTCGCGGAGTGGCGCGACCTGCGGGCCGAGCTGGCCAGCGAGGTCCTGGCCACGCTGCCCGAAGCCGACCGGCGCGCGCTGGCCGGCGCGATCCCAGCCCTGGTCCGCCTGGCCGAGCGGATGGAGCCCGAGCGGACGGAGCCCGATCGACGGAGCCCGAGAGGATGGAACACCGATGAGCCCAGAACCCGGCGGGGCCCTGACCTTCGGGGCCCAGACCTCCGGGGCACGGCCCAGCCCGCCCGCGGGGGGCGCGGCGGCTCTCTCCGTGGCCGGGCCCGCGGTCAACTGCGCCGGCGTCACCTACCGGTTCGGTGACCACGTCGCGGTAGACCACGTGGACCTGACGATCCAGCCTGGCGAGACCTTCGGCCTGCTCGGCCCCAACGGCGCGGGCAAGACGACCACGATCCGGATGCTGGTCACGCTGCTCAAGCCGATGGACGGCCGGATCAGCGTGTTCGGCGCGGACGCTGCCTCCCAGCCCATGCGGGTCCGCCGGATGATCGGCTACGTACCGCAGCTGCTGTCCGCCGACGGGTCGCTGACCGGCCGGGAGAACGTGGAGCTGTTCGCCCGGCTGTTCGACGTGCCGCGCAGCCGCCGGCGGGCGCTGGTGGAGGAGGCGCTGGCCGCGATGGGCCTGACCGAGCCGGCCGGGCGCCTGGTGAAGACCTACTCCGGCGGGATGGTGCGGCGGCTGGAACTCGCCCAGGCACTGGTCAACGCGCCCCGGCTGCTGGTACTCGACGAGCCCACGGTGGGCCTGGACCCGATCGCCCGCACGGACGTCTGGGACCACATCACCCGGCTGCGCGAGCGGGCCGGGATGACGGTGCTGATGACCACGCATCACATGGAAGAAGCCGACCTGTACTGCGACCGCGTCTCGCTCATGCACAGCGGCCGGGTGCAGGCCACCGACAGCCCGGCGAACCTGAAGGCCCTGCTCGGGCCGGACGCCTCGCTGGACGAGGTATTCCGCCACTTCACCGGCGGGACCCTGGACGACGACACCGAGAAGGGAGGCATCCGTGACGTCCGTCGCGCCCGGCGCACCGCCCGCCGTCTCGGTTGACTATGGTCCCGCGCCCAGCGCGCGGGTGGGCCTGGCCCAGCTGGCCAGCCGGATGGTCACGCTGTGCTGGGTCGAGCTGCGCAAGCTGCGGCACGACCGTACGGAGCTGTACACCCGGGCCATCCAGCCCGCGCTCTGGCTGATCATCTTCGGCGAGACGTTCAACAGGATCCATGCCATCCGGACGCCGCACGGAATCTCCTATCTCGCCTACCTCGCGCCCGGGATCCTGGCCCAGTCGGCCCTGTTCGTGTCGATCTTCTACGGCATCCAGATCATCTGGGAACGGGACGCGGGGGTGCTGGCCAAGCTCATGGTGACGCCCACCCCCCGGTCCGCGCTGATCACCGGCAAGGCGTTCGCGGCGGGGGTGCGGTCGATCGTCCAGGCCGCGGCCGTGGTGGTGCTGTCGGCCATCCTCGGCGTCGCGCTGACCCACAACCCGCTGAAACTGCTGGCCACCGCCTGCGTGGTGGTGCTGGGCTCGGCGTTCTTCTCCTGCCTGTCGATGTCGATCGCGGGCGTGGCGCTGAACCGGGACCGGCTGATGGGTATCGGGCAGGCGATCACCATGCCGCTGTTCTTCAGCTCCAACGCGCTGTACCCAACCGCCCTGATGCCGGGCTGGCTGCAGGCGATCAGCAAGGTCAACCCGCTGTCCTACGAGGTGGACGCGCTGCGCGGGCTGCTCATCGGGGTGCCGACCAACCTGGCGCTGGACGTGGGCGTGCTGATAGGCGCCGCCGTCGCAGGCATAGTCGTGGCCTCCGCCCTGCTCCCCCGCCTGGCCAAATAAGCCGCCCGCCCGGCAGCGGGAGAGCCCGCTGCCGGGCGGGCGGCACCGCCGGTCAGCCGGGCGGCACCGCCGGTCAGTCCCGGGGCTCGGGGACCGCGCCCTCGTGCGGCTCGGCCGCCCGGCCCAGCACGGCGCGCAGCAGCGTCTCCGCCGCGTCGGCCGCGGCCCGGGCGGTGACCGCGTTGGTGTGGGCCCGGTCCAGGGTGCCGAGCGCGATGCAGTCAAAGGCGACCTGGGCGTCGTGCACTGCCAGCTCGAGCTGGCGGGACGCCTCGTCCAGGCTGATCGCCTGCTCGTCGCTGGTCGGGATCCTCACGGCCTGCTCGTCGCTGCCTGGGATGCTCACGGACATCTCCCCTCCTGTCCCAGACCCGCTCTACCGCTGGCTCGGCGGGGCGCGCCGAAGGCGTGTTCCGCCGAGCCAGCGACCCGGGGGTCCGGGGGTCGCTCCCCGGACTAGCGCCCGGGATGGGACACCTTTACCCGGGCGCAGGCCGGCCATGCAACTCCAGCCGCAATGACTGCCGGCCCGGACCTACCATGAAACGACACCGCCACCAGCACAAGGACGAAGACACGATGCCCGAGTTCGCGTACACCGACCTGCTCCCCCTGGGCCCGGACGCTACCGAGTACCGCCTGCTGACCACGGACGGGATCACCAAGCGCCACGCGTTCGGCCGGGACTTCCTCGAGGTGGACCCGGAGGTCCTCACGCTGGTCGCCCGCGAGGGCATGCGGGATATCGCGCACCTGCTGCGACCGGGGCACCTGCGCCAGCTGCGGGCCATCCTGGACGATCCGGAGGCCAGCCGCAACGACCGTTTCGTGGCCATGGACCTGCTGAAGAACGCGTGCATCGCGGCCGGCGGGGTGCTGCCCATGTGCCAGGACACCGGGACCGCGATCGTGATGGGCAAGCGCGGCGGGCAGGTACTCACCGACGGCCAGGACGAAGCACACCTCAGCCGGGGCATCTACGAGGCGTACACCCAGCTGAACCTGCGCTACTCGCAGCTGGCCCCGCTGTCGATGTTCGAGGAGCGGAACACCGGCACGAACCTGCCGGCCCAGGTCGAGGTGTACGCCACCGCCGGGCAGGAGTACAAGTTCCTGCTCATGGCCAAGGGCGGCGGGTCGGCCAACAAGTCCTTCCTCTACCAGCAGACCAAAGCGGTGCTGAACCCGGCCGGGCTGCACACCTTCCTGGAAGAGAAGATCCGCTCCCTGGGCACGGCGGCCTGCCCGCCGTACCACCTGGCCATCGTGGTCGGCGGGACCAGCGCCGAGTACGCGCTGAAGACGGCCAAGTACGCCTCCGCCCGGTACCTGGACACGCTGCCGGCCGGCGGATCGCCCGCCGGGAACGGGTTCCGTGACCAGGAACTGGAGCAGGAGGTGCTCGAGATCACCCGGAAGATCGGCATCGGCGCCCAGTTCGGCGGCAAGTACTTCTGCCACGACGTGCGGGTGATCCGGCTGCCACGGCACGGCGCGTCGTGCCCGGTGGCCATCGCGGTCTCGTGTTCCGCCGACCGTCAGGCGCTGGCCAAGATCACGCCGGAAGGCGTGTACCTGGAGCGGCTGGAAACCGACCCGGCGCAGTACCTCCCGGACACCAGCGAGGACGATCTCGCGGACGACGTGGTCCGCATCGACCTGAACCGGCCGATGAGCGAGATCCGCGCGGAACTGACCAAGTACCCGGTCGCGACCCGCTTGTCGCTCACCGGGCCGCTGGTCGTCGCGCGCGACATCGCGCACGCCAAGATCGCCGAACGGCTGGCGGCAGGCGAGCCGATGCCCGGGTACCTGGCTGATCACCCGGTGTACTACGCCGGCCCGGCCAAGACGCCGGAGGGATATGCCTCGGGCTCGTTTGGCCCGACGACCGCCGGCCGGATGGACTCCTACGTGGACCAGTTCCAGGCCGCGGGCGGATCGCTGGTCATGCTGGCCAAGGGGAACCGCTCACCGGCTGTCACCGCGGCCTGCCGCCAGCACGGCGGGTTCTACCTGGGTTCGATCGGTGGCGCGGCGGCCAAGCTGGCCCAGGACTGCATCACCAAGGTCGAGGTCCTCGAGTACCCGGAACTTGGCATGGAGGCGGTCTGGCGTATCGAGGTCCGCGACTTCCCCGCGTTCATCATCGTGGATGACAAGGGCAACGACTTCTTCGCCGAGGAGCCGCAGCCGCCGCTGCTCACCATCGGCACCCGGTAGCAGGGCAGCCTGGCCCGGTGACGTCCCGGTGACGGCTGGGTGACTGCCGGGTGATGGGCAGGGAAGGGCCGGCGCGACACACGTGCTATTCTCACCCGCTTCACAGGAATCCCGGTGGATCCCGCGTGTATCGTCCCTTGTCATGCACGTTGCGGCCAGTACGGGGCGAATGGTCGCGGGGCGCTACCTCCTGCAGAACACCATCGGCCGCGGAGCTATGGGCACCGTCTGGCGAGCCCGGGATACTGTCCTGGCTCGTGACGTCGCGGTCAAAGAGGTGCGACTCCGCGGCCCGGTGACCGCGGGTTCGGCGATGACCGAGGAAACCCGGGTGCTCTACCAGCGCACCCTGCGCGAGGCGCGTACCGCGGCGCGGCTGAACCACCCGGCGGTGGTCACCATCTTCGACGTCGTCGAGGCCGACGGCAGCCCGTGGATCGTGATGGAACTGGTCCAGGCCCGGTCCCTGGACCAGGTGCTCACCGAGGACGGGCCGCTGCACCCGCAGCAGGCCGCCGATCTCGGCGTGCGGGTGCTCGGCGCGCTCGCCTGCGCGCACGCAGCGGGCATCCTGCACCGCGACGTGAAGCCGAGCAACGTGCTGCTCGGGCCGGACAGCCGGGTCGTGCTGACCGACTTCGGCATCGCCACCCTCGAGGGTGACAGCGGCCTCACCCAGGCCGGGATGGTGATGGGCACCCCCGGCTTCACCGCGCCAGAACGGATCCGCGGCGACGCGGCCAGCCCGGCCTCTGATCTGTGGTCGCTGGGAGCGACGCTGTACGCCGCGGTGGAAGGGCGCGGGCCGTTCGACAACCGGGGCAACTCCATCGCGATCCTGGCCGCCATCGCCAACGAGGAACCGCCGCGACCCCGGTCAGCCGGCCCACTGCGGCACGTCATCGAGGCCTTGCTGCACCGGGATCCGCAGGCACGCCCGGATGCGGCCGCGGTCAGCCGCATGCTGGCCGCGGCCGGGACCAGCGCCGCCCGCGGCAGCGCCGCCCAGAGCGGGGGCGCCCAGAGCGGTGGCCAGCCGGAACCGGTGCCGCCGGGACCCGCGGGCCGGCCGGTGCCGGCACTCCCCGCGGCGCCAGGCGGCGGGCCGGCGCGGCGCCGCTGACCGCCCCGCTGGGCCTGGCCATGCCCGGACCGCGGGCCCCGAGGCCCCGGCCCCGGCCCGCGAAGTCTCCCAGCCTGGAATCCCGCGGCCGGATGGCCAGTGGGAGGGACCGCTCGACCCGTGGCCGGAAAACTCGCGGTCCGGAAATCCGCGGTCCGCACATCCCTGGTCCGCAAATCCCTGGCCTGGTGGCCTGCCGGAGCCCGGCGATGCTGCGTGGGCCAGCCAGATCCCGCCGTCCGGCGAACGGCCGTCCGGCGACGCACCAGCTGCGCGGGTGCTCGGCCGCCCAGGCACTGGCCGCCCGGACAATGGCTGCGCGAGCACTGGCCGCCCGGGCACCGGCGGCCCGGGCAGTAGCCGCCTGGGCCCTGGCCGCCCGGGCAGTAGCCGCCCGCGGACTCGCCGCCCGGGAACTCGGCACCCGGGCACCGGCCGCCCGGGAACCCGGCACCCAGGTACCGGCCGCCCCGGAAGTCGGGACCCGGGCACCGGCGGCCCCGGCAGTGGCTGCCGGAGCCCACGCCGCAGGACCAGCATCCGGCCGAGCCCACCCGGCGGAACCAGCGCCCGCTCGAGCCCACGCCGCAGGACCAGCGCCCGGCCGTCATGGCGCCCCAGCACCGGGACTACGGCGCGGGGTGGCCGCCGACCTCGCGGCGATGCTCCCGCGTGGCCGCCGCAGGCTGCTGGTCATCCTCGGCGCCCTGGCCATCGTGGGGGCGGGCATCCTGACCGGGATGGCCCTGACTAGCGGGGGCAGCGGTTCCGGGTCCCCGCCTGCGGCGGCGGCCGGATCGGCGGCCGGGCTTCACCATGACGGCCCCCGCCGGGTGGCAGACGGCCCAGCATGGCGCGAGCACCAAGTTCTCCAGCCCGGCGGGCAATGTGTCGATCCTGGTGACGCCGAGGTCAGCGGACCGTGCGCGAGGTCTCGGCCAGCCGCGCCAACTGCTGGCCCAGGCTCTGAAGCAGGGCAGGTTCCCCGGGTACCTGGCGGTAGGCGGGCGGCGCTTCTCCTTCACTGGCGGGGCCGGGATGGCCTGGCAATTCACCTGGCAGCCGGCCACCGGAAGGCGTCGGGAGGTGCGGGACATCGCGTTCCGGGTCGCCGCCCGCAGTGGCAGCCGGGCCTACCTGGTTCAGGAATCGGCGCCTGTCGTGGCGTGGGCGGCCAGCCAGCCGGCGTTCAAGCAGGCGCTGAGCACGTTCCGGGACGGCTCGTGACGCTGGCGCCCACCCCGCGGTGGAAGGCCGCCAGCGCAGCCGGGAAGCCACACCGGGTCAGTATCCGACGTAGGACCCGCCCTGCCGGACGTTCACGACTCCGGGAATGTTGTTCATGGAGCCGTACCGGCTGATCGCGTAGCGGAAGGCCGCGATCATGTTGTCCACCGGGTTCCAGATGTTGTGGTGCCCGCCCAGCGCGTAGGCCCGGAACGTCGGGCCAATCACCTGGGCGATCCCCTCAGACGGATGGCCCGCCGCGGCGTTGGAGTCCCAGCCGTTGTACGCGTGAGGATTAGCCCCTGACTCGTGCTTCACCACGATGTAGGCCGCGTTCGTGCTGAGCCGCCCCCGGGGTACCCCGTGCTGCTCCAGCGTGTGCTCGGCGGCGCAGATCCACCAGTGCAAGGTGGACGTCGCACACGGCCCGGTGAGCCTGGTGCTGGCCAGGTGGCCCCGGTGCCCCGCCCTGGTCTTACCTGCCCTGGTCCTACCTGCCCCGGTCTGGCCTGCCCCGGTCTGGCCTGCCGCTTTTGCCTTGTCCGCGGCCTTGGCCTGGCCGGCCGGGGCGGCACGATGAAGGTGTGTCGCAGTGCCGTCCAGTGTGGCGCCGGCGGCCAAGCCGGAGGCCAGGATGGCCCGGCCGGTGGCGGTCACCGGAGACACGCCGGCGGCCAGTTGGGAGGCGGGGGAACCGCCTTCGGCCCGGCTGCTGGCCCGCCCGTCCAGGGACATCTGGGCCAGTGGGAGCGGGCCGGCGCCGCCGCGAGCGGTCAGGGCCGGGCCGAGCGTACTGGTCGCACCGGGGCCGGCCGGGGTGGCGGCGGCCAGGCCCACGGCGGCCAGTGCGGCCGCCGCAGCGGTCGTCCCGGCGGCCGCGAGCGTGCGACGTGCGGGCTTTCGGTAGGTGTTGCGAAACGAGGGCGTCCTGGGGTTGGACAAGAGTGACCTTCGATCGGGCGCACGACTGTGCGCTCGGCTTCCACCCGGGGGCGCTGCGGAGCACAACAAGGGTGCTGGCAGCGGCGTGCCGATGTGCCGCGGGTCAGGGCGGCGGGTTGCGAAGGGAGCAACCATCCTCACGCCCGGGTGCTTTCCGGTTACTCACGATGCCCAATAAGGGGAATTAGTTCTGCCCGAAACCCATCATAAAACACTATGACCTAGCACACACCCGATATCATATGTCTCGAATTTATATTCGATTAATAGGTCTTGGCTAAGCAATTTTGACGATCAATCGAAGAGTGGTGACACTACGTGATGCGCGTCACTAAACGACTCTAAGTAGTTGAAGTACTGCTCAGCGTAGAAGTTTTTAGGTCATTTGACAGGAGCGAGAGCGGTCAACTTAGGAGGCAAAGTCAAACAGTAAGTAGTATCACGTTTACAGCGAGTAATAAGCTGGTGTTGACCAGATATCAGGTGCCAAAAGGCGGGGATAACAGCCTGTTACTTAGTAGTAACCATGCGCTTGCCAGAACGACCACGCGCTGCACGGGTCGCCATAGCGTTCCTGGATGTATCCCAGCCCCCACTTGATCTGGGTGGCCGGATTCGTCATCCAGTCCGAGCCCGCCGAGGCCATCTTGTCGCCGGGCAGGGCCTGCGGAATGCCGTAAGCGCCGCTGGCATTCTCGGCGTTGTACCGCCAGCCACTTTCCCGGGTGTAGATGTTGTTCAGGCAGCTGAAATACGTGCCGGGGCTCCACCCGAACGACGAGAGCATGTTGTACGCGATGCTCTGGGCCGTGCCGGGGTCAGGGGGCGGCGCAGCCGCCATGGTGGAAGCCGCGCCTCCCGAGGTACCCCCGGCCCCCTGCAGGGGCTGTGCGGCGACTTTGGGGGCGCCGACGAGGTGCATGGAGTGCGATGCGGCGGACAGGACGATCATCTGCTGCCGCTGCTGCTCGAGCACGGCGACGGCCTGGCTGCTGGACACGGCCGCGGCGGCGATGGCCGCCCCGGAATCAGGCACATTGCCAGGCCGCACAACCACCAGGTAGCCGGCAATGGCGATCCCGGTGACCGCGGTAACCGCGGTAGCGGTGACGGGCAACAAAACGCCACTACGGCGTCCCGCCCGTCGTTTTCCGGGGCTTCGCCTCCGGTGTTCTGACAAGGCTGTCCTTCCGTGGGCCGAACTCCTGGGCGAGACACCCGGGAGCAGACCGCTGCGCCTGCGGGCAACGCGTGGTCCAGTTCTTCCTGCCAATACCAGCCGCAGAAACTAACTCAAACGAGAAGGCGCTTGGCGGAAGGCCTTGAACCATCGGCGCTACCTTGCCAGAGGCGAGGGAGGGGTGTGCAACCGCTTCCGCTGAAAAAGTTGTGACGGCTGGGCAACCAGCAATGCGGGGTAGATCACAAATTGACAACACGTACCGTAACAATTACCTGCTGTAATGAACCGTCAGGTTGTGGTCACGGCCTTCGCCGCCTGACGTGGTGACGACACGCACCGGGTTCGTGGCTCCGGCCAGGGCAGGGCCATCGCGGTGGCCGTCTGCTGGGTGGCGTGGATGGTCGCGGCGCACTTCAGCGTGAAGTTGGTGCCGTTGAAGCCGAAGCCGGTGGCGACCCGCTGGGACCGGTGAGCTGATGCCGTGTGGCCGTCGCGCCCCCGGTGCCGTGCGCGAGAGCTGCAGGCTGGCGTTTCTCTCCCCCATGAACCGAAGGCCGAGGACCAGGCCGACCGCCATCGTGATGACCAGGGGACCGCGATCAGCATGACCCGGCTCCCCGGCGCGCCCGACGGGGACCAATGCCTGTTGCGCATTAAATCCACCTCCATGCCGCTGTTTACGCTCCTAGAACGTCACGGCAGACCACGAACATCGGTTAATCAGTGAGACTGCAAAGTGGCGCTTCAGGCACAGGCCCCACCCTGCCGCGGGCCGTCCGCAACGCCCTGAAACGCAGTAGTCCGGCCCTGACCCGCGGGTATGTCGCCGGACCTGGACTGCGCCGCCGCGACGGTCAGCCGCGCCCGGTCGCGCAGTCTCCCGCCAGACCGTCCCGGCCACCAGCATTTACCCCGCAATTCCCGCCATTCCAGCTGGCTGGGCCATGACATTTCGAGTGGGTATTGCGTATATACGCTCCGGCTCACCGTGAATGCGCGGCCTGGATCCGCTTGGCCACGGCGAGAGCCGTATCGATGGGAACCGCGAAACCAGTGTGGTGCAGTCCGCTTCCTGTGCCGGCCACGTTGATCCCGATGACCTGGCCGGACAGGTTGACCAGCGGGCCGCCGGTCTCCTCTCCGGCCGCGACCCGGGCGGTGGACACCAGCAGGCCGGTGAGGCGCTGGCCACCGGCGGCCAGCGCGCCCGTGCCGCTGGTGAGGTTCCCGATGTCCAGGGTGAAGGTCCTGGCCAGACCCGCGCTGCCCAGGGCGGTGACCGCGGCGCCCCGGCTGAGGTAACGGGAGTTCCCGATGGCGACGGGCCGGAACGCCGGGGCGGCTGCGATCTGCAGCAGGCTCAGACCGTGGGAGCGGTCTGTGCCCACCAGCCGGGCCGGGTAGGACCGGCCGGACAGCACCACGCGCACCGACAGCCGGCGCGTGCCCTGGGGCACCTGGGCGCTGGTCAGCACGAGTCCAGATGGGGTGAGGATGACCCCTACGCCGGCTGAGGTACCGGGGGCCGCCAGGACGTGCACCAGCCCCGGTGCGGCCGAGCTCAGGATGTTCGCCTGGTTGTCCGCCCCGGTGCCGTCGTCATCCTCCACGAACACCTTGTTTTCGCGAGGCGGGCTGGGGATTACCGACGAGGAATCCGCCGGGCCGGACAAGCCGCCAGCCGCCGCGAACGCGGCGAAGGCGACCAGCACGGCAGCAGCGGCGGCGCCGATCCCCAGGGCCAGCCGCCACCCCTGACGCGGGCCTCCCGGGCGCGGCGCGGCCTTCCCGGTCGTGCCGTCGGTGACCGCCTGGCCCGCGCCTGTCTCATCCAGGGGCCGCGTCCCGGCCTCCTCGGCCGGGCCGTCCGGGGCGGCCTGGTCTTCGCTCTGCCCCGCTGGGCCGCGGCCGGCCAACCCGCTCGCCGCGCCCGGCTCGTGCTCGCTATCCCTGCCCTGCATTGGCGCCTCCTCGGGAAAGGGTGCGGTGGCCTCCAGGAGTCCTGGAGGCCACCGCACCTGGGGATCTACCCGACTGTCAGCGTACGGACGGTTACATCCCGGACGGGTTCATGAGCTGGTGGCGACGGTTGCGGCCGATCCGGCTGCCGGGGCGCGGGCATGGTCGTGCCCGTCGCGCCGGTCCCTGCGGGGGTCGTGGCCGCCGTCGCCTTCTGCTGTGTGGTGTTGAAGGTCGCGGCGGTGGCCGCGCCGTTCCCGTCGAGGGTGACCGTCACCGGGTCAGTCAGCCCGAAGTTCTGGCAGTTGAGGTTGGTGAAGGACATACTCAGCCGGTTGGCCATGAAGGTCAGCAGGTTGTTCCCCGTCCCGGGGACCGGCGTGGCGCCGGTGGCCAGGAGCGCCTGGTTGTTCTGCAGGAACGGGGTCTGGACGTTGACCATGTTCTGGCAGTAGTTCGCCGGGCTGTCGGCCGCGTCGTTGGCCGCCGAGACGGCGGGCTGCCCCACGTTGGACCGGTAGAGGTTGGTCTTGGCCACACTGAACGCGTTGTTGACCAGGACCATCTCGTCGTTCTCGGGGATCAGCGCGATCGGCGCGGTCTGGTTCTTGGCCGCGGACAGCTCGTCCAGGGCCTGCGAGGTGCTCTGCGCCCCAGCCTGCGACAGGTCTGGTGCGGTGAACGGGGTGCAGCCGAGCGTCGGGTCGAGGAAGGCGTCGAGCAGCTCGTTGTCACTGCCGTTGTTGATCGACATGGCCCCGGCCAGGGCGGCCTGGTTGGCCGCGTTGAACTGCGCGGTCTGGCCGCTGGCGGTGAGCAGGTACGTCGTGGTGACGTTGTCGCTCTGGTCCTGGTCGATCATGTTGAAGTTGCGGGCCGTCGGGCAGGGCATCCCGGCCGCCTTGGTGGACGTGCCGGTCGCCGGAACGACCAGCTTGCCCGCGGCCTCGGCCCGCTGCGCGGCCTGGAAGAACTGGGTGCCGTTGCAGAAGGACACCTGGCCGAAGATGGAGCCGTTCAGACTGTTGACGCAGCGGCCCTGGGCCAGCGCGGCGCGGGTGGCGCCGACCTGGGTCAGGTTGGTGCCGTTGAAGCCGAAGTCGATGGTGACGATGGCCCCGGCAGGCAGCGTCGGCACGGCCGGCGCGGCCGCGGGCGTGGTGCCCTGGGTGATCACCAGCGGCTCGTAGTTCGACAGCGCGCCAGTGGCCGGGTTGAGGATCGTCGCCTGGACGAAGGCCCCCAGGTTGCCGAAGTTGGCCATGGTGCAGCCGGACGCCTGGGCGCTCATCCCGTTGGTGCCGGTCAGCTGGTACGGCGTGGACAGGCCCTTCGCGGTCAGCGGGTTCGCCGGCACGACGATGTCGCAGGACACGTTGGCCGCGGCGGCGGGCGCGGTCGCGGTGGCCGTCGGCATGGCGGTGGCTGCGGTGGTCCCGGTCGCCGTGGGGCAGATCGTCGGCGCGGCCGACGCTGTCGCCCCCGTGGTGGCCGCGGTGGTCGCCGGAGCGGTCGCCGCGGTGGTCGCGAGCGGCGGTGGCAGTAGCCGGTGCGGTTGCGACCGGCGCGGCCGCGGTCCCGCTCGGGGTGGGCGCCGCGGTCGCGGCGGTACTGGCGGGCGTGGTGGCGGCTGCGGTCCCAGCAGCTGCCGTGGCCCCGGCCGCTGTGCTGGTCGCCGACGGCGTGGCGCAGGCTCCGGCCACGCTGGCCGCGTCACTGGCGCCGAACACGCTGCCCATGTTCGGAATCAGCAACGCCCCGCCGACCCCGCCCACCACGGCCACGGCCCCGACTATCGCAAGGAGCCGGGTCCGTGACCGCGGCTCAAACTCGCGATCATGATTAAAGACTCTGCTTCGGTACGACACGACACCGTTCCCTTTAATTGGGTTATCGCTCCCCGGTGCGGTCACAGTAGTACTGCCGTTGACCTAAGTGATACCGAATCAGAAATTTTCCCATATTGGCCCGGCCATGCGACCTTCCTAAAGTCGGACTGGAAGCAACGTATCGGCAGCTCAGAGGCGTTGTTGATCAGGACAGTAACGCGACACTGTCAAGACGCAATTCTAGTGACCGTAATAAGTTCGTAAGAAATGGCGTCCTCGACCGCCCTAACGCCAGGATAATCACAGATGACATCCGGGTCGGGAATAGCGGAACAGGCCACGCCGACATGGCGACTCCGGGGAGCATGCGCCGCGGGAGCCGCCGGCTGCATCGTCTTGGCTCGCCCACGGACACGTAGCGCCGGCCCCCGGTTCACGGATCCGGCCACTTCCTCCTGCGCCGTCACCGGAGCACCGCCGGCGAAGTCGCTCGTCGCCGAAGCCGGCGCTGCCAGCGGCCCGGCGACGCTGGCGCGCAGCAGACCGCCCGGCACCTTGCGGCCCGCTCAGGCCTCGGCCGGGGCGGCGGGAATCAGCGCGGAGCGGTTTTCGTTGCGGCGAATTTAAGGGTTGACCGCGGGCACGGTTACTTGACCGAGCCGGCTGTCATGCCCGCCACCAGGAACCGCTGGAGCAGCAGGAAGCCGACCACGATCGGCACGCTGACGGTGAGCGACGCGGCCATGATCTGGTTCCAGTAGACCTGGTTCTCGGTGGCGTAGCCCTGCAGTCCCGACGGCCAGCGTCCGGGTCGAGTCGTTGGTGAGCACCGACGCGAACAGCATCTCGCTCCACGCGGTCATGAACGCGTAGATACCCACCGCGACGATGCCCGGGATGGCGGCCGGGATGACCACCCGGATGAACGCCCCGAGCGGCCCGGTGCCGTCCACGGTGGCCGCCTCGTCGAGCTCACGCGGGATCGTGTCCAGGTACGCGGCCAGCATCCAGATCGCGAACGGCAGCGTGAACGTCATGTAGGTGATGATCAGGCCGGTCCGGCTGCCGTACAGGTTGATGCCGGTGGTCTGGCTCAGGTTCACGAAGATCACGAACAGCGGGAGCAGGAACAGGATCCCGGGGAACATCTGGGTGGACAGGATCGTGAGCGAGAACAGCTGCCGCCCGTGGAAGCGGTAGCGGCTGATCGCGTACGCGGCGAGCAGCGCCACGACCACCGACGCGACCGACGCCACCGAGCAGACGATCAGGCTGTTCTCCAGGTAGGTCAGCAGCGGGATGGTCTGCCACATGTCCACGAACGGGGACAGGGTCAGGTGGCTGGGGATCCAGCGGAACGCGCCCTCGACATCGGGAGCGGTTTCACCGACGCGGTGAGCATGACGTAGACGGGCAGGATGGCGAACAGGCCGAGCAGGGTCAGCACGATCACCCGGGCCACGCGGAACCAGGCTGGCTCATGCATGGCGTTCCCCCCGTCTCCCCAGCGCCAGGTAAATGACCGTGACCAGCAGCAGGAACAGCAGCAGCAGCACGGACATGGCCGAGCCGGTGCCGAAGTTCCAGCTGACGAAGGAGTTCTCGTAGATGTGGATGGAGATGATGTCGGCCTGGCGTCGGCGGGGCCGAGCCGAACAGCGTGAACGGCACCGAGAAGTCGTTGAACGTCCACAGGAACAGGACCAGCAGCAGGACCCGGTTGACCGGCCGGATCAGCGGCAGGGTCACGTGCCGTACCTGGCCCAGGATCCCGGCGCCGTCCAGCGACGCCGCCTCGTACAGGTCGGCCGGGATGCTCTGCAGGCCCGCCGTGAGGATCAGGAACGCGAACGGCCAGGTGCGCCAGAGCTGCACGACGACCAGCGACCAGAAGCTGTCCTGGCCGATCAGCCAGAACGGCCGCCCGTGCACCAGGTGCAGGGACAGCAGCAGCTGGTTCACCATGCCGGTGTCCCGCTGGAGCATGAAGTTCCAGGTGATCACCGAGGCGAAGACCGGCAGCGCGTACGGGATGAGGAACAGGGTGCGGACCGCGCCGCGGCCACGGAAGGCCCGCTGGGTGAAGACCGCGGCCGCCATGCCGAACAGCCAGGCCCCGGCGAGGACGATGAGGGTGTAGATGATCGTGACCGTGAACGAGTGCAGCAGCGCCTGCCCGGTCGCGGAGGAGAAGTTCACCGCGATCGCGTAGTTGCTGAACCCCGCGAACGGGGCGGCCCGCCAGTTCCGCAGGTAGAACAAGGTCAGCTGGAGGAAGCTGATCCCCACCCCGGCCAGCATCGGGACGATGTGGATGAGCAGTTCCAGGAGGATCGCGGGGATCAGCAGGACGTAGGGCAGCGATCCGCGCCGCCACCACCGCCGCTTGGGCGGTGGCGACGGCGCGGACGGGGTGACACCCTGCTCGACCCGGATGGTGTCAACCACCAGGGGTCAGCCTCCTAGCTGCTGCTGCGCCTGGCTGAGCGCCGAGCCGATCATGGCGGGCGTGACCGTCTTCCCGGTGGCCGCGCTGGCGTACAGGTGGATGATCGCGGTGCCGACCGCGGTCTCGAACTGGCTCTCCGCCGCCACCGCGGGCATGGGCGCGGCGGACGTGGCTGAGGATGCTGCGGAAGGTCGTTCACGGCCGGGGTGTTGAAGGCCGGGTCGCTGTAGGCGGCCTGGACCGTGGGCAGCGAGCCATACGTGGCGTTCAGGCTCTCCTGCGTCGGCGTGCTGGTCATGAACTTCACGAACTTCGTCGCCGCGGCCACGTTCTTCGCAGTCCTTGAAGATCGCCAGGTTGATGCCCGCCACCATGCTGGTGACCTTCTTGCCGCCGGCCGGCATCGGGTCAGGCAGCGGCAGCGGCGCCACGCCGATGTCCGAGGCCTTCATGCCCAGCTTGGCCAGCGACCCCGACGCCGTCTGCCAGAAGACCATGGCGGCCTTCCCGGTGGCGTAGTCGTTCAGCGCCTCGGTGCCCTTGGAGTACTGCGCGTCGCTCGGGCTGGCGATCTTGTCCGTCTGCATGAAGTCGATCATCTGCTTGACCGCGGCCACGTTCTGCGGGGTATCGAACGTGGGCTTGCCCGCCGCGTTGAAGAACTCCCCGCCCTGCTGCTGGCTCAGCTCGAACGCCAGGTGGACGTTCTCCGGGATCTGGCCCGCCTCGAGGGTCAGCCCGTAGTGCCCGGCCTTGGTCAGCTTCTTGGCGTCCGCCACGAAAGCGGTCCAGGTCGCGGGCGGCCCGCTGATGCCCGCCGCGGCGAACTCGGCCTTGTTGTAGTACAGGCCGTAGGCCGTGCTGTAGAGCGGCACGGCCGTCGGCGGCTTGCCGGCCGCGCCGGTAGCCGAGAGGCTGCCGGCCAGGAACCGGCTGGAGCCGCCAATCTGGTTCATGACCGACGACGTGAAGGGCAGGAAGGCGCCGGTCGCCTGAAGCGATGCGGACCAGGTGTTGCCGATGTTGAGGACGTCGGGGCCCTTGCCCGACACCGTGGCCGCCGTGATCTGGGTGAGCAGGGTCGTCCAGGGGATGACCTGGACCTTGACCTTGATGCCGGTCTGCTTGGTGAACTTGGCGATCTGCGGGGCCAGGACCTGCTGGTCGTCCTGCAGGCTGGTGCCCTGGTTGCTGGCCCAGTAGGTGAGCGTCGGATGCGCGGTGGAAGCGGAGTTCGAACCGCCGCTGCTGCTGCAGGCGGCGAGGGTCAGGGCCGCCGCAGCGGCGGCGGCGCAGACCAGGGTTGACAGCTTCGTCGGTCTCATGTGGTGTCCTTCCAGGGATCGTCGCGAGCACACCACAGGTCTCGCGCCGGGCCTCGTGCGGAATCGGAATCGTGCCGAAATTGTGCCGGAATCGAGGTGTTGAGAAGCAGAGGGCTCGGGGGATCTTTTACAGCTTCCTATAAGGCGTAAATTATGGAGCGCAGCCGGCAGTGTCAATGTCGGGGGCATCTCCGTTCCCGTTTCGTTACCTACCCGTCACTCGGTCCGGGTCGCTTCCCGCTCGCCGGCCCTGAGCTCCGGCCGGGGACGGGGGCCGGACGGGGACGCGGCAGCGGACGGCCGGGGGGCCGGGGGCGGGTTGATCATGGCTCGCGCCGACTCTTCCCGCGCGGCGTGCGTCGTGGCGGATAGTTTGTCCCACTTTGGGCGCACGCCGCGCGGGAAGAGTGGGCGGGAGGGGCCAGTGTGACTGAGCCGCGGATCCTGCCACCTGAAACGGAAGCCCTGACCACGCGGCCGCCGCACCCCTGCTGTCCGCCCTGCGCCCTCGCCGGGGACCGTTGGGGTGGGTGGGGTCACAGTGAACTGCACCCCCGCAACCCCGGTACCGCGCCTCCTGGAGCCCCCGGCCAGGCACCCCCCGGGCCGTCCGGCGACTGGGACGCGACTCGCCGCTGGTCCCGCGTCCGCACTGACTTCTTCCAGGCCGTAAAATAGCGGGGTCAGCAGCCGCATCGTCGCGGTTCCTCCCTCGGTGAGGCAGGTCGATGCCCAGGCCCAGCACAACCACTGTGCGGGATCTCCGGAAGAACAACCGGTCCCGTGCGCTGTGGCAGGTATTCCTCAACGGTCCGCTGACCCGGCAGGAGGTCGGGACGGTGGCCGGGCTCAGCCCCGCCACGGTCAGCAACCTCGTCGCGGCCCTGGTCGCGGAGGGGGTCGTGGTCGAGGTCGGCCTCGAGGACTCCAACGGCGGCCGCCCGCGCGGACTGCTCCAGGTCAACCCGGGTTACGGCTCCGTGATCGGGGTGGACGTCGGGGAAACGGCCTTCCTGGTCGAGCTCTTCGACTTCGGGCTGAACCTGCGGGCCCAGCACACGTCGGTCACCGACATGTCCGTGCTGGACCCCGAGGACGCCGTCAGCCACATCGTCGAGGGCATCGAGGCGGTCATCGCCGAGGCGGGGGTCGAACCCGCGAGCATCCTCGGGGTCGGCGTGGCCGTGCCCGGCCTGGTCGAGCACCGCGGCGACGCGGTGGTGCACGGCCAGAGCGTCGGCTGGCACGCCGTCCCGCTGGAGGCGATGCTGCGCGACCGGACCGGCCTGCCGATCCTGGTCGACAACGGGGCCAAGACCCTGGGCCAGGCGGAGCGCTGGTTCGGCGCGGCCCGCGGCACCGACAACGCCGTCATCGTGCTGCTCGGCATCGGCGTAGGCACCTGCATCGTCAGCAACGGCGAGGTCTACCGCGGCGCGACGAGCAGCGCCGGCGAGTGGGGTCACACCACGGTGTGCGTGGGCGGGCGGACCTGCCGGTGCGGCGCGGACGGCTGCCTGGAGGCCTACGTGGGCGCCGGGGCCATCGCGGCCCGCTACGAGCAGCTCAAACGACGCCGGGTGACGATCAGCCCTGGCGAGCTGGAAGGCCGGATCGCGGCGATCATCGCCGCGCGAGACAGTGACCGGGCCGCCGCCCAGGTCATTGACGAGACCATCACCTACCTCGGCGCGGGCATCGCCGACCTGGTCAACCTGTTCAACCCGGAACGCGTGGTGGTGGGCGGCTGGCTCGGGCGGGCCCTGGGCGACGACCTGCTGCCCCGGATCCGTGAGGCGGCGGGCCGCCGGGCGCTGCATCTCCCGTTCAGCCGGGTCGAGATCGTCACCGCCGACCTGGGGCAGGACGCGGTCGCCCTGGGCGGCGCGACCCTGCCGATCGCCCGGCTGCTCACGGCGGGCGCGGTGGCGCCCCGGCTCCCGGAGAAGCCCCGCCGGATCCGGTCGGTCATCCCAGGCTGAACCCCGGGCCCCTCCCCCGGCTGGCCCGATGGCCGCGCCCCGGCTCACCTCCGGCCTGCCCCGCTGCGCGCCCAAGCCGCGCACCAGCCGGGCTGGCCCGGCGCACCAGCCACCCCTCTGGCCCCATCCCGGATCTCTTGACCGGACTTTACTCAAGGCTTAGCCTAAGTTCTAAACTATAAAAACTTCCGGTGCCGACGGCGCCGCACTTGGCCATCCCAGATGCGCAGTGAAGGAGCAGTCGGCAGTGTCCATGCGCTTCCCGCCCGGTTTCCTGTTTGGTGTGTCCACGTCCGCGTACCAGATCGAGGGCGCGGCCGATGAAGACGGCCGCGGGCCCTCGATGTGGGACACGTTCAGTGAGACGCCGGGAGCCGTCACGCACGGCGACACCGGCGCGATCGCCTGCGACCACTACCACCGGACCGACGCGGACCTGGATCTCGCGGCCGGCCTGGGCCTGAACGCCTACCGGTTCTCGATCGGCTGGCCCCGGATCGTCCCGGACGGCACCGGCGCGGTCAACCAGAAGGGCCTCGACTTCTACCGGCGCCAGGTGGACGGGCTCCGCGCCCGGGGCCTTCAGCCCATGGCCACGCTGTACCACTGGGACCTCCCCCAGCCGCTGCAGGACGCCGGCGGCTGGGTGAACCGCGACACCGTGGCCCACTTCTGTGACTACGTGCAGCTGGTGCTGGACAGCCTGGCCGACGTCGTCCCGGTCTGGGTGACGATGAACGAGGCGTTCTGCTCGGGCATGATCGGCCACCTGCAGGGCCGGCACGCGCCGGGCCTGGCCGACCTGCACTCCGCGCTCGCCGCCTCCCACCACCTGCTGCTCGCCCACGGCCTGGCCATGGGCCTGATCCGGGATCGCGCCCCGCAGGCCCGGGCCGGCATCACCCACCTGCTCTCAGACATCCACGCCGCGTCGGACTCCGACGCCGACCGGGCGGCGGCCCGGCGGCTGGACGGGCACGAGAACCGCTGGTTCCTCGACCCCGTGCTGCGCGGCAGCTACCCCGCCGACATGCTCGACTGGTACCAGCGGCAGGTCCCGGTGGACTTCATCCGCGACGGCGACCTGGAGGTGATGGCCGCGCCCGCGGACTTCTTCGGCATCAACTACTACGAGACCAAGCTCGTGGCCGAGGACACCGGCGAGCCCTACCACCAGGCCCGGGTCATCCCGGCCACGGATTATGTGAGCGCTCCCCAGCTGACCGCGAACGGCATCGACGCCCGCCCGGCCGGCCTGGGCCGCATCCTGCGCCGGGTGCACGACGCCACCCCGCTCCCCCTCTACATCACCGAGAACGGCGCGGCCTACCACGACTACGTCGACCCCGAGGGCGGCGTGGATGACGTGGAACGGGTCGCGTACCTGACTGATCACTTCGCTGAGACGCTGGCCGCCATCGAGGCCGGGGTGGACGTCCGCGGCTACTTCGTCTGGTCGCTGCTGGACAACTTTGAGTGGGCCGACGGGTACAGCCGCCGGTTCGGCCTGGTCTGGGTGGACTTCGGCACGCAGGCCCGCATCCCCAAGGCCAGCGCCCGCTGGTACGCCCGGCTCATCGCGGACCAGCAGTCCCCCTGACCCCGGCTCACTGACCGGCGCGGCCCGTCGCCCGCTGCGGCCGCGCTCCGCTGACCCGCCGCGCCTTCCGCCGCCTCCTTCGCCGCAACGAAATTCAGTCGCGGCCCACCGACACGACCAGGCTCGCGTGGTCCCGGCTGGCCTCGACGAGCACCGCGTTGCGCTGGTCGGACCCGGTGGCCCGGTCCCGGGCCTCGGCGGCTGTCCCGGCCGAATTCCATGTGCCGTCCGATCAGCCGCCGCAGCCGGGTGTCCTCGGCCAGGTCGACGTACCAGACCTCGTCGAGCAGGCCCGCCACCTGCGCCCAGGGGGCCGACCGGAGCAGCAGGTAGTTGCCCTCGGTTATCACCAGGGGCACGTCCGGCGGAACCGGGATCGCGTTCGCGACGGAGTCTTCGATGTCCCGGATGAAACGCGGCGCGTACACGATTCCCTCAGCCGGGTCACGCAGCCGCCGCAGCAGCGCCACGTACCCGGCCGCGTCGAAGGTGTCCGGGGCGCCTTTTCGTTCCACCGTGCCGTTCTCGACGAGCAGCTGATGGGCCAGGTGGAACCCGTCGAGCGGCACGTACGCGGCCACCGCCCCCAGTTCCGTGAGCAACCTCTCCGCGAGGGTGCTCTTGCCGGCCGCGGGCGGCCCGGTGATCCCGAGGATGGCCCGCCCGGGGCGGTCGGCCAGGGTCCGGGCGCGATCCAGCAACTGCCCGAACGGCATGTCGGCCATGACGGGCGCGGGTCAGGAGGTCCTGAGGCTGCCGATGCTGAGCGACCCGTCCGGACCGCCCTCCGGGCCGCCGCCCGCGGCGGCCGGCGCATCGCTGCCCAGCCGCAGGCCCTGCTGCTCCTCTTCCTCGCGGACGTAGGCCTGCGGGTCCTTGTCCACCGGCGCGACCCCGGCGTAGTGCCTGGCCTCGAACGCCACGAACGCCACGGCCAGGTCGTGGCGCAGCTGGAGACTGGCCAGCCGGCGGAAGTCGGTCAGGCCCTCGCGTTCTTCCTCGCCCATGTGATCGCTGTTGGCCAGGTTGGCCGCCGTCACCGCCGCGTACCAGCCGTCGCTGCCGACCGGGTAGCCCCCGGCTGAGACGACCGCGTCGCGGATGTCGTTGTGGTCCCCGATCGCGTCGATGGTCTCGTCTTCCGCGGTGCCGCCGCGCCGGGCCTGGATGCCCACCCGCAGCAGCGCGGGATAGAAGATCTCCTCCTCGGCCGCGGCGTGCAGCTCGAGGAACGCGGCCAGCCGGCTCCAGACCGCACCCAGGGTGTCCGTGTCGGACCGGTCGATCTGCTCCAGGATCGCGAAGAGCCGGCGCTGCTCGTGATGGTCGTCGAGGATCAGCTGAGTGATGTCCACCCGGGGCCCCTTTCCGTGTCCGTGGGCTCAGCCTAGGGCCTGAATCCGGTTCTCCCTGAGCAGGGCCTCCGGCACGCCTAAAGGAGGACCTCCGGCGCGCCCGGCTCGGGCAGCCTGGTCAGCAGGCGCACATGCGTCCCGGTCCCATCCGTGGCCGCTTCGAGGCAGTCGCAGGCCTGGCGGCCCAGCCAGAGTCCGTGACCATGAGTCGCGTGCCGGTCCGGGGCGAGATACGCGGCGAGCGGGTCGGCGAAGCCCGGGCCGCCGTCGTGCACGTGGCAGACCAGCATGGGCCCCTCGGTGTAGACCCAGAGCCGGCGCGGAGCGGTGCCGTGCATCAGCGCGTTGGTGACCACCTCGGCGGCCGCCGACACGAGCAGCGCGGCCGCCTCGTCCCCGAACCCCGCCCAGGCCAGCTGGGTCCGCAGGAAACGGCGGACGCCCGCCAGGTCCTCACGGCGGCCGAAGCCGATCGACGCGGAGGTCAGCGGCGGCTCCACCACGGCGGAGAAGTCCCGGATGAAGATGCGCGGGTCGGCGAACGCTGGGCTGGGTACCACCCGGTCACCCTGGAGCAGTTCCGGATGAGTTTGCTCCACTCCGGGGCGCAGGCCGCCGGGGAGCACCGACACGTCGTACGGGCAGAGCACCGAGACCGGGAACGGCTGGTAGACGACATTGGCCGCCGCTTCCATCCGCAGGTAGTCCGCGGCCTCCGCGGGAGTGCGGCGGGACACGGCCTGCTCGGCGACGACGCGGACCCGCTGGCCGTCGCTGGCGTGACGGCGCAGCCAGTCGAGTGTGGCGCGGGTGGCCTGGCCCTGGCGACGGTAGAAACTGGCCGCGTCGGCGAACTCGACCGCCGGGACGTCACCGCCGAGTTCGCCGCGGAGCCAGGCCAGCTGCCCGGCCGGGACCGCCGCCAGGATCGGCTCGCGGCGGTCCAGGCCCTCGCGGACGAACGCCCCGACCGCCACGCGGAACTCTGGCTCATCGGAGTACAGCAGGGCGCGGTGGGCCATACCGTCGCCCGCGGGCCAGCTCATGACTCGACCACCACCGCGTCGGCGCGGAAGCCGGCCAGTTCGAGCACGCGCCGGACGGGCTCGGTGACGTTCGCCAGCGTGATCTGGCCGCCGGCAGGCAGGCCGACCGCGATCTGGTAGATCTCGCGCAGCGAGCCGACGTCCGCGAACTCGACTCCGCCGAGGTCGACCCGCAGCCGGGGGCCGGCCGCCAGCCGGGCCCGGATGACCCGGGCCAGGACCGGCCCGTTCGTCAGGTCGAGTTCGCCTTCGACCCGCAGCGCCGGTGGCGGGGCGGAGGCGATGAACAGGGCCAGCGGCAGGCGCTGCCCGTTGGTCGCCACCCCGCTGTGCTCCGCCGCGATGATGGCCGTGGCCGGCTCATCGAGCTGACGCTGGTCGTACTGGCAGATGGCGGCGATGCCCAGCTCGCCCAGCATCTGCGACACCATGCGTTCCCAGCGGACGAGCCCCTCCAGCGACCCGGCCGGCCAGGGGGAGCCGCCCATCTCGCCGGTGATCCGCAGGCCGGGGAATCCGGCCGCGAGCGACTGGCTGAGTGCCGCCCGGCCCGTGGCCACGAGCTGGGCCAGGTCCATGCTGGCCAGGTCGCCGTAGATCTCAGCAAAGCTGTGGACCAGCAACTGCCCGCCGCTGAGCGGCCGCCCGGTCTCGACCCCGCCCGCTTCGAGCAGGGCCAGGGCCACGTCGGGGGGTCCGGGCGTCACGTAGATCACGCGGTCCCCAGCCGCCAGCGCGCCCCGGATCGCCGCGGCGGTGAGCCGCTGGCGCTCGTCCTGATTCTGGTACAGCGCGCACAGATGCTGCCCGGACACGAGCGCGGTGACGTCGCCCGGCGGGCACGCGAACCGCTCCCCGGAAGCGCGATCGTCGCTGTTGATCAGCCAATCCTTCCCGGTCGGGGTGCGGCTCCCGATGGCCAGCGCCAAGGCCCATCCAGCGAGCTCCGGCCGGGGCGAGGACATTGGCCGGGCTGGGCGGTTTACCCCAGCCCGCCAGGGTACCGTTACGGTGATCTGCAGCCCCGTGTCCCAAGTCAACCTGTTGTGTTAAAGGTACTCGTGTCTAGCGAATTTGGCTCTTCCACCGTGGGCCGGCATCGCCATGTTGTCCAGTTCTACGACCGCGACGAAGAGCTGGCCGAGACCGCGGGAGACTATCTCGCCGGGGCGATCGCCGAGGGAGGCGCGGCGGTCGTCGTGGCCACCCCCGGCCGCTGCGCCGGATTCGAGGCCCGGCTGGCCGCGGGCGGTGTGGATGTCGGGGCGGCCCGGCGCGACGGGACCCTGGTCTGCCTCGACGCCACCCAGGTGGCACCCCGGCTGACCCGCGGCGGCCGAGTTGACTTGGCCGCCTTCGCCACCCAGTTCCGGCCCGCCATCCTGGTTGCGGGCGAGGCCTCCGGACCGGTCCGGATCTACGGGGAGGTCGTCGCCCTGCTCTGGGCGGCCGACCAGGTCAACGCCGCCCTCGAGCTGGAAGGGCTCTGGAACGAGCTGGGCCAGCAGATCCCGTTCTCGCTGTTTTGCGGCTACCCGCGGGCTCTGGTGGAAAGCAGCCAGCATCAGGGCGCGGTCGCTGAAATCTGCCGCCTGCACAGTGCCGTGCTCGGCCGCCCCGCAGCCGGTCCGTCAGCGACCGGTGGCTCAGCGGCCGGTGGCTCAGCGGCCGGTCACCCCGTCCACCGGGTCCACTGGGCTGACGTCACGCGCACGTTCGCGGGACGCCTTGAGGACACCCGGGCGGCCCGGTGCTTCGCGCTCGGGATGCTCGAGCCGTGGCGTGACGAGCAACTGGCCGCGGACGCCGCACTGGTGGTCACCGAACTCGCCACCAACGCGGTCCTGCACGCCGGGTCGGCGTTCAGCGTCAGCCTCGCCCTGTCCGCCGGCGCGATCCGGATCAGCGTGGGTGACACCGTCCCGCTCGGGCCGCCCGGCGTGGACAAGCGACTGGCCGCCGCATCAGGCCACGGCCTGGGCGTGGTCGCGGCCATGGCGACCCGCTGGGGCGTCCAGACCGTGCCCAGCGGCAAGGCCGTCTGGGCCGAGCTCCCCCTGCCCGAATGACGGTGCCCGGCTGACAGGGAGTGCTAACTGTGCCCGGCTGGCCGGGACTGCTGGCCGGGGCCGCTGGCCGCGACCGACCGAGGTCAGGAGGTTGTGGCCAGCGCGCGCAGCAGCGCCCTGGTCTCGCGCCGGCTGCGGCCCGGGTCGTCGCCCACCGGGAAGATGATGGGCCACAGCTCGGTCACGCCGGCGTCGGCCAGCCGCCCGAGCTGCTTCTCGATCGCGGCCTCGTCCCCGGTCACGGCCAGGGCGCCCGGCGAATCCACGCCCTCGCGGTCCAGCAGCCGGCGGTAGTTGTCGAACCCGGCGTAGCGGGCGAACACCCCGTCCGCGGCCTGCCGGGACGCGGCGCTGTCGGCCGACAGCGCTACCGGCAGCGCGGCCACCACCCGGGGCGCGGCCTGGCTCTCCCGCTGCCCGGCGGCTGAGCGGTGCAGCCGCGGCACGATCTGCTCTCCCAGCGTGCGCGGCCCGGCCAGCCAGGTCACCACCCCGTCGGCGAGTTCCCCGGCAGCCTGCACCATCAGCGGGGAGAGCGCGCCCACCAGCACCGAGACCGGGCTGGTGCCCGGCACGGCGAAGCCGCCGTCCACCTCGTAGAAGTTGCCGCGGTAGCAGACGCTTCCCTCGCGCAGCAGGGGGACGAGCACCGAGAGGTAGTCGCGCATATGCGCGGCCGGCTGCTGGTAGGCCAGCCCGTGCAGGTCCTCGATGACCGGACGGTGCGACACGCCCACACCGAGCGTCAGCCGTCCTCCGCAGAACGCCTGGGCCGTCGCGGCCTGCTGGGCCAGCGCCAGCGGGTGCCGCGGGTAGGTCGGCACGATCCCCACGCCGAGGTCGATCCGGCTGGTCCGGGTCCCCGCCACGGCCAGCACGCTGAGCGCGTCGACGCCCCGGGAGAAGTGGACGGTCCAGGCGGACCCGAAGCCCTCGGCTTCGGCCGCCAGCACGTCATCGACGACGTCCTGGGGCTGCATCGGCACGCCCAGTACTTCGCTGCCGGCCCCCATCGCAATCCGCATTCCCGCAGCATCCCGCCCCGGCTCCCAGCCCAGCCAGGTCCCCCCAGGCCAAGCGGCCGCCCCTGGCTCGTCCGCGGATGGCGAGCCAGGGGCGGCCGGTTCCCGCCGGGATCATCCCTGCGGGCCGGCGCTGCTACCGGACGCCGCTCGACGCCGGGCAGGTGGCGGCCGCTGAGCTGGTCTCCCTGATGGGACCGCCGGCCCGGCCAGCCTGGGCGGCCCCCCCAGCCTGGGCGGCCCTCCCAGCCTGGGCGGCACTGGCCGCCGCGGATCCAGCCGGGCCCGCGGCGGCCGGGGCGGCGTCCTGGGCCACCTCCGCCGCCGCGGGGGTGGCGTCCGCGAGAGCCGCACTCCGCCGCTGGGCCAGCTGCTCCCGAGAGGGCAGCAGGGCGAAGACGAGCACCGTGCCCAGCGCGAACAAGGCGGCCGAGACGGTGAAGGCGACCGTGTAGCCGTGAACCGCGGCGGTCTCCAGGGCCATCGGGCCGGCCCGATGGCCGCCCAGGTAGCTAGCCGTGGCGCTCAGGGCCACCGTGCTCAGCGCCGAGGCACCGATTGAGCCGCCTACTTGCTGCATGGTGTTGACCAGCGCCGAGGCCACACCGGAATCCTGGGGCCGCACGCCGGTGGTGGCAGTGTTGATGGCCGGTGCGAGGATCATCCCGAAGGCCAGGCCGAGCAGAATCAGCGCGGGCAGCACCCCGCCGGCGTAGCTGGACGTCACGCTGAGCTGAGTGAGGTACGCCATCGCGGCCGTCCCGGTCAGCAGGCCGCTGGAGATCAGGATGCGCGGGCCGATGCGCGGGAGCAGGACGTTGCTGGAGACGTTGGCGCTCACCAGCAGGCCGCCGACCATTGGCAGGAAGGCCAGGCCCGCGGTGACCGGGCTATAGGCCTTGATCGTCTGCAGGTAGTAGGTCAGGAACAGAAAGGCGCCGAACAGGGCGATCGCCGCCACGCCGACCGCCAGGTAGGCCCCGCCGCGAGTCCGGTCGAGGATGACCCGCAGCGGCAGCAGCGGGGCCCGGACCCGGCTTTCAGCGAAGCCGAACGCGCCGATGGACAGGACGCCCAGCACCAGTGAGCCGACTGTCAGCGCGGCGGACCACCCGGCCGTCTCGGCATGAGCGAAGCCGAACACGATCAGGAACACGCCGAGCCCGCCCAGCACTGCCCCGGCCACGTCAACGCGGGGCCGGCTGGCCGGCTTGCTGCCGCGGATGAAGATCAGCGCCCCGGCCACCGCGATGGCCGCGAAGATCAGGTTGACGTACAGGGTCCACCGCCAGGACAGGTCCTGGGTCAGGAACCCGCCCAGGATCAGGCCGACCGCGCCGCCCGCGCCCGCGACCGACCCGAATATCCCGAACGCCCGCCCGCGCTCGCGTGGATCCCGGAAGGTGGTGATCAGGGTGCCGAGGGCAGCCGGAGCGAGGATGGCCCCGAACGCTCCCTGCAGGCTGCGGGCCGTCACCAGCAAGGCGAACGACGTCGCCGCCCCGCCCAGGGCGGATGATCCGGCGAAACCCAGCAGGCCGACGATGAACACCCGCTTGCGGCTGAATATGTCGCCGATCCGGCCACCGAGAAGCAGCAGCCCGCCGAACGCCAGCGCGTAGGAGGTCACGATCCATTGGCGGTCGGCGTTCGGGAAACCGAGCGCCAGCTGCGCGGAGGGCAGCGCGATGTTCACGACGGTGGCGTCCAGGACCACCATCAGCTGTGCGATCGCGACAATGACCAGGACCAGCCAGCGATGATCCGCGGATGCTGGTGGCCGGGCGCCGCTCACAGGTTGGGCCATGACGGTCCATCTCCTTTGTTCCGGTCGTTCCCTGGGTGCCGCACCGGCTCCCGGCAGGCAAGTTCAATGATAGAACCTACTGAGTCTAATTACGCAACCCTACTGGCCAAAGTTTGCATCTAATTATGCAACTGACTAGTCTGCACTCATGGAACGGAAGTCGTTCGCCGACATGGGCTGCTCGGTCGCGCAGTGCCTGGAGACCGTGGGTGACTCGTGGACGATGCTCATCGTGCGAGATGCCTTCAACGGCGTGACCAGGTTTGATGACTTCCGGGAGAACCTCGGCATGCCGCGCAACACGCTCCGGGACCGGCTGGCCAAGCTGGTCGATTCCGGCGTGCTGGCCAAGGTCCCGTACTCCGATCACCCGCCCCGGTACGACTACCTGCTGACTGACGTGGGCCGCGACCTGTGGCCGGTACTGACGGCCATGCGCCAGTGGGGTGACCGGCACGGCCGCCCAGACGGGCCCATCCGGATGGCCCACGCGGCCTGCGGCGCACCCGCCTCGACCGTGGTCATCTGCGAATCGTGCGGGGGCCAGCTCGATCACGCCGACGTGACCATGCTCCCCAAGGCCAGCCTGGCCTCGCCGCCTGCCTCAGCCTGAAGCGGCGGCGCGGGTGAGGGAGGCGGCGGGAAGCCAGCCGTCGTGCCGGTAGCGGATCTTCCCCGCCGCGGACGTGATCGCGACCCAGGGCAGATCCTGGACGGCGTACCCGTCGGCCAGCCGGCCGGTAGCGTCGGCCACGACGGGATAGCCGAGCTTCGCCCCGCCGGCCTGGCCGAGCAGCCGGGTCAGCGTGGCCGGGCTGGTCTCGGTCCGGCTTTCGTCCACGGCCACGACGGTCGGCCAGCCATGGCGCAGGGCCTGCCGCTGGTAGCCCGCCAGCATCCGCAGTTCCGCGGTCAGGTCGGAGACCTCGCTGTCCCAGCTGGCCAGGAACACGATGACGTGCGGGTGCGCGGGTCCCAGCTGGACCCGGCTGGCCTGACGGTCCCCGCCGATGACGGGCAGGCTGGCCGATGCGGCCGGGCTGATGCCGCGATCCAGGGCCATCGGGACCGACCCTTGCACGGCCGGATGGCCGGGCAGGAGCCGGGCCAGGCCGCCCGCGATCAGCTGGGCTTGCTGGGTAATGCTCGCGTAGGCCATCTGGGTGAGGTACAGCGTGCGTTCCCGGCCTTGCGGGTCGATCAGGTAGACGGCTGGCTCGTGATCGATGTTCCCGTGCGAGGCCGCCACGTACACGTGATAGGCCCGCCATACCGCGGCCAGCTGGCGGCGGCTGCCGGTCAGGAAGTCCCAGGAACGCATCATCTGATGCGCCACTGAGTAGGCCCGGACGTCAGCGACCCGGGTGGCGTCCGGGTTGGCGTCAATGCCCAGCAGCCGAACGTGCCGCCCGGCGGCCGGGCCGAGCATGGAGACGGCCTCGGTCAGGCTCACTGTGGTCAGCGGGCATACGGTCGTGCACCGCGCGTCCACGAACGCGATGACCACGGCCTGGCCGCGGAACTGCCGCAGCGAGATCCGGGATCCGTACTGGTCAGTCAGCGTGAAGTCCGGCGCGGCGGAACCAGGCAGGCTGGTGCCCGGGTCTACGTCCGGGTTCCGGTCCGCCGCGGTCCCCCGGGCCTCGTTGGCCACGGGGGCGGCCGTCCGGCCGCCCGACACGGAGACGATCACCCCGACCACCGCCGCCGCGGCGATCAGCGACAGCACCACGGCCACGATGAGAGCGGCGGGGCTGCGCGACGGCCGCGCCCCCGGCGGCCCGGTGGCGTGGTCCTCGTCTGCTGGCACAGCCCTCACGCTACTACGGCCTGTCGTAAAGACGGCTGACGGGTTACCTCAAGATCCGCCTCGTCATGACGACGTGCTGGATCTGGTAGCCGCGGCAGTCCCGAGGGCTCGTGGCCGGGTCCGGCTTCCGTCATGATCACTGGTGTGGATGTTGACGAACTGCAACACGCCCTGGGTGGCATCGTCCTTGAAGCGGCCTACATGGAACGGGTGCTGCGCGCGGTATTCAGCGCCCTGGTCGGCAGCAAGTATGCGGCCGTGGTGGACGGCCGCCTTACGGCATCTGCCCTGATCGAAGACTGCGAACGACTGACGGGCTACCACACCGAGATTCCCGCGCACGCGAAAGATGCGGTGCTCACCGCGTTGCGCGCTGGCCATGAGGCGAACCGGAAACGCAACCGGGTGATCCACGACACCTGGGCCACCCGCCCGGGCAACGTGATGGTCACGCTGCACAGCGAGCACGGATCGCACGAGGTGACGGTCACGGCGCGCACCCTGGCCGAGGTGCGTCAGGTAGCTGGTCAATTGGCTGATGCGGCGGAAGCGATGAAAGCCGCCATGACCGGGGCCCTCGGCTCCGGTTGGGACCTGGTGGAAGATCAGCTTCGCCGGGAACTCGGCCACGACATCAGCACCAGCCGGGGTAGCTGACGGCTGGAATCTCCCGTCGCTAGGCCCGTTCCTGGCTCGCCTCGGCTGGTGCCGTTGCCACCTGGTCGCCTGCCTGGGACTGCGCGCGCTTCTGGTCCAGCGGCCCGCGGCGGAGCAGGAGGCCGCCGGTGATCGCGCCGGTGGCGAAGATGCCGGCGGTCCACCAGAACGCGACGTCGTAGCCGTGGGCCAGCGCCAGCCCGGTCAGGGCCGGGCGGCCGATCAGCCGGGCCGCGGCGAGGTGGGCGGCGATGTAAGAGGTGACCGCGGCGGCGAAGATGGTGTTCAGCAGCGAGGTGCCGACCGAGGCGCCGAGCATCTGGCCGACGTTGACGGTCGCGGAGGCAACGCCCGCGTCCTGCGGGGCCACGCCGAAGGTGCCGGCGTTGATCGCCGGCGCGATCACCATGCCCAGGCCGATTCCGGCCAGAATGAGCGGGCCGAGCACGCCGGCGGTGTACCCGGTGTGCGGGCCCAGCTGGGCCAGCCAGGCCGTCCCGCCCGATGCGGCCAGCATCCCGGACGCGACCAGCGGCTTGGGGCCGAACCTGGGCATCAACGCGATGGTAGACAGATTGGCCATGACAATGAGGCCGCCGCTCATCGGCAGGAACGCGATGCCGGTGACCAGCGGCGAGTACCCGAGTGTCTGCTGCAGGTAGTAGGTCAGGAACAAGAAGATCCCGAACAGCCCGGCCGTACCGAGGAGCATCGAGGCGTAGGCGCCGCCCCGGTTACGGTCGAGCACCACCCGGGGCGGCAGCAGCGGGTGGGCCGCCCGGCCCTGCCAGGCCGCGAACGCCACGCCGAGCGCCACGCCCGCCGCGAGGAACCCGTAGGTGGACGGTGCGTGCCAGCCGTGCGCGGCCGCGTTGGAGAAGCCGTACACCAGGCAGAACAGGGCGCTGGAAACCAGCACCGTTCCCGGGACATCGAGCCTGGGCTTCACCCGGGACGACTGCCCCTTCAGCAGCAGCGTCCCGCCGATGAACGCCACCCCAGCGAAGAGCAGGTTCACGTACAGCGTCCACCGCCAGGACAGGTACTCCGTCAGTGCGCCGCCGAGCAGCAGGCCCACCGCGCCGCCGGCCCCGGCGATCGCCCCGTAAATGCCGAACGCCTTGCCGCGGTCCTTGGGCCCGGTGAAGGTGGTGGTCAGCAGCGACAGCGCTGAGGGCACCAGCAGCGCCGCGAACGCGCCCTGGCAGGCCCGGGCCGTGACGAGCATGGCGAAGTTGACCGAGGCGCCGCCGATGGCCGAGACGCCGGCGAACCCGGCCAGGCCGGTCAGGAACGTGACCTTGCGGCCCAGCAGGTCGGCGAGCCGGCCCGCGGGCAGCAGCAGGCTGCCGAACGCCAGGGTGTAGGCGGTGACCACCCACTGCCGGTCCACGGTGGTGAAGTGCAGCGCCCGCTGCGCGGACGGCAGCGCGATGTTCATCACCGTGAGATCGAGGACCACCATCAGCTGCGCCAGGCCGATCACGCCCAGGACGAGCCACTCCCGCCGGTCCCAGGCGCTGTCGGTGGACGTGGCATCCGACACGAGACCCACCACTCCCTTCTTTCGTTGTCACTGCCTGGTGGCTGCGGCAGATCTCGCTGGCCCGGCAGTTCAGAAGCCGACTTGCTGGCGGATGAGGACGACGTGGATGCGGCCGGGCAGCTCCTGGTGGATCTCCAGGATCTTCCCCACCTGGCTGTGCTGCCCGTAAGCGGCCTGCGCCCGGACGTCCTCCAACGGCAGGCTGTGCTGATAGATCCGCTCATGCGCCGCCGCCAGCGTGGGCACGAGCTTCTGCGCACCGATCACGAAGATCACGTTGGCCGCGCCCCAGGCGTAGGAGGCCAGCTGGCTGCCCGACGCCGAAGCGATCACCAGGGTTCCGTCCGGGGTGACCGCGTGCACGCTGCCCAGCGCGTAGTCGGGCTGGCCACCGATCGCCTTCATCTGCTGTCCCTGGGTCGCGAAGTCGAGCGCGAACATCTTGTTCCGCGCCGACTCCCACCGGCCCTCGCCATCGTTGATCGCGTCCGCGATCCCGGTCTCGGCCAGCGTCACCGAGGTGTTGGTCATCACCGACGAGCCGTCGGGGATGCGGGCCAGCACCGCCTGGCGCGCGGCGTCGAGATCACCGACGACCTCGACACTGAACCCGTGCTCCTCCAGCGCCACGACAGTGGCCTGCAGCGCGTGCTCATCCGGCAGCGTGGTGAAGCGGTCAGGCGTGGCAGTCGTGGTCACTGCTGGTCCTCCTCGATGCGAGGTCTCGCCCGGAAACCCGGGTCCCGGTAGCTAGCCCGCTGACCGGGTGCCCTGAAGCTAATGGCCGTCAAGGTGAGCGGCTCTCACCAGATCCTGGTGATTGCGCGAGCTAGCCGCCGTGATCCGCAGGGGTATGGGCTTCGTCCCCTCGCTGAACACCGACGGCACGCATCGCGCCGGGCCTGCGCCAGACTCCGTGCCGGCGCGCTCGGGCCGGGTGAATCACCATGATCTGGTGAGGCCTCCTCACCTGTCTGGCGGCAAGCCTGGTCGTGGCCCGGCTCCCGGCAGGAAATTCAGCAGCGGACTGACATGGGCGAGCCCGCCTGGGAGCGCGGCCGGGTCAACGCCAACCGACGGGAGATCGTCCGTGAGTACCGAGCAGCGAGAGAACCTCGAAGCAATCCTGCGGCAGTCGGCCTTCCCCGCCGGCATCGATATCGTCGAGCAACGGCGGCTGCTCGCAGAGCTGACCTCGGCGCAGCCGCTGCCCCCCGACGTGACCGTGACCGCAACCGCACTGGGCAGCGTCCCGGCCGCCGAGATCACCATCGGCGGAGCCGGAACCCGCCACGTCGTTCTTTACTTCCACGGCGGCGTGTACGTACTGGGGAGCGCCGTCCAGGCCGCTGGCCTGGCCTCCCAGGTCGGCCGGCAGACCGGTGCCAGGGTCATCTCCGTCGACTACCGGCTCGCCCCCGAGCATCCGTATCCGGCAGCGGTCGATGACGCCCTGGCGGCCTACCAAGCCCTGCTGGACGACGGCACCGCCCCGTCGGACATCGTCTTCGCAGGGGAGTCCGCTGGCGGGGGGCTCGCGGTCGCCACCCTGGTGAACGCCCGCGACCGCGGCCTGCCCCTGCCCGCTGCGGCCTTCGTCATGTCACCGTACGCCGACCTCACCCTGGCCGGCCCGACCATGCAGACCAAGGGCCAGGTCGACGTGCTGATGAGCCGGGAAAACCTCCAATCCCGGGTCGGTGACTACACGTCAGGACAAGACGCCGCTCTCGGCCTGATCAGCCCCATCTTCGCCGACCTGTCCGGCCTGCCGCCCCTGCTCATCCAGGCCGGAACCCACGAAGTCCTCCTCGACGACGCCATCCGCCTCGCCCGCCAGGCCGCCACCGCCGACGTCGAGGTCATCCTCGACATCACCCCCGGGGTGCCGCACGTCTTCCAGACCTTCTACCCGATCCTCGACGAAGGGGCCGCGGCGCTGGACCGAGCGGGACAGTTCCTCTCAGCGCACCTCGCCGCCGCAGAACACGTCACCGCATAACGAAAGGCAGCCTT
>CAWJPL010000008.1:0-44348 GCA_963844695.1 uncultured Actinomycetes bacterium
GTGCAGTTCCCGGTGGCCGGGCAGGCCACTCCGTTCAGCTCTCCCTCGTGCTTGGTGGTCACGGCGGACCACTTCCGCCCGTTCCAGTGCTCGGCCAGGGTCATGCCGGACAGCCGCGCACCGACCGCCATGCAGTCCTTGGCCCACCGGCAGGAGATGCCTGCCGGCTGGGCGGCGACTACCGGGGCCGCGTCCGGCTGGGTGCTCCAGGTGCGGCCGTTCCAGCCCTCGCCCAGCAGTTGCATGGACTTCTTGCTGTACGAGAAGCCGTCGGCCACGCAGGCGGCGGAGGACGTGCAGGACACGCCGCCCTCCAGGGTGCCGCCCAGCACCGTGCGGGAGGTGGGGGTGGGCGTGGACTGCACGGCCCACGCGGTACCGTTCCAGCGCTCGGCCAGCGTCTTGGCGTTCTTGCCGCTGCGGGTGCTCGCCATCCCGGTGGCGGTGCACTGAGCGCGCCCGGTGCAAGACACCGCGGTGAGGACCCCTCCGCTAAAGCCAAGACTGTTCGCGGCCGCTGCCAGGCGAGATTGCGGGCTCATGGCCCGGGCCCCGGTCGTCGTGGCCCGGCCCCAGGGGATGAACCGCTGGCGGGCCGGGCTGTTCAGCCGGGCCACCGCGCTGCTCACCGGGGAGCCTGCGGCGGACCTGGCCGCGGCGGCCGTGGCCGCGTGGGCGGCCGGTGTCGCCGTCGGCACCTGCCGGGCCCGCGGCCAGCATCGCGCCGCCCAGGACCGCGGCCGTGATTCCCCCGCCGAGCGCCGCGGTCGCGATCCGCGTCCTAGCCATGCGTCTTATTCCGTGCCCTGCCATGCGTTCCTCCGTTGGACTGCCCCCGGGATGACGTCAAACACATCAATGACGCCCGGGCCGGCCCGGCGGTTTGCACCCTTTTGCAAAGGTTTCGTATCAGCGCGGGCCGCCGGATCCTGGGCGTCGTTCCCGGCGTCGTTCCGTAGCGGCGACGCCCCCGCTGCCGTCCGGCCGCGCGCCGGGCCGTCCCGGCCGATGCCCCGGCCGTTGCCCGGCCCGGGCCCGGCCGCGGACGGGGCCTCCCCGCCGATAAGTTACTCATCGGTAGGATGCCGGAAGGGTCAGGTAGCCCGCCCCTTGACGCTGCAGTGGAGTGTCTTATTCATTAGACCTTGATCATTGTGACCAGGGTGGCGCGGCGTACGCTGGCAGCCGGCGCAGCGGCGGTCCCGGCCGGGCCGGGCACCGCATGAGGAGGTTTTCGTGGTCCTGCGGATCGTGGTCGGCCTGGTACTGACGGTGGCGGCGTTCGCGCTGGCGGGGCGGCGCCTGTGGTGGCTGGCCAAGGTCGGGCGGGCGGGGCAGCCGGCGCCGGAGCGGATCGAGGCGGTGCGCTCGCACCCGGGGCGCGACGCCGAGGTGGAGGCCACCGAGGTCATCGGGCAGCGCAAGCTGCTGAAGTGGACGGTGCCCGGCGCCGCGCACGCAGCGACCTTCTGGGGCTTCATCGTCTTGCTGCTGACGATCATCGAGGCCTACGGCGACCTGTTCTCCCGGACTTTCGCCATCCCGGGGATCGGCCACTGGGCGTTCGTCGGGTTCATCGAGGACCTGTTCGCGGTCGGCGTGCTGGCCGGCATCATCACGTTCGCGGTCATCCGGCTGCGCAGCAACCCGGAGCGGGAAGGCCGCAAGTCACGGTTCTCCGGCAGCCACACCGGCGCCGCATGGCTGGTCCTCGGGATGATCTTCCTGGTGATCGCGACGCTGCTGGCCTACCGCGGCGCGCAGATCAACACCGGGGTGTTCCCCTACCCGCACGGCGCGTTCGCGTCGGAGATCGTCGGCCACTGGCTGCGCCCCCTGGGGGCCGGGGTGAACAGCGTGCTGGAGGTGGTGTTCCTGCTGGCCCAGCTCGCGGTGGTGCTCGGGTTCCTGGTCTTCCTCACCTACTCCAAGCACCTGCACATCATCACCGCGCCCATCAACGTGCTGTTCTCCCGCCGCCCGAACGCGCTGCGCGGCCTGGAGCCGATGCGCAGCAACGGCAAGGTGCTGGACTTCGAGGAGGCCGACCCGGACACCGACGTGTTCGGGCTGGGGAAGATCGAGGACTTCACCTGGAAGGGCCTGCTGGACATGGCCACCTGCACCGAGTGCGGGCGGTGCCAGTCCCAGTGCCCGGCCTGGGCCACCGGCAAGCCCCTGTCCCCCAAGCAGGTCATCCTGGACCTGCGTGACCACGCGCTGGCCAAGGCCCCCTACCTCCTCGCCGGCAGCGACGAGGCGCGGGAGAACCTGCCGGACGCGGTGAAGTTCGAGGCGGGCCGCCCGCTGGTCGGCACCGAGGCTGAGCATGGGGTGATCGACCCCGACGTCATCTGGTCGTGCACCAACTGCGGGGCGTGTGTCGAGGAGTGCCCGGTGAACATCGAGCACATCGACCATATCGACGGGATGCGCCGCCACCAGGTCCTCATCGAGTCCGCGTTCCCGACCGAAGCCTCAGGGATGCTGAAGAACCTGGAGAACAAGGGCGACCCCTGGGGCATGGGCGCTAACCGTCGGCTGGCCTGGGCCGAGGAACTCGACTTCGAGGTACCGGTCGCCGGCGGGCCGATCGGCGCTGAGGTGGAGTACCTGTTCTGGGTGGGATGCGCCGGGGCGCTGGAAGACCGGGCCAAGAAGACCACCAAGGCCATCGCCACCCTGCTGCATTCGGCCGGGGTGGCTTTCGCGGTGCTCGGCCCGGCCGAGACCTGCACCGGAGACCCGGCGCGGCGGATGGGCAACGAGTTCGTCTACTCGATGCTGGCCCAGCAGAACATCGAGACCCTCAACGAGACCGGCCTGGCCGCCGGCGCGGGAAAGACCATCGTGGCGTCGTGCCCGCACTGCTTCAACACGATCGCCAACGAGTACCCGCAGCTCGGCGGGAACTATGAGGTGGTGCACCATACCCAGTTGCTCGCGAAGCTGGTGGAACAGGGGAAGATCACCCCCGTCACGGCGGTCGAGGAGAAGATCACCTACCACGACCCGTGTTTCCTGGGCCGGCACAACAAGGTGTTCACCCCGCCGCGGGAGATCATGGAGCAGGTTCCCGGCGTCCAGGCCCAGGAGATGCACCGGTGCAAGAACCGCGGGTTCTGCTGCGGGGCGGGCGGGGCCCGGATGTGGATGGAAGAGCGGATCGGCAAGCGGATCAACACCGAGCGGATCGACGAAGCGCTCGGCACCGACCCCGACACCATCTCCACCGGCTGCCCGTATTGCCTGGTCATGCTGGGCGACGCCGTGGCGGCCAAGAAAGCCAGCGGCGAAGCCAAGGAAAGCCTCGAAGTGGTGGATGTGGCCCAGGTGCTGGCCCGCTCCATCCAGCCCCCCACGCCGCCCGCCGACGCCGCACCACCGGCCGCTCCCGCCGCGCCGGCCCCGGCCGACCAGCCCACGGGCTGACCCGGCCGGGAACTGGAGGGGACGGAGGCAGCCGCGGCCATGGAGAGCAGGCGCGCCGAGGCGTTCAGCGACGGCGTGTTCGCCATCGCTATCACCCTGCTCGTCCTGGACCTCCGGCTGCCGGGCGCGGGACCCGAGCATGACACGCTCATCCACCAGCTGCTGCACGGCTGGCCGCAGTACTTCGCGTACGTGGTCAGCTTCCTCACCATCGGCATCATGTGGATGAACCACCACACGATTTTCGCCCACGTCACCCGGGTTGACCGGCCGCTGCTGGTCATCAACCTGCTGCTGCTCATGGCCGTGGTGGCCATCCCGTTCCCGACCTCGCTGGTCGCGGAGCACCTGCAGGCCTCGGGTGGCGTGGCGGCCACCGTCACCTACGGGCTGGTGCTGATGGCTGCCTCGGTGGGCTTCGCGGGCCTGTGGATCTACGTGGTAACCCACGCCGAGCGGCTCGGCGGGTCGGCCCAGCCGGAGGCGCTGCGGCGCTCGATCCCCGGGTTCACCGGCGGCCTGCTCGTCTATGCGGCCGCCACGCTGGTGGCGGCGTTCGGGGCACCGCTGGCCGCGCTGGTCATCTACGGGCTGATCGGCGTCTACTACCTGTTCGAGCACCTGCCCAGCCCGTCGTCGGCCGCTCCCTCCGGGGGAGCGGCGTGACCCTGGATGGGGGACCGGGGCCGGGGGGCGTTAGAGATCGTGGGGCGTGCGGCGGGGAGACAGCGCGCGCGGTCAGCTGGCGGGTGACTCGGCCGGGAGCCAGATCCTGACCCGGGTCCCGTGGCCGGGCTGCGACTCGAGCACGGCCTGGCCGCCGTGGGCGGCCGCGATGGCCTGCACGATGGACAGCCCCAGCCCGCTGCTGGTGCCCTGGTCACGGTCGTCGTCCTGGCGGCCCGCGCGTTCCGGGCCGCGGTAGAAGCGGTCGAAGGCGCGGGCCGCGTCCTCTTCCGGCATTCCCGGTCCCGCGTCGGCTACCTCGAGCACGGCGCCGCCGCGGACCGGGGCCAGCCGTACCGCGACCGGGGTGCCCGGCGGGGTGTGCTCGCGGACGTTGCCGAGCAGGTTGGCCAGCACCTGCCTGATCCGCGCCTCGTCGACCACGGCGATCAGCCGGTCGGGCGCCTCCGCCTGCACCGGGCGGCCCGGCTCCACCGCCGAGGCGTCCGCGGCCGCGTCCCGGACCAGCAGGGCCAGGTCCGTATCGGCCAGGTCCAGCGAGGAGGTGCGGTCCAGCCGGGCCAGTTCGAGAAGCTCGGCCACCAGGGTGCTCATCCGCTGCGACTCCTGCTCGATCCGGCGCATCGCGTCCGGCAGCTGATCCGGGCCGAGCGCGCCCTGCCGGTACAGCTCGGCGTAGCCACGGATGGTGGTGAGCGGGGTCCGCAGCTCATGCGAGGCGTCGGCGGCGAACTGGCGGACCTTCTGCTCCGAACGCCAGCGGGCGCCGAAGGCCTGCTGGATCCGGTCCAGCATGGCGTTGATGGCCCCGCCGAGCTTGCCTACCTCAGTGCTGTCGTCCGCCTCGGGCATCCGGGCGGTCAGGTCGCCGCGCGACGTGATCTGCTGCGCGGTGCTCGCCATCTGGCTCAGCGGGGCCAGGCCCCGGCCGATCAGCCAGCGCCCGCTGACCGCCAGCAGCAGGATCAGCGCGCCCCCCGTGATCAGCTCGGCGACGATGATCCCGCCGACCTGCGCGCCGACCGCGCCGAGCGGGCGGGCGACCACCAGCACCGCCCGGGTCCCGCCGTTGGCCCGGGCCGGGATCAGCCGGGCCACCGCGCGCAGCCTGGGCCCTGTCGTGCCGGGTACGTCGAACGGCCGGCCGCTGAGGTAAAAGCGGGCCACTCGCCTGGTGATCAGGTGCTGCACGGTGGCGGCCAGTTCCCTGGTCGCCGCGGAGTCACCGGTCAGCGGCCGCACCTGGACCGGGCGGGAGGTGATTTCGACCGCCTCATAGTCGCCGGGATCGCCGGCGATCTGCTGCGGGGTGTGCTGGGCAGCCGCCGCCAGCTGCGTGTTGAACTCGTTGCCGAGCCGCTTGCCCAGCACGATCGTGCTGACCGCCCCCATGATCAGCAGGAACGCCGCGGTCACGGAGATCAGCAGGACCAGCAGGCGGGCCCGCAGCGACAGCGTCCCCCTGGACGGGGTCATCCTTCCGGCCGGGCGCCGGGCCGCAGGCTGTACCCCACCCCGCGCTGGGTGTGGATCAGCGGCGGGCCCAGGGGATCGAGCTTGTGCCGCAGGTAGCTGACGTAGGTCTCGACGATCTGGGACTGCCCGGCGTAGTCCCAGCCCCATACGTTCTCCAGCAGCTGGGCCCGGGTCAGTACCCGGCCCTGGTGCCGCATCAGGTACGCGAGCAGCCGGAACTCGGTCGGCGACAGCTCCACGGGCGCGCCCGCGCGGTGCACGGTCCAGCGTGACTCGTCCAGTTCCAGGTCGGCGACGCGGAGGATGCCCTGGTCTGCGGGTGCGTCGCCGGCGGTCCGCGCGGCCCGCCTGAGCACGGCCCGTACCCTGGCGACCAGGGCCTCCACCGAGAACGGTTTGGTGACGTAGTCGTCACCGCCCAGGGCCAGGCCGGTCACCGTGTCGGACGAGGTGTCCCGCGCGGTCAGGAAGATCACCGGCACGTCGTTGCCTGCGGCCCGCAGCCTCCGGCACACCTCGAAACCGTCCAGGTCAGGCAGCATCACGTCGAGCACGATCAGGTCCGGACGGCTCGCCTCCGCCTGCCGCAGCGCGTCCTTGCCGCTGGAGGAGGCCGTGACCGCGCAGCCGTGGAACTTCAGCGCGACCTGAACCAGCTCACGGATGTTGGGCTCGTCGTCCACGACGAGCACCTGGGGGATCCGGTCGTTGTCTGTCATCACCTGAACGGGACGGTCGGGCCGGCCGGGGTGGCCGGGGCGCGGCCAGCAAAGATTACCGGCTCCCGCAGGCTGGGCCTGCGGGAGCCTGCCGGTCCCCCGCCGGAGAGCGGATGGCCAGGGCGCGGATGGCCGGGGTGCGGACGCTCAGCGCGCGGACGGCCGGGGTGCGGACGCTCAGCTCCCTGAGGCAGGGCCGCTGGAGGCCGCGGGCGACGGGCTGGACGAGGCGGATCCGTCCGAGGGCGGCCTGATCACGACGAGCCGGGCGTCCTTGACCCCGGACAGCACCGGGCCGCCTACCCAGACCGGCTCGCCGACGGCCAGCGCGCTCTGGCTGGTCTTGGACCCGTTCTCCCGGACGACGGTGTTACTCACCAGGTCCCAGGTCCAGGTGGTGCCGTCGGCCGCGCGGACGACAACGTCGCTGCCGTTGAGGGACTGGACGACGCCGCGCTCGAACGCCAGGGTGCGGATGGTGCCGCCCTGGCCCCGGAACGTGAATTGCCCGTCGATACCGCGGAGCAGGGCCACCCGGACGATCCGGTGCCGGAGCCACCGGCAGCGGGGGCCGGCGGCCTTCCGCGCCGCCCGGGCCACGGCGGGGTGCCCGGCCTGCCGGGCAGCGCGGGCCGCTTTCAGCGCCGCGGCGCACGGGTGGGCCGTCCCGGCGGCCCCCGCCGCGCTGGTCCCGGCCACGCCCACGGCGGCCGACGATGACGTCAGCGCGAGGGCGCCGGGGTTGCCGGCCGAATTGAGCGCGGTGTTCAGCGCCGCGGCCTGGGTGCCCGGGCCGCCGGTGCTGCCCGCGGCCGCCGAGGTGCTCGCGGCCGGCGACGTGTGGCCGGCCAGCGAGATCCCGGCGACGATGCCACCGGCGGCCAGCGCTGCGGCCGCCACCAGCCCGACCGTCCAGCTCAGCGGGTGCCGCCGCCGCGGCTGATCGCCACCGTCCGGGCCGCCGTGCGGGCGCCCGGAACCCGGGTCCCGATAACGCGGGTCCTGGTATCCGGGCTGCTCGTATCGCGGCCCGTAGCTGGCGTCGGGCCCGTGGCCGGCGTCCGGCTGGTGGCTGGCGTCCGGCTGGTGGCTCATCGGCCAGAACTGGTCAGTGGGGCGGGACTCCTCCGTCGGGTCCCCGCCTGGGGGCTCGTACATGTTGTCCATGGCCCGAGCTTGTCCGGCCCGGCTGTGACATCAGGCGGGGAAGTCTGGGATTTCCCTGGGAGCACCCCCCCAATCCCCGGAGCCTCCGCGTCACATCCGCTCAGGAACCGGGATCCCGAGCAAGTCCAGCCCGGTCAGCAGGACCCGCAGGGTGAGCGCGGACAGTGCGAGCCGGCTCTCCCGGATAGCGGGGTCGGCCGCCTGGAGCACCGGGCACTGCTCGTAGAACGTGGTGAACGCGCTCGCCACCTCGAACAGGAAACCGGCCAGCAGGTGCGGCTGCGTGGTCTCCCCGGCCTGCTGGACGGCGGCTCCAAAGCCGAGCAGGCGCAGCGCGAGAGCCCGCTCGGCCGGCTCGGCCAGCGTGATCGGGGCGTGGGCGTCGTCCGGGTCGAGGCCGGCCCGGCGGAAGATGGACCGGATCCGGGCGGTCGCGTACTGGAGGTAGGGCCCGGTGTTCCCCTTGAACGAGATCATGCGGTCCCAGTCGAATACGTACTCGCTGTCCCGTGCGGTGGACAGGTCGGCGTACTTGATCGCGCCGATCCCGACCGCCTCCGCGATGGCGGCGCGCTCGCTCTCGTCGAGCTCTGGGCTGGTGTTGAGCTCGTCGAACACCTTGCGTGCGCGCTCGACGCCTTCCCGCAGCAGCTCGCGCAGCTTGATCGAGTCGCCGGCCCGGGTGCGCAGCAGCTTCCCGTCGGTCCCCAGCACGTTGCCTATCTGCGCATGCTCGAACCGGGCCGCAGCCGGAATCCACCCTGCCTGCCGGGCCACCGCGAAGACCATCTGGAAGTGCAGCGCCTGGGACGAGCCCACGACGTAGATCGCCCGGTCCACATGCAGGTCCCGGATCCGGTACCGGATGGTGGCCAGGTCACTCGTGGAGTAGTTGTAGCCTCCGTCCCGCTTGCGGAGGATCACTGGCAACGGCTCACCGTCGCGCCCGGTGAACCCGGGCGGGAACGCGCAGAGCGCGCCGTCGCTGATGACCGCGACGCCGCTCGCCTCGAGCTCGTCGCATACCTCGGCCAGCAGGTCGTTATAGAAGCTCTCGCCGCGGATGTCCGCGTCAGTCAGCAGCACCCCGAGCTGGCGGTATATCCGGTGCAGGTAGTCCAGCGACATGTCGACCAGGTGCTGCCACACCTGGAGGGTGCCCTCGTCGCCGCCCTGCAGCAGCACCACCCGCTGCCGGGCGCGCTCGGCGAACTCCGGGTCGGAGTCGAACTTGCGCCGCGCGGCCTGATAGAAGGCGTTCGGGTTGCTCCGCAGCTGGTCGGCGTCGGCGGAGTCCTCGCCCACGTCGAGCAGGTGCTCGATCAGCATCCCGAACGGGGTGCCCCAGTCGCCCAGATGGTTGTCCCGGATCACTTCCTGACCGGCGAACTCGAGGATCCGGGCCAGCGCGTCACCGACGATGGTCGTGCGCAGGTGGCCGACGTGCATCTCTTTGGCCACGTTGGGTGAGGAGTACTCCACGATCACCCGCGGGGCCGGATAGGTCTGCACTACACCCAGCTGCGGGTCAGCGAGCTGCCCGCTGGCCTGCCCGGCGATCCAGCCCGGCAGGAGCCTGAAGTTGATGAAGCCCGGGCCGCTCACCTCGGGGGGCTCCGCCACCCCGTCCACGTCCAGCTGGCGGATGATGTCCGCGGCGATGTCGCGCGGCGGCCGGCCGAGCTTCTTGGCCAGCGGCAGGGCCGCGTTGGACTGGTAGTCGGCGAACGAGGACGGCCGGATCACCGGGTCGGCAGCCTCGTACTCGGGGCCGAAGGCCGCACCGAGCGCAGCCGACATCCGCTGCGCGAGAACATCCCGTGGATCCGCCATGCCTTAAGCCTAGCGACCGCGCCAGACCGGCCTGCGCCTATAAATCCGCGATCAGGCCCGGGGGTCGGCCACGCCCGGTGATTCCGTCAGTTCCGGCGCAGGAAATGGCCGCCGCGGCCGTGACCCAGCCGCTCCCGGATCTTCTCGGTGATCTGGCCCTTGACCAGATCCGCCGCCAGCAGGCAGGCCGAGGTGATGCCCCGGGGACTGGAAGCGCCGTGGGCGATGACGACGGTCCCCTCCAGGCCCAGCAGGGCAGCGCCACCGTAGCTCTCGGCGTCCAGCCGGCCGCGCAGCTCGCGCAGGCCCCGGCGTTGCAGCACGGCGCCGGCCCGGGCCGCCCGGGAGCCGCGCAGCACGTCCCGCAACTGGCCGGCGGCGTAGCCCATCGCCGCCTCCAGGGTCTTGAGCGCGACGTTGCCGGTGAACCCGTCGGTCACGATCACGTCCACCGAGCCGCTCAGCAGGTCAGTGCCCTCGACGTTGCCGGTAAAGCGGATCGGCAGGGCGCCGTGCGGCGGCGGGGCGGCCAGCAGTTCGTGGGCCCGCCGGGTCAGCTTGTTGCCCTTCCCGGGCTCAGCGCCGATGGTGAGCAGCCCCACCTTCGGGTCGTCGACGTTGTGCGCGATCTGTGCGTAGGCCACCCCCAGCTGCGCGAACTGGAGCAGCATCTCCGGCTTGGGGTCGGCGATCGCCCCCGCGTCGATGAGGAAGGTGGGCCGCGGCTCGGTGGGCAGCACGACCACCAGAGCCGGGCGGAGCAATCCGGGCACGGAGCGTAGCCGGAGCCGGGCGGTGGCCACCACACCGCCCGTGGAGCCGGCCGAGACCACCGCCGCAGCCTGGCCGCGGCGGACCAGCTGGCACGCCACGGCCACGCTGGAACGGGGCCGCCGCCAGCTGGCCAGGGCGCCCTCGTCCATAGCGATGGTGTCCTCGGCGGGTGCGACCTGCAGTAGTCCGGCGACCTCGCCCTGCTCGGCGATCAATGCGCGCAGCTCAGCGGCCCTACCGGCCAGGATGACCGGCGCCCGCAGGGCGGCGGCCGCGGCTGCCGCACCGGCCACGACCACGGCCGGGCCGTTGTCGCCGCCCATGGCGTCCACCACGACGGCCTGCTCCTTCGGGCCGGCTGGCGCGGGTTCCTCGAGCACGGGGCCAAGCTTCTCACCCCTGGGGCGGTGCTGTGGACCAGGGCCGTCTGGCGGGCTCTGGCCGCCTGGCCGGCGCTCTCCCGGGGCGGATCGCAGGATTGATCATCCGCCCGCTGGGTAACCATCTGTCACGATCTGGGGCCGGCTCACTGCCGGCGCCCGGCATAGGCGACGAAATGACGAAGGGGTGATCAGACCGTCCCGGTGGGGGCCGCGGAGACGCGGGGACCAGCGATGAGTCATGGGGGCCTGGCGGCAAGCTAAAGCTGGCGGCAGGGCCGGACCCGGCGGGTCGGCGAGGAAACACGGGTGAGGCCAGGGTGAGTTGAGCAACTCGCCAACACGGCTTCAGTGTTTCCTTATCATGGCCTCCTTGTATTGGTTCTGACGTGGGCGTTTGTGCCGACGCAGCCTGGGGGGCCGCCCCAGGGCCGCGAACCGGTGCTGCCAACCCGGTGCTGCTAGTCCAGCGCAGCTGAGGCCAGGGCAGCTGAGCAGAGCGCGGCGGGATGATCGCCAGCCGCGGGCCACAGGGACTCGTATCCCGGCAGGGTCGCCGGGAGTGCGACCGACCGGAAGGAGACCCGTGAGTGGTATCCGGCAGATAGTGCCAGCACCTGATGGGGGTCGACGTTTCCGTGCCTACACCGCGAAGCATCTGGACGCCCTGACCAGCCGGGCCGGCCTCGGCGAGGCCGAGCGGCTAGCCGTCCGGGCCGTCGGGACCGTGCTGCCCTTCCGGACCAACACCTACGTCATCGACGAACTGATCGACTGGACTGCGGCCCCCGACGACCCGGTCTACCGCCTCGTGTTCCCGCAGGCCGACATGCTGCCCGCCGCGGACGTCGCCCGGATCGCGGGGCTGCTGGCTGGCGGTGCGCCCGACCTGGAGATCACGGCGGCCGCGCACGATGTGCGGATGCGGCTGAACCCGCACCCTGCCGGGCAGCTGGCGCTGAACATCCCCGACCTCGACGACGAGCCGCTGCCCGGAGTGCAGCACAAATACCCGGAGACAGTCCTGGTCTTCCCCAAGCAGGGCCAGACCTGCCACGCGTACTGCACGTACTGCTTCCGCTGGGCCCAGTTCGTGGACGAGCCCGGGCTCAAGATGGCGACCGTGGATCTGGGCCGGGTGATCGACTATCTCCGCCAGCACCACGAAGTGACGAGCGTGCTGATCACCGGCGGCGACCCGATGATCATGGGCGCAACCGTGCTGCGCCGGTATATCGAGCCACTACTGGGACCGGGGCTGGAGCACATCGAGTCGGTCCGGATCGGCAGCAAGTCGCTGGCCTACTGGCCGCAGCGGTTCGTGTCCGACCCCGACGCCGACGAGACGCTGCGCCTCTTCGAGCAGGTGGTGGACTCGGGCCGGTCGCTCGCGTTCATGGCGCACTTCTCGCACCCCCGCGAACTGGAATCCGCGCTGGCCGCCGAGGCCAGCCGCCGGATCAGAGCTACCGGAGCCGTGATCCGCACCCAGGCCCCGCTGATCAGGACGATCAACGACAACCCGGCGATCTGGGCCACGATGTGGCGGACCCAGGTGCGGATGGGCATGGTGCCGTACTACATGTTCGTGGAGCGGGACACCGGCCCGCAGGACTACTTCGCGGTCCCGCTCGCGACCGCGCACGGCATCTTCAGCGGCGCGTACCGGCAAGTGGCCGGCTTGTGCCGCACCGTCCGCGGGCCGTCGATGTCGTCGACTCCCGGCAAGGTGTGCGTGGACGGGGTCGCCGACGTGGCGGGCCAGCGGGTCTTTGTCCTGCGCATGATCCAGGCCCGCGATCCCGACCTGGTGGGGCAGCCGTTCTTCGCCCACTACGACCCGGACGCTACCTGGCTCACCGACCTGCGGCCCGCGTTCGCCAGCCGCTTCCCGTTCGAGACCACCCCCGAGGGCCTGCCCGGGCTCTGGTCCCCGGAGGTCTTCGAGCCGGCCAGCTGAGCCTGCTGGCTGTTTGCGCTGGCTGAGCTGGCTGACTGGAGCGCGGGGCCTCAGGCTGCCGGGGCGCCCTCCTGGGCGGGGACGTCCTGAATCTCCGGGGCCCGCTCCGGCGGCCGCTGGGGCCCCTTGAGCAGGAGGCAGCTGACCGCGCCCACAGCCAGCAAGATGACGGGCAGCAGCATGGTCGAGCGCATGGCGTTCACGTAGCCGAAGGTGAACACGTCATGGCCGATCCGCAGTAGTTCGGCCATCAGGCGGGCGGGGAGCCCGGCGGGAAGCTTGATGCCGGAGCCGTTCTGGCCCGCCCCGACCTGGATCCCGTTGCTGGCGGCGTGCTTGATCCCGGCCACGAACTGCCCGCGCAGCTGGGGTGGCAGGGCCTTCGCGCGCGTCGCGGCCTGGCTGTTCATCGAGGAGACGAGGCGGTTCTGCAGCAGCGCGCCGACGGCCGCGGTACCGATGACCAGGCCGACCTGCCGGATGGTGTTCAGCACGCCGGACGCCGCGCCGGCCATCCGCGGGTCGATGTTCCGCATGGCGACGGTGACCATGGGCGCGAACACGCAGCCCATCCCGATCCCGGCCACGATCAGCGCGGGCAGGAAGTCGTACCACGTTGACGTGGTGGTGGCTTCCAGCGCGACCCATCCCATCCCGCCGCCGAACAGGATCAGGCCCAGCATCAGGATGTACTTGCCGCCGATCTTGTCGGTAAGCCGTCCGGCGACCGGCGCTACGAACATGGACAGCACCGAGGCGGGGGCCATGGTCAGGCCGGCCCGCAGCGCGGAGAAGCCCAGCACGGACTGCAGGTAGATGGTGAACGGCAGGAAGATTCCCATCATGCCGATCGCCAGCGTTCCGGAGATCCAGTTGACCACGGCGTAGTTCCGGTCCCGGAACAGCGCGAACGGCACCAGCGGCTCCCGGTCCTGGGTCAGCCGCTGCTGGGCCAGGAACGCGATTATCAGCAGCACGCCGAGCCCGAGGACCAGCGGGATGCTGATGAACGAGGTGATCGTGCCCCAGTCGTACTTCTGCCCCTCGACCAGGCCATAGCAGATGGCCAGCAGCCCGGCGCTGGCCAGCAGCACGCCGGGGATGTCGATCCGGTGCCGCCGTCCCGGCCGCATGTCCGGGATGATGACGAACGTCAAGATGAGCGCGATCACGCCGAACGGCAGGTTGACGAAGAAGATCCAGCGCCAGTCGAACGCGGTGACCAGCAGCCCGCCCAGAGTCGGCCCCGCGATGGTAGCCACCCCGGCTACCGCGCCCCAGACGCCGAACGCGGCGCCGCGGCGCTCAGCGGGGAAGGTGTTGGTGATGATGGTCAGCGTCTGCGGCATCAGCATGGCCGCACCCAGCCCCTGGACCGCGCGGAACCCGATCAGCCAGCCCGCGCTGGGCGCGAAGCCGCACGCGGCGGAGGCCACCGTGAATACGGCGATGCCCAAGGCGAACATGATCCGGGGCCCGATCAGGTCCCCGAGCCGCCCCGCGGTGATGACCAGCACGGCGAGTACCAGGGCGTAGGCGTTGATCACCCACAGCACGTCGTCGAGTGAGGCGTGCAGCCTGGTGATGATGTCCGGGATGGCGATGTTCACGATCGTCAGGTCGAGCAGGGTCATGAAGAACCCGAGCGAGACGACCAGCAGTACCGCCCACGGGTTCGCGTGGAACTTCCTCACCGCATGCTCCCTGTTCCCTGTGCTCCCAGTCCTCCACGATCGTAGACCTGGGCACCGACAAAGTGGGCGGCCCGGCGGCCCGCCGGTTCGGCGGCCCCGCCGGCCGGCCGGCCGGCAATCCCGAACCCTGTTCGGTTGGGAGGCAAGGCCGCGAAGTATGCTCCCGGCCATGAAACTGAACGGAACCGCAGCGATCATCTCGGGCGGGGCCAGCGGGCTGGGCGCGGCGGTGGCCCGCAGGCTCGCGGCCGCGGGGGTCACGGCTGTCGTGGCCGACCTTAACGAGGAGCACGGCAAGGCGGTCGCCGCTGAGACCGGTGGCCTGTTCGTGAAGACAGACGTGGTGGACGAGGACTCGGTCACCGCGGCCGTGGAAGCTGCCGTGGCCACCGGGGCGCCGCTGCGTACCGTGGTGAGCTGCGCCGGGATCGGCTGGGCGGCGCGGACCGTGGGCCGGGACGGCACCCCGCACGATCTGGCCTCGTACCGCAAGGTCATCGACATCAACCTGATCGGCACCTTCAACCTGATGCGGATCGGGGCCGCGGCCATCGCCCAGACTGAGCCGGCTGACGCCGACAACGCCCGCGGCGTGGTCATCAACACCGCGTCCGTGGCGGGTCTGGAGGGCCAAACCGGCCAGGTCGCCTACTCGGCGTCCAAGGGCGGCATCATCGGCATGACGGTCCCGGCCGCGCGCGACCTCGCCGCGATCGGCGTGCGGGTGAACACCATCTGCCCGGGCATCATCGATACCCCGATCTACGGGTTCAGCCCGGACAGCGAGGCGTTCAAGGCCAAGCTGGCCGCCCCGGTGGTGTTCCCGAAGCGGATGGGCACCGCCGCCGAGTTCGCCCACCTGGTCCAGGCGCTGATCGAGAACGACTACATGAACGCCGAGGTCATCCGCTTCGACGGCGGGATCCGGTTCCAGCCCAAGTAGCCGCCGGGGCCGTTGGCCCGCCGCCGGGGCCGCGGGCCGTGGGCCAGCGCGCGGGCTCAGGAACCCTGCGGGCGCAGGTCCTACCAGCCCCGGAACTGGCCCTGCACGGTCCAGAAGCCGGCCAGCCCGATCAGGAACGCCACGCTGGCCACGGCGAGCAGGAGACGGCGGCCGCGGTGCCCCGCGGACCAGCGCAGGCCTGCGGTGGTCAGCCGCCGGGCCAGTCCGATCGTGATGTAGAGCGAACCGGCGAAGGACAGCGCCAGCAACGCGAAGCCGAGGGCGTCGATCACGGCCATCGCGTAGCTGTGGGCGATGACGGCCGTCGACATCAGGTGCGCCTGCCAGCTCCCGGCCCGCCATAGGTCCCGGTTGATACCGGGCAGGTGCAGCACGAGGTACCCGAGGCCGGCCGAAAGCAGCGGGATGACGCACAGCACCCAGCCGGTCACGACGATCCGCGCGTGGCGGCGCAGGCCGGTGACGCGCGGGTCCCTGGGGCCCCGGGACACGACGCTGCGCAGCAGGGGGACGACCCGGGCGAACAGGTCCGGCACGCCGACCAGGTCGCTGAGGATGAAATAGCCGTCGAAACGGACGAACGGCAGCAGCTGCTCCAGCATCTCCAGGTGCGTAATCGCGATGACCAGGAGCAGGACCTCGGCCGAGGTGGCCGCGTAGAGCCCGGCCAGGGCCAGCATGAAGAGCAGGTTGAAGTACAGGCCACCGAGGTCGGTCCGCAGCCGGCCGGCCCGGCTGAGCCGGTAGGAGTCGGTGACGTTGGTGAAGAACGACGGCCAGATCAGGTAGATCCCGACGCCGACTACGCCGGGCCGCGCACCCCCGTAGCGGCAGCCGGTCGCGTGTCCGCACTCGTGGAAAGCGGCGGAGACCACGGTGAGGCCGAGCACGACGAGCAGATCCACCGGGTCGCGCAGGACCTGCTGGATGCCGCCGCCCAGTCCATGGACGGCGAACAGCCAGTAGTCCACGGCCAGGACGCAGCCGACGACGGCCACCACGACGGGTCCGTGGAAAAGCGGCCGCAAGAGTGCTCCGGCGGCGTTCGCCGCGCGCTCCGGCAGGAGCGTGCCCCGCGCCCTGAGCGCGAGCAGCGGGTTGGCCGTGGGCGGCGTGGGCGGCGCGGCCTCGTCGGCGACGACGCCTAGTGGCAGCAGCTTGGCCGTGACGAGGTGGCGGACCTGCTCGGCGCTCAGGGTCCGGCCGAGGTCCTCGCTGACCAGCTTCGCGATGGCGACGGGGTCGCGTGAGCCGTCGATCCGGCACGTCACCCGGTACAGCAGCGGGGACATCTGGATGATCTGGCCGTCGGGCCGGCGGACGAGCGACGGGGGCTGGCTGTAGCCGGAGTCCTTGTACTCGCCGAGCAGTTCGACCCCCTCGGCCAGCCGGGGCGCCTGCGCTGTCTCCGGCATACCGTCCGGGGACGGGGTGGATGGTGCGGGCTCGGTGGTCATGTGTCGTGCGGCCACGGTCATGGGTCTGCTCCTCCCACGGTGCGCACCAGGGCATTGTCAGGAGTGACGGGAGCGCGGTCCCCGCGTACCAGGCAAAAGGGAAGGGCCGCCCGGGAATGGCCGGGCGGCCCCTCTCCCCCACCACGCAACCCCGCGATGCGCAGCAGGCTGATACGCGGTGCGAACCGCGCGGGCTACAGGATGTTGCCCGAGCCCAGGCTGAGGATGTTGTTGAAGCTGCCGTTCGCCACGGCGATGTTCAGCCCGCTCCCCTGGGAAACGTTGCCGTACCCCACCTGGGTGAAGGTGTTGCCGCCGCGGCTCGGGTGGCAGACCCAGAGGGTCTCCCGGCTGGGGAGCAGTTCGGCGTGCTCGAGCTCCAGGTCGTCCATGGTCACGGCCGGTACATTGGACATGGTGCCTCCTTTGGCAGTGACCTGCCTCGGCCAGGCAGATCAGGTTCGCCCGCGTTCACGGGCGAACGGGCCTCTGGGACCGCCCGGCACCCCTGTGGTGCTGGGCCCGAAGCTAGTGTACGCTGCTCAGCGTACGAACTGTTCGGCTACCACCGTACAGTATTCGTTACCCGCGAGTAATGCAAGGGTCGCCCATTGCGACCATGCTCATCGGATGGAGACGGCCAGCTGGTCATGACGGCGGATGTGACGGGGGACGAGCGGGAGCCCACAGCTGACCAGCCGGGCGCCCCGGCCGCTGCGCAGGATCAGGACCTCAACCCGCTTCAGCGCCTCATCCAGCAGCGCCTGCGCGAGCAGGCCTGGTCGTATGGGGTGGTCGCCCGCCGCGGGGGGTTGCCCCGTTCCACCGTCTACACCCTGGCGATGACGCGGAACCTGGTCCGGCCGCCCCGCCCGGCTACGCTCGACGGGCTCGCGCAAGGACTCGACGTCCCGGTCTCCGCGGTCCGCGCGGCCGCGGCCGAGTCCACCGGGCTGCACTACTACGACGAGATTCCGGCCGAACGGGGGGAACACCCCAGCGACCATGAGCGGGAGCTCCTCATCGCGAGCATCGACGAGCTGACGCCGGAAGACCGGCGTCACGTGGCTGCGCTCGTCGAATCCCTGCGGAAGCGGACGTCGCCAGAGCCGACGGACCACTAGCCCCGCTCGCGAAACCCCGCGTCTCCGCGCCAGCGGGACCTTGCGCCGCCCCGACTCCGTGCCGGGCCCGCCCCCAGGTTCCGGTGGTGGGCCGCGCCCCTCACCTGGGCCGGGCCAGGGCAGGGTGAGGCCATCTGCCCTGGCTGCCTCCGCGCGCACCCCCTACTCCACCGGCCCGATGGCGGGCATGCCGAGCTGCCTGGCCAGTTCCCCGTACCGGCCCTCGGGCAGGACCAGCCGGGCCACCCGCAAGATCGCCTTCGGGTCTTCACCGGGCGGTCGCAGCACGTAGACCGTGTCGTCATGCTGGTTGCACGTCACGACGAGCCGATCGTGGTCGGCGAGGACGATGGAGCCCCTCTCCGCGCTGGACCCTGCTGGGCGCGGCCCTGGGATGGAGGCGGAGTCCGCTGCCTGGACAGAAGCGTTGCCCGGCCACCGGCCGGAGCCGGATGGGCGCCGCTGGGCTCCCTCGGCCCCGGCCTGCTGCCGGCGTCGGCGGGCCACCAGGACCGGCTCGACGAGAAAAGCCACCAGGATGAGCAGGCCCACCACCAGCAGCACGGTCTTCAGCCACTGCGGCATGCCCCGGGCCGGCGGAGCTGCTCTGGTCACCGGCCGGGGATGGTGCCCGGGACCGACTGACGAAGCCGGTGGCGGTGCCGGGTGCCGCGGGTGGCCCCGGCCCGGCGTAGACGATGCCGCCGCCCCGTGCGGGACGGTGAGCACGGTGCCGGGGCGGATCGTATTCGGGTCGCGGCCTATGGCCCGCCGGTTGGCCGCGTACAGGGCCGGCCAGCCGCCGTGCACGCCCAGCCCGGCCGCGATGCCGGACAGGGTGTCCCCGGTCGCCACGGTGTAGCGGACGGGTGCCCGGCCGGGCACGGTGAGCACGGTGCCGGGGCGGATCGCATTCGGGTTCCGGCCCAGGGCCCGCAGGTTGAGCGTGTACAGGGCAGGCCAGCCGCCACGTACCGCGAAGCGGGCAGCGATGCTGGACAAGGTGTCGCCCGGCTGGACCACATACCTCGTGGCCGGGGCGCTCGCCGTCACGGACGGCGCGGTGATGGTCAGTGTGCTGGTGAGGACGTCTTCGGTACTACTCGCTGTGCGCATGGTCGCCTGGGCTGGATGGACGGATCCCTTTATGCCGGCCGTCACCAAGGTGATCGACAGGATGGTCCAGGCGAGCACGACGCACGCGGACTTGGTCCACGTACGCATGGTGCTATCACTTTCCTTCCGAGGGGATCAGCGCCGGACGCTGCTGGCCCGGACGCCGAACGGATGAACCGATCGGGAAGGAAAGGACTTAGGCGGGTGGGACCTCCGGCAGGTAGGAGCGCCAGATCGGCTTGTCGGCGGCGCCGCGCGCCAGCCGCAGCAAGACCAGGGTGAGGAGCGTCATCAGGGCAGCCGCAACGCCACCTTGCGTGCCGCGCCCACTATTGCTCCCGCCGGAGCCGGTGCCCGGGGCGCTGCCGCCGTTGGTACCGCTGCCCGGCCCCGCGGGGGCCCGGGAAGGCGCCGTCAACGTTGGGGTATCGCCGCCGCCGGCTGCGCCTGCGCTCGGTGTCGGCAGCGAACGAAGGCCGGTGCTCAGAGCTGCCGCGCTGGCTGCGGATCCGGCCGGAAGCGGGGAGGTCGTCCCGGCGCCGCCTGAGCCGGACGGGCTCGGCGTCCCGGTCGTGGGGGGCTGGGTCCCGCCGGTACCCGGCGGGACCAGCGGCAGCCCGCCCATGGTGGACACCACCGACGTCACGGTGCCGGTGACGCCGGTCAGGGTGCCGGTGACGGCGGGGAGGACGGTGCCGGTGACGCCGGTCAGGGTGCCGGTGACGGCGGGGAGGACGGTGCCGGTGACGCCGGTCAGGGTGCCGGTGACGGCGGGGAGGACGGTGCCGGTGACGCCGGTCAGGGTGCCGGTGACGGCCGGGAGGACGGTGTCCGGTGACGCCGGTGAGGGTCCCGGTGACGGCGGGGAGCACTGTTCCGGTGACGCCGGTCAGGGTGCCGGTGACGGCGGGGAGGACGGTTCCGGTGACGCTGGTGAGGGTCTGGGTGGCAGTCGGCAGAACCGCGCCGGTCAAGCCTGAGACGGTCCCGGTGGCGGTCGGGAGCACGGTGCCGGTAACCCCGCTGAGGGTCTTCGTGGCGGCTGGCAGAACCGTTCCTGTCGCCCCGGTAACCGTCTTGGTGACCGTCGGGAGAACAGTGCCGGTAACGCCCTTGAGGGTGCCGGTAGCGGTCGGCAGAACCGCGCCAGTGACGCTCGGGAGCACGCTGCTGGCCACGCCCGTGAGCGAGCCCGTAGCGCTGGGAAGCACCGTTTCCGTGACGTGCGTGGCGGTGCCAGTGGCGGCCGGGAGGATGGTCGCGGTGACGTCGGTCAGCCCGGACGGTACCGAGGCGGGCTGACCTGCAAGCCCGGGCCCTGTCGCCGTCGCGAGGGTGCCCGCGGCCACCTGGGCGGCGTGCTGGACCGAACCGTTGACCGGTGACGTAGCAGCCTGGAGGACAGGCGCCGCGCTGCCGCTGACTCCGGTGACCGGGCTGCTGGCGGTGGCGGTGCCGGCGCTGGTGACCGTGCTGCTGACGGTGCTGGCGACCGATCCGACGACCGGGCTGGCGGTCGGGCTGGGGACGGTGCTGCCGGCCAGTCCGCTCACGCTGCTGACCGCGCCGCTGACGGTGGCCGGGACGCTGGCAGCCGGTGAAGCTGGCGACTGCTTCGGGCTGGCACTGGCCGCCGTGCCGGGCGCAGTCCCGGTGCTCTGGCCGCCGTCCTGGCCCGTCACGACGTCCTGGGTGACTGCGTGGACCGCGGAAGCCACGGCGCTGGTGGCCGTCGGGACGGGGGACGTCTGCGCGATGCCGCTGGATGCTGCCGGCGGCGCTGCGGGGGCACTGGCTGCGGAGGCGCTGGCCGCTGGGGCGCTCGCTGCCGGCGTTGCCGGGACGTTCGCGGCCGGGATGTTGGCAGCAGGGGTGGCCTGAGCGGGGGCGGCACTGGCGGCGGATGCCTGGCTGGCCGAACCTGGCTGGCTCACGGAGCTCGGCTGGGCCGCCTGCTGCGGGCTTGAGGCTGGGCTCTGGGTGGACGTCCCCGGGTTGCTGCTCCCGCCGGGCGCCGGGTCGCCGGGCGCCGCGCTGACCGGCCCGGAGCTGCCGGCCGGTCCAGAACTACCACCCTGGCCTGCGATAACGCTCTGGACGGAACTGGTCGCCGCGCCGGCCACGGAGCCGACCGCGGAACTGACCGGGGACGCGGGGCTGCCGCCTGGAGAACCAGCGGTGAGCGCGCTAAGGCTGCTTCCGGGGGAGTCAGGGGTCTGTGCGGCGGCGGGGTTCTGGGCCGCGGCGGCCCGTCCGGCCATGAGCACAGCAAAAACAAGCGCTGCGGCCAACGCTCCGCACGCGTACAGGCAAACCCTCAGGGCCAGCAATAAGGCCCGAGAGAGGGTGGCGGACCCCTCCACGGCGGACACGCTACCCCCGGAGCCGATAATCATGCATATCTTGCTAGCTGCCGGACTACGCCCGGCCTGCTGACTTGTCCGAGTAAGGGGCGTCTGCCTGCACGGAAGCCGCTGGCCGTCCGGGAAAAAAATACGAGTACCAGGAGGCAACACAGTGTCGGACAATGCGGAAAGCGCGGTCGATGACGGTGCAGGTGCGGACAATTCGGATGCGGTGCTGTGTCAGGTGGACGGCCCGGTCGCGGTCGTCACCATCAACCGCCCCGCCGCACGGAACGCGGTGAACGGGGCGGTGGCTGCCGGGATGGCCGCCGTTCTCGATGACCTGGATGCGCGCCCGGACGTCCGGGTCGTCGTGCTGACCGGGGCGGGCGGCACGTTCTGCGCGGGCATGGACCTGAAAGGGTTCCTGGCCGGCGAAAACCCGATGGCCGGCGGCCGCGGGTTCGCCGGCATCGTGGAACGGCCGCCGGCCAAGCCGGTCATCGCCGCGGTCGAAGGCTACGCGCTGGCCGGCGGCTTCGAGGTCGCGCTCAGCTGCGACCTCATCGTGGCCAGCGAGGCAGCCAGCTTTGGGCTGCCAGAAGTCACCCGGGGCCTGGTCGCGGCGGCCGGCGGCCTGCTCCGGCTGCCCCGCCGCATCCCGTACCACCTGGCCATGGAGGTCGCACTGACCGGGGAGCGCATCCCGGCCCCGCAGCTGCACCGGGCCGGCCTGATCAACCGGCTGGTGCCGCCCGGCCAGGCTCTCGCCATGGCCATCGAGCTGGGCCGCCGGCTCAGCCAGAACGCACCGCTCGCCCTGGCCGCCACCAAGCGGGTCATCGTGGAATCCGCCGACTGGCCTGTGGCCGAGGAATTCGCCCGTCAGAACGAGATCACCGCCCCGGTGTTCGGCTCGGCCGACGCCAGGGAGGGCGCCGCGGCGTTCGCTGAGAAACGGCCTCCCGTCTGGCGTGGCCAGTGAGGCTGGTGAGGTAACCGGAGCCCACCTGGCCGCCCAGCCTGCGGCGGGCTCGGCGGCCCGCCCCCCGCGGGCCGCGCCCGCCCCTTAGGATCGGGGCGCAGACTGGCCCACACCAGCGGCTCACCACCAGACTCTCGATGGGGACATTGATGTGCGGAATTGTCGGCTGCCTGGCCCTCGCCCTGGAGGCAGACCCGGACCAGAACTGGGTGCACACCGCCACCGAGCGGATCACCCACCGGGGACCGGATGACGAGGGGTTCTACACCGACCCCGACGTCGCCCTGGGCTTCCGGCGGCTGGCGATCATCGACCTGTCCCCGGGCGGGCACCAGCCGATGCGGTCCGCCGACGGCCGCTACTGGATGGTCTACAACGGCGAGATCTACAACTACGTCGAGCTCGGCCAGGAACTGCGCCAGCACGGCGTGACACTGCGTACCACCTCGGACTCTGAGGTCCTGCTGGAGATGTATGCGCTGCTGGGCAAGGACGTCGTGCACCGGCTGCGCGGCATGTTCGCGTTCGCGATCTGGGACACCTGGACGCGGGAACTGTTCTGCGCCCGGGACCAGTTCGGGATCAAGCCGTTCTACTACACCGTGGACGAGTCCCATGAGCACGACTGGCTGGACGGGCAGGCCACGCGGTCCGGGCTGACCGAGGGGCAGGCTCCGGGCAGCTCCGCGTGGGATACCCGCCCCGCCGGACGGCACGCGGCCGGGCCGTCCGCCCCGGCAGGCCCGGTACCGGCCGGTTCTGGACCCGCGGGCCCGTCTGCGGGCTCCTCCGGGCGGCACGGCCGGCACGCGGTGAGCCCGGACCGGCTGGCCCCCGACCCGCTGGCCTCGCCCGGCGCCAGATCAGCCCGCGCCCGACCAGCCAGCACCAGGGCGGGCCCGGCCGGCTGCTGCGGTTCGCTTCCGAACGCAAGTGCCTGGCCCGCCCGGGCGAGCTGAGCGCCCTGGACCGGGACGCGCTCCGGCAGTACCTGGCCTTCCAGTTCGTGCCGCCGCCGGCTTCGCTGACCCCGCCGATCCGGGTCCTCCCCCCCGGGCACGCGCTGATCGCGCGGCCCGGCGGCAGCGTGGACGTGTTCCGCTACTGGCGCGCCGACCTGCGGCCCGCTCCGGCCCCCAGCGAGGGCAGCGCCGCCTCGATCCTGGCGGTGATGCGCGACTCGATCGCCGTGCATCTGCGCAGCGACGCGCCGCTCGGAGCGTTCCTGTCCGGCGGCATCGACTCGGCGGCGATCTGCGCCCTGGCCGCGGAACACCGCCCGGACCTGCTCACCTTCACCGTCGGGTTCGAGCGCGAAGGGTACAGCGAAATCGACCGGGCGCAGGAGACCGCCGCCGCGCTGGGCGTGAAGTCGATCCCCTACGTGATCAGCGCGGAGGAGTTCTTCACCCACCTGCCGCGGATCATCTGGCACCTGGACGATCCGATGGCCGACGCGGCGGCGGTCCCGCTCTGGTTCGTGGCCCGTGAGGCCAGCAGGCACGTCAAGGTGGTGCTGTCCGGCGAAGGCTCGGACGAGCTGTTCGGTGGTTACGCCATCTACCACCAGCCGGGCCTGGTCCGGGCCGGGGAGCGGCTGCCGGAACTGGCCCGGGCGCCGCTGAAGCGGGCGGCCTCGATGATCCCGGCCGGGGTCAAGGGCAAGGGATTCCTGGAGCGGACCTCGACCCCGCTGCGGGAGCGCTACATCGGGAACGCGCACGTGTTCGTGGACAGCCAGGTGGACCTGGTGGCCCGGGGGCCCGGATCACCAGCCGCCAGCGCGTACGCCGTCACCGCCCCCGTCTACGACCAGGCCGCCGAGGCGGGCCTGGACGACACGTCCACCATGCAGCTGGTGGACATCAACACCTGGCTGCACGGCGACATCCTGGTCAAGGCGGACCGGATGACGATGGCGCACAGCCTGGAGCTGCGGGTGCCGTTCCTGGACCGCGAGGTGATGGCCGTGGCCGCCCGGCTGGCCCGGGAGGAGAAGATCGGCGGGGGCACCACCAAGCTGGCGCTGCGCCAGGCGATGGGCGCCGTGCTGCCTCAGGCGGCGGCGGAACGGGCCAAGCTGGGCTTCCCGGTGCCGATCGGGCACTGGCTCAAGGGCGAGATGTACGGCTGGGCGGAGCGCCTGCTGCGTGAGGCCAGGACCGACGAATGGATCGACCGGGACGCGGCGCTCAGCCTGCTGGAGCGGTTCCGCGCGGGTGAGCCCGACGTGAGCTGGCGGCACATCTGGGTGCTGATCGTCTTCTCGCTGTGGCACCAGATCTACGTGGAGCGGGTGTACGACCCGGCCGCGCTCGGCTGGGAACACGCGCCGCGGCCGGGAGTCGCCTGGTAGAACGCTCTGACCGGGCGGGCCGACGGAGCGGACTGGTGTGGCCGGCCGGGCTCAGCCGGTCATCGGGGCCAGGCCCGGGCCGGGGCCAGGCCCGTACGCGGCCAGCTTGTCGCGCAGCCGCCCGCGGCCGCGGTGCAGCCGCGACATCACGGTGCCGATCGGGGTGCCCATGATCTCGGCGATCTCCTTGTAGGCGTAGCCCTCGATATCGGCCAGGTACACCGCGACCCGGAACTCCTCGGGCAGATCCCGCAGCGCGCGCAGGATCTCCGAGTCGGCCAGCCGGTCGAGCGCCTCCGCCTCGGCCGACCTGGCCTGGGCGGCCAGCGGGTCCGCGGGCATCTGCCATTCCTGGAAGTCGCCGCCGGACGCCTGCCGCGGCTCACGGCGCCGCTTGCGGTAGGTGTTGATGAACGTGTTGGCCAGGATGCGGTGCAGCCAGGCCTTCAGGTTGGTGCCCGGACGGAACTGGTGGAACGCGGCGTACGCCTTGGCCGAGGTCTCCTGGACGAGGTCCTCGGCGTCCGTCGGGTTGCGGGTCATGCGAAGCGCAGCGGGATACAGCTGACCGAGGAACGGCACGACGTCCTGTTCGAACCGCCGGTCCCGGTCCGGTGCCTCTTCGCTAGTCCCCATCGGTTACTCCACTGCTCGGTCGTTACCCTCACCCTAAAGACGTACGGGAACACCCATCCGGCTCGGTGAATCGGGTCACTTTTTTCCCCGCTGCTCCTGCCCTCCTTTTTTTACTCCCCGAAACTGAGAGATTCCTGAAGGCGCACTGTGCGCCGCCGCAGCGGCGCTACCGGTACTTCGGAGCCAGGGCGCCGCGCGGACTGGTCGGCCGGCCAGGTGATCTACCTGCACCCATGCTGTCAGACCCCGGTACGGCCCGGCGCACCCGGGCCTGCGGGCGCCCACGTCACAATGAGGCGGGTGACCAGCGTTCTCCCGGGCGGCCCCCCAGCAGGCGAGTCAAGACCAGAAGGCCAGATAACGGACGAGCAGGCGCTGATCACCCTGGCCAGCGGGCTGGGTGCGGGCTCCGTGGCCGGCTGGTCCGCCGCGGAGCGGGACCTGGCGACCCGGGCCGGGGACCGCGGGCCCGGGAGTGACCGCGCGGTGACGGCGGCCCGGGACCGGATCCGGGCTGGGGAAGACCCGCTCGGGGACGCCTTCTGCGCGCTGCGCAGCCCGGCGGGCCGGCGGGTGCTCGGGCAGACGTTCACCCCGCCGCCGGTCATCGAGAGCATGATCGCCTGGGCGGCGGGGACCGGGATCCAGCCGGCCCGGGTCGTGGACCCCGGCTCCGGCTCGGCCCGGATGCTGCTGGCCGCAGGCCGTCGCTGGCCGCAGGCGGCCCTGGTCGGCGTGGAGATCGATCCGGCGGCCGCGATCATCGGCCGGGCCAGCCTGGCCGCGGCGGGGTTCGCGGGCCGGTCCGCGGTGCTGCTCGGCGACTACTGCTCCGCCCGGCTGCCGCACGCCGAAGGGCCGACGCTGTTCCTGGGCAACCCGCCTTACGTGCGGCACCATCAGATCGCCGCGCCGGGGAAGGACTGGCTCCGCCGCGCCGCCCGGGAGCAGGGGCTGGCCGCCAGCGGGCTGGCCGGGCTGCACGCTCATTTCTTCCTGGCCACCGCGCGCCACGCGGCCCCGGGCGACCTGGGCGTGCTCATCACCGCGGCCGAGTGGCTGGACGTGAACTACGGCCGGCTCGTCCGGGAGCTGCTGCTCGGGACGCTCGGCGGCCAGGCGGTCCACCTGATCGAGCCGGCCACGGCGGTGTTCGCGGACGCCGCGGCGACCTCGGTCATCGCCTGCTTCCGCCCGGGCACCACCCCGGAGGCGATCCGGATGCGCCGGGTGGCGGGCCCGGCGGAACTGGGCGCACTGTCGGGCGGCACCCCGGTAGCCGCCCCGGTGCTGCGGGCCACTTCCCGCTGGGGGCCGTTGCTTCGTGCCGCCAAACCTGGAGCGGCCAGACCCGGAACGGCCAGACCCGGATCAGCCGGCCCGCGAGGCCCGGGACGTCCCCGCGAGGGCCACGTCGAACTGGGTGAACTGTGCCGGGTGCACCGCGGCCAGGTCACCGGCGCGAACGCGGTGTGGGTCACGGCCGGACCGCATCCGCTGGTCCCGGCCCGGTTCTGTGTCCCCGCGGTGACCCGGGCCCGGGAACTGATCGCGGCCGGCCCGGTCCTGGCGCCGGGCGCCCCGCTGCGCCAGGTCATCAGCCTGCCTGCGGACCTGGACGACCTGCCCGCCGGGGAACGGGCCGGGGTGGCCCGCTTCCTCCGCCACGCCACGGCGGCCGGGGCCGCGGACTCCTACGTGGCCCGGCACCGCACGCCCTGGTGGCGCGTCCGGCTCGGTGTGCCGCCGCCCATCATGGCCAGCTACATGGGCCGCCGGCCGCCGGTCTTCGTGCGGAACCAGGCCGGGGCCAGCTACCTGAACATCGCGCACGGACTGTACCCGCGCGAGCCGCTGGAGCCCGGGATACTGGACGCCCTGGCGGCGTTCCTGAGCCGGTCCGTCTCGCCGGAGCAGGGCCGGGTCTACGCGGGCGGCCTGATCAAGTTCGAGCCTCGCGAGATGGAGCGGCTGCTGGTCCCCGGACCGGCTCTGCTGGCCGCCAGAGCGGCGCTGCTATCTCCCGCCGCTGAACCGGCGCTGTTGCCGGCCGCTATATCCAGCCGTGGTACCACATGTGCGACAGCCAGTCCGAGTACGGGATGATCTTGCCCGCCAGGATCGGGTACATGTAGGCGAAGTTCAGCAGGACCCCGAGCAGGTAGGCACCGACCACCCCCGCGCCGACCGTGCGGCGCATCACGGAGGCCCGGGCCGGGCCGAGGATCAGCCCCAGGCACAGGGTGATCGACAAGATCAGGAAGGGCTCGAACTCCAGCGCGTAGAAGAAGAACTCGGTGCGGTGGTCGTGCAGCGCGAACCAGAACCAGGGCAGCCAGCCCACGGCCACGCCCAGCAGCAGCGCCCCGGCCCGCCAGTCGCGGCGGGTCAGCCACCAGGCCACGCAGACCAGCAGGGTCGCGATGGACGCCCACCAGATCACCGGCGTGCCGATGGCCAGCACTTCCTGGGCCTTGGAGCTGGCGCAGGCCCCGTGCGTGCCGCCCGCCGGGCACTGCCAGAAGAACGCGACCGGCCTGCTCATGACCAGCCAGGTCCACGGCTGCGACTGGTAGGGGTGATGGGTGGTCAGGCCCAGGTGGAACTGGAGCATCTGCTGCTGGTAGTGCGCGAACGAGAGCAGCGCGGAGATGACCGGGATGTGGTCGCCGTTCTGGGCCGCCCACTGCCGGTCGTATCCGGTGCTGCTGAAGAACCAGCCGGACCAGGTGACCAGGTACACCGCGATGGGCAGCAGGCCGAACCAGACTGGCATCCAGCGGTGCCGCCGGATGGTGCCGGTGAAGCCGTTGGGCAGCCCGGCGGCCCGGCGGGCGCCGACGTCCCACGCGATCACCAGCCCGGTGAGGCCGAGCAGGTACCAGATCGCGTCCCACTTCGAGGCCAGCGCCAGGCCCATGCAGACCCCCGCGCCCACCCGCCACCACGGGATCTGCTGCCGCCACGCACTCCACCGGGTGGGCCCGCCCGGGCGCCCCGGCTCGAGCCGGCCCGGTGCCAGGCCGTCCAGCTCACGGCCGGCGGGCGTCCCGGCCACCGCCGTGGCCAGCCGGGCCCGGGTGACGTCCCGGTCCACGACCAGGCAGCCGAAGGTGGCCAGGACCCAGAACATCAGGAAGATGTCCAGCAGGGCCGTCCGGCTCATCACGAATTCCAGCCCGTCCAGCGACAGCAGCAGGCCGGCGATGCAGCCGAGCAGGGTGGACCGGGTCATCCGCCGCGCGATCCGGGCCAGCAGCAGGATGGCCAGCGACCCGATCAGCGCCGCGGAGAACCGCCAGCCGAACGAGTTGACGCCGAACGTCCACTCACCGAACGCGATGAACAGCTTCCCCACGGGGGGGTGCACGACGAACTCCCCGCCGGCGGTGAAGATGTGCGTGTTCCCCTGGACGAGCATCGAGTTCCGGGCGCTCACGTAGTTGTGCTCGACGCCGAACCGCAAGATCCCCAGCGCGTCCGGGACGTAGTACGTCTCGTCGAAGATGACCTTGTCCGGCACGTTCAGCTGGTTGAACCGCAGGAACGCGCCGAACGCGGTGACCAGCAGCGGGCCCAGCCAGCCCCAGAGCGCGCTGCCGGGCATGGGCGGGACCATCCGGGCCAGGAGCCCGGATGGCTGGTCGCTGGTCGCGGACGGCTGGGCCGTCGTCCGGGAGGCCATCATCGATCACATGGTATGGGCGCGGGCGGGTACCGCGGGCGGCAGATTGCCACGTATTGGCGTGCCGGGTACGGCCCGGCCGTGCCCGGGACCTGGCACCGGGACATAGCGTGGTGCCCGGCATGAACACCAGCGACGCAGCCCACCCCGGCGGCTTCCCGGCCCCGGCCACCGGTGGTTCTCCCGCCGCCAGCGGCTCCGCTTCCCAGGCCGCAGGCGGCTACGGCACGCTCACGGTGGCGGCCGTGCCGATCGGCCGACCCGGAGACGCGTCCCCGCTGCTCGCCCAGGCCCTCGCCGAGGCCCCGCTGGTGGCGGCCGAGGACACCCGGCGGCTGCGCCGGCTGGCCGCCACCCTCGGCGTCGAGGTGACCGGCCGGGTCATCTCGTACTGGAACGCGGTGGAGCGCCAGCGCAGTGACCAGTTGCTCGACGTGCTCCGCTCGGGCCAGGACGTGCTCCTGGTGTCCGACGCGGGCATGCCCACGATCAGCGACCCCGGGTACCGGCTGGTGGCCGCCGCGGCCGACGCGGGCGCCCGGATCAGGGTCCTGCCCGGACCGTCCGCGGTGACCGCCGCGCTGGCCGTGTCCGGCCTGCCCACCGACCGGTTCTGCTTCGAGGGGTTCCCGCCACCTAAGGCCGGCGAGCGGGCCCGCCGCTTCGCCGAGCTGGCCGCCGAGCCCCGGACCCTGGTCTTCTTCGAGGCCGCCAAGCGGATCCAGGCCACCCTGGACGAGCTGGCCACGGCGTTCGGGCCCGCGCGCCGGGCGGTGGTCTGCCGTGAGCTGACCAAGACCCACGAGGAGGTCCGCCGGGGCACGCTGAGTGAGCTGGCGCAGTGGGCCGCGGACGGCACGCTGGGCGAGATCACCCTGGTCGTCGCGGGGCGTCAGGGCGGACCCCGGATCACCCCGGCGGAGGCGGCGGCCGAGGTGGGCCGCCGGGCCGGGGCCGGCCAGCCGCGTAACGAGGTGATCGCCGAGGTCGCCCGGGAGTACGGCCTGCGGCGGCGCGAGGTGTACGACGCCGTGCTGGCGGTCCGCCGGTCCGCCGGCCCCGGCCCGCAGCGCCCCGGGGACCCGGACCCGCGGCGCCCCGGCGGCCCTGACCCGCAGGGCCCCCAGGGGCCCGGTACCCACGCCCCGGCGGAGCCGGCGTAATCCGTTCGGGACCTGCCCAGGGTGCCTCTAGGCTGGAGTCATGTCCGCGACGACCCGTCACATCCTGACCGCGCCCGCCTGGCCGTACGCCAACGGGCCCCGCCACATCGGCCATGTCTCCGGCTTCGGCCTGCCCTCGGACATGTTCAGCCGGTACCAGCGGATGGCGGGCAACCGGGTACTGATGGTCAGCGGCACCGACGAGCACGGGACGCCGATCCAGGTCGCCGCCGACGCGGAGGGGCTGAGCGCCCGGCAGCTCGCCGACCGCTACAACCGGGTGATCGCGGAGGACCTGCGCGCGCTGGGCCTCTCCTACGACCTGTTCACCCGGACCACGACCCGCAACCACTACGCGGTGGTGCAGGAGATCTTCCTCGGGCTGCTCAAGAACGGCTATATCTTCCCGCAGACCACGCTGGGCGCGATCTCGCCGTCTACCGGCCGGACCCTGCCCGACCGCTACATCGAGGGCACCTGCCCGATCTGCGGGTACGAGCACGCCCGCGGTGACCAGTGCGACAACTGCGGCAACCAGCTCGACCCGGTGGACCTGATCACTCCCCGCTCGAAGATCAACGGGGAGACGCCCCAGTTCATCGAGACCGAGCAGTACTTCCTGGACCTGCCCGCGTTCACCGAGGTGCTCCGCACGTGGCTGGGGAGCAAGACCGGCCAGTGGCGGCCGAACGTGCTGAACTTCTCGCTGAACCTGCTCGACGAGCTGCGGCCCCGGGCCATCACCCGGGACCTCGACTGGGGCGTGCCCGTCCCGCTGGACGGCTGGCGGGATCGCCCGGACAAGCGCATCTACGTCTGGTTCGACGCGGTCATCGGCTACCTGTCCGCGTCCATCGAGTGGGCCCGGCGCTCCGGTGACCCGGACGCCTGGCGCGCCTGGTGGCAGGCGCCGGACGCCGAGTCCTATTACTTCATGGGCAAGGACAACATCGTCTTCCACTCCGAGATCTGGCCCGCCATGCTGTTCGGCTACAACGGCCAGGGCAGCAAGGCCGGCACCCCGGGCCAGCTCGGGGCGCTGAACGTGCCGACCGAGGTGGTGTCCAGCGAGTACCTGACGATGGAGGGCCGGAAGTTCTCCTCCTCCCGCTCCGTCGTCATCTACGTGCGGGACTTCCTGGAGCGCTACGACGTTGACGCGCTGCGCTACTACGTGGCGGCCGCCGGGCCGGAGACCCAGGACACCGACTTCACCTGGAGCGAGTTCCTCCGCCGCAACAACGACGAGCTGGTCGCCACCTGGGGCAACCTGGTGAACCGCTCGGTGTCGTTCGCGGCCAAGAACATCGGCTCGGTCCCGGCGCCCGGCGAGCTGAACGGAGCCGACCGGGAGATCCTGGAGCGCTCCCGCCAGGCCTTCGACCGGGTCGGCGGCTCGCTGGGCCGGTCCCGGTTCAAGGCGGGGGTCAACGACGCCATGCGCGCCGTCGGGGAGGCCAACAAGTACATGTCCGACCAGGCGCCGTGGAAGCTGCGCGAGTCCGACCCGGAACGGATGCGCACGATCATGCACGTGGTCCTGCAGCTGGTCAACGACGCCAAGACCATGCTCACCCCGTTCCTGCCCGAGTCCTCGGCCAAGGTCTACGCGATGCTGGGCGGCGAGGGCACCTGGACCGGGATGCCCCGGATCGAGGAAGTGGACGAGGACGGCGGCCCGCCGTACCCGGTGGTCACCGGGGACTACGACGCCGTCGCCCGCTGGGAGTCCCGCCCCATCACGCCGGGTACCCCGCTGGCCCCGCCGGTGCCGCTGTTCACCAAGCTCGACCCCTCGATCGTCGACGAGGAGCTGGGCCGCCTGGAGCAGCCGCCCGAGTGAGCACGCCAGCCCCAGATCCAGCCAGCACGGATCCAGCCAGCCCAGATCTAGCCAGCACCGAGCGAGTCGCTGACCAGTACGGGCGGCCGCCCGCCCCCGACCCGGAGCCGCTGCCGGCCACCGCGTTCGACAGTCACTGCCATCTGAACCTGGTGCCCGGCCCGGTCGGGGACGTGGTGGCCCGGGCCGGGGCCTGCGGCATCTCCCGCATGATCACGGTGGGTACCGACCTGCCGTCCTCGTACTGGGCCGTGGCCTGCGCGGCCGGCCACGACCAGGTCTACGCCGCGGTCGCGATCCATCCGAACGACACCAGGGCCGTGTCGGGTTCCGTTGCGGAGAAGGAAGCGGTACGGAAGGAGATCGCCGAGCTCGCGCGCGAACCGCGGGTGCGGGCGGTGGGCGAGACCGGGCTGGACTACTACTGGGACGACGCGCCGCCCGAGCTCCAGCACGAGTGGTTCCGGGCGCACATCGCGATCGCCAAGCAGGCGGGCAAGGCGCTGATGATCCACGACCGGGACGCGCACGACGACGTGCTGCGCATCCTGGACGAGGAGGGCCCGCCCGACCAGGTGGTGTTCCACTGCTTCTCCGGGGACGCGGCGATGGCCAAACGCTGCGTGGCCGCGGGCTACGTGCTGAGCTTCGCGGGGACGCTGACGTTCAAGAACGCCCAGCCGCTGCGCGACGCCGCCACGGTCGCGCCGCCGGAGTCCCTGCTGGTCGAGACCGACGCCCCGTTCCTGACCCCGGTGCCGAACCGGGGCAAGTCCAACTCCCCGGTCCAGGTCGTGCACACGCTGCGCGCGCTGGCGGCGATCAAGCAGCTAGACGTGGCTGAGCTGTGCGGAATCATCGAGGCGACCGGCCAGCGCGTCTTCGGCCCGTGGTAGGCAGTGCTGGCCCGGGGGGGCGACCCCCCGGAACCCCCCGGGAGCGCCGGCTCGGCGGGAACACACCTGCGGCGCGCCCCGCCTCGCCGACGCTGGCGCCGGGCGAGATCCGGGATCTGGCCCGGAAGCTGGACGTCCGGCCGTCCAAGCGGCTCGGCCAGAACTTCGTCACCGACGCGGGCACGGTCCGGCGCATCGTGTCGCTGGCCGCACTCGAACCGCAGGACGTCGTGCTCGAGGTCGGGCCGGGGTTCGGCTCGCTGACCCTGGCCCTGCTCCCGGCCGCCCGCCAGGTGACCGCCGTCGAGGTGGATCCGGTGCTGGCCGCCGCGCTTCCGGTGACCGTCGCCGCCCATGCCCCTTCATTTCCGCAACGCCTGGCGGTTGTCACAGCCGACGCCGCGCGGATCGGGGCGGCCGAGCTGCCGGGGGACCCGCCCACGGCGCTGGTCGCCAACCTGCCCTACAACGTGGCCGTGCCGGTGGTGTTGCACCTCCTGGCTGAGCTGCCCTCGCTGCGCCGGGGCCTGGTGATGGTGCAGGCCGAGGTGGCCGACCGGATGACCGCGCCCCCCGGGAGCCGGGTCTACGGCGTGCCTTCGGTCAAGCTCGCCTGGTACGCGGACGCCCGCCGGGCCGGGCCGGTGCCGCGCACGGTGTTCTGGCCGGTGCCCAACGTGGATTCCGGGCTGGTCGCGTTCACCCGCCGGGACCCGCCGCAGGTCGACGTGCCGCGCGCGGCCGTGTTCGCGGTGGTGGACGCGGCGTTCTCGCAGCGGCGCAAGACGCTCCGCGCGGCCCTGGCCGGCTGGGCCGGATCGGCCGTGGAGGCGGAACGGATCCTGCGCGCGGCCGGGGTAGACCCGGGGGCGCGGGGCGAGGCGCTGGGGGTCGCCGAGTTCGCCCGGATCGCCCAGGCGGCTACGATCGGGGGATCGTGACCGCTGTGACTGCGCGGGTGCCCGCGAAGGTGAATCTCCAGCTCTCTGTGGGCCCGCCCGGTGCGGATGGCTACCACGACCTGGTGACGGTGTTCCATGCTCTGGCGCTGTTCGACGAGGTCACCGTGACCTCCGCCGACACCGACAGTGTGGCGGTCACCGGGGAGGGTGCCCGCAGCGTGCCGGCCGACGCCAGCAACCTGGCCGCCCGGGCCGTGGCCGCGCTGGTCGACGCCGTCGGGCCCGGGGTCAGGGACGCGCCCGGCCTGGCCATCGAGATCAGGAAGCGGATCCCCGTCGCGGCCGGGCCTGGCCGGCGGCAGTGCGGACGCGGCCGGGGCGCTGGTCGCGTGCAACGAACTGTGGGGCGCCGGCCTCAGCCACGCCGAACTGGCCGAGGTGGCCGCGAGGGTCGGCAGCGACGTCGGGTTCGCGCTGCTGGGCGGGACCGCCGTGGGCCTGGGCCGCGGCGACCAGGTCACCCCGGCCCTGGCCGCCGGGACGTATCACTGGGTCCTCGCGTTCGCGGACGGGCAGCTGTCCACCCCCGCGGTGTACGCGGCCTGCGACCGGCTCCGGGCGGGCCGGGCTGCTCCCGCCGCTCCGCCGCAGCTGAACACGGCCCTGATGGCCGCGCTGCGTTCGGGTGACCCGGCGGACCTCGGCCCGCTGCTGAGCAACGATCTCCAGCCCGCCGCGGTGTCGCTGCTGCCCCGGCTGCGCCAGGCGCTGGGCGCGGGCCGGGAGCACGGCGCGCTGGGCGCCATCGTCTCCGGCTCCGGGCCGACCTGCGCGTTCCTGGCCCGGGACGGGGCGCACGCGCGCGACCTGGCTGTGGCGCTGACCGGCGCCGGGGTGTGCCGCACGGTGGCCAGCGTGTCCGGCCCCGCGCCCGGCGCGACCGTGCTCAGTACGCCCAGCACGCGCGCGTGAGCGGGCGGCCGGCGTGAGTACTCCGCAGCTGAACCTGGTCAACCTGGAGCGGGCGTTCAAGGCGTACGGGCAGCGGCCGCTGCTGGACGGGGTGTCCGCCGGGGTCGCGGTCGGCGACCGGATCGGTATCGTCGGCCGTAACGGCGCGGGCAAGAGCACCCTGCTGTCGGTGCTGGCCGGGACGGAGGCGCTGGACAGCGGCCGGGCGACCCGCGCCCGGGGGTTGCGGATCGGGGTACTGGCCCAGCGCAGTGAGCTGACCGGCACCGTGGCCTCGATCGTGGTCGGTGACCTGCCCGAGCACGCCTGGGCGGCCAGCCCCCGGACCCGGTCGGTGCTGGCTGCCCTGCTGCCCGGGATGGACCTGGGCGCCCCAGCGGACCGGCTCTCCGGCGGAGAGTCCCGGCGGGTCGCGCTGGCCTCGGTCCTGATCAGCGAGCACGACCTGCTGCTCCTGGACGAGCCCACCAACCACCTGGACGTCGAGGCCATCGACTGGCTGGCCCAGCACCTGGCCGGGCGGCCGGAGGCGCTGGTCGCGGTGACCCACGACCGCTGGTTCCTGGACGCGGTGTGCAACCGGACCTGGGAACTGGCCGAAGGCCACGTGCACGCCTACGACGGGGGGTACTCCGCGTACGTGCTGGCCCGGGCGGAACGGGCCCGGGTCGCCGAGGCCACCGACCGCCGCCGGCGCAACCTGCTGCGCAAGGAACTGGCCTGGCTGCGCCGCGGGCCGCCCGCCCGGACCAGCAAGCCCCGGTTCCGGGTCGACGCGGCCAACGCGCTCATCGAGCACGAGCCGCCCGCGCGGGACGGGGTGGAGCTGATCCGGGCGGCGACCGTACGGCTCGGCAAGACCGTCATCGAGGCGGAGGACGTCAGCGTGGCCGCGGGCCCGCGGACCTTGCTCGACGACGTGACCTGGCGGCTCGGCCCGGGCGAGCGGGTCGGCCTGATCGGCCCCAACGGCAGCGGCAAGAGCACGCTGCTGAACCTGCTGGCTGTCGGCGGTGAGGTGGGCGGCGAGGAGGATGAAGAAGCGGGCGGCCCGGGGCTGAACGTGACCGGCGAGATCATCCGGGGGAAGACCGTCCGGCTGGGCTACCTGCATCAGGGTGACGCCGGGCTCGATCCCGACCTCACCCCGCGGGAGGCGGTCACGCAGGTGCGCGGCACGCTCGATTCCGCCCAGGGCGCGGCGGCGGCCAGCCAGCTCCTCGACCGGCTCGGCCTGCGCGGCGATACCCAGTGGACGCCTGCCAGCGAGCTGTCCGGCGGCGAGCGGCGACGGCTGCAACTGCTCCGCATCCTGGTGGACGAGCCGAACGTGCTGTTCCTCGACGAACCCACCAACGACCTGGACGTGGACACGCTCACCGAGCTCGAGGACCTGCTGGACGGGTGGCCGGGATCCCTGGTCCTGGTCAGCCACGACCGCTACTTCCTGGAGCGGGTCACTGACCACGTGGTCGCCCTGCTCGGGGACGGGAATCTGTCCTTCCTGCCGGGCGGCGTCGAGGAGTACCTGCGCCGCCGGCTGGCGGCCGCCGGGGCGGGCAGGGCCGGGACTCCGCCGGGCGGGACGGCCTCCGCGGCCGGCGCAGGCTCGTCAGCCGTGGCCGGGCCGCCGGACGGAGCGCGGGCGCCAGGCGGCGCCGGGCCGCCGGGCGGAGCGGGCGCGCAGCGGGCCGCCCGCAAAGACATGGCCCGGCTGGAGCGCCAGATCAACCGGCTCACGACCCAGGAAAACAAGCTGACCGCGGCTCTGGCCGAGCACGCAGCCGACTATGTCCGGCTGACCGAGCTGGGCGCCGAGCTCCGCGCGGTCCAGGACGAGAAGTCCCAGCTCGAGGAACAGTGGCTGGAAGCCGCCGAGGACACCTGACCTCACCGGTCCAGCAACATGGGGGTGGATTGCGCCCCGCCGGCGGGGCACAACCCACCCCAATCATGGGTCAGTGGTGCAGGGCTAGGCGTCGAGCGGGGCGAGCAGGACCCGGAGCAGGTCGGCCAGAGTCCGGCGGTCGGTCTCACTCAGCCCGCTCAGCAGCGCGTGCTCGCTGCGCAACAGGTCGGCCAGGGCCGCGTCAACCCGGTCCACCCCGGCCGGGGTCAGTGTGACCAGCACGCCGCGGCGGTCCTGGGGATCAGGCTCCCGCCGGACCAGGCCGGCCTTGGCCAGCTGGTCAACGCGGTTGGTCATCGTGCCCGAGGTGACCAGCGTAGCCCGGAGCAATGCGCCCGGCGTGAGCTGATATGGGGCACCCTGCCGACGCAGGGCGGACAGCACGTCGAACTCCCAGAGCTCCAGCCCGTGCTCGGTGAAAGCCGAGCGGCGGGCCCGGTCCAGGTGGCGGGCCAGCCGTGAGATGCGGCTGAGCACCTGCAGGGGCTCCACGTCGAGGTCCGGCCGTTCGGAATGCCAGGCGGCCACGAGATCGTCCACTTCGTCGCGCGGTAGCGCGGCTGGGTGGGCTGGTCTCGCGGGCTGCTCGTCCATGTGGGCAGCATATCTCTTGACATCAAGAGTGTGGTCCCGGTAGACAGGTGCCGCTGATATATCTTGATGTCGAGAGAAGTGGTGGTCGGTATGTGGGACCCAGGCGCCTATCTCCGGTTCGGCACCGAGCGGGCCCGCCCGTTCTTTGACCTGGTCGGCCAGGTCCGGGCCGAGGCTCCCGGGTTCGTGGCCGACCTGGGCTGTGGTCCCGGGAACCTGACCGCCGCGCTGGCCGCACGCTGGCCGGCCGCCCGTGTGCTGGGCGTGGATAGCTCCCCGGAGATGATCGAGGCCGCCCAGAAGCAGGCCGCCCAGGCGGAGGCCAGCCGGACGGAAGCCGGACGTTCGGAAGCTGGCGCTCGGGTCGGCCGGCTCACGTTCCAGCTGGCCGATCTCCGGACCTGGCAGCCGGATCAGCCCATAGACGTGATCACCTGCAACGCGGTGCTGCAGTGGATCCCCGGTCACCAGGAACTGCTCACGTCGTGGCTGCGGTGGCTGGCCCCGGGCGGCTGGCTGGCCTTCCAGCTCCCAGGCAACTTCGACCAGCCGAGCCACACCATCTTGCGCGAGCTGGCCAGCGCGCCGCGCTGGCGGCCGCTGCTCGACGGCGTCCAGCTGAACCGGCAGGCCGGTGAGCCCGAGGACTACCTGGCCCTGCTGGCCGGGGCGGGCTGCGAGGTGGACGCATGGGAGACCACCTACCTGCACGTGCTGCACGGCGAGGATGCGGTGGTGGACTGGTACCGGGGCAGCGGGCTGCGCCCGGCGCTGGCGGCCCTGCCCCCGGCTCCCGCGCAGGAGTTCCTGGCCGAGTACCGGGAGCGGATCCGTAGCGCCTACCCGTCCGCGCCGTACGGGACGGTGCTGCCGTTCCGCCGGGTGTTCGTGGTGGCCAGGGTCAAGGCCTGAACCAGATGCCGGCCGCCGGGCGGGTCACGACCCGGCGCGTTTCACGCCGGGGGCGGTCACGACCGGGCGCGGTCACCGACCCGGCGCTTCATGACCGGGCGCGCTTGACGACCTCGCTGGAGATCCGCGGCTTGGTCTCCAGCTGCGACAATCCGTTCCAGGCCAGGTTGATGAGGTGCGCCGCGACCTCTTCCATCTTCGGCTTGCGGGCGTCCAGCCACCACTGCCCGGTCATCGCCACCATGCCCACCAGCATCTGCGCGTACATCGGCACCAGCTTCGGGTCATAACCCCGGGCCGCGAAGAAGTCGCTCAGGATGTACTCGACCTGGCTGGCGATATCGCTGATCAGGCTGCCGAAGGTGCCCGACCCCGAGGCCGGGTGGGAGTCGCGGACCAGGATGCGGAAGCCGTCGGCGTCGTCCTCGATGTACTTGAGCAGGACGACCGCCGCCGCCTCGAACTTCTCCCTGGTGTGCTCGCCGCCCAGGATCCGGGTGGCCATCCCGAGCAGCCGCTCGACCTCGCGGTCAACCACGACCGCGTAGAGGCCTTCCTTGCCGCCGAAGTGCTCGTAGACCACCGGCTTGGACACACCCGCCTGGGCCGCGATCTCCTCGATGGAGGTGCCTTCGAAGCCGCGTTCCGCAAACAGCCGCCGGCCAACGTCCAGCAGCTGCTCGCGGCGCTCTTTTCCGGTCATTCGCTTGCGGTGATTCGAGCCCGGGTCCGAATTGGTCACCCGCCCATCATGGCGCCATCACGCAGCCTTCCGGTCCCCCGACTTCGGGGCCTGGCGGTCGGTCATGGAGCCGAGGGACTTGCCCCGCACCCCCGTCAGCCGGGCGGACAGCCGGTCGCCGTCCGGCCAGCGGACGTCGTAGGCCCAGCCGAGGTCCTCGGCCCAGGAGATCACCCGGGCGCTGATGTCGATCTGGCCCTTGAGCGCGCCGTGCCGGGCACAGGTCGGGTCGGAGTGGTGCAGGTTGTGCCAGGACTCGCCGAACGACGGGATGGCCAGCCAGGCGACGTTGCGGGACTTGTCGCGCACCTCGAAGTCCTCGTTGCCGAACGTGTGGCAGACCGAGTTGATCGACCAGGTCACGTGGTGCAGCAGGCAGATCCGGACCAGGCTAGCCCAGAAGAACGCGGTCAGCGCGCCGGCGATGGACATCGACCACAGCCCGCCGATCAGCGCGGGGGCGAGCAGCGACACCGCGACCAGGCCGGGGAACCACCGCGAGACACGGCTGACGTCCTTGTCCGCCAGCAGGTCCGGGCAGAACCTGGCCTGCGACGTCCGGTTGGGGTTGAACAGCCAGCCGACGTGCGCGTATCCGAAGCCCTTGGTGAGTGCCTTCCAGTCGGTGCCGAACCGCCACGGCGAGTGCGGGTCGCCCTCTTTGTCGCTGTACTTGTGGTGCCGGCGGTGGTCAGCCACCCAGACCAGCACGGGCCCCTCGATGGCCAGGGAGCCCGCCACGGCCAGCGCGATCTTCAGTCCCCGGTTCGCCTTGAACGAGGAATGGGTGAAGTAGCGGTGGAAGCCCATGCTGATCCCCATCCCGGAGATCACGTAAAAGACCAGCGCGATCACTACGTCGTGCCAGCCGAGCCAGCCGAGGTTCCAGGCCAGCGGGATGGCGGCCAGGACCGCGAGGAGCGGGATGGAGACGAACAGGGCGACCAGGAAGCGGTCCAGCGTGCTGCTCGGGTCCGCTTCTATCTCCGGCAGGGGGGCGCGCCGGGTGACCGTCGGGGCCGCAGCCGGGATGGTTCCGTTTGTGACGGTCTCGGTCTCGGTCTCGGGGGAGGCAGTCATGCTGAACCTCGCTCTGCTCTCGGGGCCTTAGGGGTGGGGCCGCGCGTCTGTCCCGGCTCAGCTACCCAGCTTCGCGGAAATCATGACGCTTACGTCACCGTAACCTACGAAACCGTAAGTTGCACATATGGAGTCCGAATGATTTCGCCATGTGGCCCTGTAGTCAGCGCAGCGTAGTCATCTAGCTCGTCTCAGATACCGAGACAAGACGCCATGGCAGGACTTCACGTCCCAGCGTTCAGGTATCAGGACTACCAGCCAGGGATCGAACCCACATGTTCTGATATTCAGTCGCTGAGGTCCGCATCTGCCTCACCCAGGGCCCGGTAGCATTTGGGGCAAGAATCGAACGGTCCCGGGTCGTCTAGCCTGGCAGGACAAAGACCTTTGGAGTCTTGAACCGAGGTTCGAATCCTCGCCCGGGAGCTGCTCCATATGACCGAGGTTCGGGTCACGATCCGAACCTCGGCCATATGGCTGATCAGCTGTGACCCACCGCGGCGCGGACCCAGCCCTCGATCCGCCGGTAGAGGTCGGCGCTCTGCCTGACGCCAATGATCAGGCAGCCGTGGTAGTCGGCACCCACGTTCTTGCGCACTGTCCGCGGGTTGTGCCTCTTCAGCCCGGTCCGGTGAAACTGTGCTGACCTGGCTCCGGTGACGCCCCGCCAGAACTCCTCCGCTGCCGCCACGTCTGCGGTCTCGTGGATGTGCACGCGGAAGCGCAGTTGCGCGGGCTCGACACCGGCCTCGCCGAGAAAGCGCAGAAAGAACTTGATCAGAGCAGGATCGCTGTTGATGAAGGCGACGTATTCATGTCTCCTGTGCGGCTTGCTCTTGGCGCCCTCGCACCAGTAGGCGATTGCGCCGGCGATGAGGATCTCCCGCTTGGACAGCGCGCCGATCTGGCCGGCCGCCGCGGTCCGCACCTCTTCACGCCGGGCCTCGCGGGCGGGCCGCTCGGTCTCCCAGTAGAGCCGGGATCCCTCCGCCGACCGCTTGCGGCACTCCTCGTAGCTCAGCCGTTCGGGCCGCGGCATGTCCCTGACCCAAAGTGAGACGGAACTCTTCGAGACGCCTAACGCCGCCGCGATGTCCTCGTAGTCGAGGCCCTGGGCGCGGAGTTCGCGGGCCCGGACGTGCAGGTCGTCCTTGGCTCTCGGCCGGCGGGTCCATTCTGGTGGTGGCTCACCGCGCAGCGCCTCGTGCAGCGTCTGGTTGCTGCCGATGCCGAGAATCTGTTTGATCTCTCGGAGAGAGTGCCCGGCCCGGCGTAGAGCAATGGCCTGCTCCCGAACCCGCTCGGCTCCTGGGGATGTCCGTGTCTCGCTGCCTAACTTGATCGAATTCATATTCGAATGCTAGCGCCGGGTACCGACAAAATCTGTCTCGCCAGGACATCCCGGCCGAAAGGGTGCGGCGGCAGGCCTGGCGGCCCGTGCGGGCCTCGCTACGTTCCGCTGAGCAGGGGCTTCGTCTCACCCAACCCGCGTCGGCGAGACGACCCGGACGGTATCCTGCGGGTGTCGGGCGCGTGCCTTGAATGGGCCAGGGGAGCGGGCGGGATCGGCGCGGGCCATGACGGCGCAACCGGGGAGCGGGATCCCGGCATCCGGGGAGCAGCAACCGAGGAGCACCGCCTAGTGAGTGTGAGCCGTCCGGCTGCGGTCATCATCCTGGCCGCGGGCGAAGGTACGCGGATGAAGTCCGATACCCCCAAGGTGCTGCATCAGATCTGCGGCGAGACCTTGCTCGGGCACGTGCTGGCCACCGGGCGCGAGACGGATCCGGTCCGTCTCATCGTGGTGGTAGGCCACCGGCGCCGCGAGGTCACTGAGTACCTGGCCAGCTACGCGCCGGATGTCCAGGCCGTGGTCCAGCACCGCCAGGGCGGCACCGGCCACGCGGTCCGGACCGTGATCGAGGAGGTCGGGCTGGACCACGGGACGATCGTGGTCACCTACGCGGACGCCCCGCTGCTGCGCGGCGCCACGCTGGCCGCCCTGGTCCGCGAACACCAGGCCCGGGGGGCCGCGGCCACCGTGCTCACCGCCCGGGTGCCCAACCCGGCCGGGTACGGCCGCATCATCCGCGACGACTCCGGTGCCTTCCTGAAGATCACCGAGGAGGCGGACGCGACTCCGGATGAGCGGGCCGTCGACGAGATCAACTCGGGGGTCTACGCCTTCGAGGCGCACCTGCTCGGCGACGCGGTCAAGCGGGTGCCCACCGACAACGCCAAGGGTGAGGAATATCTCACCGACGTGATCGCGATCCTCCGGGCCGAAGGTCACCACGTGGCCTCGGTGACCCTGGAGGACCCGGACGAGGTGCTGGGCGTGAACGACCGGGCCCAGCTGGCCCGGGCCCGGCAGATCTTCAACGCGCGGCTGCTCAGCACCTGGATGGGTGCGGGCGTCACCGTCGTGGACCCGGCGACGACCTGGGTCGATACGGGGGTGAGCCTGGCCCGCGACGTCGAGGTCGGGCCGGGCACCCAGCTCGAGGGCCGCACCGCCGTGGCGGCGGGGGCCCGGGTCGGCCCGGGGGCGCAACTGCGGGACACCACCGTGGGCGAGGGGGCCACCGTCATCCAGTCCGTCTGCCGGGGGGCCGATATCGGCGCGGGCGCGGTCGTGGGACCGTTTGCCTATCTCCCTCCGGGCAGCAAGGTCGATGCAGGTGGCTCGGTGCAGCGGGTATGAACAACGCAGGAATCCATGCTGACGGGCAGCTGGCCGGCAGCGAACGGGACCCCGCTCACCAGATCCCTGGCGGGCAGAGTCCCGCCGGACAGAGTTCTGGCGGACAGAGTTCTGGCGGGCCGGACGCCGGGGGGCGGCACGCCGGGGGACAGGACGCCGACACGAGTGAGGGAGCTCAGGGAGCGTGACCGGCATCACCGCGTCCGGCGAGAAGAAGCTGATGCTTTTCTCCGGCCGGGCCCACCCCGAACTGACCAGTGAAATCGCCCGCAACCTCGGCATCGAGCCCACCCCGGCCCGGCTGTTCGACTTCGCCAACGGCGAGATCTTCGTCCGCTTCATGGAGTCGGTCCGCGGCAGCGACGCGTTCGTGGTGCAGAGCCACACCGCGCCGATCAACCAGTGGATCATGGAACAGCTGATTATGGTCGATGCGCTCAAGCGCGCGTCGGCCAAGCGGATCACCGTGGTCGCGCCGTTCTTCGGCTACGCCCGCCAGGACAAGAAGAGCCGCGGCCGCGAGCCGATCTCGGCCCGGCTGATGGCGGACCTGTTCCTCACCGCGGGCGCGGACCGGATCATGGCCGTCAACCTGCACACCGCGCAGATCCAGGGTTTTTTCGACGGCCCGGTGGACCACCTGTTCGCGCTGCCGATCCTGGCCGGCTACGTCGAGGGCAACCTGGACGTCTCGCAGGTCACGGTCGTGGCCCCGGACGCCGGCCGGGTCCGCGTCTGTGAGCGGTGGACCGACCGGCTCGGCAGCCCGCTGGCCATCATCCACAAGCGCCGCGACCCCGACGTAGCCAACAAGGTGGCGGTCTCGGAGGTGGTCGGGAAGGTCGCCGGCCGGACCTGCATCGTCGTGGACGACATGATCGACACCGGCGCGACGATCATCAAGGCGGCCGACGCGCTGTTCGAGCAGGGTGCGGCCAAGGTCATCGTCACCGCCACGCACGGCGTGCTGTCCGGCAACGCGGTGGACGGGCTGAAGAATTCGCGGATCAGCGAGGTCATCGTGACCAATACGCTGCCGATCCCGCACGACAGCCGGTTCGACAAGCTGACTGTGCTGTCGATCGCGCCGCTGATCGCCCGGGCGATCACCGAGGTGTTCAGCGACGGATCGGTGACCAGCCTCTTCGACGGCCAGAGCTAACCCGGTCCAGGACACTGAGCGAGCCCGGACCTCCGAGGAGGTCCGGGCCGCTCTGCCGCCCCCGGACCCCAGACCGGCATGGGTCGTCCCCCGGACCCATCACCGGCCTGAGGCGTTCTTGCGATCCCGAAGGTGACCGCTGTCTTCGCCCCCGCAAGCGACGAAGACGGCGGCCACCAGCTCGGTGCCCGCGTCCGGCTACGTTGCGTGCTGCTTCCCCCCGGTCCGGGATCCCTGGTCCCTGGTCAGGGCTGGCGCACGCATACCAGCCCTGACCAGGAGATTTCGCGGACTGCGCCCCCGTTTGGCGGTCCGCGGTGATCCCGGTCGGCCCCCCCGACCTGGTTTCCCCTGCCGGCGACTTGTCCTGCTTGTCGTGGCTGAGTAAGAGAATGCCAGTGGGTTCTTGCGTCACGATTGATCCGTGATTGAGCCCCGAACGTCAGGTACGCCCGGCAATACCCCGCCCGGAAGCTGCCGCGATGGCCAAATCAGGTTCATCATTAAGTGACGGCTTGGCCAGTTCCGTGACTTACGGTGTCGGGGACGGACGCACCCCAGTGACGAGGCGCGAGCGATGCGGTTTCGGATACTTGGGCCAGTTGAGGTCCAGGTTGACGGGGGCTGGAGCAGCATCAACGCACCCAAGTTGCGCACGGTGCTGGCCGTGCTCCTGTTG
>CAWJPL010000009.1:0-10572 GCA_963844695.1 uncultured Actinomycetes bacterium
GCCGCCGGCTAGCTGAAGCCGGAAGAAAGCCTGCGCGGCCTGCTCAGTGACGGCGAGGGGCCGGCCCGGCCCGGCGCGGCCGGGGAACCTGCGGCCTGCTGGCTCAGCACTTGCGCAGCTGGGCCTCGGCCGCCGGGACCAGGCGCTGGCCGCCGTCGGCGGCCTGCTGGCGGGCGAGTTCCTGCTGGCAGTCGCGGGAGCGCAGCTCGATCGTGACCACCAGGCCGGCCAGTACGGCCAGACCGCCAGCGATCAGGAAGGACAGCTGGTATCCGGCGGTCAGTGACCCGGAGGCGTGTGCGGTGCGGGCCGCCGCGGCGGTCGCGAGGACGGCCAGGCCGACCGCGGCCCCGGTCTGCTGGCTGGTGGTGAACAGCGCGCCGGCCAGGCCCTGGTCGCGTCCCTGCACGCCGCTGGTGATGGCGATCGAGGCGGTGGGCAGCGCGAGGCCGATGCCCACCGCGGTGAGCAGCAAGCCGGGCAGGACGTCCGCGGCGTAACTGCCCCCGGGCGAGATCTGAGCCAGCCAGAGCTGGCCGCCCGCCATGCTGGCCAGCCCGGCGAGCAGCACGTACTTGATGGACAGCCGGGTGAGCAGCCGGCGGGTGCCGAGCGTGGAGACGAGCACGACGGTGACCGTCGAGGGGACCAGGGCCAGCCCGGTCTGAACCGGGCTGAAGCCCTCGACCCGCTGCAGGTACAGCGAGACGAAGTAGACGTAGCCGGCGAGGATCGCCCCGATCATCAGCATGGCTACCACCGCGGCGCGCCGGGTCGGCGCGGCGAAGATGGCCAGGGGCAGCATGGGCGCGCTCGCGGCCCGCTCGGCCTGCACGAAGAGGACGGCGAGCAGCACCGCGAGCACCAGCGCCGCGACACTGACCGGCGCGCTGAACCCGTGCTGCTGGCCGTAGCTCAGCCCGAAGATCAGCGCCGCGAGCGAGACCGTCACCAGCAGCGCGCCGCGGACGTCGATCCGCCCGGCACCCTCCGCGTGGCCGGCCGGCAGCCTCCGGGCCAGCGCCAGCATGATCAGGATGAGCGGCGGGTTGACCAGGAACACCGCCCGCCAGCCCAGGAACTGCGTCAGCAGCCCGCCCGCGATGATCCCGGTGGTGGCGCCCGCCGCCGTGGTCGCCTGCCAGGTGGCCAGCGCCCGGTTGCGGGCCGGGCCCTCCGGGTTGACCGTGGTCAGCAACGAGAGCGCGGCCGGGGACACCAGCGCGCCCGCTGCCCCCTGGACGATCCGCGCGGCGATCAGCATGATCGGCCACTGGGCGAGCCCGCAGGCCAGTGAGGCCACCGCGAACAGCACCAGCCCGATGACGAGCAGGCGGCGCCGCCCGAGCAGGTCGGCGAGGCGCCCGCCCACCAGGAGCAGCGAGCCAAAGGTCAGCGCGTACCCGGTCACGATCCACTGCAGCTGGGCCGCGGCCATGCCCAGCTCCCGCTGGATCGTGGGCAGGGCCACGTTGACGATGCTGAAATCCAGCTGCAGCACGAACTGCGCTGCACAGATCAGGGTCATGACGAGCAGGCCGCCGCCTGGCCGGCCGGTACGCGGCTGCTGCGCGTCGTCTCCTGCCATCGCTCCCCTTCCCGGCCCTGAGCGGCAACCGCATCGTAACTGGATCGACCGCCTGCGACGCAGGGCGCGGTGGGCCGGCAATTGGCCGGCTGGCCTGCCGGAGGTCGACTGCCTGTCACCGGGGGTTGAGAGGCTGATGCTCATGTCCGCGACGGGGGTGGGGCGGGGGCCCCGGAAGTCGCGGCCCCGGAAGCGGCGGCCCCGGAAGCCGCAAGCCCGGACGGGGAGAGCCCGCAAGCGAGGGGCCCGGTTCACCGCCGTGATGGCGGCGGTCGCGGGCCGGCTCCCGTTCGGCCTCAGCCGGCTGGTGTCGGCCCGTCTGCTCGGTTTCGCGGTCATCAGCTCGATCACCTTCACCGTGGACCTAGCCCTGCTCACCGCGTTCCACGGCGGACTGCGGTGGCCGCTGCCGGCGGCCGTCACCGTGGCTTACGTGCTGGCGTCCGGGCTGGGCTACTTTCTCAACCGGACGCTGAACTTCCGCTCGCACGGCGCGGTGGGCCCCCAGCTGACCGTCTACGCCGCCGTGGTGACGGTGAACTTCCTGGCCCTGATCCTCGGCCTGACCACCGGGCTGGCCGCCCTGGGGCTGGACTCCCGGCTGGCCCGGCTCACCGCGGCCGGGTGCGAATGCGTGTACATGTACTCCGCCATGCGCTGGCTGGTCTTCCGCGACACCGGGCCTAAGAATCCGGAAGCCCCAGCTGACCCCGTGGCCGCACTCAGCGCCCGGCAGCATGACGACGACGCGGCAGGTCAGACCGCAAACGGGTGAGAGCGGTATCAAGCAAGCTAAGAGCATTCACGTTCTATGCCGCTGCCGGTCCCGGCCAGCCGCCGCCCTGCCCAGGGGACCAGGGCGGCGGGGAGCCCCCTGGCTGCTCAGAGGAGCTCATCACGGAGGGGGTGCCGCCTCGCCGGACAGTTCCGACCGCAGCTCGAACGGGTCTTCCGTGACCACGGCGTACGGTCCCGGGCCGGGCTCTTTGCGCTGGGCGCTGTACCGCGCCCCGGTCGGCGTGTAGCCGAGGTCGATCCGGTAGCGGGGAAAGTGACGGCGTAATAGCCGCACCTCGCGCTCAGCCGCGATGACCTGGCCTGGATCGGGGAGGGGTGGATGGTCGCCTGCTGGAAACATGATCCAACCCTGCGCGCCCGGCCCGTTACGGTGGGAGTGTTGACAGCACGCCGGTCAACACCCGTCAACGCCGCCAGCGTGGGGAATGGTTCTAGGCGATGGACGACTTCGCCGGAAGACTCGACGCAGCCATGGCCGCCCGCAACATCGGTGTGCGCGCCCTGGCCCGGCGGGTGCATTGCGACCCGGGCCTGATCTCGCGGCTCCGGAGTGGGAAGCAGCAGCCGTCGCCGAACATCGCCCGGCTCCTCGACGAGGAGTTCGGCGCGGCCGGGGCGCTGGCCGCCGCTGACCGGAGCGCCCCGGCCCGTCCGGACACGGTCGCAGACGACGAGATCGCCGCGATCGAGGTGGTGCGCCGCACGGCCGCTAGCGACGTCGGCGAGGCCACCGTGGGCGAACTCGAACGCACCACCGATGGCATGGCGCTGGCCTACCCGCGGACCCGACCGGACCAGCTCCTTATCCGGGTCCGGGCGCACCTGGCGTACGCGAGTGGCCTGCTGGCTGGCCGGACGACGCTCAGCGAGCACCGGCGTCTCCTCGTCACGGCGGGGTGGCTGTCGCTCCTCGCTTCGACGTGCCTCATCGACCTGCGGCGGTTCCCGCCTGCGTCGGCCTACCTGCGCACCGCGACGGAACTGGCCCGGGAGACCGGCGACCGCGAGATCGCCGCCTGGTGCCTGGAGACGAAGGCCTGGCAGGTCCTCACCGAAGGGGACTACCCGCACGCCGCCGCGTACGCCCAGGCCGCCCAGCGCACCGCCCCGCAGGGCGGCAGCGCGTACATCCAGGCGACCGGGCAGGAGGCCCGCGCGTGGGCCCGGCTCGGCGCGGCGAGGGAAGCCCGCGAGGCTCTGGCCCGGACGGAGGCCCTCGTCGCGCCGCTGCCGATGCCCGACCGTCCGGAGCACCACTACCAGTACGACCCCGCGAAGTCTGATGCCTACACCGCCACGACTCTCGCCTGGCTCGGCGACCCCGCTGCAGCGGGATATGCGCGGGGCGTCCTCGGCCGGCTGGAATCCGGCACCGACGGCCCCGTCAGGCCGCGGCGGGCAGCATCAGCCCGGCTGGACCTGGCGCTCGCGCTCATCGCGTCAGACGAGCTGGACGAGGCCGCGCACACGGCGTTCACAGCGGTCACGTCCGGCCTGCTCGTCCCGTCGAACTACTGGCGGGCGAAGGAGGTCGTCGAGGTCATCAGTGACCGGGGAGTCTCTGGGGTGGGGGACCTCCGGGAGGCGTTCGACGAGTTCTGCGTCCCCGTCCGGCCAGCGTTGCCACCCCGCCGGTAACCAGCCGATAGCGGGGCAAGGACGGATCGCGAGCCCTCACCGCCGTCCCGCCGCATGAAGGTGAGGCAGTACCTCCGAGTAGGAACTGACCAGGCCCTTCTCGCAGTAGTGCAGGCCGGCCTGGGCACAGAAGGCCCGCACCACCGTCGGCAGCGGCGCAGCGCCGGGCGGGGCATGGCCGGGAACAGGTGGTGCTCGATCTGGTAGTTGAGGCCGCCGAGCATGGCCTCGGTCAGGCGGCACCCGCTGACGTTGCGCGAGGTGAGCACCTGCTGGCGCAAGAAGTCCAGGCTGTCCTCGTTGCTCAGTACCGGCATGCCCTTGTGGTTGGGGGCGAACGCGCAGCCCAGGTAGAGGCCGAACAGCCCTTGCTGGATGGCGATGAAGGCCAGGGCCCGGGGCCAGGACAGGACCAGGAAGACCGCGATGAGATAAGCCCGCGCAGTGGGTGAAGAGCAGCAGGCCTTCCAGCCACCGGCGGCGGACCGGGCCGTTCAGCACCGCGCGCACGCTGATCGCGTGCATGCTTACCGCCTCCAGCAGCAGCATGGGGAAGAACAGGTACGCCTGGTACCGGGCCAGCACCCGGGCTGCTCCCCGGCGCCCGCGGGCCTGGTCAGGGGTGAAGGCGATCGCCCCGATGGCGATATCGGGGTCCTTGCCCGCCTGGTTGGGGTACGCGTGGTGCCGGTTGTGCTTCCCGGTCCACCACCCGAAGCTCAGGCCGATCAGCAGGTTGCCGTGCACCAGGCCGACCACGTTGTTGGCCCGGCGGGAGCAGAAGATCTGCCTGTGGCCGGCCTCGTGGCCGAGGAAGCCGATCTGGCCGAAGACCGCCGCCAGGTAGACCGCGACCACCAGCTGGTACCAGGAGTCACCCAGTATGGCGAAGGCGGCCCATCCCCCGGCGAGCAGGACCGCCAGGACGGCGATCTTGATGGCGTAGTAGCGCGGCCGCCGGTCCATCAGGCCCTCCTGCCGGATCCGGCGGCGCAGCTCAGCGAAGTCCGGACGTGCGCGGTCACCCACCGGGCCCCGCGTGCCTGACCGCGGAACACCCGGGCCGCTCATGTCAGTCACGTCCCGGTCCGGTCCGGGGTCGGCGGTCCGCGCCGGGATCGGCCGGGTATCCGCGCAGGTCGTGCCAGCACTCGGCCACGGCCAGCTGGAGCAGCCCGGGCAGCAGGTCCCGCAATCGCCTGACCATCCAGCCGGTGCCCTTGGTGGCCATCCAGTGGGCCTGGCGCCAGGCGCCCGGCTCCGGGTTGGCCGGCTCAGGGTCGGGCGGGGCCAGCGGCGGCATGCCCCGGTCCGCCAGCCGTTCCGCGAACATCCGGGCCAGCATCCGGTGCCCGCGCTCGCTGGGGTGCAGCCGGTCCACTCCCCACATCCGCTTGTCGTAGATCTCCGGGCGCGCCGCGATGTCTACGTGCACGAGGTCGTAGCGCACCGCAAGCTGGCCCAGGACTGCGTTGATCTGGTGCGCCCGGCGGGCCAGCGGGCGGCGGACCGAGGCCGGGATCCGGAGCAGCAGCCCGGGGTCGGGCAGGCTCGCGGTGAGTACCACCGTCCCGGCGTGCCGCAGCGCGGACACGGTGTTCTCCAGGTCCGCCGCGATCGCGGCCGGGTCGAACTTCCCGCGCAGCGTGTCGTTGACGCCAACCAGCACCGAGGCCAGCGCCGGGCGCACCGAGAGCGCCAGGGGTAGCTGCTCGCTGGCCACGTCCCGGACCAGCGCGCCGCTCTGGGCCAGGTTGCACAGTTCCACCTGATCCGGCGGGGCCAGCGAGCCGGCCAGCAGGGCCGCCCAGCCGCGCCAGCCACCCTGCGGCAGCTGATCCCCGATGCCCAGCGTGACCGAATCACCCAGCGCCGCGAAACGCATCACCGGGATCTTCCCGGCCAGCCCGGGACCAGCCGCGGAGGTGCTGGTCACGGCGGGCTCCCGCCCCGGCTCCGGGCCGCGCCGCCGAGTCCCCCGCTGCTCAGGCCCCCGGCGCTGGCTCCCCCCGCACCGGCCGCCGCCGTCCTGGGAAGGCCAGGCCCGGGAAGGCCGGGTCCGGGGGCCAGGCCGTGCGCGTCCAGGAAGCCGCGGACCGCGGCGGGCCAGCCGTACCGCTCGGCCTGCTGCCGGGCCAGCTGGCGGCGTCCGGCCACGTCCCGCTCCAGCAGGGACGTGACGGCGTCGGCGCACGACGCGTCGTCGTCCTCCGTGGTCAGGCCGGCCGGCCCGACGATGGCGGGCAGGGCGCTGCGGCTGCTGACCACGACAGGCGTGCCGCTGGCCAGAGCCTCCAGAGCCGAGAGGCCGAACGTCTCGACCGGCCCGGGCGCAATCACCACGTCGGCGGTCGCGAGCAGCCGGGCCAGCACCCTGCGATCGGAGATGTGCCGCAAAAACCTGACCGGCTGGCCCCGCGCCTGGGCCTGCAACGACCGGCGCTGCGGCCCGTCTCCCGCGACCACAAGGACGGCGGGCAGGCCGCGGCGGCGCAGTTCCGCCAGCGCGCCCAGGGCGCGCTGCGGCCGTTTCTCCGGCGACAGGCGGCTGCAGTGCACCAGCAGGGCCGCACCGTCCGGCGCGAGCCGGGATCGCAGGCTCTCGTCCCGGCGCCCGGGGTGAAAACAGGCCAGGTCCACGCCGAGCGGCACCTGGAGCAGGTTCGGCACGCCCAGCCGGCGGAATTCGGCGGCGGCCCAGGCGGTGGTGCACAGCACCACGTCGTAGGAGCGGGCCGTGCTGCGGTTGAACTGGTCGGCCAGCCAGGCCGCGGGCACGCCCGGGGGGCTGAACATGGTCATCAGCCCGGCCAGGCTGTCATGCGACACCATCATGGACCGGACTCCGCGGGCCCGGGCCCAGGCGCCGGTCCAGCGCAGCGTGGTGCGGTCGGACACCTCGAGCCGGTCGGGCTCCAGTCGCCCGAGCAGCCGCCCCAGGGACCGGCGGGCCAGGATGGCCCGGTACCCGCCGGTGGCCGGCACCCGCCATCCGGGCACGGTCACGACCAGCCCCTGCTCGGTCAGCTGCCGTCCCGGCCGGGCGCCGGGGATGACGAGCACCGGCTCGTGCCCGGCCGCCAGGTACCCCGCGCCGAGTTCCCGCAACGAGGTCCGGAGGCCCCCGGACGCCGGGGCCACGTAGTTGGCGAGCCGCACCACCTTCACGCCCAGCCCGCCTCACGCCTCAGCCCGCCGCACGGTCGCTACGTGCACACCCCGATCTTGACGGGGCCAGGCTCATGAATCAGTAACTCAGCGTGACAACTTCGCGAACAATGGGCGGCATTACCACCCGCCAATCAGCGAACGGGAACCGTCCCGGCCCAGCGCGGGGCGGACGGGAGCGCGGCCAGCAGGGCGCGGGCCCAGTCCCGGTAGCCCGCCTGGCTGGGATGAAAGTAGTCCGAGGCGAACTTCCCGGGCCAGGGCGGCCGGAAATGCGTGGACACCTCGGCGACCGGCAGGCCGCGCGCCTGGGCGGCCTGGTGGATGGTCCGGTTGACCCGCGCCACGTAGGGCACGGTGAACCGGCCGAGGACACCCCACAGGCCGCCGGGGAGCGGCAGGTCCAGCACGACGGCCTGCTCGGGCAAGGTCGCTATCAGGGTGCGCAGGTCGGCGAACAGCCGGGACGGCGCGGTGTACAGGATGTCGTTGGCGCCGATCCCGCAGGTCACGAGGTCCGGGGCGGCGGGCAGCCGGGGCAGCTGGTACTGCAGGACGTCCCGGATGAGCGCGCCGGACGTGCTGAGGTTAAGCACCCGCCACTGCTGCCCGGTCTGCTGCCGGAGCTCGGCCAGGACCTGCCCGACGTAGCCGCTTTCGGGGCCCGGCGCACCGAGGCCCTGAGCCGTGGAGTCACCGAGCACGACCCAGAGCGGCCCGGACTCGGCGGCGACGCGGTCGTTGTGCAGCTCCCAGTGGCTGGCGAACGCGACGCAGTCGCCGCGCATGGCCACCACTCCGTCGGTCCACCGGCCGAACCATCCGCCGCGCAGCCCGGACCGGTCCGCGACGGGTGTCCTGGTCACGTAGGAGGCCATGTTGGCCACGATCTCGACCGGCGACCGGCGCATCCCGTCGCCGTTCGGTGAAAGCGCCTTCATCCAGGCAGGACGCGAGACCTCGGGCGTCCGGTGCATGCTTGCTCCCCGCCCCGGTCACCCGGCACTTTTACTGACGTAGAGATGAACGAAGATAGGCAAACAAATCTACAGCAGCCAAAGCGCAGGTATACGACCACTCGCCGCCGGCCATTCCGGTCGCGCCGGCGGCTTCCAGGGCCAGGCGCTCACCGCCTGGACCACAGGTAATGTGCAGCCGCACATGAGACGGCACGATGTATTGTGCGCCCGTACATGGACAGCACGGGGGTTGTCCATGATGCTGGTGTGGTGCCTGTCCTGACTTCCGCTGGAGCCCCGGAATGAGTCCTTCTCCCCGTACTGACGCCGCTGACCTTGTCGCCTCTATCGGCCGGCACTGGATCTGGCTGCTGGCCTTCGGCATCCTCACGCTGGCCGCCGGTGTGGCCGCCGTGGCGTGGCCCGGCCCGACCGTCATCGCGATCGCGGTGCTGTTCGGCATCCAGCTGGTCGTGGTCGGCATCTTCCAGTTCGTCAGCGCGTTCGCAAGCGACGGCGAGTCCGGCGGCGTCCGGGTGCTGAGCGCCGTGCTGGGGTTGTTCGCCTTCATCATCGGCCTGTACGCGATCCGCCACTTGGCGGTCTCGGTGGCGGCGCTGGCCCTGCTGCTGGGCATCTTCTGGATAGTCAACGGCTTCTCGGAGATCTTCAACGCGCTGGCCCACCGGGACCAGCCGAACCGGGGCTGGACCGGCTTCATCGGGGTGCTCAGCATCCTGGCCGGGATCGTCGTGCTGGCCGAACCGGGCATCTCGCTGGTGACGCTGGCCCTAGTGCTCGGCATATGGCTGATCATCTACGGGGTGATGGAGATCGCGATGGCGTTCCGCGTCCGGTCGGCGGTCGGCCGGGTCCGGCACGCGGTGGCCAGCCCGGTGTGATCACGCCTCCGGCTCCCGGGCGCGGCTAGGCCGGGCCCCCTTACCTTCTTGGGTGTGCCCGGGCAAGTAGGGTCCGGGCTTGGGAAGGCGGCGGTGCCGGCATGGCTCTTCGCCCCCTGCAGCTGGTATGGCCTGGGGGGTGTTGCCACCGGCACCGCTGGTGCGCAGACCTCTGATGGGGACATGCGGCTTGATCGCTGGTTCGTAAGGTGGGTGACGGGCAGCGCGCCACCGGCGGCCTTCTTGTGCTTGTGACCAGCCAGAACAGCAGGGGAAGGGACGCAGGTGGCCGCACCGGAACCGGTCGGTGTCTGGGTGGGGCTGGATGTCGGCAAGAAAGAGCACTTCGCCGATGTCCTGGATGACGGCGGGGAGCGGCTGTTCGCCCGGGCCGCCGCCGGCAGCCAGGCGGATCTGGAGACGCTGCTGGACCGCGCCGCCCGGCATGGGACGCCGGGGCTGGTGACCGGCCAGCCCGGCTCGATCGTGCAGCTGGCGCTGGCGGTGGCTGCCCGGCGTGGCACGCCGGAAGGAGCCCGATGAGCAGCCTGCCCAGCGACATCACCGTCCCGGGACGGCCCGAGGTGCACGAGGTGTCGGCCGGCGTCTACGCGTACGTGCAGCCCGACGGCACCTGGTGGATCAACAACACCGGCTTCCTGACCGGGCCGCAGGGCGTCATCAGCGTCAACTCGTGCGCGACCCACCGGCGGACCCGCGCCTACCAGGCCGCCATCGCGGCGGTCACCCCCGCGCCGGTGCGCACGGTGGTCAACACGCATCACCACGGCGACCACACTTTCGGCAACTGCCTGTTCCCGGGAGCGGCGATCGTCGGCCATGAGAGCGCCCGGGCCGAGGCCCTGGCCTTCGGGCCGCCGCGCGAGCTGCCCTTCTGGGACGGCCCGGACTGGGGTGAGCTGACCCTCGACCCGCCCTTCGTCACGTTCACCGACGAGATCGCGGTGCACGCCGGGGACCTGCGGGCGTCCGTGCGTCACGTCGGGACCGCCGCGCACACCACCAACGACTCGATCGTCTGGATCCCGGACCGCTCCGTGCTGTTCTGCGGCGACCTGATCTTCAACGGGGGCACGCCGTTCCTGCTGATGGGCTCGGTGGCCGGCGCCGTCGAGGTGCTGGAGCAGGTCGTGGCGCCGCTCGGCGCCCAGCTCATCGTGCCGGGCCACGGTCCCGTGTTCGAGGGGACGGGGCCGCTCGACGCGACGCTGGACTACCTCCGGTTCGTGCTCGAGGTCGCGGCCCGCGCCCAGGCGGCCGGGGTGACCCCGCTCGCCGCGGCCCGGGACACCGACCTGGGCCGGTTCGCCGGCTGGGCCGACCCCGAGCGGATCGTCGGCAACCTGCACCGGGCCTGCGCCGAACTCGCCGGCGCCCCGCGCGGCGGGCCCATCGACGTGCCGGCCGCGCTGGCCGACATGGTCGCCTACAACGGCGGCGCGCCGCTCACCTGCCTGGCGTGACCCACCCGCCAGGCCCGCCCGGTCCGCACCCCGGA
>CAWJPL010000010.1:0-253423 GCA_963844695.1 uncultured Actinomycetes bacterium
GAATGAGGCGGCCGTGAGAGGCAAGCACACCAGGCAATTCCGGTGGCTGAACGTGGCCATTCGATACGCGGTGATTCTGGCCGTATCCGGATCCATCGCCGCGGGAGTGGTAGTGGCCGCCAGGCATCCGCGGCCGGCCGGGATGCTGCCGCTCGCCCGGGCGGAGCCGACCCCGGCCCCCGCCGTAGCCCGGCTCCGGGCCACGGATGGGAGGGCGGCCACACCGGCAGCGAGCCAGGCCCCGGGATCCGCCGTGGCCAGCCCGTCCGCGCAGTCCAGAGTCGCCGCGGGGATCTGCACGTCCCCCTCGGCCGCCGGCCACGCCCGGGCGGCCCGGATGTCCCGCGGCATCCTGGCCGCGGTGCGCGGAGCGCCGGACGTCGCCCTGGCCGTGGCGGACACGCACACCGGGATGACCTGCGAGCTCCACCCGGGACGGCACTTCGACTCGGCCAGCATCGCCAAGGTGCTCATCCTGGCCGCGCTGCTGCACAAGGTCGCGGCCAGCCACGGGGTGCTCAGCGCAGGCCAGGCCGGGCTGGCCCGGGAGATGATCACCGAGTCGGACAACGCGGCCGCGAACACGCTGTGGGACGAGGTCGGCCGGGCTAGCCTGCAGCGCTTCCTCGATCTGGCCGGGATGACGCACACCACGCTGGGGCCAGGCATCCTGTGGGGGCTGACGCAGGCCACCGCGCCGGACGAACTGCGCCTGCTCACGATGCTGACCAGCGCTAATCCGGTGCTGAACCAGGCGTCACGCGAGTACGAGCTGCGGCTCATGTCGCAGGTCATCCCGGCGCAGCGCTGGGGCGTGCCGGCCGGCGCCGGACCCGGAGTGACCGTGCACGTGAAGAACGGCTGGCTGCCCAACCCGCAGCTCTGGGTGGTCAACAGCCTCGGCGCCTTCACCAGTCACCAAGGCGTCTACAAGATCGTCGTGCTGAGCCAGGGCAACCCCGCCATGGCGGACGGGATCGCCCTGGTGCAAGGGGTCGCCACCGTGGTCAACCACGCCCTGGCCCCTGGCTGACCCGACGAGCCTGCTCAGCTGGCCCGCGGTCCTTCCGGGATCTGCGGTCCCTCGGGGATCTGCGGTCCGCCGGGGATCTGCGGGCCCCCGGCGGACGCGGGTCCTCGTCCGGCGCCAGATGCCGCAGCTGGAACCGGAGCCGGCAGACCACCACGTTGTCGGTGCCGGCCACGATGGCCCGGTTCAGCACGAAGCCACGCTGGTTGTGCAGGAACCACCGCCACCAGTGCTGGGGCTGGACCTCGGGGATCACCACCAGGACCCGGCGGTGCGGATCTTCCTGCTCCCGGGCCCGCAGGTATTCGACCACCGGGGGACCCAGCGAACGGTGCTCGGTATGCAAGGTGACCAGCGGCACGTCTGGATCCCACTGTTCCCACTGCTCGCGGAAGCTGTCGGTGGCCTGCTCGTCCTCAAGTTCGTCGTAGCAGATCGTCACCGCGACGACCTCGTCGGCCAGGGACAGGGCCGCGGAGACGGCTTCCCGCGTGAGCCGGGACAGGCCACGGACCGGGACGACGGCCAGCCCCGGGGTCCGCTCGGGCGGATCCGGCATCTGGCCCAGCTCGAGCTGCGCGCCGATCTGGGCGTAAGCCCCGTGGATCCGGGTGAACAGCAGGACGAACAGCGGGATGATCAGGACGACCAGCCAGGCACCCTCGGTGAACTTGCTGACCAGCTCGATAGCCAGCGCGGCCGTGGTGAGCACCGCGCCCAGCCCGTTGATGAACGCCCGCCGGGCCCAGCCCTCCCCGTGCTGCTCGTGCCAGTGCCTGACCATGCCGGCCTGGGACAGGGTGAATCCGACGAACACCCCGATGGCGAACACCGGGATCAGGGCCTGGGTACTGCCCCTCGACACGACGAGCAGTACGGCGGCCGCGGCCGCGAGCACCCCGACTCCGTACCGGAAGACCTGCCGCTCGCCTTTCAGCGCGAACACGTGGGGCAGGAAGTTGTCCCTGGCCAGCAGGCTGGCCAGGACCGGCAGGCCGCCGAAGGAGGTATTGGCGGCCAGGGCCAGCAGGACGGTCGTGATGAGCTGCACGGCGTAGAAGGCGATGCCGTGTCCCACGGCGGCCCCGGTCAGCTGGGCCAGGGTCGTCTCCGTCGCGGACGGGGCGGCGTGGAACTTGCGGATCAGGACGGCGATGCCGATCAGCATCAGGCCGAGGATGACGCCCAGCATCATCTCGGTGTGCTGGGCCCGCCGCGCCCGGGGCTGCTTGAACTCCGGCACCGCGTTCGCGATCGCCTCCACACCGGTCAGCGCCGAGCAGCCGGAGGCGAACGCCTTGAGCAGCAGCAGGATGCCGACCGTCTCGGTGGCCTGCGGCAGCTGGGTAGAGGGGGCGACGGCCGGGTGCGAGCGGATCAGGCCGCCGACGATGACGACCCCGATGGCGAAGATGAAGAGCAGCGTGGGCACGATGAACAGCCGGGCGGACTCCGCCACGCCCCAAAAGTTGGCCGCCGTGATCACCGCGAGCACGCCGAGGCAGAGCCAGACCCGGTCGGGGTACAGGGCGGGGAAGGCGGACGTCAGCGCCTCGACCCCGGCGGACACGCCGACCGCGGCGTTGAGGATGTAGTCGACGGTGAGCGAGGCCCCGGCCAGCAGACTGGCCTTCTGCCCCAGGTGCCGCTTGGCCACCGCGTAGGCGCCGCCGCCGTTCGGGAAGGCCTCGATCACCTGCCGGTAGGAGATGACCAGCACGGCGAGCAGGACGACGATGGCCAGCGTGACCGGGAGGGTGTAGTCGAAGCCCACCGTGCCGGCGGCGGCCAGCACGATGACGATCGCCTGGGGACCATAGGCCACCGAGGACAGGGCGTCGAGCGAGAGTGCGGCGAGCCCTTCCAGCGCGGTCAGCCGGTGCTCGTCCCCGCGGTCCTCCGCCCCGGACGGCTGCGGCGTGGCGTCACGGACCGTCATGCCTGCCAATCCTGCCTGGTGCAGCCAGCGGCTAGGCCGCCGCCCCCGAAACTGAGTGGTAATCCGGCGATAACCCGCAGTCAATGACCGGGTCCGCGCAGGAATCACGCAGAGCCATGGTCATGGCACAGTGGCTAGCCGAGCACCAGGAGGGCAATGACGAAAAACACCAAGGCCACTCCGACTACCGCCGCCGTGAGGACGACCACGCGGTTACGCGGAGCACGCATCGTCCACGGCGCGGAGTCGGCGCCGGAACGCTCGTTCGCGAACGCGCGGAACTGGGCGGTACTGGCCGACGGATCATGCTCAGGGGTGGGCATGGCCCGACTGTAGCGACCCTGACCTGGCCATGAGCGGCTTTATCAGGTATTGGGAGAATTTTGCGCCGCGGCTTCCGCTCAGTCGGCATTACTGAGCGGCAGGATGTCTGCCCGGCTGACTAGTCGCGAGAGCACGATGACGCTCCGCGTCCGGTCCACGAAAGGTTCCGCGACGATCCGCTCGACCACCTGCTCGAAGTGCTGCACATCGGCCGCGCGGATGTGCAGCAGGGCGTCCGCCTCTCCGGTGATCGTGCACGCCCCGGTGACCTCGGGATACTTGCTCAGCGCCGCGCCGATAGCGCTGGGCGAGGTCCGGCCGCGGCAGAACAGTTCCACGTAGGCCTCGGTGGTCCAGCCCAGGGCGGACGGATCGACGGTCACGGTGAAGCCGGTGATCGCACCGGAGGCGCGCAACCGGTCAACCCGCCGCTTGACCGCAGACGCGGACAGTCCGACGGTGGCCCCGATGTCGGCATAGCTGGTCCGGGCGTCACCGACGAGGACGGCCACGATCCGCTCGTCAAGTTCGTCGAAGGCAGCAGGTCTTCCCGGCACGCTTCGATCCTGCCAGCCCACGGCTCCGGCGGCCATCACGACCTGGCGGGTTCGCGTTCATGTCCCGCCGGGGCCGTTCCGGGGGGCCGGGGGCGGCACTCCGGTATACCTCCGGGCGGCAGGCGGCAATTGCCCAGCCGGTTTTCGTTTTCTGCTATTCCACTTCGTTAAGAGCGCGGAATGACCAGTCATGTCGGATTAGTACTAGTGAACCCGGCTAAATGGTAGCGCGCCGAAGCAACGATAATCCTGAAAAAAGTCCCACGCCCTGATTACGATCCCAGACGGGGAGCAAGGGGAGCGTGATGAGAATCTGCCCGACGTGCGCTGACCAGGTGGCCGTGACGTTGCGCTATTGCCCTCGGTGCAGCACGCTGCTGCCGGAGCCGGGATATCGGCCGGCGGCAGGGCACTACACAGAGCCCGGGCATTATCCCGGCCCCCGGCATTATGCGGAACCCGGGCATTACGCAGAACCGGAGTACGACCCGGAGCCCGGTTATCCGCCGGCGCCCGGCTATCCCGCTGAGCCCGGTTATCCGCCGGCGCCCGGCTATCCCGCCGACCCTGGGTATTCCGGCGCCTACCTGCCCGCTCCCTACGTTGACGCCCTGGACCAGCCCGGCCAGTACGCAGCCAGTTCGTACCAGCCGGATCAGTACGAAGCCAATCAGTACGAGACCGATCAGTACGACACCGACCGGCACGACGCTGACCAGTACGAAGCCGCGGCGTACCAGACCAGCCGGTACCAGGCCCCGCCGTACCAGCCCGGGTCCGCAGAGCCCGTCCGCGGCGGGCTGGACCGCTACGGGGAGGCGCCCGACGAGGACGATCCCGATGGCTGCGACCCGTTCGGGGACCGGTTCGCGGGCGGCGGCCCGGAGACGGCGGCGTCCCCGGCCCGGCCCGCCCCGGCGGCCGTGACCGACGGGGAGTGGGACGACACGGCTTCCCGGCTGCTCTATTCACCGCCCGGCCCACCGCGCCGGGCCGGGCGGCCCGCCGCGGGTCACCGGGCCCAGGTCATCAGCGCCACGCTGGCCGCAGCGGCCCTGCTGGCCGGGCTGGTCACCGCGTGGGCCGCGTCCGGCGGTCACCGGGGCGCCGGGCCAGGAGCCCGGCTGGCCGGGCGCCAGACCGCCGCTACCCGCCAGGCCAGTCCCCCAGCGTCCGGCTCCGCCGCGCCATCCCCCTCCGCCGCGCCATCCCCCTCCTCCACGGCCGCGCCCTCCCCGTCGGTCCCGGCGCCGGGCGGCGCCCCGGCCGTGGTGACGATGGCGCCCGGGCTGAGCCAGGCTCCGGACGCCGCGCAGGTCGACGGCTTCCTGGTCAGCTACTTCACGGCCATCAACACCCGCGACTACCAGCAGTACGAGCGGCTGCTGGTCCCGGCCCGGCGAGCACAGTTGTCCGCGGCGGACTTCGCCCAGGGCTACGGAACGACCACCGACACCAGCGCCAGCATCGTGGGAATCTCGCCGACTGCGGCGTGGCGTGGCGGCCACGGTGACGTTCACCAGCGAGCAGCGGGCCGCCCCGGGCGCGGACGTTACCGGCTGCACCTACTGGGACATCACCCTCTACCTGCGAAGGCAAGGGGGCACCCTGCTGATCGGCGACCCCCCGGCGGGCTATCACGCCTACCACCGGTCCTGCCTCTGACTCCACCCTGCCCAGTCCACCGGCGCAGCCGCGGCCCGCCGGGTGGCGGGAACCGCGGTCAGGTGGCGGCGATACGGGCGGCGGCGCCGTCCAGGATCAGTTCGATGGAGACCTGCATCTCCTGTTTGGGATCGAGGCGGTTGTCGCTGGTGAGCGCCTCCCGGAGCCGCGGGTACTCCCCGCGCTCCAGGATGGGGCCCAGGAAGGCGCTGACCGAGGAGACGATCTCCTCGTCGGTCACCCGGAACCGCGACCTGGCCCGCGCCTCGGCGGCCGCGTTCTGGGCGGCGTTGATGACCGTGCTGGTCACCGTGGCGACGATGACGACCCGCTCGTTCGGGGGGAGTCCCGTGTTGTCCAGCATGCTGAGCGCGAATTCGAAGGCGGCCAATCCGCGGGGCGTGATGGGCGGCCGTTCCATCACGGCCTCGGGGTACCAGGGGTGGCGCTGGATGAAGTCCCACATCATGCTGGCCACCAGGCGCAGGTCGGCGCGCCAGTCGCCGGAGGGCTGATCGGGCAGCACGTCCTCGCCGAGCGCCTCGTCGATCATGAGGCTGACCAGGGCCTCCTTGCCGGGAACGTGCCGGTACAAGGACATGGCGCCAGTCCCCAGCTCGGTCGCGACCCGCCGCATGGTGAGGGCCGCGAGCCCTTCGGCGTCGGCGACGCGGAGCGCCGCCCGGACGATCCGGGTCCGGTCCAGCGGGCTGCGCCGGGTGGCGGCGGTATCCGCGTTGTCCCCCCAGAGCAGGTCATAGCCGCTCCAGAACGACTCCTCGCCCGCCCGCGACTCGCCCGCCTCCCCGCCCGCCGCACCGCCTGGACTTGACATGCGTACAGTGTAGACCTAGCGTACCGCGTACGCACCAAATACGGCGTACGCAATCAGGGTACGGCGTACGCGCGAGGTGCCGGTGACATGGGTCTCTACGAAGGAGCGTCGATGACTGAGTACGCGATCCAGGCGGACGGGCTGGCCAGGTCTTTCGGCCGGGTCCAGGCGCTGCGGCAGGTGAGCCTGCGGGTGCCGGCCGGCAGCGTCTGTGCCCTCCTGGGCCGTAACGGGGCAGGCAAGACCACCACTGTCCGCATCCTCACCACGCTGATCCGCCCGGACGCGGGCCGTGCCGAGGTGGCCGGCTTCGACGTGACCAGGGATCCCGCGCGGGTCCGGGCCCGGATCGGCGTGGCCGGGCAGAGCGCGACCATGGACGAGCTGCTCACCGGGCAGCAGAACCTGGACATCATCGGGCGCATGTACCACCTCGGCCCGGCTCGGTCGCAGCGGCGGGCCGGGGAACTGCTCGACCAGTTCGGCCTGACCGCCGCGGCGGGGCGGATGGTCAAGACCTACTCGGGCGGCATGCGCCGCCGCCTGGACCTGGCGGCCAGCCTGGTGGCCGACCCGCCGGTGCTGTTCCTGGACGAGCCGACGTCGGGGCTCGACCCGGTCAGCCGGACCGCGATGTGGCAGGCCATCCGGGAGCTGGTCGCCGCGGGCACCACCGTGCTGCTCACCACCCAGCACCTCGAGGAGGCCGATCAGCTCGCCGACGAGATCGTGGTGATCAGCGGCGGCGTGGTCGCGGCGGCGGGCACCCCGGCTCAGCTCACGGCCGCCGCCGGGCAGGCCCGGCTGCGGGTGACGCTCGCCGAGGCGCGGGCCGTCCAGCTGGCCGGGGTCCAGGCGGCCCTCGGCCCGGGGGCCCGGGTCGACGGCCGCGTGGTGACCGCGCCCGCGCCGGACGGGCTGGCCACCCTGGCCGCCGCGATCACCCGGCTGGAAGCGACCGGCGCCGCCATCCACCAGGCCGGGCTGGAGCACCCCACCCTGGACGAGGTCTTCGGCACGCTCACCAGCGAGGCCAGGCCGGAAAACGCCGACCGTACCGGGGCCCGCGACAGCGGATCCCGCCGACTGGAGACCACCGCATCATGACCGCCCTGATCGTCGAACCCCTCACCCCCGCCTCCCGGGCCCGTTTCGCCCTGACTGACGCGGTCACCGCGGTCCGCCGCTTCCTGCTGCGCAGCGTGCGCCAGCCCGACATCGTGGTCGGCGGCCTGCTCATGCCGATCGTGTTCGTGCTGCTGTTCGGGTACGTGTTCGGCAGCTCGATCCACGTGCCCGGCGGCAACTACCGCGCCTACCTCATGTCCGGCCTGTTCGCCCAGGCCACGCTGTTCGCCTCGGCGTCGGTGGCCGTCGCCGTGGCCACCGACATGTCCGAAGGGGTCATCGACCGGTTCAAGACGCTCCCGATCACCCGGTCTTCGGTGCTGATCGGCCGGACCGTCTCGACGCAGATCGTCGGCCTCCCGTCGCTGGTCGTGATGATCTGCTGCGGACTGGCGGTCGGCTGGCGCGCCGAGAACGGCCTGGGTGACGCCGTGGCCGGCTTCGCGCTGCTGGCCCTGTTCGGCTTCGCGATGGGCTGGGTCGGCTCGGTGATCGGCCTGTACGCCAAGAGCCCGCAGTCCGCGGACGTGCTGAGCATGACGCCCACGTTCCTGCTCGGGTTCGTGTCCAACGTGTTCGTGAACACGGCCAACATGCCGGCCTGGCTGCGCGCGTTCGCGAACTGGAACCCCATGTCCGCGGTGGCGGCCGCGGCCCGCAGCCTGTTCGGGACCACCCAGGGAGTGCCGGAACCGGCGGTCTGGTCACTTCAGCACCCGGTGATGACGACCCTGGGCATGAGCGCCCTGCTGCTCGCTGTGACGGTGCCGCTCGCCGTGCGCCGGTACAGCCGGGTGGTCCGGTGACGGGAACCCGGGGCGCCCGGCGCTAGCCGGGCGCCCCGGGACCGGGTCCGGCCGCGGGCCATCCGGTTCACCTCCTGACCACCAGGGCTGCAGGTAACAGTTGGGTCACAGTCGTCCGCGTACCGATCCGCCCCGTCGAGTGCGCCGAATCACAGCGCGGAGGGGGAAGGCTGAGGCGGCAGATGGCGCACCGCGGCATGGCTGCCTCAGCGTGGTTATCGGCTAGGACCCTTCCGTCCTGCTGTTCGCCGCAGGGGCTCACGGCTTCGCGCCAGCCCCGGAAAAGGGTACTTATGCCTGGTCAGGACGACACCAACTCACCAGCAGACCGCGCCCGTGAGGACGGGAAAGAGCGGCCGCGCCTGTCGCGGCGTTCGATGCTGCGGGGCGCCGCCGGGGCCGGGGTCGCGGGAATCGCCGCGACCGCGCTCGCCGGTACGGCGCTGCCCGCCCTGGCCGCTGCCTCCGGGCCGGCGCACGACCCGAAGGACCGGGCCCAGGACACGGACACCTCAGAGCAGATCGTCGTGCACGTGCGCGACGCGAGGTCGGGAGAGATCGACGTGTTCCGCGGCACCAGCCAGACCCGCCTGCGTGACCGGGAACTGGCCGCGCGCCTGGTGCGCGCGAGCCGGTGACCGCCCCAGCCCCTGTCCTTCGCTGTACCAACCTGAAAGGGTAATGATGTCTTCGCATCGCGAGGCGCCTGAGATCTCGAAGGATCCCGTCGCCGACAGTACGGATGTCTACGCGTTCGTCAGCCCGGACCGGCCGGGCACGGTCACCCTGATCGCCAACTACATCCCGCTCCAGGAGCCCGCAGGCGGCCCGAACTTCTATGAGTTCGGCGACGACGTGCTCTATGAGATCCACGTTGACAACAGCGGTGACGGTGTTGCGGATATCTCCTACCAGTTCCGGTTCGAGACCATCCTGACCACCCCGGGGAGCTTCCTCTACAACACGGGCCCGATCGGGTCGCTCAGCGACCCGAACTGGAACAGCAAGCAGTTCTACCGGGTCACCCGGGTGGACCGGAAAGGCGCTCACGTCCTGGCCGCCAGGCTCGCCTGCCCGCCGTGCAACGTCGGCGTGCTGTCCACCCCGGACTACGAGGCCAAGCTCGGCAAGCCGGCCGTTCACCGCCTGGCCAATGGCGTGTCGGTCTTCGCGGGCCAGCGGGCCGAGGAGTTCTACGTCAACCTGGGGTCGATCTTCGACCTGGGCAACCTGCGCCCCCTCCAGTCGGCCAACGTCTACGCCAAGGCAGCCGGCCTGAAGAACGCACCCGGCGTGAACACCACCGATCGCCTGAACGTGCACTCCATCGCGATCCAGGTGCCGATCTCTGACCTGACCGTGAAGGGCCGGCCGACCATCGGCGTATGGACCAGCGCGAGCCGCCAGCGCGTGCGGGTGTCGGACGAGGGAAACGGCGCCCTGCACAGCGGCCCCTTCGCGCAGGTGTCACGGCTGGGCAACCCGCTGTTCAACGAGGTCATCGTGCCGCTGGGCAAGAAGGACTTCTGGAACCGGCAGCTCCCGGTGCATGACAAGCAGTTCGCGACGTACGTCGCGCACCCCGAGCTGGCGTCGTTGCTGCCCGTCCTCTACCCAGGCGCGTTCCCCAACCTCGCCGCCCTGGACAAGGCTGGGACAGCCCGCGCCGACCTGGAAGCGATCCTGCTCACCGGTATCCCCTCCGGCCTGATCAAGGGCTTCACCAACTTCACCGGCGCCGTGCAGGCCGACATGCTGCGGCTCAACACGTCGATCCCGCCGACCCCCGCCAGTTCCTCGACGTTCAGCACCCTCGGGCTCGTGGGCGGCGACCCGGCCGGATTCCCGAACGGGCGGCGGGTGATCGACGACGTGGTCACCATCGAGCTGCGGGCCATCGCCGGAGCGGTGTACCCGCTGATCGACCCGAAGTACAAAGTTGACACGGTCGTCCCGTCGGTCACCGACGGCCTGACCGGCGCCAGCGTTACCAATCAGCCGCTGGCGGCGTTCCCGTACCTGGGAGTGCCCTACGACGGTTACCACAACCCCTCCTGACGGGCGAGCCGGCCGGCGGCCAGCGTCCCTGCTGGCCGCCGGCCGGCTCCCGCCGTTCCGTCCCTTCCTTCCCTGGCTTCCGAAGCCCCGGCGAATCAGGAGCACAACGCGATGAGCGAGCATGTCCCAGGGCCCTCCCACTCCGGCAGCGTGGTACTCAACGTCGGGCCCGGTGTCGGCGCCCTGGTGCTGCACGTACCCGCGGACCTGGACCGTCGCGAGATCGAGATCAGCTCCCACGCCAGGCCCGCCGCCCGGCGCACCCACTCGCAGGTCCGGGAACGCCGGACCGCCGGCGGCGTCCAGTACGCGGCCGTCTACCCCGACCTCGCCGCCGGTGACTACACCATCTGGCGGGACACCGCCACCGTGCTCGGCGTCGTGACCATCGAAGGCGGTCACGTCACCAGCTACCACTGGGCTGACGCCCTGCTCAGCACCGCGCAGAGTCACGACGGCCGGGGTTCCTGGCGGTAGAAAGCGGTCGCGGCCGGGACCGGGTGCTCACCACGCCCGGATGAGCGTCATACTGCTCGACGTGATGGTGCCTGCGAGTAGGGAGTAGCCCATGGCGCGGCTCGGCAACATGTACGGCCCGGACGCGACCTTCCACGGCGTGCCCCGGGCGGAGCTGGACGACCCGGCTTCCTGGGCGGGCACCGACGTCCTGATCATCGGTGCCCCGTTCGACGGCGGGACCTCGCACCGGCCGGGGGCCAGGTTCGGCCCGCAGGCCATCCGGTTCACTGACTACCTGCCGCATGACGGTTCCCGGCCCCATCTCGCCCTGGGCGTGGATCCGCTGACGGAACTGAGGATCGCGGACGCCGGCGACGTCGAGATGCCGTCCGGCGACACCGAGCTGTCGCTGCGGCGCCTGGAGGAGGCGGTACAGCGCACGAGTGAAGCGGGCGCGATCCCCGTCATCCTCGGCGGCGACCATACGGTCACCTTCCCGGACGCGACCGGCGTGGCCCGGCACGTGGGGTGGGGCCGCCTGTCGCTGATCCATTTCGACGCGCACGCCGACACGGGGAACACCCAGTTCGGCTCGCTGTACGGCCACGGCACGCCGATGCGCCGCCTGATCGAGTCCGGCGCGGTGCGCGGCGACCGTTTCCTGCAGATCGGACTGCGCGGCTACTGGCCCGAGCCGGAGACCCTGGCCTGGATGGCGGAGCAGAACATGCGCAGCTACGAGATGACCGAGGTGGTCACCCGGGGCCTGGACGAATGCCTGACCGAGGCGTTCAGCATCGCCACCGACGAGTGCGACGGGGTCTTCCTGTCCGTGGACGTGGACGTGGTCGATCCGGGCATGGCCCCGGGGACCGGGACACCCGAGCCCGGCGGCCTGACCGGGCGGCAGCTGCTGGACGCGGTCCGGCGGATCGCGATGGAACTGCCGCTGGCCGGGGTGGACGTGGTGGAGGTCGCGCCGCCCTACGACCACGCGGAGATCACCGCGTTCCTGGCCGGCCGGGTGGTACTCGAAGCCCTGTCCGGAATCGCGTGGCGGCGCCGCCAGGCAGCGGGCGACCCGGCCCGGCCGGCCCGGGACCCGAGCTCGCCGCTGCTGGAAGGCCGCGGCTGAGCTCTGCGGCCCGCCAGGCGTGGCGCGGCGGGCCCGGGTCACGTACCGTGACGGCGTGGGACCGCTGAACGGCGTGGCGACCGGGCCACGCCAGCTGCTGCAGGCCCTCGGCATCCGGTGGATCGATGTCGGCGCCGCCGCGCTGGTGGGCGTCCTGGTCGAGCTCAACGTGGTCGTGGGCGGCGGACCGGGCGCCGCCCCGCTCAACGCGGTCGCCTACGTGTTCGGCGCGGTCCTGGCGGTGCCGATCCTGTTCCGGCACCGGTGGCCCCTGGGGTCGCTGATCGCCTGCTCGGTGCTGCTGTTCCTGTACTACATCCTGGACCGCCGGAACATCTCCCCGGCGCCGCTGCTCTGCCTGCCGCTGTACGACGCCGCGGTCGCCGGGTACCTGGCCGCCGCGATCGCCATCCCGGCTTTCTACATGTCAGTCGGCCTGTTCGTCGTGGACGCGTCCACCCATCAGGGCCTGGTCGCGCTGGCCGCGGAGTTCCTGCCCAGCATCGCGGTGCTCGTGCTGGCCATCATGCTGGGCGAGGTGGTCCGCAGCCGCCGCGCGCTGGCCGCGGAGACCGCGGACCGGCTGCGCCTGGCCAGCGAGGAACGCGACGCTGAGGCGGGACGCCAGGTCGCCGAGGAACGGTTGCGGATCGCCCGGGAACTGCACGACACGGTGGCGCACAGCATGGCCACCATCACCGTGCAGGCCGGGTCCGCGCTGCACGTACTCGGCCAGGACGGTCGGGCTGGCGGCCTGGACGGCAACCTGCGCAGCGCGCTCCTCGCCATCCGGGAGACCAGCAAAGGAGCGCTCACCGAGATGCGGGCCACGCTGGGCCAGCTCCGCAACGAGACCCCGGACGAGTCGGCCGAGCTGCGCGAGGCCGGGCTGGACCGGCTGCCCGCCCTGTGCGAGGCGGTGACCGCCGCGGGCGCCCCGGTCACCCTCACTACCGAAGGCCAGCTGCGGCCGGTGCCGCCGGCCGTGGGCCACGCGGCGTACCGGATCCTGCAGGAGTCGCTGACCAACGTGCTACGGCATGCGGGCGCGCAGGCGCGCGCGGCGGTGTGCCTGACCTACGAGCCCGGCGTCCTGGCCATCCGGGTGGCCGACGACGGTCCTGGTCCGGGGACGGCAGCGGGTGACGGGACGGCGACCGGAGACCAGCTCACCGGGCACGGGCTGACCGGGATGGCCGAACGGGCCGCGGCGGTCGGCGGCAGTTTCTCGGCGGCGGCCGGGGCAGACGGGGGTTTCGTGGTCGTGGCGCGGCTCCCCGCGGCCGGGCCGCATCCGAGCGCCACCGGCCAGGACGCGAAGCCCGGGGTCGCCCCGGTCGCCGCCCGAGATCCCGCCCGATGATCCGGGTCCTGCTCGCCGACGATCAGGCCCTGGTCCGCGCCGGCTTCCGGATGCTGCTCGAATCGGCCGGCGACATCACGATCGTCGGCGAGGCACCCAACGGGGGAACCGCGGTGGCCCTGGCCCGCGAGCTGCGCCCGGACGTGGTGCTGATGGACCTCAGCATGCCTGAGGTGGACGGCCTCACCGCGACCCGGCGGATCACCACCGACCCGCAACTGGCCGCGGTCCGGGTCGTGGTGCTGACCACGTTCGACGACGACGAGCACGTGTTCGGGGCGTTGCGGGCGGGAGCGAGCGGGTTCCTGGTCAAGGACGTCGAGCCCGAGGAACTGCTGCAGGGCGTACGGGTGGTGGCCCGGGGGGACGCGCTCCTCGCGCCCAGCGTGACCCGGTCGCTCATCGAGGCCTTCACCAGCGGGGGCGGCGGGGGCGGCCTGCCCGCCGGCGGGGGCGGCCTGCCCGCCGGCGGCTCCGGCGCCGGGGGGCGGAGCGCGGAAGGCGCGGCGGCGCGAAGCGGCCCGGCTCCGGCCACCGCAGGTTCCGGGCCGGCCAGGACCGCGGGCCGCGGGCGGGGAAACTTCTCCCGCCCCGCCGCCCTGGCCCCCGGGGTGGCCTCGCTCACCGAGCGGGAACGCGAGATCGTCGCGCTGGTCGCGGCCGGGTTGTCCAACGACGAGATCGCCGCGGACCTGGTGGTCAGCCCGCTGACCGCGAAGACCCACGTGAGCCACGCGATGATCAAGCTAGGCGCCCGGGACCGCGCCCAGCTCGTCGTCCTGGCCTACGAGAACGGGCTCGCCCAGCCCGGCCACCCCTAACGGCCTGCTCGTAAGCGTCGCCAGTCGCCGTCCTACTCCCGCCGGAGTACTCCCGGGGGAGACCCCGTCCGCAACTGCCTCCCGGCGGAGGACGCCCTGGCCGCCGCCGGTCACGAGTATCGAGGAGCACCCACTCCTCCGGCTCGCAGGAGACCGACATGCCTGGCCCATCCACCCTCCACCGCCACACCATCCGCCAGCCGGCCCGACCCGGGATCATCGGCCTGCTCGGGCGCACCTGCTTCCGGCACCGCCGGCTCACCGTCATCGCCTGGATCGTCGGGGTCGCCTGCCTGATCACGCTGTGGACCAGGTTCGGGGCTCCGGCCGAGAACAACTTCACCGGCAGCGACCCCGGGCAGGGCGTGCTCAACCAGCATTTTCACCAGCAGTCGGGCGACACCCTCACGCTGGCGATTCACTCCACGGCCCCGGTCGGCTCCCCCGCTGTCCGGGCCCGGGTCACCAGCGCGCTCACCCCCTTCATCCGGGCGCCGCACGTCACGTCGGTGACCAGCCCGTATCAGGCCGCCGGCCAGATTTCGGCGGATGGCCACACGGCCTTCGCCGTCGTCCAGTTCGGCGTGCCGTCAAGCACGATCAGCAACGGGGAAGCGCTGGCGCTGATGAACGACGCCAGGTCGATGTCCGGCCGGGGGCTGAACTTCTACCTGGGCGGCGACGTGGTCGACCTGGCCGAGACACCCTACGGCGGGCCGACGGACGGGGTGGGCGTGCTGGCGGCCGCCATCGTGCTGCTGATCGCGTTCGGCTCCTTGCTGGCCATGGGACTGCCCGTGCTGACCGCCGTCCTGGGCATCGGCGCCGGGCTGTCGCTGATCGCCCTGCTCGGCCACGTGTTCCCGGCCCCCTCGTTCTCGCCGATCGTCGCCTCCATGATCGGGCTGGGGGTCGGCGTGGACTACGCGCTGTTCATCGTGACCCGGTTCCGTGAGGCACTGCATCACGGTGAGGACGCCGAGAGCGCGGCGGTGACCGCGATGAGCACCGCGGGCCGGACCGTGGTCGTCGCGGGCACGACCGTGATCATCGGGATGCTGGGGTTGCTGGTCCTGCGCCAGACGCTGCTCAACGGGGTCGCCATCGCGGCGTCGGCCACCGTGGCCATGGTCCTGCTCGGCTCGCTCACCCTGCTCCCGGCCCTGCTGGGCTTCACGGGCACCCGGCTGGCCAAGCCCTCCCGACTCAGGCTGCCCCGGTGGCTGGGCGGCCGTCCGGCCGGCGGCGCAGCCGGCCAGCCCGGGGCGCAGGCCGCGCGGCGGCCCGCCGCCGAACGGTGGGCGGCAATGATCCAGCGCCGGCCCGGTCTGGCCGCCCTGGCCTCCGCGGGGCTGCTGCTGCTCCTCGCCGCCCCGGCTCTCACCATGAAGCTGAGCATGCCTGACGAGTCCAGCCAGGCCCGCGGGACCATGGGGTACTCGAGCTACGCGACGATGGCCCGCGGCTTCGGCCCCGGATTCGACGCGCCGCTGATCGTGGCGGCGTCGCTGCCCTCCCCCACCGCCAGCACCACCCGGCTGGCCGACGCGATCGCGGCCACCCCCGGCATCGCCCGGGTCAGCCCGGCCCGGATCAGCCCCGACGGCCGGGCCGCGCTCATGATCGCCTATCCGACCACGGGCGAGCAGGACGCGGCCACGAACGCCCTGGTCAACCGGATCCGTACGATCGTCATCCCGCGCGCCACCGTGGGCACCGGCGTCCGCGCCTACCTCACCGGGCCGAACGCCGGCAACGTTTCCTTCGCCAACATCGTGGGGCAGCGCCTGCCCTGGCTGATCGGCGTGGTCGTCGCGCTGTCCATGCTGCTCTTGCTGGTGATGTTCCGGTCGGTGACGGTCGCGGTGAAGGCGGCGGTGATGAACCTGCTGTCCATCTCCGCCGCGTACGGCGTCCTGACCGTCATCACGCAATGGGGGTGGCTCGGCCACCTGTTCGGCTTCCCCGAGAAGATGCCGGTCACCACCTGGGTGCCGATCTTCCTGTTCGTGATCCTGTTCGGCCTCTCCATGGACTACGAGGTGTTCCTGCTCTCCCGGATCCGGGAGGCCTACGACGCGACGGGCGACAACGCGGCCTCGGTCGCCACGGGGCTGGCCCGGACGGCCCGGGTGATCACGGCGGCGGCCGCCATCATGGTGGTGGTCTTCCTGTCCTTCGTCCTCGGCGCGGACGTCTCGGTGAAACAGGTCGGCCTCGGGCTGGCCGTGGCGGTGCTGATCGACGCGACCGTGGTCCGGATGGTCCTGGTGCCCGCGGTGATGGAACTGCTGGGCCCGGCGAACTGGTGGCTCCCCCGGCCGCTGGCCCGCATCCTGCCGAAGACATCCGCTCTCGAGGGCGAGCCCCCGGCCGACACCCGGGCTCTGGTCCCAGCCGCGGACATCCCGGCGGACGGCTGAGGCCTGGCGGTAGGTCGCGGTGCTGCGCAGGTTCGCCGCCGCGACACGCGAGCCCGTTACCGGCGACAGCCAGGTCAGCGCGGATGCACTGTTCTACCGTGGCTGCTAACCCTGGCCAGGAGGACGGTGAGGACCCAGTGCGGCGACGTCAGCTCCTGGCCAGCCTGGCCGTGACGGCTGCCGCAGCCACAGCGCCATTCCGCGTTGGGCCCCCGGCCCAGTCTGGCGAGGCGGCCAGCGGAGAGCTGCTCATCGCCCGGGTACGGGATGCGATGCTCGGCCTTGCGCCTGGCCCTGTCAACGCGCGGCCGGGCTGGCTGCGCACCGGGCTGGCGGGCGCTCTCACCGACTTCCGGTACTGCCGGTACGGCCGCCTGGCCGACCGGCTGCCCCTGCTGATCTGCGGCGGGCACGCGATCGCCGCGCAAGCCGGCCAGGACCCGGAGGCCAGCGCGCTGCTGGCCGGGATTTATACGCTGACCACCAGGATGCTCATCAAGCTCGATGACCAGCAGCTCGGCTGGATGGCAGCCGACCGGGCCCGGGTCATCGCCGTCGGCAGCGGCAACCCCCTCATCGCCGCGGAGGCATCCCGCAACCTCGCCGTCCTGGCCCGCAGAGCTGGCTGGCACTCCCAGGCGATGTCCATCGCGCTGGCCGCCGCTGCCCACCCCGGGCTGCGCGGCGACGATCAGCGGCTCGCGGCCGAACGGGGCCTGCTCCTCCAATCAGCCGCCTACACCGCCGCATGGAACGGGGACAAGGACGCGATGCGCGAGATGACCGCCGAAGCCGCGGCCATCGCCGCCAGCCTCGCCGGACCCGTCCTGCTCCGCGATCACGGCGGCGGGTTCACCCCGGCCACCGTCCAGCTACACCGCATTTCCGCCGATACTCTGCCGGCGAACCGGGCGCAGCCATCGCCGCGGCGAGCCAGGTTCCCCCCGCGAGCCTCCCGACCACCGAACGCCGCGCCCGGTACTGGACCGATCTGGCCGGCGCCCGCGGACAATGGGGTCACCGGGACGACTGCCTCCGCGCCCTGCTGACCGCCGAACGCCTCGCCCCCGAGGAAATCCACGCCCGCCCCGCCATACGCGACCTGGTCTCCAGGCTGCTCCTGCCCGGCCGGACCAGCCCGGAACTGCGAGGACTCGCCCTCCGATGCGGCATCAAATGACACAGCCTGGCCGGTGACCGGCTCCAGCCTCTTCACAGGTTCCCGCCGCGCCCATGAGTCTTTCACAGGGTTTCCAAGTGCTTACGCCAAACGTGACAATTTTGGCCGATTATATCTAATCCGCCAATCCCGTGAGCCATTCGTCACCCCGGCAAATCCTTTACTCTGACCATGATCGGTCTTCCCATTCGAAGAGTTGGTAAGTTACCTGTGGCGCGGCAGAACTGGTGCGCCAGATGTCCGAAAATCGCGGACCAGACGAAGGATTGGCCGATGTGGGAGAAATGCGTCGGGTGCGGCGAAGGACTTTTCGCCGGAGACGCGTTTTGCGGTAATTGCGGGCGGCCGGTCACGCCGGCCGTTCCCGCTGCGCGGGAGCCTGACGGGTTAGAGTCAGCCCCCCTCGCCGTGCCTGCCGCCGCGCCCGCTGCCGACCTGGTCCAGGTCCGCATCATCCCGGCCGACTCTGACCTGGCCGCCCCGCAGCAGGCCGACTCCGGGCCAGCCGACTCAGAACAGGCCGATTCAGAACATGCCGGCTCAGCGCAGGCTCCGCCGCCCGAGCAGGCCCCCACCACAACAGACCCGACGTCTCCAGAGAACGACACAGCGCCCGCAGGCGGCGTAGCCGCGGACAGCCATGCCCAGCCGGACGACTCTCGGCGGCAACCCCTGACCCGGGGCGACGCGGCGGAGCCCGGGCCTGGCTCAGCAGCACCCGTCCGGCCCGCGGCGACCAGGCTTTCCGGGTCCGCGAACCTGGATCCCATCCGCAATGCCCGCTACTTCGCGTACGTGCTCCGTCAGGCCGGCCTGTTCGTCGGGGTCTACCTGCTCATCGAGACCGTGTTGTGGCTGTACCTGCCGCTCAGCAGGGCGGCCGGGACGACCCACGGGTCCGCCCTCCGGCTGGAGATAGACAGCGTATGGACGGTCGCACTGGCGCTGGCCGTCCTGTTCTGGCTGATCCCGGTGCCAGCCTTGCTGACCGAATGGAGCCTGCTCATGGAGCAAGGCTCCGACGCGGCGCAAGTGGCATTCGAGCAGATCAATTCGGCGTTCGGGACCCATGGTGCTCCGCTTGATTCCCAGCGGTTGCGGACCGTCTCCCGGCACGGAGAAGACGATCGTGAGTACCTGGAGTTGCGCCGTGGCCATTTCCGCGGCTACATCTCATGTTTCGTACATGGGGCTGACTTGTACGTCGGCTGGAGCTTCTGGCTTTACATGTCCCCACTGCGACTGCTGCTGATGGTCATCGGCCGCAATATCAGGGACGCGATCAGCCGGAGGAATGCCATCCAGCGCTCGCTCCGCTTTGAGTCCGCCCGGGCTCTGGTGGCCGCGATACACGGAGCCACGCTGGCCGGGATCGACGCAGCCAGCGACCAGCTCGACCCGGCTGGCCCGCAACTCGCCAGGGAGACCGCGGTCGACATGAATGTCAGGCTGGGCTGACGCCGATGAGATTCTGCACCACATGCGGATCCCCGGTCAGCGGGATGCTGCGGTTCTGCACGCGTTGCGGCGCGGCGACCAGTTCCACCGCCGGCGCAGAGGTGGCCAGCGTGGCCGCGACCGGCACGGCCGATCACAGCGTCCCGGCCGAGGCCGGTGCGGACGGGCCGGCCCTCCAGGACAGCCCGGCCCCGCCAACTACGGCTCAGCCCACCGGCAAGTCGGAGGACACCGGACCGCTCAGGATGGTCCGGATCGACGCCGAGCCGACCCATGAAGCCTCACCTGAAGACCCGTGGTTGCCTGGTAGCCGACGGCCCGATCGCCGCGCGCTGATCATCGGCGTGGTGCTGATCGCCGGGCTGCTCTCGGTCGCCTCGACCGCGTGGCTGATCAGGGTCAACTCGCCCCAGGCCAGCAGCCCTCATCGGACGCACCCGTCCCGGCCAAGCCAGCCGGGGTCGGACTACGCCCAGCGCAGCCAGGCTTTGTCCGGCCAGCCCACGCCCGCCTTGATCCAGCGCAGCCAGCCCGCGCCCGGCCAGCTCCAGTCCAGCCAGCCTGCCCCCACCCAGACCGGTAACGCCCCGGCTGGACCTGGCCAGCCCGGAAACGCCCGGAGCAACAGCGGCCGCCCGGGAACCAGCCGGAGCGGGACGGGGCACAGCCGCGCTGGTCAGCCCGGTGCCAGCCAGACGGGGACGCATCGCACAGCCTCCGGCCAGAGCGGACCGGGCCAGGCGGGCTCCGGCCCAGCGGGCTCTGGCCCAGCCGGCTCCGGCTCGTCCGGCTCCAGCCCAGCCGGCTCTGGCTCGTCCGGGACCGGACATTCCGGAACTGGCCGCGGCACCACCCCGGCGGCCCCGCATCCGCGCTCGCCGGCTCCCGGGTCCCGGGGCGGCAGGACGCCGCGGCACCCACACCCGGGCGTCGTGTCGATCACGCCCGGCCTGGCCGGCCGGGCCGACGCACGCCGGGTCGGCGGGCTGCTGGCCCGCTACTTCGCGGCGGTCAACCACCGCCAGTACCAGGCGTACGCCAGCCTCTTCGCCCAGCGGCGCCAGCTCACCCCGCGGGATTTCGCCTGGGGCTACCGGACCAGCCATGACTCGAACGCCGTACTGGCCGGGATCGCCGCGCTGAAAGGCGGCCTGAAGGCCACGGTGACCTTTACCAGCTACCAGGACCCCGCGCAGAGCCCCGATCATTCCGGCTGCATCGACTGGCGGATCACCCTGTTCCTGTACCGGGCTGGCGCGACCTACCTGATCGGCATGCCGTCACCGGGCTACCGGGCCGGTCTCCAGGCATGCAGCTTCGCGCCACGGCCATCCTCCCCGGGGCACCTCACCTCCAGGCCCTCCGCCTCCAGGCCCTCTGCGTCCAGGCACTCCACTTCCACGCGCGGTCCTGGGCCCCGTAAGGATCACTAGCCGCTTCACCAGGTCGGATAGGCGGCGCCGGCATCTTGTGGAGATTAGATCAAGCGGATCTATACTTGCTGGATGCTGGATGTGACCAGGCTCCGCGTACTCGTTGCGGTGGCCCGGCACGGCTCGGTGACCGCGGCGGCCCGGGCGCTGAACTACGCGCAGCCCTCGGTAAGCCATCACCTGTCCCGGCTCGAGGCCGAGACGGGCGCGCTGCTCACCCAGCGGGCCGGCCGCGGGGTCCGGCTGACCGACGCGGGCCGGCTCCTGGCCGAGCGGGCCGAGGAGATCCTGGGCCGGCTGGACGCCGCGGAGAACGAACTCGCCGCCCACGTGGGCCTGCGGGCCGGACGGGTCCGGCTGGCCGCGTTCCCCTCGGCGCTCAGCACGCTGGTGCCGATCGCCGCGGCCCGGCTCGAGGCCGAGAATCCCGGCCTGGATCTCACCCTGGCTGAGGCCGAGCCTCCGGAAGCGCTGCGCATGCTCCGGGCCGGCTACGTGGACGTCGCGCTGGTCTTCCGGCACTACCAGGACGGCGTGACGGTCAGCCCACCGGGAGACGCCGACGAGGGCACCCGGTCCCGGCTGCTGCTGGACGACCCCATCCACCTGGTCACCCGGGCGGCGGCCGCCAGCGCGGACTCCCATCCGCCCCGGATCGCGGCCGGTGAGCCGCCGCTGCCCCGCTTCCCGGACCTGGCCGACTACGCGGAGCACCGCTGGATCGGCGGCTGTGAGCGGTGCCGCAGCTACCTGGTCTGGCAGTGCGAGCTGGCCGGCTTCAGCCCCAAAATCGCGTTCACCACGGACGACTTCGTCGCGGTCCAGGCGCTCGTGGCGGCCGGCCTGGGGATTACCACGCTCCCGGGCCTGGCGCTGCGGGCGGCACGCCACCCGGGCATCCAGGCCACGCCGCTACCCGGGTCACACCGCCAGGTACTCGCCCTGACCTACGGTGAGGCGCCGGAGCCGCCCGCCGTGGCCCGGTTGCTCGACGTGCTCAGCGTGACCGCGGGCGCGGAGCGGCCGCCCGTGCCCGCGTGACCCAGGCCAAGCCAGGGTTACCGGCTAGAACAGCGTGACCTTAGATCGACCGGCCCTGGGCCTGCCAGTAGGGCTCGCGCAGGCGGCGTTTGAGCAGCTTGCCGCTGGGATCGCGGGGCATCTCGCTGGTGAAGTCAATGGCCGTCGGCCACTTCAGCCGGGCCAGTTTCCCGTCCAGGGACCCGAGGATTTCCGCGGCCAGCTCTGGTCCCGGGGTCCGGTCCGCGGCGGGCTCGATCACCGCCATCACCCGCTCTCCCCACTCCTCGTCGGGCACGCCGAACACCGCGACGTCGGCCACGCCGGGATGCATGATGAGCTCCGCCTCGATCTCGGCCGGGTAGATGTTCACCCCGCCAGAAATGATCATGTCCGCCTTGCGGTCGCAGAGGAACAGGAACCCGTCGTCGTCGAGATAGCCGATGTCGCCCACGGTGAAGAAGTCGCGCAGCCGGGCCGCCTGCGTCTTGGCCGGGTCGCCCTTGTACTCGAACGTCGTGGTGCTCATCTTCATGTAGACCGTCCCCGGCGTGCCGGGCGGGCATTCCTTGCCGTCGTCGTCGGTGACCATGACCTCGCTCACCGGCCACGGCCTGCCCACGGTGCCCGGGCGGGCCAGCCAGTCCTGCGGGGTGGCGAGAGTGCCACCCCCCTCGGTGGCGGCGTAGTACTCATACACCCGCGGGCCCCACCACTCGAGCATGGCCCGCTTGAGCGGCACCGGGCAGGGGGCCGCAGCGTGGATCATCCAGCGCATGGAGGACACGTCGTAGCGGCGCCGGGTGGCCTGCGGCAGCGTGAGCATCCGCTTGAACTGGGTGGGCACCATGTGCGTGCTCGTCACCTGGTACCGCTGCACGCAGGCCAGCGCGGTCTCGGCGTCCCAGCTGTCCATGTACACCAGGGTGTGGCCCAGGTGGATGGCCGCGCCGCCGAACAGGGTCACCGCGGTGTGGTAGTTCGGGGAGGTGACCAGGTGCGCGTTCGGCTGGCCGGGCGGGACGCCGAACATCTGGAGCAGGGCAGTGGTCAGCTCCGCCGCGTCGTCCGGGTCGATCCCGGACAGGTCCCGGCGGACGCCCTTGGGGCGGCCGGTGGTGCCCGAGGTGTAGTGCATGGTCGAGCCCGCCACCCGGTCTGCGGGGGTGGTGGCTGGCTGACCGGCGAGCAGGTCGGCGACCGGGAGGAACCCGGGGATCGCGCCCAGGCTGAGCCGGGCCCCGGCGGGCAGCCCGGCGAGGTCCGCGGCCGCGGACCCGGCCGCGGCGTACCGTTCGTGCACGAAGAACGCCTTGGCCTCGCTGTCGGCCACGATGTAGGCGATCTCCGGCGGGGTGAAGTGCCAGTTGACCGGCGTGTAGTACCAGCCGCCCTGCAGCGCGGCCAGGTAGATCTCCAGCGCGGCCCCGCCGTTGGGCAGCAGCACCGCGATGCCGTCCCCGGGGCGCAGGCCCAGCCCCCGGAGGGCGTTAGTGAGCTGGTTGACCCTGGCCAGGAGCTCGCCCGCAGTGCGCTGAGTACCGTCCGGCTCGATCAGCGCGGTCCAGCCGGGATCTTCCTGCGCCCGGCTCCAGAACGCGAGCCCCATCGCCCACCTCCTCGGGAAACTACCCACGAGTAGATCACGGCTCGAGGGCTTCGCCCATGCTCCGGAAGAATTTGCCGGCTGCTGCGGCGCACCCGCCCCGGCGGCCCGGCGGACCCGCCGCACCTGACTCCCCGCGGTCCCGCGGACCCGCCGCACCGGACGCCGCCGTACGGTACAAGTTGAGCCTGCGGATTGCGACGAGAGGCAGGGATGAAACGGATCCTGCGCGGCGGCCAGGCGGTCGCGGCGATAACGGCCGGGGCCCTGCTGGCCGGATGCCAGTTCGCGGTCGTCCCGCCCAAGAAGCACGCCGCCGCCAGCCCCGCGGCCTCGCTCCGCAACCCGTACGGCTACCGCCTGGCGGACGCGCCCGCCCTGCTGACCCAGTGCGCGGTCGACACGGCCCACCTTCAGCCCGGTACCGGCCAGGACTGGTTCAGCCACGGCCAGGTCACGGTCAACACCACCGACGCGGACAACTTCACCAGATGGTGGGGCACGCACAGCAAACCGGGACCCTACCCGCAGACGTTCGTCATCGACGGCCACCAGACCCACTACCTGGAGTTCGGCACTTCCTGGGTCAAGAGCGGCCGCCTGTGGGTCCCCGCCCGGGCCGGCGACCGGACGCTGGCCATGGACTACTCGCTGGCCGCCTGGACCGCGTGGACCGCACTCAACGGCAAGCTGCCCCCGGCGGTCTGCGGAACGTCGGTGACGGCGAGCAGGCTCCAGGCCCGGATCTTCGGTGACGGCACGCCTGATCCCTGGTGACCGGGCCGGGCGGTCCCCTTCCCGTGGCCCTGCAATTCGTGGTCTTCTGCCTCGCCGCGGCGGTCAGCCTGGCCACGAGCTACCTGCTGGTCACCCGGCTGGAGCGGATCGGGGAGCGGCTCGGGCTGTCGGAGGCGCTGCTCGGCATGGTCGCCGCGCTGGCCGCGGACGCGCCCGAGATCACCTCAGCGGTCACGGCGCTGGCCCAGCATCAGCAGAAGGTCGGCGCGGGCGTCATCATCGGCTCCAACGTGTTCAACCTGGCGGCCCTGCTCGGTCTCGGCGGGGTGGTGGCGGGCAGCATCGCGCTGCACCGCCGGGTCGTCATCCTCGGCGGGGTCATCGCCCTGTGGGTGGCGGCGGTCTGCCTGGTCACCACGACCGGCACGATCCCGCCCGCGGCCGGTCTCGTCGCGGTGCTCGCCGTCCTGGTTCCCTACCTGCTCCTGCTCGGCGCGGGGGCCAGGCGGCTGCACCGGCTGCCGGTGGTCCGCCGCTGGGAGGGCTGGCTGGCCGTGGCGATCTCCGAGGAAGAGCAAGAACTCGAAGAGGTCATCCACCCGCCCCACGGCCGCCGGCGCGACGTGTTCCTGGCCGTGGCCGCCCTGGTCGTGGTCGTGCTGGCCAGCGTGATCATGGAACAGTCGGGGACGTCGATCGGGACCCATTTCGGGATCCCGCAGATCGTCACCGGCGGCGTGCTGCTGGCCGCAGTGACCAGCCTGCCGAACGCGGTAGCGGCGGTGTATCTGGCCTCGCGCGGCCGGGGCGCGGCCATGCTGAGCACCACGCTGAACAGCAACGCGCTCAACGTCGCCGCGGGACTGCTGCTGCCCGCCACCATCACCGGGCTGGGCCCGGTGTCGGTCCATTCAGTGCTCATCGCGGTGTGGTACCTGGCCCTGACCGCCGCCGCGCTCGCCTTCGCCTACCGGGACGGCGGGGTGCGCCGGGCCACCGGCGCCTTCATCATCGGGTCCTACCTGGTCTTCCTCGGATCGTTGCTGGCCACCGCGCATACCGCCGCACCCGCGCCCAGACTCACTGTTCTCCCGCTCCTGATTACGGTCGTGGCCGGGGTAGCGGGACTGGCCCGGCGCCCTGGCCGGTGGGCCCGGAGGCCGGGCGGGGGCCCGGGCCCGCCGGCCGGGCGGCCGCGCGGTCAGCCCGGCGACGGTCCGCCCGCGGACTCCAGCACGACCTCGGACGAGAGCAGGTCGTAGGCGTCCAGGTTGACCTCGCCGAGCAGGTCGGCCGACGCGCCGAGCGCCACCGCGTGCCGCAGCGCGTCCGGCCACGCCCAGCCCTGGGTCACGGCGGGCAGCAGCCCGGCCACCACGGCCTCCGCGGACAGGGACAGCCCGGGGTAGCCCTCCAGCGCGGCACGCCACTGCCCCGCGTCCCCGTTCGACGCCGCGGCGAGGAGTGCCGAACCGGACAGCATGGCCGCCGCCTTCGACCCCCGGGACACCAGGGCGGCCGGCCCCTCGGACCGCCCCGCGCCGGGGACCCCGGCGGTGGACGCGAGCAGCACCAGGGCGGGGTGGCGCTCCAGGCTGCGCCACAGGGCCGGGCCGCCGGCGTGGATGATGGCCGGCACCGACGCCTCTGCGGCGTAACTCGCCAGCGACGCGTAGATGTCCAGGGGCAGGCCGGCCGGGAGCCCGCCGCTCAGCACCACGGCGTCCACGCCCAGCAGGAGTTTGCGGAACTCGCCGGCGAACCGGCCGAGTTCCTCGGTGGTGATGAACGGGGCGGGTTCGCTCAGCTGGGTACTCTCTTCGCGCGCCTCGTCCAGCACCTCGACGACCCGCCGTGATTCGCGGCTGATCCTGGTGAAGGCCGTGGTCACGCCCGCGCGGGCCAGGTCAGCCTCGATCAGGTCGCCCGCACTCCCGCCCGCGAAGCCGGCCACCAGGACGTCCTCGCCCAGGCCGGCCAGGACCCGCGCCACCGCCAGGCTCCCGCCGCCGGCCCGGCTGGTCATCCGGCTGATCTGGTTGGGCGCACCCCAGGCGATCTCTTCGGCCTCGTAGCTGACGTTGACCGTGGCGTTCAGCGCGACGGTGAGGATCACGGGGCCAGTTCCGCGGCGACGGTCGCACCCAGTTCCCAGCACGCCTCCAGGTCCGCGGGCCCGACGTCACCCACGACCGTGACCGGCGGCCGGGCGCGGCGCCACCGCAACCCGGTCGTGATCGACTCCACTGCGCGCACCGCACCTCCGGTGTCGTTGTTGCCGTGCACGTACAGGCCATAGTGCCTGCGCTGGGTGGCCTCCAAGCACGGGTAGTAGATGCCGTCGAAGAAATGCTTGAGCGCGCCCGACATGTACCCGATGTTGGCCGGGGTACCCAGCAGATACCCGTCCGCGCCGAGCACGTCGACGGCGGACGCGGTCAGCGCGGGCCTGGTCACGACCTCGACGCCCTCGATGTCGTCGTGGCCCGCGCCCGCCAGCACCGCCTCGAGCATCGCCTGCATGGACGGTGAGGAGGTGTGGTGAACGATCAGCAGCCGGGCCATCGCCCTGCGACATTACCCTGACGTCATGCGTTCTGCTGGTGCGGCCCTCGCGGATTTCGGCTGCGTGCTGCTCTTCGTGGTGATCGGCCGGGCCAACCACCACGCCGGCGGGGCCCTGGCCGGGCTGTGGGACACCTTCTGGCCGTTCGCCGCGGGCGCGGCGGCCGGGATGGCGGCGACGCGGTTCTGGCGCCTGCCCACCGCGCTGGTCCCGACCGGGGTCGGCGTCTGGCTCGGCACCGTGGCCGTCGGCATGACGTTGCGGGTCCTCGCAGGCCAGGGCACCGCGTTTGCGTTCATCCTGGTCGCGCTGGCTTTCCTCGGCCTGTTCCAGCTGGGCTGGCGGCTGGTGTGGCGGTGGGCCAGCCCCCGGCTTCTGACCGAGCGGCACCCGTCCGGCCCGCGGCGACCAGGCTTTCCGGGTCGGCGAACCTGGATCCCATCCGCAACGCCCGCTACTTCGCGTACGTGCTCCGTCAGGCCGGCCTGTTCATCGGGGTCTACCTGCTCATCGAGACCGTGCTGTGGCTGTACCTGCCGCTCAGCAGGGCGGCCGGGATGCCCCACGGGTCCGCCCTCCGGCTGGACACAGGCAGCGCGTGGACGGTCGCACTGGCGCTGGCCGTCCTGTTCTGGCTGATCCCGGTCCCCGCCTTGCTGACCGAATGGAGCCTGCTCATGGAGCAAGGCTCCGACGCGGCGCAGGTGGCATTCGAGCAGATCAATTCGGCGTTCGGGACCCATGGCGCTCCGCTTGATTCCCAGCGGGTACGGACCGTCTCCCGGCACGGAGAAGATGATCGTGAATACCTGGAGTTGCGCCACGGTCGGTTCCGCGGCTACATCTCATGTTTCGTGCATGGGGCTGACTTGTACGTCGGCTGGAGCTTCTGGCTTTATATGTCCCCACTGCGCCTGCTGCTGATGGTCATCGGCCGCAATATCAGGGACGCGATCAGCCGCAGGAATGCCATCCAGCGCTCGCTCCGCTTTGAGTCCGCCCGGGCCCTGGTGGCCGCGATACACGGAGCCACGCTGGCCGGGATCGACGCGGCCAGCGACCAGCTCGACCCGGCTGGCCCGCAACTCGTCAGGGAGACCGCGGCCGACATGAATGTCAGGCTGGGCTGACGCCGATGAGATTCTGCACCACATGCGGATCCCCGGTCAGCGGGATACTGCGGTTCTGCACGCGTTGCGGCGCGGCGACCAGTTCCGCCGCCGGCGCAGAGGTGGCCAGCGTGGCCGCGGCCGGCACGGCCGATCACAGCGTCCCGGCCGGGGCCGGTGCGGACGGGCCGGCCCTCCAGGACAGCCCGGTCCCGGCGGTTCAGCCCACCGGCAAGCCGGAGGACACCGGACCGCTCAGGATGGTCCGGATCGACGCCGAGCCCGACCCCTGAGGCCTCACGCGAAGACCCGTGGTTGCCTGGTAGCCGGCGGCCCGACCGCCGCGCGCTGATCATCGGCGTGGTGCTGATCGCCGGGCTGCTCTCGGTCGCCTCGACCGCCTGGCTGATCAGGGTCAACCCGCCCCAGGCCAGCAGCCCTCAGGGGGCGCACCGGTCCCGGCCGACCCAGCTGGGGCCGGGCTACGCCCAGCCCGGCCAGGCCCTGTCCGGCCAGCCCACGCCCATCCTGATCCAGCGAAGCCAGCCCGCGCCCGGCCAGCTCCAGCCCAGCCAGCCTGCTCCTACCCAGACTGGTAACGGCCCGGCCGGACCCGGTCAGGCCGGACACAGTCGGTCTGGACACGACCAGCCTGGACACGACCAGCCCGGACGCGGCCAGGGCAACCGCGGCCACCCGGGAACCAGCCGGAGCGGGACGGGGCACAGCCGCCCTGGTCAGCCCGGTGCCGGCCCGAGCGGACCGGGCCAGGCGGGCTCCGGCCCAGCCGGCTCCGGCCCGTCCGGCTCCGGCCCAGCCGGCGCTCTGGCGCGTCCGGAACCGGACATTCCGGAACTGGCCGCGGCACCACCCCGACGGCCCCGCATCCGCGTCCGCCGGCTCCCGGGTCCCGGGGCGGCAGGACGCCGCGGCACCCACGCCCGGGCGTCGTGTCGATCACGCCCGGCCTGGCCGGCCGGGCCGACGCCCGCCGGGTCGGCGGGCTGCTGGCCCGCTACTTCGCGGCGGTCAACCACCGCCAGTACCAGGCGTACGCCAGCCTCTTCGCCCAGCGGCGCCAGCTCACCCCGCGGGATTTCGCCTGGGGCTACCGGACCAGCCATGACTCGAACGCCGTACTGGTCGGGATCGCTGCGCTGAAAGGCGGCCTGAAGGCCACGGTGACCTTTACCAGCCAGCAGGACCCCGCCCAGAGTCCCGATCACTCCAGCTGCATCGACTGGCGGATCACCCTGTTCCTGTACCGGACCGGCGCGACCTATCTGATCGGCATGCCGTCACCGGGCTACCGGGCCGGTCTCCAGGCGTGCAGCTTCGCGCCACGGCCATCCGCCCCGGGGCACTTCACCTCCAGGCACTCCGCATCCGGGCACTCCGCATCCGGCCCTCCACTTCCAGGCACTCCACTTCCACGCGCGGTCCTGAGCCCCGTAAGGATCACTAGCCGCTTCACCAGGTCGGATAGGCGGCGCCGGCATCTTGTGGGGATTAGATCAAGCGGATCTATACTTGCTGGATGCTGGATGTGACCAGGCTCCGCGTACTCGTTGCGGTGGCCCGGCACGGCTCGGTGACCGCGGCGGCCCGGGCGCTGAACTACGCCCAGCCCTCGGTGAGCCATCACCTGTCCCGGCTCGAGGCCGAGACGGGCGCGCTGCTCACCCAGCGGGCCGGCCGCGGGGTCCGGCTGACCGACGCGGGCCGGCTCCTGGCGGAGCGGGCCGAGGAGATCCTGGGCCGGCTGGACGCCGCGGAGAACGAACTCGCCGCCCACGTGGGCCTGCGGGCGGGACGGGTCCGGCTGGCCGCGTTCCCCTCGGCGCTCAGCACGCTGGTGCCGATCGCCGCGGCCCGGCTCGAGGCCGAGAATCCCGGCCTGGACCTCACCCTGGCTGAGGCCGAGCCACCGGAAGCGCTGCGCATGCTCCGGGCCGGCTACGTGGACGTCGCGCTCGTCTTCCGGCACTACCAGGACGGCGTGACGGTCAGCCCGCCGGGAGACGCCGACGAGGGCACCCGGTCCCGGCTGCTGCTGGACGACCCCATCCACCTGGTCACCCGGGCGGCGGCAGCCAGCGCGGACTCCCGCCCGCCCCGGATCGCGGCCGGCGAGCCGCCGCTGCCCCGCTGGCCGGACCTGGCCGACTACGCGGAGTACCGCTGGATCGGCGGCTGTGAGCGGTGCCGCAGCTACCTGGTCTGGCAGTGCGAACTGGCCGGCTTCAGCCCCAAGATCGCGTTCACCACGGACGACTTCGTCGCGGTCCAGGCGCTCGTCGCGGCCGGCCTGGGGATTACCACGCTCCCGGGCCTGGCGCTCCGCGCGGCGCGCCACCCGGGCATCCAGGCCACGCCGCTGCCCGGGTCGCACCGCCAGGTGCTCGCCGTGACCTACGGTGAGGCGCCGGAGCCGCCGGCCGTGGCCCGGCTGCTCGACGTGCTCAGCGTGACCGCGGGCGCGGAGCGCCCGCCCGTGCCTGCGTGATCAGGCCAGGCCAGGGTTACCGGCTGGAACAGCGTGGCCTTAGATCGACCGGCCCTGGGCCTGCCAGTAGGGCTCGCGCAGGCGGCGTTTGAGCAGCTTGCCGCTGGGATCGCGGGGCATCTCGCTGGTGAAGTCAATGGCCGTCGGCCACTTCAGCCGGGCCAGTTTCCCGTCCAGGGAGCCGAGGATTTCCGCGGCCAGCTCTGGTCCCGGGGTCCGGTCCGCAGCGGGCTCGATCACGGCCATCACCCGCTCTCCCCACTCCTCGTCGGGCACGCCGAACACCGCGACGTCGGCCACGCCGGGATGCATGATGAGCTCCGCCTCGATCTCGGCCGGGTAGATGTTCACCCCGCCAGAAATGATCATGTCCGCCTTGCGGTCGCAGAGGAACAGGAACCCGTCGTCGTCGAGATAGCCGATGTCGCCCACGGTGAAGAAGTCGCGCAGCCGGGCCGCCTGCGTCTTGGCCGGATCGCCCTTGTACTCGAACGTCGTGGTGCTCATCTTCATGTAGACCGTCCCCGGCGTGCCGGGCGGGCATTCCTTGCCGTCGTCGTCGGTGACCATGACCTCGCTCACCGGCCACGGCCTGCCCACGGTGCCCGGGCGGGCCAGCCAGTCCTGCGGGGTGGCGAGGGTGCCGCCCCCCTCGGTGGCGGCGTAGTACTCATACACCCGCGGGCCCCACCACTCGAGCATGGCCCGCTTGAGCGGCACCGGGCAGGGGGCCGCAGCGTGGATCATCCAGCGCATGGAGGACACGTCGTAGCGGCGCCGGGTGGCCTCCGGCAGCGTGAGCATCCGCTTGAACTGGGTGGGCACCATGTGCGTGCTCGTCACCTGGTACCGCTGCACGCAGGCCAGCGCGGTCTCGGCGTCCCAGCTGTCCATGTACACCAGGGTGTGGCCCAGGTGGATGGCCGCGCCGCCGAACAGGGTCACCGCGGTGTGGTAGTTCGGGGAGGTGACCAGGTGCGCGTTCGGCTGGCCGGGCGGGACGCCGAACATCTGGAGCAGGGCGGTGGTCAGCTCCGCCGCGTCGTCCGGGTCGATCCCGGACAGGTCCCGGCGGACGCCCTTGGGGCGGCCGGTGGTGCCCGAGGTGTAGTGCATGGTCGAGCCCGCCACCCGGTCCGCGGGGGTGGTGGCAGGCTGGCCGGCGAGCAGGTCGGCGACCGGGAGGAACCCGGGGATCGTGCCCAGGCTGAGCCGGGCCCCGGCGGGCAGCCCGGCGAGGTCCGCGGCCGCGGACCCGGCCGCGGCGTACCGCTCGTGCACGAAGAACGCCTTGGCCTCGCTGTCGGCCACGATGTAGGCGATCTCCGGCGGGGTGAAGTGCCAGTTGATCGGCGTGTAGTACCAGCCGCCCTGCAGCGCGGCCAGGTAGATCTCCAGCGCGGCCCCGCCGTTGGGCAGCAGCACCGCGATGCCGTCCCCGGGGCGCAGGCCCAGCCCCCGGAGGGCGTTAGTGAGCTGGTTGACCCTGGCCAGGAGCTCGCCCGCGGTGCGCTGAGTGCCGTCCGGCTCGATCAGCGCGGTCCAGCCGGGATCTTCCTGCGCCCGGCTCCAGAACGCGAGCCCCATCGCCCACCTCCTCGGGAAACTACCCACGAGTAGATCACGGCTCGAGGGGTTCGCCCATGCTCCGGATGAATTTGCCCGGCCGCTGCGGCGTACCCGCCCCGGCGGCCCGGCGGACCCGCCGCACCCGGCTCCCCGCGGTCCCGCGGACCCGCCGCACCGGCCGCCGCCGTACGGTACAAGTTGAGCCTGCGGATTGCGACGAGAGGCAGGGATGAAACGGATCCTGCGCGGCGGCCAGGCGGTCGCGGCGATAACGGCCGGGGCCCTGCTGGCCGGATGCCAGTTCGCGGTCGTCCCGCCCAAGAAGCACGCCGCCGCCAGCCCCGCGGCCTCGCTCCGCAACCCGTACGGCTACCGCCTGGCGGACGCGCCCGCCCTGCTGACCCAGTGCGCGGTCGACACGGCCCACCTTCAGCCCGGCACCGGCCAGGACTGGTTCAGCCGCGGCCAGGTCACGGTCAACACCACCGACGCGGACAACTTCACCAGCTGGTGGGGCACGCACAGCAAACCGGGACCCTACCCGCAGACGTTCGTCATCGACGGCCACCGGACCCACTACCTGGAGTTCGGCACTTCCTGGGTCAAGAGCGGCCGCCTGTGGGTCCCCGCCCGGGCCGGCGACCGGACGCTGGCCATGGACTACTCGCTGGCCGCCTGGACCGCGTGGACCGCACTCAACGGCAAGCTGCCCCCGGCGGTCTGCGGAACGTCGGTGACGGCGAGCAGGCTCCAGGCCCGGATCTTCGGTGACGGCACGCCTGATCCCTGGTGACCGGGCCCGGCGGCCCCATTCCCGTGGCCCTGCAATTCGTGGTCTTCTGCCTCGCCGCGGCGGTCAGCCTGGCCACGAGCTACCTGCTGGTCACCCGGCTGGAGCGGATCGGCGAGCGGCTCGGGCTGTCGGAGGCGCTGCTGGGCATGGTCGCCGCGCTGGCCGCGGACGCGCCCGAGATCACCTCAGCGGTCACGGCGCTGGCCCAGCATCAGCAGAAGGTCGGCGCGGGCGTCATCATCGGCTCCAACGTGTTCAACCTGGCGGCCCTGCTCGGTCTCGGCGGGGTGGTGGCGGGCAGCATCGCGCTGCACCGCCGGGTCGTCATCCTCGGCGGGGTCATCGCCCTGTGGGTGGCGGCGGTCTGCCTGGTCACCACGACCGGCACGATCCCGCCCGCGGCCGGGCTCGTCGCGGTGCTCGCCGTCCTGGTTCCTTACCTCGCTCCTGCTCGGCGCGGGGGCCAGGCGGCTGCACCGGCTGCCGGTGGTCCGCCGCTGGGAGGGCTGGCTGGCCGTGGCGATCTCCGAGGAAGAGCAAGAACTCGAAGAGGTCATCCACCCGCCCCACGGCCGCCGGCGCGACGTGTTCCTGGCCGTGGCCGCCCTGGTCGTGGTCGTGCTGGCCAGCGTGATCATGGAACAGTCGGGGACGTCGATCGGGACCCATTTCGGGATCCCGCAGATCGTCACCGGCGGCGTGCTGCTGGCCGCGGTGACCAGCCTGCCGAACGCGGTAGCGGCGGTGTACCTGGCCGCGCGCGGCCGGGGCGCGGCCATGCTGAGCACCACGCTGAACAGCAACGCGCTCAACGTCGCCGCGGGACTGCTGCTGCCCGCCACCATCACCGGGCTGGGCCCGGTGTCGGTCCATTCAGTGCTCATCGCGGTGTGGTACCTGGCCCTGACCGCCGCCGCGATCGCCTTCGCCTACCGGGACGGCGGGGTGCGCCGGGCCACCGGCGCCTTCATCATCGGGTCCTACCTGGTCTTCCTCGGATCGTTGCTGGCCACCGCGCATACCGCCGCACCCGCGCCCAGGCTCACTGTTCTCCCGCTCCTGATTACGGTCGTGGCCGGGGTAGCGGGACTGGCCCGGCGCCCTGGCCGGTGGGCCCGGAAGCCGGGCCGGGTCACGGGCCCGCCGGCCGGGCGGCCGCGCGGTCAGCCCGGCGACGATCCGCCCGCGGACTCCAGCACGACCTCGGACGAGAGCAGGTCGTAGGCGTCCAGGTCGACCTCGCCGAGCAGGTCGGCCGACGCGCCGAGCGCCACCGCGTGCCGCAGCGCGTCCGGCCACGCCCAGCCCTGCGTCACGGCGGGCAGCAGCCCGGCCACCACGGCCTCCGCGGACAGGGACAGCCCGGGGTAGCCCTCCAGCGCGGCCCGCCACTGCCCCGCGTCCCCGTTCGACGCCGCGGCGAGGAGTGCCGCACCGGACAGCATGGCCGCCGCCTTCGACCCCCGGGACACCAGGGCGGCCGGCCCCTCGGACCGCCCCGCGCCGGGGACCCCGGCGGTGGACGCGAGCAGCACCAGGGCGGGGTGGCGCTCCAGGCTGCGCCACAGGGCCGGGCCGCCGGCGTGGATGATGGCCGGCACTGACGCCTCCGCGGCGTAACTGGCCAGCGACGCGTAGATGTCCAGGGGCAGGCCGGCCGGGAGCCCGCCGCTCAGCACCACGGCGTCCACGCCCAGCAGGAGTTTGCGGAACTCGCCGGCGAACCGGCCGAGTTCCTCGGTGGTGATGAACGGGGCGGGTTCGCTCAGCTGGGTACTCTCTTCGCGCGCCTCGTCCAGCACCTCGACGACCCGCCGTGATTCGCGGCTGATCCTGGTGAAGGCCGTGGTCACGCCCGCGCGGGCCAGGTCAGCCTCGATCAGGTCGCCCGCACTCTCCGCCCGCGAAGCCGGCCACCAGGACGTCCTCGCCCAGGCCGGCCAGGACCCGCGCCACCGCCAGGCTCCCGCCGCCGGCCCGGCTGGTCATCCGGCTGATCTGGTTGGGCGCACCCCAGGCGATCTCTTCGGCCTCGTAGCTGACGTTGACCGTGGCGTTCAGCGCGACGGTGAGGATCACGGGGCCAGTTCCGCGGCGACGGTCGCACCCAGTTCCCAGCACGCCTCCAGGTCCGCGGGCCCGACGTCACCCACGACCGTGACCGGCGGCCGGGCGCGGCGCCACCGCAACCCGGTCGTGATCGACTCCACTGCGCGCACCGCACCTCCGGTGTCGTTGTTGCCGTGCACGTACAGGCCATAGTGCCTGCGCTGGGTGGCCTCCAAGCACGGGTAGTAGATGCCGTCGAAGAAATGCTTGAGCGCGCCCGACATGTACCCGATGTTGGCCGGGGTACCCAGCAGATAGCCGTCCGCGCCGAGCACGTCGACGGCGGACGCGGTCAGCGCGGGCCTGGTCACGACCTCGACGCCCTCGATGTCGTCGTGGCCCGCGCCCGCCAGCACCGCCTCGAGCATCGCCTGCATGGACGGTGAGGAGGTGTGGTGAACGATCAGCAGCCGGGCCATCGCCCTGCGACATTACCCTGACGTCATGCGTTCTGCTGGTGCGGCCCTCGCGGATTTCGGCTGCGTGCTGCTCTTCGTGGTGATCGGCCGGGCCAACCACCACGCCGGCGGGGCCCTGGCCGGGCTGTGGGACACCTTCTGGCCGTTCGCCGCGGGCGCGGCGGCCGGGATGGCGGTGACGCGGTTCTGGCGCCGGCCCACCGCGCTGGTCCCGACCGGGGTCGGCGTCTGGCTCGGCACCGTGGCCGTCGGCATGACGTTGCGGGTCCTCGCAGGCCAGGGCACCGCGTTTGCGTTCATCCTGGTCGCGCTGGCTTTCCTCGGCCTGTTCCAGCTGGGCTGGCGGCTGGTGTGGCGGTGGGCCAGCCCCCGGCTTCTGACCGCCGACGCTAACGTTCGCAATCACTAACGTTAGAGAAAAGGAGCGCCTGATGACCGCACCCGAGCTCGTGACCTACCAGATGGTGCTGCTGCGGCACACGGCCGCGGGACGCGACTTCGACGAGGAGACCCGGGAGCGGATCTTCCGCGAGCACCTCGGGTACACGCTCAGCATGGTCGCGGGCGGCGACCAGCTCGCCGCGGGCCCGGTCAAGGACAGCCCGGCCGAAGACGAGGACATCTGCGGGGTCGGCATCTACCAGAAGGAGTCGCTGGACGAGGTCCGTCGGCTGATGGAGCAAGACCCCGGCGTTGCGCAGGGGCTCTACTGCTTCGACGTGATGACCTGGCGCACCGCGCCGGGCACCGTCACCCCGCCGGCCGCGGCCTGGGCCCGCGGCTGACCCCGCTGCGGGGCCCGCGCAGCGGCCGCCGGGCAGCTCAGTGGCCGGAAGCCGCGGCCGCGTTGACTTCGAGCCGTAGCCGGGGGCTGCCGGTCACGCCCAGCGCCCGGCGCCGCGAGAGCCGCTGCCGCGCCGCGTCGGCGTTGTCCTGCAGCCGGGCGGCTTCCCGCTCCAGGAGGGCCGCCCCGGCGTCGGTGAGCCGGTAGTAGCGGCGCATCCTGCCGTCGACCACTTCTTCCCGGTCCGACTCGAGCAGCCCCTCGTCGGCCAGCCGGTCGAGCGCCCCGTACAGGGTGCCGGGCCGCAGCGCCAGCCGCCCGCCGGACAGGTCGGCGACCTCACCGATGATGGCGTACCCGTGCAGTGGCTGCGGAGCCAGTGCGGCCAGGATCAGGAAGGTGGGCTCGCGCAGCGGATCAGTCATCCCCGCAACGTATCGGTGATCAACGTATCTCAGCAAGCAAGCTGCCAGGTGCGCGGTCAGTCCAGGCAGAACTCGTTGCCCTCCGGATCACCCATGACGATGAAGCCGGCTGACATCGGGCCGGGTTCGAAGCGCTGAACGCGACTCGCGCCGAGGGCGACCAGACGCGCGCACTCGGCCTCCAGAGCCGCCAGGCGGGCCTCGCCCGTCAGCCCCGCAGCGGCCCGCAGATCCAGATGCACCCGGTTCTTCGCCGTCTTCGGCTCGGGAACCCGCTGGAAGAACACCCGCGGCCCGGCACCAGCCGGGTCAACGATCGCCGACCGGTCGTTACGCCGCTCCGCGGGCACACCCCACGCGTCCAGCGCCGCGTCCCACGACGGGAAACCGGGTGGCGGCGGGGCCAGCACATAGTGCAGCGCCTCGGCCCAGAAGGCCGCGTGCGCCGCCGGGTCGGCACTGTCAAACGTCACCTGAAACTCGAGCCATGACCCTAGTCTGACCCGGGCCACCGACATCGGCGTGGTGGCGACGGTGCTGTCAGGCCTCGCTGGGCCGGCGGCGCGGCGTCGCTGACTCGGTCAAACCGGATGCGCTGTGCTCCGTGGCTGCTGACTTCCAGCAACACCCCGTGATCAATGAGCCGGAGTGTCAGACCCTCACCCGCCCATTCGCCGGGGGCCGCCGGCGTCACAGTTCGTGGCTTGGCGAGACCGATGGTGACGGCTGCTGACTCCGGCTGGCCGTCGTTCGCGGACGCGAGGGTGGCGTAGGCGCGCAGTTCCTCGCTGTAGTAGGTGCCGGTGGGCGCCGGCGCCGCTGGCGCCGCGGCGGCGCGGCGGTAGATCTCTGGGGGGAGGTCACTGCCGACGTCCTCGTACCACAGTTGGCCCGCGACCAGGCGCAGCCGGATCGAGGCCGCGGCGGCGGCGCCGCGCCAGCTGCCGTCCGCGAGCGCGGTGAAGCGGTACAGCCAGTCGCCGTCAACCTGCTCGAGGCGGCCGTCGTCGGCGGCGGCAAAGGTGGCGTAGACGTCGAGACCGGATGAGTACCAGCGCCCGGCGATGGCACCCTGGGCGGCACGCGCAGCAGCCAGGCCGCTGCGGGCAGGCGGTCGTGGAGCACGGACGCCGGTGATCCGCTCGGCGATGCGGACGGCGATCTCCGCCGGATACGTGTCGTCCCGGTTGGCCAGCACCGCGACGCCGACGGCCTCGTCGATCAGGTAGCACAGAGCAGACCGGAACCCTGGGATGAAGCCCGCATGCAGGTACGCGCGGTGCCCGCCGACGGCCGCGACTTCCAGGCCCAGCGCGTACGGCAGCTGGCGCCCGCCGGCCAGGACGGCAGGCTCCAGCAGTGCGTCACGAGCTTCCACGCCCAAGGCGGCGCCGGTCAGCATGAAGGCTTGCCACCGGGCCAGATCGTTGACCGACGTAATCAGCGCGCCGTCGCCGACCGTGGTCTCCAGGAGGTCGACGCGGTCCCAGCCGCCGCCTGACGCCGGGGTGTAGCCCGAAGCCAGGCCAGGCACCGGTACCGCAAGGTTGTCCCTGAACCGGGTGGCGCGCATCTCCAGCGGCCCGAACAGCCGTGTCGACGCGAACCCGGCCAGCGACGTTCCGGTCAGCCGCCGGACCACCGCGGCGGCGAGCACGAAGCCGGTGTTGGAGTAGCTCCAGCTGGTGCCCGGCGGGAAGTCAAGGCCGGTCTGCCCAGCCAGCAGGGGCATCAGCCGGGCCTCGTCCATCCCGGCCATGGGGACGCCGGCCAGCTCGCAGAGCGAAACGTACTCCCGCAAGCCCCCGGTGTGGGTCAGGCACTGGCGCAGCGTCACCGGAACCGGGAACGACAGCTCCGGCAGGTGGGCCCGGACGTCGTCATCCAGGGACACCATGCCGTCGCGCTCCAGCAGCACCAGGCAGGCGGCGGTGAACTGCTTGCTCGCGGAGGCGATGTCAAAGACCGTGTCGGGACCGATCGGGATGCCGTGTTCGGGCACCGCCAGGCCAGCCGACGCGTGCGCGATCAGCCCGGCGGGACCATAGACGCCGGCGGCATGGCCTGGGCCATCGCCGGTCACGTACTCGGAGACCAGGTCAGCAAGCTCCACACGAGAAACCTAGCTGCCAGGCGAGCCGGCCACGAACCGGTCTCGGCGCCCGCCGTTTGGCCCGGGCCGGGGCTGCGGCTCACGCGGGCAGGCGCCGCCAGGGCTTGGTCGCGGCGACGGGCGCATACCGGCGCGCCTCCCGGGTGCGGTGCTCGCGGGGGCTGATACCGCGGATGCGCTTGAACGCGGTGCTCAGCGCGAACGAGCTGCCGTAGCCGACCTGCGCGGCGACGGCGCTGACCGTGGCGTCCGGCTCGCGCAGCAGGTCGGCGGCCAGGGCCAGGCGCCAGCTGGTGAGGTAGGCCATCGGCGGCTCGCCGACCAGTTCGCTGAACCGCCGGGCGAGCGTCGCGCGCGAGACGTTGGTCGCGGCGGCGAGCCCGGCTACGGTCCACGGGTGCGCGGGGTCGTCGTGGATCAGGCGCAGCGCGGCACCGACGACCCGGTCGCCTTGCGCCTGGTACCAGGCCGGCGCCGCGGTCTCCGGGCGGGCGAACCAGGCCCGCAGGATGGCGATCAGCAGCAGGTCGAGCAGCCGGTCGAGGACCGCTTCCTGGCCGGGGTCGTCCTTAACGATCTCCTCGGCCAGCAGCGGAACGAGCGGCGTGTCCCAGGCCTCGTCCCGCAGGACCACCAGCGGCGGGAGCGAGCGCAGAAGAGGCCGGCAGATCTCGCTGAGTTCCTGGTACGTGCCGGTGAGCAGTACCGTGGCGCCGCCCGGGTCGTTGCCCCAGGTGCGCACGCCCAGACTTCCCAGCGCAGCGAGCTCCGCACCGTCCGGGGTGGTGCAGCGCTGGCCAGGATGGATGACGGCCTGCGGCGCCGTGGCCGGGTCGTCGGCGAAGGTGTACGGGTCCGGGCCGCGCAGGATCGCGACGTCTCCGCCGTGCAGCCCGGTCGCGCTCCCGCCCTCGGGGACCACCCACGCCTCGCCCCGCACCACCGCGACCACGGTGAGCGGCGCGCGGTCGCGGACATGCAGCGACCACGGTGGCGTGAGGGACGAGCGGAGCAGGAACGCCCCCTGGGCCCTCGGGCCGTTGAGGAGACCGGTGACCGCGTCCATGCCCGCTATCTTAGACGCTCGAACACAAACTTGACGGTCTTAGCCATGTTAAGTCTCGCACTGGCCGGATTGACTAGCCCCATGATGAATGGCCCCCTCTTCGTGCTGACGCTGCTGGCCGCGCTGGGGTGCGGCGTGATCGCCGGAGTCTTGTTCGCCTTCTCGTCGTTCGTGATGAAAGGCCTGGCCCACGTCCCGCCGGCGCAGGGCATCGCCTCGATGCAGTCGGTGAACGCCGCGGCGCTCACCCCGGCGTTCATGACCGCGCTGTTCGGCACGGCTGCCGCGTGCCTGGCCGTGATCGTCTGCTCGGTCCTGCATCGGCACCAGCCGTACGCCGGATACCTGCTGAGCGGCGGGCTGCTGTATCTCCTCGGTGTGATCGGCGTAACCGTCACCTTCCACGTGCCGCGCAACCAGGCCCTCGACCGGGTCCGGCCGGGCAGCCCCGGCGCCGCGGCTCACTGGAACCGCTACGTCACGACCTGGACCGCCGCAAACCATGCGCGGACCGCCGCCGCCCTGGCCGCGGCGGCAGTTCTCACCCTCGCGCTCACCGCGCACTGATCCCCAGACCAGAGGAGACCCGGCGATGACCGTCCGATCCGAGCTGCACAACCACGACCAGGCAGCCCAGCCGCTGCGGCGCGACACCGCTGGCCTGGTCCTCGGCCTGGCCATGATCGCGACCGGGCTGAGTGCGGGACTGCTCTACTCCTACGCCTGCTCGGTACTGCCCGGCCTGGCCCACACCAGTGACCGCACGTTCATCGACGCGATGCAGCAGATCAACAAGGCAATCCAGAATCCGGTCTTCTTCGCGACCTTCTTCGGGGCGCTCGCGCTCACGGCGGTAGCCGCAGCCCAGCAGCGGCGTCTCGGACCGGGCGCCACGACCCGCTGGGCCGTGACCGCGCTCGCCCTCTACGCACTCGCGCTCCTGGTCACGGTGGTGGCCAATGTGCCGCTGAACGATCACCTCGCCGCGGCCGGCGACCCCGCCCGCATCGCCGACCCGGCAGCCGTCCGCAACCATTTCCAGGCCCCCTGGATCGCCTGGAACGTCGCGCGCACAGCGCTGGCGACCGTGGCGCTCGGCTGCCTGGGCCGCGCGCTGGTGCTGCACGGCCGCCGCGGGCGGGTCCGCTGAGCGGCCAGGCGTCACGTTACCCGGGATCGGGCCCCGCTGGCCCGAGGCTAAGGAGCCAGTCTTCGGTGAGTGGGCGTTCGGGTGGGCCGGCGAGTAGCCAGGCGTGTAGGGCCTGGATGAGGGGGCCGGGGTTTTTTCTTGACCGCGGAAACGCGCGGCTGGTGGTGAACACCAGGCCCAGGATGGGCGAACCGGCCTGCAGTGCCTGCAGCAGGATCGGCCGGAAGTCCTTGACGTTCTCGGTGACCAGCCAGCGGCCCTGCCCAGCAGCCCAGGCAAAGACCGCATCGTCGGTCATGGCCCGCAGTTCGGGTCTCTCTGCCACCGCAATCACGTCGTGGCCCAGGTCGCGCAGCGCGACCGCGATGGCGGGAGAGAACATCTCATCGAGGGCGAGCGGAGCGCCAGTCGCCGGGCTCATGCAATGAGGTCCCGCTCAGCTCGCCACGCATCTTCAGCGCGGGCTGAAGCCTCGTCGGCGTCAGCGATCTCCGCGTCGATCTCGTCCCGGTAGTCCCCGTAGTAGCTCACCGCTGCCGCGATCCGGTTGGCATCCACCGCGAGCACCTCAGCGGCGGCGTCCAGCGCGGCCGGGCCGCGCTCGTCCACCTCACGCAGGAACTTGATGATTTCCCAGATGTCCGGGCCGAAGGCGAGCGCCGCCCGGCGGCCGGACGGGCCGTCCTTGAAGATGACGCCCGGGTGGTCGGCCATCCGCAGGCCCTCGTCGATGAGCCGCTGCGCCAGCGCCGAAACGCTGGAGCCGGTGGTGGAGGTCGCACGGCGGCGCAGGCGGGACAGCAGTGCGGCGTCGAATCGGATCGAGAGCGGTGTCGACATGCACTACATTGTAGTGGATGCGCTACGCAAACTGAAAGCGGGACAGGCACACTCCCGCGAAACGTGCGCCATAACCGGACATAACACCCGTCATGGCGCACGTCACGCGGGATACGTCGCTTCTACCCTGGCCCGCGGGACGTGCCACGGTCCCGGTCCCGGCTGACGCGACCGCTCCCTGGCCGGGTCCACCCCTTGCCAGCCCTGCGCCCCCCGAAATAGACTGAACGTTCAGTCAGCGTGAGGAGCGCACCGTGTCGAGTCAGCAGGACAGCCCCCCGCGGCTTTCCGACGATCTCTCCAGCGTCATCGCCCAGCAAGAAAAGATCTTCGTCGAACGCCAGCCGGAGTCGGCCCGGATGGCCGACCGCGCCCAGCACAGCCTGGCCGGAGGGGTGACGTCCAGCTGGCAGATCACCGTCCCGCAGCCGGTCTGGCTCAGCCACGGCAAGGGCTCCAAGATCTACGACGTGGACGGCAACGAGTACGTCAACCTGCACGGCGGATACGGCGCGGCCCTGGCCGGCCACGCCCACCCGGCCATCGTGGAGGCCGTGCACAGCCAGGTCGGCCTGGGCACGCACTTCGCCCAGCCCACCCAGAACGCGGTGGCGGTCGGGGAGGAGCTCGCGCGGCGGTTCGGCCTGCCGCTGTGGCGGTTCGCCAACTCGGGCACCGAGGCCACCATGGACGCCGTGCACCTGATGCGGTCGATCACCGGCCGGGACCTGATCATCAAGGTGGAGGGCTGCTACCACGGCCACCATGACTCGGTCCAGGTCTCGGTAGCCCCCGAGGCGGACGAGGCCGGCCCGGCGGACCGGCCGGCCCAGGCCCCGTCCAGCACCGGCATCCCCGAAGCGATCATGAAGCTCACCCTGGTGGCCACCTTCAACGACCTGGCCAGCGTCGAGCGGCTGCTGGACGAGCACCCCGACCAGGTCGCCGGGATGCTGATCGAGCCGATCATGATGAACGCGGGGATCATCGAGCCCGAGCCGGGCTTCCTGACCGCACTGAAAGACCTGCTGCACTCGCGCGGCGCGCTGCTCACGTTCGACGAGGTCAAGACCGGGCTGACCGCGGGCTACAGCGGCGCCACCGGGCTGACCGGGGTGACGCCGGACATCATGTGCCTGGCCAAGGCCATCGGCGGTGGCGTGGCCATCGCCGCGGTCGGCGGCTCGGCCGAGGTCATGGCGCACGTCGCGGACAACGGCTACGAGATGGTCGGCACCTTCAACGGCAACCCGCTCGCGGTGGCCGCCTGCCGCGCCATGCTCACCGAGGTGGCCACACCCGAGGCGTACCGGCGGATCGACGCGCTCCGGGAGCGCGCGGTCAGCGGCATCGAGCGGGAGATCGCCCGCACCGGGCTGGAGGCCCACGTGGTGGCGGTCGGGGCCAAGGGGTGTGTCGTGTTCTCCCCGGAGCCGGTCCGCAACTACCGCGGCTTCCTCGGCATCGACGACCGGTACAGCCACGCGCACTGGCTCTTCCAGCACAACGGCGGCGTATTCCTGCCCCCATGGGGCAAGATCGAGCAGTGGCTTATCTCGGTCCAGCACGACGAGTCCGACATTGACCTGCTGGTGGCCAACTTCGGGGCGTTCGCCACGGCCGTGACTAGCTGAACGTCTGCTGACCGCAGGCTGAGGATCTGGTCTCGGTCCTGTTTCGCCTGGTGAATGCCCTTTTGCCGGGAAGGCCTTGCGCCTATGCTGTCGCAGTAGTACCTGTTATTGACGGACTGTTCAGTCAGGATTCATCCGGCTGGGCGGACCGGGACCAGAACCCCCGGAGGAAGAAGCGAGCTGGTGCATCCGCGAGAAGGCTGGCCAAAGGACGGGTCACGCCCGCCGCTGTTCTCCCGCCGCAACTTCCTGGCCGGGGCCGGGGCCGGCCTGGCCGCCCTGGGCGGTGGCGCCCTGCTGGACGCGTGCGCACCCGCCCTGGCCGGGTCGGGCACGGTACCGCTGCCCCGCAAGGACAACCCGGTCCGGTGGCCCCTGTTCAGCGAGAACAAGGCGATCGCCAGCGGGCTGCAGCCCGAGACCGGCGCCACCTTGCAGATCTACAACTGGGTCGCCTACGTCAACCAGGCCTGCCTGAACCACTTCGCCAAGAAGTACAACTGCAAGGTGCAGGTCACCACGTTCAACACGATGAACGAGGCCCTGTCCAAGCTGCGCAGCGGGTTGTCGTTCGATGTATTCATGGGCGTGACCGTGGACGTAATGGGCCAGCTGATCGAGTCCAAGCTGGTCCAGCCGCTGAACCACAGCTACATCCCGAACATCAGCCAGGCCTGGCCGGACTTCACCAACCCGTTCTACGACCAGGGCTGGCAGTACACCACCCCGTACACGATCTACACGACCGGGATCTCCTGGCGTAAGGACCTGGTGCACGAGAACCCGTACGCCATGCGCAACCCCTGGGCCATGCCCTGGCAGTCGAAGTACAAGGGCAAGGTGGCCATCCTCGACGACTACCGCGAGGGCATCAGCCTGGGGCTGATGAAAAACGGGATCTTCGACCTGAACACCACCGACCGGGCCAAGATCGCCCTGTCCCGGCGGTCGCTGCAGGACCTGTCCAGCCTGGTCAACGTGCGCATCGACAACAACGACTACACCGAGATCCCCACTGGCCAGACGTGGATCCACCACGCCTGGTCCGGGGACATGGCCGCGGCCCCGTACTACATGCCCAAGGGCGTGCCGGTGGAGACCGTCGGCTACTGGTTCCCCACCGACGGCCGCGGGCCGGTCGCCAACGACACCCTCACGGTGCTGAAGTCGTCGAGCAACCCGGTGCTGGCGCACCTGTTCCTGAACTACATGCTCGACCTGCCGAACGTGCTGGAGAACATCAGCTTCAACGGCTACATGCAGCCACTCAACGCGGTCACGCCGCAGCGCCTGGTCAAGGAGAAACTGCTGCCCAAGAGCCTGATCTCCACCGCGGTGCTGCCGTCCTACTTCCGGCGCGGCGTGGGCGAACTGCAGTTGCCGGTGGACGCCGACGCCCTCTGGCAGCAGGCCTGGCTCGTCGTGAGCAACGGGATTTAGGGGAGGCCATGACAGCACCGCCGGGGTTGCCGCGATCGCTCCGACGGCCGCGGGACGGCGGCCAGAAGCCTGCCCGGCAGAGCCGGCTGTTCTGGGTGCTGCTGGCCCTGCCCGGCATCCTCTGGCTCACCCTGCTGTTCATCGTGCCGTTCTACGCGGTGCTGGCCATCGCGATGGGGCAGCTCAACCGGCTGTTCGAGTCCCCGATCGCGGTCTGGAACCCGTTCGGGTGGAGCTCCGCCAACGTCATCAACGTCTGGCATGACCTGTTCGGCGCGACCTCGTTCGCCGGGCCCATCGTGCTGCGCACCCTCCTCTACGTGGCCATCGCCTCGGTGCTGTCCCTGCTCATCGCGTACCCGGCGGCCTACTTCGTGGCCCGCTTCTCCGGCCGCCGCAAGGCGCTGTTCCTGATCCTGCTGATCGCGCCGTTCTGGATCAGCTACATGATGCGCATGCTGGCCTGGATCGACCTGCTCCAGACCAACGGCTACGTGAACCGCGCCCTGTCCGCCCTGGGGCTGATCTCCTCGCCGATCAACTGGCTCGGCGGCCGGTGGTACACGGTGGTGCTGGGCCTGGTCTACGGCTACATCCCGTACCTCATCCTGGTGCTGTTTGCGGGGCTGGACCGGATCGACCCGTCGCTCATCGAGGCCGGCTGGGACCTCGGCCTGAACCGGGTCCGCACCTTCGTCCGGATCACCCTGCCGCTGTCCCGGCAGGCCATCCTGACCGGCATGCTCATCACCGTGCTGCCGATGCTGGGCGACTACTTCACCAACCAGCTGCTGTCCGGCGCGGCCAACACCTCGATGGTGGGCAACCTGATCCAGGGCCAGCTCGGCACGCCCGGGCTGGAGGGGCAGGGCGCCGTGCTGTCCCTGATCCTGCTGCTGGTCCTGCTGGTACCGATGATCTACTACGTGATCGCCACCAACCGATCCACCCGGGAGGCGGCGTGACCGCGACCAGCGCCCCGGCCCGGGCCGCCGGGCCCGAGGGCACCGCGGCCCGCAGCGGCCTGTCCCGGCTGCTGCCCCGCCGCAACCCCTGGGGCCACCCGTGGTTCCTGGAGGGCTTCACCTGGCTGTACCTGATCTGGTCGCTGGTGCCGATCGGCATCGCGGTGCTCTTCTCGTTCAACAACGGGAAGTCGCAGAGCGCCTGGCAGGGCTTCTCCTGGCGGTGGTACTTCGGCGACCCGGTCAACTCGGTGCTGCACAACCCGCAGCTGCATGCGGCCGTCATCCAGACCGTCCGGCTGTCCGTGCTGACCACGCTGATCGCGGTCCCGCTGGGCGTGGCGTTCGCGCTGGGCATCAACCGCTGGCGCGGTTTCACCTCGTCGACGTTCAACTACGTGATGATCCTGTCCTTCGTGATCCCGGAGCTGATCTTCGGCGTCGCGATGTTCTTCGTGTTCACGGTGCTGTACACCTCGGTCCACCTGGGCACCCTGGCCGAGGTGCTGGGGCTGGTCAGCTGGAACGTCAGCTGGCCGGCCATCATCGTCCAGGCCCGGCTGGTCACCCTGGGCAGCCAGTACGAGGAGGCGGCCGCGGACCTGGGCGCCAACCAGGTGTCCACCATGCGCCGGGTGCTGCTCCCGCTGCTCGGCCCGGCCATCTTCGCCAGCGCCGTGCTGGTGTTCTCCGGGGTCATCGACGACTTCGTGATCGTCAACCTGCTCTCCTCGAACGCGAGCAACACGCCGATGTCCGTGATCATTTACTCCACGCAGCACGGCGGCAACGGCGGCCCGGCGCTGAACGCGCTCGGCACGATCATGCTGGCGATGTCCCTCGTCATCGCGGCCCTGGGCTATGTGGCCTACCGCTGGGCGACCCGCGGCGAGCGGGGCAGCGGGATCGAAGCGCTGACCACGATCGCCGGCAGCGACTAGGACCGCTCCGCGGCAGCCGCGGCCCAGGCGGCCGCAGCGGCCGCCGTGGCGGCCTGGGCCGACATATCACGGATCTGGTGCGCGAATACCTTGACAAACCAGACACCGGCGCGCACCACAGACGTGATGAGTCGTCCCGGCCCGGGATCAATATGACCCGTGAGGCCCACCTGGCGCACGAGGGGATCCATCCGTGCCGCCAATTTGCTAAGGCCAGACTTAACAGTTTAGGCTTAGGGCATGGTTGCTGAAGCGGAGCCCCAGGAGCCGGACGCCACCGAGGTGGCCGCGGCGCTGCGGGTCAGCATCGGCCTGCTGCTGCGGCGGATGCGCCAGGTCCGGCCCGACGGGGAGCTCAGCCTGCCGGAGACGTCGGCCCTGGCCCGGCTGGACCGCACCGGCCCGGCCACCTCCAGCACGCTGGCCAGGCTGGAGCAGATCAGCCCGCAGTCGATGGGCGCGACGCTGGCCGGGCTGGAAGCCCGCGGGCTGGTCCGGCGGCATTCCGACCCCGAGGACGGCCGGCGGGCCGTGCTCTCGCTGACGGAAGCCGGGGAGCAGGTGCTGCAGGACAAGCGCAGCGCCCGGGTCGCCCAGCTGGCACGGGCCCTGTCGGACGGCTTCACGCCCGCGGAGCTCCGGCAGCTCCACGCGGCCGCCCCGCTGCTCGAACGACTGGCGCAGACCATTTGATGGCCCGGCAGCTGACGGCCAGCCCCGTCGACCGCTACCAGTGGGTGGCCCTGGCCAACACGACCGCGGCCATGTTCATGGCCACCCTCGACGGGTCCATCGTCATCATCGCCCTGCCGGCCATCTTCCGCGGTATCCATCTGGACCCGCTGGCGCCCGGCAACATCAGCTACCTGCTGTGGATGATCATGGGGTACCGGCTGGTCCAGGCCGTGCTCGTGGTCAGCCTCGGCCGCCTCGGCGACATGTTCGGCCGGGTCAAGATCTACAACGCGGGGTTCGCGGTGTTCACCGTGGCCTCGATCCTGCTGTCGTTCGATCCCTTCCAGGGCGGCCACGGCGCGCTGTGGCTGATCGGCTGGCGGGTGCTCCAGGCCATCGGCGGGTCAATGCTCATGGCCAACTCGGCCGCGATCCTGACCGACGCGTTCCCGGCCGAGCGGCGGGGGTTCGCGCTGGGCACCAACCAGGTGGCCGGCCTGGCCGGCCAGTTCGTCGGCCTGGTCGCCGGGGGCCTGCTGGCCGCGATCGACTGGCGCGCGGTGTTCTGGGTCAACGTGCCGGTCGGCGTGTTCGGGACGCTGTGGGCCTACCGCAAGCTGCGGGACAACGGGGCCCGCAACCCCGGCCGGATCGACTGGTGGGGCAACGTCACCTTCGCCGTCGGCCTGGGCGCCGTCCTGATCGGCATCACCGAGGGCATCCAGCCGTACGGGCACGACAGCATGGGCTGGGCGAACCCGTCGGTCGACGGGCTGCTGATCGGGGGCGCCGCGCTGCTCGCGGTGTTCGCGGTGATCGAGACCAGGATCGCCGACCCGATGTTCCAGCTGAGCCTGTTCCGGATCCGGGCGTTCACGGCCGGCAGCATCGCGGGCTTCGTGGTCGCCATCGCCCGCGGCGGCCTGCAGTTCATGCTCATCATCTGGCTCCAGGGGATCTGGCTGCCGCTGCACGGCTACTCCTACGCCGACACCCCGCTGTGGGCCGGCATCTTCCTGCTGCCGCTGACGGCCGGCTTCCTGATCTCGGGGCCGGTCTCGGGGACCCTGTCCGACCGGTTCGGCTCGCGGGGCATCGCCACCGCCGGGATGATCGTGTTCGGCGGCAGTTTCATCGGCCTGCTCATGCTGCCGATCAACTTCCCGTACTGGGCCTTCGCCCTGCTCATCGCCGCGAACGGGATCGGCAGCGGCATGTTCGCCGCGCCGAACTCCTCCTCGATCATGGGCAGCGTCCCGGCCAAGCAGCGCGGCGCGGCCTCCGGCATGCGCTCCACGTTCCAGAACTCCGGCACGGCCCTGTCGATCGGGGTGTTCTTCTCGCTGATGATCGCCGGGCTGGCGAGCACCCTCCCGCAGTCGCTGACCAGTGGCCTGGTCCGGCAGGGGGTCCCGCACGGCGTGGCCGCGCACGTGGGGTCGCTGCCGCCGGTGTCGTCACTGTTCGCGGCGGTGCTGGGGGTGAACCCGATCGAGCACCTGCTCTCCACGGCGGGCGCGCTGGCCTCGCTGCCCGCGGCCGCCCAGCGGGTCCTCACCGGCCGCGAGTTCTTCCCCCAGCTGATCTCGGCCCCGTTCCATCACGGCCTGACCGTGGTGTTCGCCGTGGCCGCCGGGCTGGCCGCGCTGGCCGCGGTCGCTTCCCTGCTGCGGGGCGGCCGTTATGTCCACCCCGAACTCGAATCCGAGCGCCCCGCTACCACCAGCAGCCCCACCACCAGCGCCGCCAGCGCTCACACCACCAGCAGCAACGGCGCCCGCAGCAACATCAACACCGCGAAAGAGGAGCACGATGGCCCTGACCACCCTGGACGCCCGGCCGGCCCTGGTCGTGATCGACCTGCAGAAAGGGATCACCGCCCTGCCCGGGATTCCTCCCCTCGATGACGTCATCGCGCGGTCGGCCAGCCTGGCCGCGGCTTTCCGCCGGCACGGGCTGCCGGTCGTGCTGGTCAACGCCAGCGGCGGTGCGCCCGGGCGCACGGAGGTCAGCAGGCCCGCCTTCACCCCGCCGCCGGACTGGACCGACCTCGTCCCCGAACTGGACCAGCAGCCCGGCGACCTCCTGGTCACCAAGCAGACCTGGGGCGCGTTCCACGCCACCCCGCTGGACACGCTGCTCCGCGAGCGCGGCGTCACCCAGATCGTGCTGACCGGGGTCGCGACCAGCGCGGGCGTGGAGTCCACCGCCCGGGCCGCGCACGAGCACGGCTACCACGTGGTGCTGGCTACCGACGCGATGACCGACCGGGACCCCGACCTGCACCAAAACAGCGTGCAGCGGATCTTCCCCAGGCTCGGTGAGACGGCCACGACCGACGACGTCCTGGCCATGCTCGACAAGACGCGTTAATCGGCCTCGCCACGCGATAACCCGGCCTCGCCACGCGGTGACCGGCCTCAGGACCCGGTAACCCGGCCCTCACGGACGCTGGGCGACCCCGCAGTAGCCCCAGCGCGAGCTGTCACTGTCGGCGAGCGCAGGATCCTCGCAACCCCACAGGCCGAGGTGGGCCACCTCAGCCGGGGCGCCTTCGTAGGGCGGCTCCAGCCGCAGCCCGGCGAAGAACCGCCGCACCGACGCCCGGTTCCGCAGGTGCAGCTGGACCGGCGCGTCCGCGTACACGTCCTCCCAGCGCGCCACCGCGAGCGGCGGCACGCCGTCCGCGGTGGCGTGGGACAAGGCGAGATAGCTGCCGCCCGAAAGCGGGGCCAGGTACTGCTGCACCAGCCCCCAGGGGTCCGACCCGTCCGCGACGAAGTGCATGACCCCGGTCATGATCAGGCCGACCGGCTGGCTGAAGTCGATGAGCCGGACCAGGTCCGGGTGGGCCAGTAAGGCGTCGGGGTCACGCAGGTCGGCCTGGATCAGCGTGGCGTCCCCGTCACCGTCGAGCGGGTAGCCGAGCTCGGCGACGGCGGGGTCCATGTCCACGTACACCACCCGGGCGGTCGGCAGGATCTCCCGGACGACCTCGTGGGTGTTGCCGATCGTGGGCATGCCGCAGCCGATGTCGAGGAACTGGCCGACGCCCTGCTCCGCGACCCAGCGCGCGGCCCGCTGGTGGAATCCCCGGTTCGCCCAGGCGATCTCCGCGAACTCCGGGACCACGTCCTGCAGCTTCGCCGCAGCGTCGCGGTCCACCGGGTAGTTACGCCAGCCGCCCAGCATGTAGTCGTAGATGCGAGCCGGGCTCGGCCTACTCAGGTCGACGCCCGGCGGCAATTGCGGGGTACCCGTCATGACGCCTCCAGATTGCCTGCCCACCCCAGGTCTGGCCCGCGCTGTGCTGACGAGACGACAGCGCGCATAAACCTCACGGCCTGTAACTGCTTCGCAGCTACAGCGCAATCTTAACCTGACGCACTCCTGACCGGACACATCTGACTCATCCTGCGAAAAACAAAGTTGCCGGCTACGCACGCCGGTTGCCGTGACGGGTGCCCGGCACGGCAGCCCGGCGAGGGGCATTGCAACCGCTACGTCCCGTTAAGACACCTTGAGCTGGTCTGGCTCCTCGACGGCCACGTCCTGGGCGCCGCCGCGGAGCACGCGCAACGCGTCGGGGGCGAGGTACACCTGCACCGGGGTGCCCTGGCTGAGGTGCTCGGGATGCCCGCCGTCGTTCTGCACCAGCGCCTGCAGTTGCGCGCCAGGTGCCAGCCGCAGCATGACCTGGGTCGCCGCGCCCAGGAACACCAGCCGCTCGACCATGGCCGGGACACGATTCGGCCCGGCCGTGCCGTGCTTCTCGATCCGTACCCGCTCCGGGCGGATCACCGCGTGCGCGGTGCCCAGCCCGTCCACGTCACCGCGCTCCACGTCCAGCGCGGACTCACCGATCTTGACGCTGCACCGCGAGCCGGGCCCCCGCTCCACCACGTCCACTTCCATCAGGTTCGACACGCCGAGGAAGTCGGCCACGTAGGTGTCCGCGGGCTCCTCGTAGATGGTGCGCGGCGAGCCGAGCTGGACGATCTGGCCGGAGTTCATCACGGCCAGCCGGTCGGACATGGTCAGCGCTTCCTCCTGGTCGTGGGTGACGTAGAGGAAGGTAATGCCGACCCGCTCCTGCAGGGCCTTGAGCTCCACCTTGAGCGAGCGGCGCAGCTTGGCGTCCAGCGCGCCGAGCGGCTCGTCGAGCAGCAGCACGGCCGGGCCCAGGACCAGCGCCCGGGCCAGGGCCACCCGCTGCTGCTGGCCGCCGGACAGCTGGCCCGGGCGGCGCTTCTCGTACGAGCCCATCTGGACCAGGTCGAGCGCCTCGTGCACCCGCTTGGCCGTCTCCGCTTTGGACAGCTTCTGGTAGCGCAGCCCGAACGCCACGTTGTCGAACACGGACAGGAACGGGAACAGCGCGTAGCTCTGGAACACGGTGTTCACGTTGCGCTTGTGCGGCGGCACCCCGGACATGTCCGAGCCGTCCAGCATGATCCGGCCCGAGGTGGGCTGCTCGAACCCGGCGATCAGCCGCAGTGTGGTGGTCTTCCCGCAGCCTGATGGCCCGAGCAGCGAGAAGAACTCCCCGCTGTCCACGGTGAGATCGATGCTGTCTACGGCAACTTCCGTGAACCGCTTGGTCAGTGCGACCAGCTGGATATGTCCACCAGGCACCTGGGCGACCTCCTTATTTCACCGGCCGGGCGACCGCCCGGCCCATTCGAATCCCAGCTGGCCGGACGCGAACCGCATGCCCAGCTCGAACGCGCGCCCGGAGTCCACCGAGGGATCCACGAGCGCGACCTGGACGGCCAGCCCGTCCAGCAGGGCGGTCAGCGTCACCGCGAAGTCCTCGGCGTTCACCGGCCCGAACTCGCCCGCTTCCTGACCAGCCAGGACCACGGTGATGATCATCTCACGCCAGCGCTCGTCGAACTTCTGCCGGACGCTGGCCACCTCCGGCAGCCGCACCGACTGGGCCCACAGGTCCAGCCAGAGCAGCCACGAGCTGGTGGGGTCGCCCTCTACCTCGATGAGGAAGTTCAAGGCGACCAGTTCCTCCAGCCGCCCGGCGGCGCTGGAGAGGGCCGCCATCCGCCGGGTGCCCGCCTCGTACCAGGCGTCCTCGGCGTAGCGCAGCGCCTCGGTCAGCAACTGGTCCTTGGTCTTGAAGTAGTAGATCACCAGCGCCGGGCTGGTGCCGGCCCGCGCCGCGACGTCCGCGATCCGGGTCTCGGGAAATCCGCGCTCCTCGATGACCTCGATGGCGGCGCGCAACATCTGCTCGCGGCGCTGGTCGGCAGTGTCGACGGTGTCGACGGCGCGTTCACTCATGCGGACATCCTCGCCCACTCCGTAACCCGGCGGAGCCCATTCACGGGCCCCGCCTGTGTAACCCGGCGAAGCCCATTCACCGGCCCCGCTCATGCCACCCGGCGGAACTCATTCACGGGCCCCGCCCATGTACCCGGGGAAGCCCGTTCACCAGCCCTGCCGCACGGCCCAGCTCCAGCGGGGGCGTTTTCGTCCGCCACTCCACTGATCTGGCCCGCGCTCTTGTGGCAACGGTATCAAATTTCTAGACTGAACATTCAGTCAACATGGTGAGAATTTCTCTGGAGGACGGATTCATGGCCGCAGTACCCACCGCAGCAGGGGCCGCAGCACAGACCGGGGCACCAGCGGGGTCCTACGATGCGATCGTCATCGGCGGGGGGCACAACGGCCTGGTCGCCGCGGCCTACCTGGCCCGGTCCGGGGCGCGCACCGTGGTCCTGGAAGGGCGGCACAAGACCGGCGGCGCCGCCACCACGGAGGCCCCCTGGCCGGACGCGCCGGAGTTCCAGGTGACCCGGCTCTCCTACGTGATGAGCCTGCTGCCGCCGACCATCATCAAGGACCTGGACCTGGCCCGGCACGGCTACAAGATCTTCCCGATGGGCCCCTACTACCAGGCCTTCCCGGAGGGCGGCTCGATCAAGCTGTACGCCGACGACGCGCGGCGCAACCACGAGGAAGTCTCCAAGTGGTCGAAGAAGGACGCGGACGCCATGCCACGCTGGGACGCCTGGCTGGCCGGGCTGGCCGACGTGCTCGGCCCGCTGCTGCTCACCGTCCCGCCCAACCTCGGCTCGCGCAAGCCCCGTGACCTGCGCGAGACGCTCCGGCTGGCCTGGAAGAACCGCGGCCTGGACGTGCGCACCATCGCCGACGTGACCCGGCTGATGACGATGAGCATCGCCGACCTGCTCGACGACTGGTTCGAGTCCCCGCAGGTCAAGGGGGCTCTCGCGGTCAACGGCGTGATCGGCACCTGGGCCGGCCCGTACGAGCCGGGTACCGCGTACGTGATGGCGCACCACTCGATCGGCGACGTCGGCGACGGCCACCTGGGGAACTGGGGGTTCCAGGAGGGCGGCATGGGCGCGGTCTCCAGCGCGATCGAGCGGGCCGCCCGTGAGCACGGCGCCGAGGTCCGGCTGAACTCCAAGGTGGCCCGCGTCCTGGTCGAGGAAGGCCAGGCCCGCGGGGTGGTGCTGGAGAACGGCGACGAGATCCGCGCTCAGGTGATCGTGTCCACGGTGCACCCGAAGATCGCGTTCCTGGACCAGATCGACCGGGAGCACCTGCCGCCGGACTTCGTGGGCGACATCGAGCACTGGAAGACCCGCAGCGGGGTGGTGAAGATCAACCTGGCCCTGTCCGAGCTGCCTGACTTCATCGCCGACCCCGGCTCCAACCTGCAGGAGCACCACACCGGCTCGGTGGAGATGGCCCCCACGATGGACTACATCGAGCGGGCCTTCCAGGACGCCCGGGACGGGAAGGCGGCCGTCCGCGCCGTTCAGCGACGGGGTGATCCCCACCGCGTTCGACAAGACGCTGAGCCCGGAGGGCACCCACATCATGTCGCTGTTCACCCAGTGGGTGCCGGCCGACTGGAGCGAGGAGCCGCACACCGCGGAACTCGAGGCCTACACGGACCGGATGATCGACTGCTACAACGAGCTGGCGCCGAACTTCAAGGCGTCCATCCTGCACCGTGACATCGTCGGGCCGCACGAGATGGAAGAGGAGTACGGCCTGGTCGGCGGCAACATCTTCCACGGCGAGCTGTCCCTGGAACAGCTCTTCCACATGCGCCCGGCCCCGGGGTACGCGGACTACCGGACCCCGCTGCCTGGCCTGTACTACGGCAGCTCGGCCACGCACGCGGGCGGCGGGGTGTGCGGGATCCCCGGCTGGCAGGCGGCCCGGGCGGCGATCGCGGACCAGAAGAGCGCCAAGCGGGCTGGGCAGGTCCGCCGGCTGACCCGCCGCGCGTGACCCGCTCTTACTGCCCGCAACGAACACCATGAGCGACGCCGGTGCCGCCGCCCCGGTTCCCGGCCTGCCGGGGACCGGGGTGGTGGACCGTCCGGCTCTGACCGCGATGCTGGAGGCCCGCAGCGTGGCCCTGGTCGGGGCCAGCCCCCGGCCGGGCAGCCTGGGTGAGCGGATGGTCAGCGAGGTGACCAAGAGCCCGGCGCAGCCCGAGGTGTACCTGGTCAACCCGCGGCACGAGCGGGTCGCCGGGCGGCCCTGCCACGCGTCCCTGGCTGACCTGCCGGGGCCGGTGGACCTGGTGCTGATGGCCGTGCCCGACGCGGCCGTGGAGGAGCAGCTGACTCTGGCGGCCCGCCGGGGGGACCGCTCCGCGGTGCTGTTCGGCAGCGCGCACGAGCTGGCCGGCCAGCCTCTGGACCTGCGCCGGCCCGGCCCGGTCAGCGCCCGACCCGAACCCGGCCGCGACCAGGCCCGCCGCTGACCCTGCGCGGCCGGCTGGCCGCCACCGCGCGGGCCGCGGGCATGGCGGTCTGCGGTGCGGGCTGCATGGGCTTCGTCAACGTGACCTACGGCCTGCGCGCGGTCGGCTACGTGGAGCCGGACCCGCTCCCCCGCGGCCCGGTCGCGCTGATCACGCACTCGGGCTCGGTGTTCTCCGCCCTGCTGCGCACCCGGCGCGGGCTGGGCTTCACGATCGCGGTGTCCTCCGGCCAGGAACTGGTCACCACCGCGGCCCAGTACGCGGAGTACGCGCTGGGCCTGCCGGAGACCCGGGTGCTGGCGCTGGTCCTGGAGGCCATCCGGGAACCGGGCCGGCTGCGCGCGGTGCTGGCCGCCGCGCGCCAGCGCGGCGTCCCGGTGGTGATGCTCACCGCGGGCCGCTCGGCAGGCGGCCGGGCCCTGGTGTCGGCCCACTCCGGCGCGCTGGCCGCGGCGGACGGCGGCTGGGAGGCGCTGGCCGCCGCGTACGGCGTGCACCGGGTCGGCGACCTGGCCGAGATGGCCGACACGCTGGAACTGTTCGCCCTCCGTGACAGTCGCGCCCCCCGGCCCGGCCTCTCCCCCACCAACCTGACGCCCCCTGACCCCACCCCGGGCAGTCACGCCCACCCCGCTAACCCCGCGGTTCGCACGGGCATCGCGACCGTGCACGACTCCGGGCTGGAACGGGCCCACGTGGCCGACGTGGCCGACGAGCTGGGGGTGCCGTTCGCGGCGATCAGCGCGGGGACGACGGCCCGGCTGGCCGCCCTGCTCGACCCGGGCCTGGAGCCCGCCAACCCGCTCGACGTGTGGGGCACCGGGGCCCGCGCCCAGGAGCAGCTGACCGGGTCGCTGGCCGCCCTGGCCGACGACCCGGCGGTGCGCGCGGTCGCGCTCGCCGTCGACCTGGTGCACGAGTTCGACGGGGACGACTCCTACCCGGCCGCGGTGGCCGAGACCGCCCGCCGGACCAGCAAGCCGGTGGTGGTGCTCAGCAACGTGCCGGCCGCCATCGACCCGGACACCGCCGCCGGGCTGCGGGCCGGTGGCATCCCGGTCCTGGAGGGCACCCGGAGCGGCCTGCTGGCCCTGAAGCATCTCCTCGACCACGACTTCCCCGGCCGCGGTTTCCCGGACCCGGCTTCCCAGCCACGGGGCCGGCCCGGAGCCAACCTCTCCGGCCACCGTCCCTGGCGTCGTCCTCAACCGGGCCCGGCAGGAGCGCTGGACCCGGCTGATCACGGCCGGGGAGGCGGATGGGGCCCGGCTCAGCCAACTGCTCCGCGACTACGGGATCGCTGTGGCCGGGACCCGGGCGGCGGGCAGCCAGGCTGAAGCGCTCGCCGCCGCGGCGGACATCGGCTATCCGGTGGTACTCAAGACTGATGAGCCCGGGATCGCGCACAAGTCAGACGTGGGCGGCGTGGTGCAGGACGTCCGTGACCCGGACGCGCTGCGGGCGGCCTATCAGGACCTAGCTGAACGGCTGGGCCGCCGGGTGCTGGTCTGCGAGACGATCCCGGCCGGTCCCGAACTGTCCCTGGGCCTGGCCCGCGACCACGAACTGGGCCCGCTGCTGGTGGTGGGCGCGGGCGGGGTGCTGGTGGAACTGCTCGCCGACCGGGCCGTGGCGCTGCCCCCGGTCAGCCCGGGGCAGGCGCACCAGATGCTGGGCACGCTCCGGGTGGCCCGGCTGCTGGCCGGGGTGCGCGGCCAGCCCGGCGCCGATCTGGACGCGATCGCGGCCGCGATCACCGGCCTGTCCGAGCTGGCCACGGAACTCGGCGACGTGCTCGAGGCGCTCGACATCAACCCGCTGATCTGCGGCCCGGACCGTGCGGTAGCCGTGGACGCCCTGGCCGTCCCCCGCCAGCCCGCGCCGTGAGCGAGGCTCCAGGGTCAGGTCACCTGACTACGGCGCTGGCTGGCGGGGGCCGGCTAGCCAGGACGCTGGACCTAGCCGGAGCGGCGGGCGGACTGGCGCGGCTTCGCCCAGGTGTTGGGCAGCCAGTGCCTGGCCACGCCGCGGACCGGGCCGCGGGCGTTGATCATCTGCTGGAACGCCCTGGGCAGCTTCGACTGCGAGCACCGCCCCTTGGCGTTGCGCCTGAGCACAGCCCGGACCCGGCTGGTATAGGTACCCCGGCCGCTGATGTGCCGGTATTTACCGGTCCCGTCCGCGAGCTTGTAGGTACCGCGATCGACCGATACCAGCAGGCAGGTCTTCCGGTTGAGCTGACTCACGCCGCCGGTCTGGTGATGAACGGCCCGGAAGGTTCCCCGCGGAAAACGGATAAGACCGGAATTTATGTTGATGGTGCCACCCGCGGTGAATACGCCCCAGCCGATAGCGCTGGCCCTCGGTGAGGACGCGGAGGTGGTCACGAACTGGAAGTGCTCGGTCGTACTGCTCGTGCTGGCGCTAGCAGCGGTGATACTGCTGCCCGCCACGACCGCGGCGAACGCGAGCGTGCCGGCCGCCGCTCCCAAGGCTCTGCGCATGATGCCCCCTTGTCAGTAGTGCGGTTGATTCGCGGGGGAACCTAGCACGCCCAATTCTCGTCGGCATTCAATTTAGCCATCTCGTAGTGTGACTAATTCGCCGTGGCACGAGGCGTACTTTCCGTAAATTAGCCCTCGCCATTCTTAACCGGGACCTGAATGCCCGCCAAGCCCGTGGCGCGGTGCTAGCCTGCCGGCAGGCAGCGGCGCCGGAGCGGGACTGGCGCGCGGGCCGGAACGAGAGGCGTCCATGCGAGGCATCCAGCCCATCCTGGCCATCGCGAGCGCGGCGGCGGTCGCACTGGTCCTGCTGCCTGCGGCTACCGCTGGAACCCAGGTGGTGCGGCATGTGTCCGCAGCCCGGCCGGGGTCCGACACCCGGTCGGGCATCGCCGGATCGACCGCGCCGGCCAGGACTGCGGGCCCGGGTGAGCCGTGACCTACCAGATCGATCCCAGGCATGACGGCGACCAGGCCGTGGGCACGCTCAGCACCAGATCGCTCAAGCGCAGATGGAAAGTGCACCCTGGGCAAGGTCGGCAGCGACGGCACCGAGGCCGGAGACGTTTCCTACCCGGTGATTGCCGATCACCGGGTCTTCGTCACCGTCGAAAGCCACCAGGCGTCGAGAACACGAGGGTGTACGCGCTGAGTGCGCGCACGGGGGCCATCGAATGGTCAGCGAACCTGGGCAGTCTTTTCGCCTTCTCGGCTCTGGCCTATGACAAGGGCCGCATCTTCGCGGTTAATGACCTCAATCGCCTGTTCGCGTTCGCCGCAGGCACTGGTCACCGGTTCTGGTCCGTCCGGCTGCCTGGGCAGCTTTATTCATCGACACCCCCTACGGCCTATGACGGCGTCGTTTACGTCTCAGGCGAGGAAAATGCGGGAACGCTGTACGCGGTCAGTGAGGCGACCGGCGCCGTCAAGTGGAAGGCTACGGTGGAGAACGGCGAGAACAGCTCGCCTGCGGTCAACGCCAGCGGCGTATACGTCTCCTATGCCTGCCAGCAGGACTACCGGTTCAGCCTCAGCGGGCATCTGGTCTGGCACCACACGACCGGCTGCGAGGGCGGGGGTGGCAGTACCGCGGTCATCGCGGATCACTCGCTGTACGCGCGCGGACCCGGGCCTCCGCCGATAATCCTCTCAAAGTCCTCGGGAAAGCAGACCGGGACCTTCATCTCGCAGACCGCGCCGGCCTTCGACAGCGACGCCATGTTCACGCTGCAGGCCGGGCGGCTGGTCGCCGGGCCCAGGTCCGGCGGCCCGCGGCGGTGGTCCTTCGGCCCCGGAACCCTCGTCACCGCACCCGTGGTCAGCGGGTCGGTGGTGTTCGAGGGGAGCAGCAACGGGATGGTGTACGGGGTGTCGGCCAGGACCGGGGCCCAGGTATGGAGCGGGAAGGCGGGATCACGGATCGTCGGTGTGGATGAGCAGAACCCGGTGGTCCTCGTCGGGATGGCCGTGGGCGACGGGCTGCTGGTCGTCCCGGCGGGAACCGCGCTGACCGCCTTCGGCGGCTGACCGCCAGCCGGGTCCCGGGTCTGGCGCTAGCGCGCGGCCTGCGGCCCGGGCCCTGGCCAGCGCGACGATCGCCGCGCCGGCCAGGTAACTGGCCACGTGTGCCCTGTCCCGCGCGCCGCGATGAGTCCCGCGGCGTCCGGGCGGTCGTACTGTCGAACCGGTGACCGAGGAGGACTTCTGATGCGCAGCGTGACCTATTCGATGGGCGTCTCACTGGACGGCTATATCGTCGGGCCGGACGGCGGCTTCGGCTGGACGGCGCCCGACGAGGAGGTCTTTGGCTTCGTCACCGACGAGATCCGGCAGGTCGGCGTCCACCTGCTGGGACGAAGGCTGTACGAGACGATGCTGTACTGGGAGACCGCCGACCAGGATCCATCGCTCGACGAGTCAATGCTCGAGTGGGCCGCGATCTGGAAGGCGCTCCCCAAGGTGGTGTTCTCCACCACGCTGCCGGCGGTGCAGGGCAACGCCCGCCTGGCCTCCGGCGGCCTGGCGGAGGAGATCGAGCGGTTGCGAGCCGAGCCGGCGGAGGGCGACATCGCGATCGGCGGCGCGGCTCTCGCCGCCGAGGCGGCCGCACTGGGCCTGATCGACGAGTACCGGGCCAGGGTCTACCCGGTGCTGGTTGGCGGCGGCATCCCGTTCTTTCCCCAGCGCGAGCGCCGGGTGGATCTCGAACTCGTCGAGAACCGCACCTTCAGCTCGGGAGTCGTCTACCTCCACTACCGGGTGGCGCGCTAGCCCGCTCGTCGGCCAAGGCACCAGCGAGGAGCATGACATGGCCAGGATCAGCTATGACGAGCAGACCGCTGCAGCGTTCAAGGCGGTCCGCGAGGTCCCGCGCGACGGGCTCTCGGAGTGGCGCGAGGCGGTACGCCGTCACCTGCGCCCGTCGCCGGGAATGACGCTGGTGGACATCGGCGCGGGGACCGGTGCGTTCTCCGCTGCGTTCAGCGGCTGGTTCGGCCTCAGCGTCCTCGCAGTCGAGCCGTCGGCCGCGATGCGGGATCAGATCCCGCGGACACCGGCCATCCAGGTGCTTGAGGGAGATGCGAGCGCCCTGCCGCTGCCAGCTGAGTCGGCCGACGCCGCCTGGCTCTCCCTGGTCATCCACCACGTCCCAGACCTCGGGCCGCCGCACGCGAGATCCGCCGCGTTCTGCGCCCCGGTGCTCCCGTCCTCATCCGGCAGGGCTTCCCGGACAGATACGAGCCTGCGGGGAACCTGAAGCCCGACGGGATCGAACTCGTCCGGTGGTTTCCTGAGACCGCCCGGGCGATCAGTACCTTCCCTTCCGTCGAGGAGACGCGCCAGGCGTTCGCGGCGGCAGGATTCCGCCAGGACGCTCTGGAGCAGGTTCGTGAGACCTACCCGGCCAGCCTCGCGGACTTCCTCGGCCAGGTGGACACTTTCCGCCGCGCCGACACCACGATGCGCAGCCTCACCGAGGACGAGTTCCTGCGCGGCAAAGAACGTCTCCGCCGGGCCGTACGGCACGCCGGGGACACAGCGAGCCCGGAGACCAGAAGCAACTGGCTTGACCTCCTGGTCCTGCGCTGACCGGACCTGGTGCCGCCCCTCACCAGGGGGGGCGTTTCGAGGTAGCGGGCGTGCTCGGCGCTGCGCCGGGGCTGAACGGAAACGGACCTAGCCGGGCGTGCGGCAGCACCCGCCGGTGCTGTGCGGGCGGGTTCAGCGCGGGTGTGTCAGATGGCCTCTCGTGGAGCAGGACTCTGCCGGATAGGCGTTCGAGATCGGCGATGAGCTGGCGCTTGCGCCGGATCGGGGTGAGCCGGTCGTGCCAGTCAGGGCGAGGTCGGTGAAGCGGGCGTCAGGGTCAGACAGCAGGTAGTAGACGATGGCGAGGATGGAGTTGCCGAGGGCGACGAGGGCGCGTTGCTTGCAGCGACGGCGGGCGAGCCGTGGTAGCGCGCGCCGAGGAAGGTCTTGGGCTTGGCAGCGGATGTGCTTGCCTCGCCGAGGGTGGAGCCGAGCCAGCGTTGCCCTGCCGGTGGTCCGGGCTTGCTCTGCCGGCGGACTGGCGGGCCTTGGGCGCGTACTTGGCCCAGGCGAGCAGGTGGCCGGCGGTGGCGAAGCGGGTCAGGTCGACCTGGAACTCGGCGATCAGTCCCCTGGGCGCCGGTAACCGCGATGCCGGGGACCTCGTCCAGCTGGGCCTCCTGGCGGGCGAAAGGGGCGATCACCCCCTCGATCCGCCAGCTCAGCGCCTCGATCTGGGTGGTCAGCGCATCGACACGCCCGAGCATCATCGTCAGCAGGTAGCCGTGGTGGTCGCGGAAATGCCCGGTCAGCGCCTCCTGCAGCAAGGGGAGCTCCCGGCGCAGGAAGACCACGTGCCATCTGGGCCAGCACATAGGGGTCGTGCGGCCCGGCGATCAGCGCTTCCGGCATATCCTGCCGGAGACGCCGAAGATGTCGCTGATCACCACCGATAGCTTGATCTGGGCGTCTCCGGGCAGCTTCTCCGCCCGCTGCTTTTCCCGGGTCCGCTCCTGGATCAGGGTGCGCCGGTACCGGCACAGGTCCCGCAGCTCCCGCTGCCAGGGTGGCGGCACGAACGACGGGCGCAGCATCCCCCGCTCGGCCAGCTTGCACAACCACACGGCATCCAGCCGGTCGGTCTGCGGGCGGCCGGGCACGTTCGCGTCGTCGCGGGCGTTCACCACCCAGCACTGGACAGCGTCTTCGAGCAGGTAGAACGGGGGCTTCCAGTAGGTCGAAGTGGCCTCCATCACGCACAAGGTCACCCCCTGGCACACCAGCCAGTACTGCAGTTCCAGCAGCGACCGGGTCGTGGTGGCGAACGTGCGGACTTCCTGCCGCCGCGCGCACGGGCCTGCTCTCGTGCGGCACCCGCACGCACGCCACCAGTGACGCCTTGCCGATATCCAGCGCAGCCACCCGCGCCACCAGCTCAGCCGCCTCCTCGGTAATCTCCTCCATCAGACTCGTCTCCTGCCAGCAGCGGCCAGATTGCAGCGGCTGCCCGCAGGAGCCAGCAGGGACAACAAGGCGGAATCGCGTGCTCACGGCAGCAATGCAGGACCCTGGAGGCGGCTCCCGGCGATCAGACTAATTTCGGGCTCAGAGCACTGAGCACGTACGACGTCGGCGGGCAACCACCTCCGATTTTCGCCCTCGGAGGACATCAGCGCCAGGGGATACCTTGGGACTACTTTGCTTGCGAGACTGCCGTCTCCCCGGCCGGCGGCGCGAGTCCGACGAGCTTGGAGAGGAATCGATCGGCTTGCTCGGGGAAGGGCGGCCAGGGCAGGTCAGGCTCATTGATCCGCAGAGACAGCATGCCGATGACGGCCGTCCGGAGATCGAGTGCGACGGTGGCGGCGTCCCCTGGCGCGGCAACCCCAGCGTCCATGCAGCGCTGCACCGCAGCCGTAGTGCGCGTGAACAGCGGCCTCCTTGAAAGGCATGCCGACCTTGCTCTCATGCATCACCTTGTAGAGGCCGGGATGCTCCTGCACCCAGGCCGCCTGCGCCAGGATCCGTGCGCGCAAGCCGAGAGCGGGGTCCTGATGTGCGGCCTCGGCCTCATCCGCAGCCTGGAGCATCTCCGCATGGCAGCGTTCCATGGCCGCCGCGACGAGCGCGTCACGATCTGGAAAGTACAGGTAGACAGAGGTAGGGGATATCGACACCGCACGTGCGACCGCGCGCAGCGACAAGGCCTCGTCGTCGGCTAGGTCGCCGAGCATCTGCACGGCGGCGGAAATGATCTCCTCCCGCAGCCGCTCCCCCTGCCCGCGCGCGTTGGGGCGGCGAGGGCCAGCAGAGAGACCTGCCGAGGTGGTGTCGTCCATCGCCCGATCATTCTAGCTTCGCGTACTTGCGCTGCGGCCGTCCCTGCGATACGCTTGTTCATGCAAGGACGGTTGTCCACATAACTCAGGGGATCGCCATGCCGCTAACGCTCCAAGAGGCTCAGACAGTCATCACCGGCGCACACGAGCGCGCCGCCAAGCTAGCTGCACTGGTCACGGTCGCGGTCGTCGACGAAGGCGGGCACCTGCAGGCCCTCGGCCGCATGAACGGCGCAGCGCCGCTCTCAGCCCAGATCGCCGAGGCCAAAGCGGCCAGCGTCGCCCTCTTCCGCCGCGACGGCGCCGCACTGCGCCAGATGCAGGAGACCTCGCCTGGCTTCTTCGCCCAGCTGGATCGGGCCGTGCGGGTGCCCATCCTGGCGGGCGCCGGCGCGGCGCTCATCCTGCGGGGGGACACCGTCCTCGGTGCGCTGGCGGTAAGCGGCGGAATGATGCCTGGGCAAGACGACGAATGCGCAGAAGCCGGGCTTACTGTTCTCGCTCCCTAGTGCGGCCGGCGGCCCGATGAGGTGAGGGACGCGGCGCGGGTCCGCAGCCGGCTGGCCGACTCGCGGACCTGATCGACGTGGCCGCGCAGCCGGTCGGCCCGGCGGTCGGCCAGCACCTGGCGCACCACGTTGCGGCCCGGGATGCCGGTCACCCCGCCGCCGCCGTGGGTGGCCGACCCGGCCTGGTACAGGCCCCCCACCGGGGTGCGCAGGTCCGCGTAGCCGGCCGCGGGGCGGGCGTGGAACATCTGCCCCAGGCTGAGCTCACCGTGGAAGATGTTCCCGCCGATCAGGCCGTACTCCTCCTGCATCTGGTGGGGCCGATCACCTGCCGGTGCAGCACCGAGCTGGTGAACCCGGGCGCGACCTGCTCCATCCGGGCGATCGACCCGGTCGGCGTAGGCGTCCAGCTCCGCGTCGTGCGGCTCCGCGGCCCAGCGATGCGGCACCCACTGGGTGAACATCGACATCACGTGCTGGCCGGGCGGGGCCAGCGAGTCGTCGAACACGCTGGGGATGCAGATGTCCGCGAAGGGCATGGCCGACGGCTGCCCCGCCACGGCCTGCTGGAACGCGGTCTCGATGTCGTCCAGGCTCTCGGCCAGGACGATCGTGCCGCCGTGGATCTGCGGGTCAGGCGCGGGGTGGCTGGTGAACTCCGGCAGCCGGTCCAGGGCCAGGTTGATCTTGACGGTGCCGCTGCGGGTCTGCCAGCGCCGGATGTCAGCCACGAAGTCGTCGGGCAGCACCGCCGGGTCGAGCAGCCGCAGGAACGAGATCTGCGGGTGCGCGGTGGTGATGACCGTGGCCGCGTCGATCTCCTCCCCGCTGGCCAGCGTCACTCCCGCCACCTTCCCGTCGCGGGTGCGGATCTCGGCCACCTCGGCCCCGGTGCGGACCTCGGCCCCGAACGACCGGGCCGCCGCGGCCAGCGCGGCGGTCACCCCGCCCATCCCGCCGCGCGGGAAGCCCCACGCGCCGGCCTGCCCGTCCACGCCGCCGATGTGGTGGTGCAGCATCACGTACGCGGTGCCCGCCGAGCGCGGCCCGGCCCAGGTACCGATGACGCCGGACACGGACAGCAAGCCGAGCATGGCGTCGCTCTCGAAGTACTCCTCGATGAGGTCGGCGATGCTGCCGGTCAGCAGCCGGGTGACGTCGACCACGCCGCGCTCGTCCAGCCCGCGCAGGTGGCGTAGCAGCAGTCCCTGCCGCCACAGGTCCAGCGGCCGGCGGGAACCGAGCCGGGGCGGCACCTCGTCCAGCATCGGGCCGAGTACCTGGCCGAGGGCCTCCAGATGGGCCTCGTAGCGGGGGTAGGCGTCCGCGTCCGCGGCCGAGAACTTGGCGATCTCGGCGTGCCGCTGGGCCGGGTCGTCGGGCAGCCGCAGGTAACGGCCGTCGGCCCGGGGCGCGAAGTACGGTCCCTGCGCGAACACGTGGTAGCCGTGCCGGGTCAGGTTCAGGTCGGTGACCAGGTCCGGGGGCAGCAGGGAGACCACGTAGGACAGCGAGGTCACGGTGTAGTCCGGGCCGAACGGGTGCTCACTGACCGCCGCGCCGCCCACCACCGGCCGCCGCTCGCAGACCAGCACGTCCAGTCCGCTCTTGGCCAGGTAGGCCGCGGCGACCAGCCCGTTGTGCCCGCCCCCGATCACCACGACGTCGCGGCGTGCGCTCACCGGAGCCTCCTATCTTCTGCTGTTTCGTCCGTTGCCGTGCTGTCCTGTTCGTCCGCTGTGCTGCTGTCCTGCCCCGGCGCCGGGCCGCTCATGTCCAGGCGGGCGGACACGTAGCGGCCGATGTCCGCGCTGGGCTGCTCCATCGGGGCCAGGTAGCCGACCGAGAACCGGCGCGAGCCCATGCCGTCCTGGACCTGCTCGCAGATGGACCAGTCCTGGCGGTTCACCAGGTCCCAGAAGCCGACCGCGTCGGAAGGGTCGAAGTCCGGGCGGGCCAGCTCGGCCGGGTCGAACAGGAAGTCGCAGAGCACCGTGGTCGCCGCGGCGGAGCGGGGCCACACGGTGAAGGCGGCCACATGGTCCGCGGACAGGCTGAGCATGAGGTTGGGCAGCACCAGTTCCCCGAAGTGCCGGGTCCGCGCGGCCTCGGGCAGGCCGGGGAACGGGGCGCGGCGGGTGGTCCCGGTCGACGTGAACGTGGTCGCCCCGGCCCGGTGCGGGATCCCGGCCGCCCAGTCCAGGTCGCCGCCGCCCCGGCGGAAGGCCGGCACCAGGTCGCACAGTTCCGGGTGGACCGGGCCGCAGTGGTAGCACTCGTTGTAGTTCTCCAGGATGACCTTCCAGTTGGCGGCCACCTCGTAGCGCAACTGGGCCCCGGAGCGCAGGTCGGCCAGCGGGTAGGCGGCGGTCCGGGCCGTGATCTCGCCCAGGGTGTCCGCCAGCGAGTCCCCCGGCCCGCCCGGCTCGAGCCGGGCGAACACGAACCCGCCCCAGCTGGCCACGTCGACCCGGTGCAGCGACAGCGCGGCCCGGTACTCGCGCAGCGCGGGCAGGAACGGCGCGGCGCGCAGCGTCCCGTCCAGCGCGTAGGTCCAGGCGTGGTACGGGCAGCGGACGCTGCCGGGGAACCGCCCGCTGGCCGCCGGCTGGCATCCGGCCGTGGGCACCAGCCGCGAGCCCCGGTGCCGGCACAGGTTGTAGTAGCCGGCCAGACCGCCGTCGTCGGCCCGGGTCACGATGACGCTCTCCCCGCATACGTCGGCGGCCAGGTAGCAGCCCGGCTCGGTCAGGCCGTCGGCGCGGCCGACACAGAACCAGCCGGTCAGCAGCACCCGGTCCCGCTCGCGGGCGAACTCGGCCTCGCTGGTGTAGCTGGCGCCGGGCAGGCTGTGCTCCAGCGGCACCCCGTCGTCCGGTGACATGCCCGCCTCCCTCGCTGCGCCGGCCTGCCCGGCCCGGCTGGCCTCGGCGGGCAGGCCCGCCTCCCGTGACACGCCCGCCCCTCAGTCGTCCGAGTACGGGTGCGGGGGCGAGACCGGCCGCCCCTCGGCGAAGCGGCCCGGCCAGAACGGCCCGATGTCCACGCTGCCCGCGACCGGGGTCCCGGTGACCAGCGCGGCGACCGCCTCGCCCACCGCCGGGGAGATCTTGAAGCCGGTACCGGAGAACCCGGTGGCCAGCACCAGCCCGGACAGGCCGGGCCACCCGCCGAGCATCGGCCGCCCGTCCGGGGTCATGTCGTACACGCCGGTGATGCCGCGCACGATGCCCGCCTCGGCCAGCGCGGGCAGCCGCTGAGCCGCCGCCCCGACCAGCGCCGCGAGCCCGTCCGCCCGGTCTTCCGGGCCGGAACTCATCAGCGCGGTGCTTTGCGTGTGCCCGGGCGCGTCAGATGCACCGCGCCGATGAGGGGCCAGTGCGGCCGCGGGGGGTGCACCGGGTGGGGGGGCCACGCGGTCGGGATCGATGCCGCGGTAGCCGGTGAAGCTGCCCACCAGCGTCATGCTGCCGCCCGCCTCGGGCCGGAAGTAGCTCTGGGTGGTCGAGTCGATGCAGGCTATCGGGGCGCCCTGGCCTGGCGCGTGGCTGAGCACCGCCACCTCGTGGAACTCGGTCTCGATCGGCAGGTCGACGCCGATGCTGGCCAGCAGGGCCGGGGACCATACCCCGGCCGCCGCCACCACGATCCCGGCGTGTTCCGGGCCGTCCTGGGTCTGGATCCCGGTCACCCGGTCCCCCTCGCGCAGCAGCGCCTGGACCGGCGTGTGCGGCCGGTAGCGCACCCCCCGCTCCCGGGCCGCGGCCAGCAGGTCCCCGGCGACCAGCGCGCCGTCCCCGTAACCCCCGTTGGGCTCCCAGGCCACCTCGGTCAGGTCCTCGGTGCGGATCCCCGGCGCGAGCGCGGCGAAGCCCGCGGCCGGCACGGTTTCGGTCCGGGCGCCGCAGTCCTGCTGCATGGCCACGTTGGCCCGCAGGGCGTCCTCCTCGCCGGGCAGCACGATGCGGGCGAACCCGGTCCGGCGGACGAACGCCGGGCGGCCGGTCAGCTCGGTCCAGGACCCGAACATCTGGTCGCTGCGCACGGCCAGCTCCACCTCGGGCCGGAACGTGTAGTGCATCCGGATCATCGCCGACGACCGGCTGCTCATCCCCGACCCGGCCGTGTCCCGGTCCACCACCAGCACGTCACCGGCGCCGAGGCGGCTGAGGTGGAACGCGGTGGAGGCGCCGGCCACGCCCGCCCCGACCACGATCACGTCCGCGCTCATCTGGTGTCTCCTGCCTGCAGGGGCTGGGGGCGGCCCGCCCGCCCGCTCACGAGGTGCCCGCCGATCGGTTACCGGGGACGTTACGCCGCCGCTGGCCGGTCACGCGGCGGGCCTCCGCCCGGATTTCCGGTCCCGCCGCAGGTCGGCCAGGACCCGGTGGGCCGCGTTGTAGCCGGGCGCCCCGGTCACGCCGCCCCCGGGGTGGGCACCCGCGCCGCACAGGTACAGGCCCCGGACCGGGGTGGCGTACCGGGCCCAGCCCGGTACCGGCCGCATGTGGAACAGCTGGCCGGGCGCGATGTCGCCGTGGAAGATGTTGCCCTCGGTCAGCCCGTAGTCGCGCTCCAGGTCCAGCGGGGTGAGCACCTGGCGGGCCAGCACCGACGCGGGCACACCCGGCGCGAACTGCGCGATCCGGGCCAGGACCCGGTCGCCGAGATCGTCCCGCCGGCTGTCCCAGGTCCCCTCGGCCAGCCGGTACGGCACGTACTGGACGAAGCACGTCATGACGTGCCGGCCTTCGGGAGCCAGCGAAGGGTCCACCGTGGAGGCCACCACGCAGTCCACGAACAGCTGCTCCGCGTCGGCCAGCTCGCCGCGCTTGGCCCGGTCGTAGCAGGCGTCGGCCACGGCCAGGTCCGGCGGCAGGGTGAACAGCGCCCGCTGGCCGGGCGGGGCGTCCGCGGGCATGCCCCGCACCTGGGGCTCAGCGTCCAGGACCAGGTTGACCTTGGCGCACGGGCCGTCCATCGTGATCCCGGCCACCGCGGCCCGGAAGTCCGCGGGCAGGTCGGCCTGGTCCACCAGGTGCAGGAAGGTCTGCTTGGGGTCGGCGCCGGACAGCACCACGCGGGCGGTCAGCTCCTCGCCGCTGGCCAGCGTGACCCCGTCGGCCCGGCCGCCGGTGACCCGGATCCGGGCCACCGGGGCCCCGGTGCGGACCTGCATCCCGTGCTCGTGCCCGGCCGCGGCGATGGCGTCGCTGATCGCGCCCATGCCCCCCATCACGTGCCCGAAGAAGCCCGGCACCGCGTCCTCGCCCCCGGTGAGCAGGTGGAAGGCCAGGCCGATCAGGGTGCCCGGCTGGTAGGGGCCGCCGTGCTTGCCGTACAGGTTGTTGGCCAGCAGCAGCGCCTTGGCCGGCCGGGACTCGAACCGTGCGTCGATGAACTGGCCGAGGCTGCCGGTCAGCATCTGGGTCAGCCCCTCGACGTCGGTGCCGCGCAGGCCGCGCAGGTGACGGCCCATCCGCACCGCCTCGGTGAGCCGGCGCACCCCGGTGGCCCGGGTGTCAGGCGGCAACTCCATGAACAGCGGCTGCAGCCGGGCGGCCAGCTGGGCCAGCTCGGCGTGCACGCTGGCGAAGGCGCGTGCGTCCGCCGGGGAGTACCGCGCGATCCCGGCCGCCGTCCGTCCCGGGTCGTTCCAGTCGGCCAGTACCTCACCGTCGTCCAGCGCCACCTGCAGGGCCGGCTCGCAAGCCACCATCCGCAGCCCGTGCCGGCCCAGGTCCAGCGCCCGGATCACCTCCGGCCGGAGCATGCTCGCGATGTAGGAGGTGGTGGAGGCGCGGCAGCCAGGCGCGATCTCCTCCGTGACGCAGCATCCGCCGGCCACGCCGCGGGCCTCGACCACCAGCGTGGCCAGGCCCGCGCGGGCCAGCAGGGCACCGGCGGTCAGGCCGTTGTGGCCGGCCCCGACCACGATGACGTCCCAGCCTGGCGTGGCGGTCATGAGGGTGGACTTTCGTTATTGACTATTGGTCATTTAAGAAGTTGAATCCCTCGAAAGTATGGTTAGCTGGCCTGGTAAAAGTCAATGAGGTGGGGTAACCCGGGGCGGGTCACTATATGACTACTGGTCAGGGAACGGCCGTGCGGGCGGGCCGGCGGGCCCCCGGGCGGCAGCGCGCCCGGCAGCAGCGGATCCTCGCGGTGGCCATGGAGCACTTCGCCACCCGCGGCTACGAGGCGGCCCGCGTCGAGGAGATCGCCAGCGAGGCGGGCGTGGCCAAGGGCGCGGTGTTCGGGTACTTCGAGACCAAGGCCGGCCTGTTCCTGGCCGCCTACCAGGCCGCGGCCCGGTCCTTCCCGGCCTACCTGGACGCGCCGCCGGAGGTCTGCGCGGAGGGGTTCTTCGCGGTCCTGCGGTACTGGATCGACGCCACCCCGCACCTCATCCACGAGGACTGGATCCCGTACCGGGTCACCCTGATCGGCAACTACTGCGCGGGACTGCAGCTGCGCCGCGAGATCACCCAGTTCCTGGCGCGCGAGGACCCGTACGGCACGCAGGGCTTCGTCCGGTCCGGCGTCGCCCGGGGTGAGATCCGCCAGCGACATCGACCCGCGGATGATCGTCTCCATGGTCAACTGGCTGATGGACCGGGTCCAGGACGCGATGGTGACCGAGGAGCTCGACCCGGGGCTGTTCGGGTACGCGACCCAGTCCGCCGAGCAGCGGGACCTGCGGGTGAACGAGTTCATCGAGTTGCTGCGCAGCGCGGTGGCCGCGCCGGGCGGCTCAGCGGCCCGCCCCGCGACGGACCCGGCGTCATGATCGTGCGCCAGGCGGGCATCCCGACGCCGGACGGGATCGAGCTGGCCGCCACCTTGTACCTGCCCGACGACGTGGCGGCCGCGCCGGTCCCGGCTTTGCTGGAGTACCTGCCGTACCGCAAGGACGACGCGATGCTGGCCCGCGACCACGACCTGTACGCCTACATGACCCGCAGCGGGTACGCCGGGGCCCGGGTGGACATCCGCGGCACCGGCCGCAGCGGCGGGACCCTGCCCGCGGGCGAGTACACCGAGACCGAGCAGCGCGACGGCGAGACCGTCATCGCGTGGCTGGCCAGCCAGCCCTGGTGCACCGGGGCGGTCGGGATGTGGGGCATCTCCTGGGGTGGCTTCAACGCGATCCAGGTCGCGCTGCGGCGTCCCCCGGCGCTCAAGGCGATCCTCGCCGTGGACGCCTCCGACGACCTGTTCCACGACGACGTGCACTACATCGACGGGCTCCCGCACCTCGACGAGTACATGCTGATGATCGACCACCTGAACATGCTGCCGCCCGCGCCGGACTTCCCGCTCGACGAGGCGGCGCTGGCCCGGATGGACACCGAGCCCTGGCTGATCAGCTTCCTGGCCCAGGCCCAGGACGGGCCGTTCTGGCGGCGGGCGTCGCTGCGGCCGGACTACGGGCGGCTCACCGTGCCCGCCTACCTGATCGGCGGCTGGTACGACGGCTACCGGGACTCGGTGCCGCGGATGCTGGCGCACGTGCCCGCCCCGGTCCGGGTGCTGATCGGCCCGTGGAACCACGCGTTCCCGCACGACGCGGTGCCCGGCCCGGCCATCGAGTGGCGCGCGGACGCGGTCCGCTGGTGGGACCACTGGCTCAAGGGCGCCGAGAACGGCATCATGTCCGAGCCGCCGGTCACCGTGTACGTGCGCGACTGGCATCCGCCGGACCTGGAACTGGCCGAGATCCCCGGGCGCTGGCGGCAGGAGCAGGCGCTGCCGCCGGACCGGGCCGAGCTGCGGACCTGGTTCTGCGGGCCGGAGGGGGCGCTGTCGGCTTCGCCCCCGGCCGCTTCGGCCCGGTCGCTGCGCTGCGTGCCGTCGACCGGGATCGCCGCGGGCAACTGGTGGGGTGAGCTGACCACCGATCAGCGCGGCGCCGACGCCTGGAGCCTGACCTTCGACTCCGCGCCGCTGGAGGCCGACACCGAGATCCTGGGCTTCCCCCGGGTGGAGCTGTACGGGAGCACGGGGCCGGGGCCGGGCAGCACGGGGGCGGACAGCACGGGGGCGGACAGCACCGGAGCGCTGCCCTGGTTCGCGCGGCTGAGTGACGTCGCGCCGGACGGGACGGTCACGCTGGTGACCGGGGCGGGCCGGGCCGGGGTGCCGGACCCGCTGCGCGACCCCCCGGCGACGGACGGGGCGCTGCCGCTGGACCTGCACGTCACGTCGTGGGTCTTCCCGCGCGGGCACCGCATCCGGCTGTCGGTGTCTAACGCGCTGTGGCCGATGATCTGGCCTTTCCCGCAGCCCGGGGAGTCGGAGCTGCGGTTCGGCCCGGACCGGACACGGTTGGTGCTGCCTGTGGTTCCCCCAGCCGGGGCGGAGCTGCCCGCGCCCCAGTTCCCGGAGCCCGGGCCGGGAGAGGCCCCCGAGGGGGTCCGGCACTGGGGTGAGATCGTCCCGGTGAGCTGGACCGTGCACCGCGACGAGACCGGAACGGTGTCCGTGTCGTGGCGTGGCAGCTCCGGGTCGGACTTCCCCTGGGGCCGGACCGTGGACGAGGAGTACCTGCGCTACGAGGTGCACGACGACCGGCCCGCGCAGGCCTCCGCGCACGGCGAGGCGCGCACCGAGGTCCACCTGGACGACCGGCTGCTGGTCACGACGTCCACCCTGGACCTGGACGGCGACGAGACGTCGCTGCACTACCGCTTCCGCCGGGAACTCCGCTGCGACGGCCTGGTCATCCGCGAACGCACCTGGGAGCGCCGCTTCCCCCGCCACCCCTGGTGACTGGCGGCCGGGGCGGCCCGGCCGGGGCGCCGCCCTGAGCCGGGGGGCCCTGAGCCGGGGGGCCGTCGATTATCGCCCCCGGCCCGGCGTTCATACTGGCGCCGTGATCCGGATCCTGCGAGCCAGCCTGGTGACCGCATTGCTGCTTCCTGTGCTCGCGGCGAGCGGCTGTTCCACCTCCGCCCGCTGCCCTCCTGGCGCGTCCTGCCCGTCCTCCGGGCCCAGGCTGACATACGTCCTGACCATCAACGGGCACTCCGTCCCGATGACCACGAAATGGGGAAGCACCCCGCATCCAGGTCCGGCCAGGCCAGCATGTGCTGATCAAAGTCGTAGTGACCCTGCCCAGGAACATCAAGGTCACGGCGCTATGGCTGGGTATCTCCTCAGGGCCCTACGGCTTCAGCCAGAAGCACCGCCCAGCAAACCTGGACCCCATCCTGGCCCGCTCCGGCCAGACGCTGACCGGAGGCTCGCACACGTTCCGGCTGCAATGGCGTATCCCGGAACATCGCCGCGGGCCCCTTCTCCTGATGTCCGACTGGTCCAGTCTCCTGCCGAGCGCAGAAGTCGCGGGACCCATCGCCAGCCTTTCCCGCTGAAGTGAGATGGCCCACCTGGCTCAGGCCGCGCCGCAGCTGACCGCCCGCACCCTCGAGGCGCTGGCCCCGCTCACCGCCGATCTGATCACGGCGCCAGGCAACGGCGGTTCGCCCGCGCTGCCGCTCGCTGCGAGCGCCGGCTGCCGAACTGCTCACCATCAACGAGCGGCATGGCTCGGTGCGCCGCGACGGCCGGTGGACGCTGCCGCACCGGCTGGCGCTGCGCACCGCGTGGTGCGACGTGATGCTGGACCTGACCAGCGCGGTACGCAGCGGACCCGAGCTGGTCATCGAGCCTGCGGGTGCGCGGCGGCAACGTGGAGCTGGTCCTCGCGCCGGGCATGGCCTGGTGGACGCCAACGAGCTGGCGGTCCGGTTTACCACCCTGGCGATCAGCAGGGACGCAAGCGGCAATACGCCGGAGACGCTGCGTGTCCGCCTGGTAGGCCGGCATGAAGCACGCCCGGATCGAAACCCAGGTGGCTGGCGCCACGCGGGTGACCTGGGGAGGACTCAGAACAGGACGTAGAGCTTGCGGATGGTCTCGTGGATCTGCCAGGTGCCGGCCCAGCCGAGCGGGAACACGGCGCTGTCGCCGGGGCCGATGTCCTGCGGCTCGCCGCCGTCCGGGGTGCAGGTCATCCGGCCGCTGACGATGTGGATGGCCTCGTTGGTCTCCAGCTTCCAGTAGGAGGGGCCGGCGGTGCACTCCCAGACGCCCACCTCCAGGTCACCGTTGGCCCAGGTGGTGGTGCCGGACGTCCGCATGGGGTCGCCGGTGGCCTCGGCCAGCGGGCCCCAGTCCTCGAGTTCGCCGTGCAGCGCGGCGGCGGACAGGAACGGGGTCAGCGGGGTGGTGTCGGTCATGGTGTGGCTCGGTCCTCTCAGTGTTCCGGCGGGCCCAGTGGCTTCTGGGCACCCGGTGCTTTCCGGGGCGGTGTGCGTCAGGTGTGTGCGTTCAGGCTGTGTGGCGTTCAGGCTGACTGCGGGAACGGCAGCGCGATGGGGTCGGTGGGGACCTTGCTGCGGCCCTGGTCGTCGAAGCGGTCCAGGCCCAGGCCCGTGGTGTCCACCACCGCGGAGAAGCCGGTCTGGGCCAGGTCGGCCGCGGCCCGGGCCACGCCGGGGCCCCACATCATGCCAGCCCCGCCCGCCGCGGCCACGGTCACCCCGGGCAGGGGTCCGTCCAGGCCGAGCGCGGGGCCGATGATCGGCAGGTGGTCAGGGGTGTAGTCGATGGTGGCCGCCCACAGCCGGCGCAGCCCGAGCCCGGCGGTCACCGGGACCAGCCGCTCCAGCCGGGTGCGCATCCGGGCCAGGTAGGCCTCGTCCACCTCGGTGGCCCAGCCGGGCGGCTCCTCCGGGTTGCTCATCCCGAACAGCAGGCCGCCTTCTTCTGGCCGCCAGTACAGGCCGGAGGCCAGGTCGAAGACCATGGGCACCCGGGACGGGTCCAGGTCCGGGTGGGGCTGGGTGACCGCGATCTGATGCCGGGCCCCGCCGACCGGGATCCGCACCCCGGCCAGGCGGCCCACCTCGGCCAGTTTCGGGCCGCCGGTCAGCACGACCGAGCCCGGCCGCGATCGGCCCGGCGCTGGTATCGACCCCGGTGAGCCGGTCACCGTCGCGCCGCAGCCCGAGGAACCGGACCTGCTCGCGGACCACGACGCCGGACTGAGCCAGGGCGACCGTATAGGCGGTCACGTTGCGCGGCGGGATGATGTAGCCGTCGTCCGCGCAGAAAGTGCCGCCCAGGGTCTGCCGGGGGGCCAGGGTCGGGTTGCGCTGGTCCACCTCGTCCGGGCTGAGCCATTCGACGTCCAGCCCCAGGTCCAGCTGCATGGCCATCCGCTCCCGGGCCGCGATGACCTCGGCCTCGGTGAAGCACGGCAGCAGGTAGCCCGGGGTCACGAAGCCGGAGTCGATGCCGAGTTCGTCGCGCTGGCGCCGGTAGAAGTGCTGGGACCACTGGCCCAGGCGCACCGCCTCGGGCGTACCGCCCTGGGCGCGGACCACGCCCGCGGCCCGGCTGCTCGCCCCCTGGCCGAGCAGGCCCTTCTCCAGCAGGACGACCCGCAGGCCGTCCTGGCGGAGGAAGTAGGCGCACCACGCGCCCACCGTCCCGCCGCCCACGACGACGACGTCGGCGGTGTCCGGATGACCGGCGAGGGGCATTGGCACGAACTCGATGCTGACATAAACTGAACAGTCAGTCAAGATGAGTGGGTAGGTGCCGGGTGCGGCTCAGGCCCCGGCAGGCGGTCTGGACGAACTCGGCGAGGAGCTCAGCGTGTACGGATTGTCAGACGAGGATCTAGCCATCCAGGGGCGGGCCGCGGCGTTCGCGGAGGAGCTGATCCCGTTCGAGGTGGACGCCGAGCTGAGCGGGGGCGAACTCCCGCCCGACGTGGTCGCCGGGCAGGCGAAGCGGGCCCGCGAACTCGGGCTCGCGTCCACCAACATGCCCCGCGAGCTCGGCGGGGGCGGACGCAGCACGCTGCAGCAGGTCCTCGTCCAGGAGCAGATGGGCCGGGTGACCAACGCGCTGGGCTGGGTGGCGGCCACTCCCCCGTCGTGGCTGCCGCCGGTGGCCACCCCGTACCAGATCGAGCACTTCCTGCGCCCGGCCGTGGCCGGGGAGCGGGAGGAGTGCTACGCGATCACCGAGGAGGGCGCGGGCTCCGACGTGTCCGCCCTGGAGGCCACCGCCCGCCGGGACGGCGACGAGTACGTGCTCAACGGGGTCAAGTGGCATGTCACGTCGTACAACTCGGCCGACTTCGCGTTCTTCCAGGGCGTGCTGGACGGCGGCCCGAACGCCGGCGAGCACGCGATGTTCCTGGTCAACCTGCCCAGCCCCGGGGTGACGGTGGTCCGCACCCCCGCGTACTCGCACACGATCAGCCACCATCACCCGATCGTGGCGTTCACCGACGTCCGCGTCCCCGCCGCCCACCTGATCGGCGCCGAGGGCGACGGGATGTCGTTCGCCTACGAGTGGTTCCGCTTCGAGCGGCTCATGGTCGCGGCCCGCTGCCTCGGCGCCGCGCAGCGGCTGACCACGGACATGACCGCGTTCGCCACGCAGCGGCAGGTCCAGGGCCGGCCGATCAGCGAGTTCGGCACCGTCGCGGCCATGCTGGCGGACAGCCTGACCGAGCTGTTCGCGGCCCGGTCGCTGGTCTACGAGACGGCTCGCGGCATCGACCGCGGCATCGACGTCAAGATCGCGCACGCGCAGTGCTCGATGGCCAAGCTGTACGCCTCCGAGATGGCCGGCCGGGTGGCCGACCGCGCGGTGCAGGTCTTCGGCGGCCGCGGCTACATGCGTGAGAACGTGGCCGAGCGCTTCTTCCGCGAACTGCGGGTGGAACGCATCTGGGAGGGCACCAGCGAGGTCCAGCGGTCGATCATCGCCGCCCAGATGACCAAGCGCGGCCCGGCCGCCCTGGCCTGACCCGCCCCGGCCGGGTCAGGTCTCGGGCACGTGGTAGCTGCGGAGCGGGACCCAGCGGACCGTAGGCACCGCCGTGACGCCGGCCGCACCCAGCGCCGCGCCCAGGCGCGATTGCATGAACGCCGCCTGGTCCGCCTGGGACGACCACACCTCGACCACCACGAACGTGCCGTCGTCACCCGGGCCGCCCGCGTGCGAGAGCAGGCCCGCCGGCCAGTCCCCCTGGCCGGTGTCCGGGTCGATGCCGAGGTTCGCGTTGACCGCTTCATAGTCAGCGCTGGTCAGGCCCGTGAACTCCAGGATCAATGCATCAGGCATCCGATCCACCCCCCGATTGTCGCGATGTCCTGCCCCGATCATGTCCTGCCTGCGGAAACAGTCGCTACCCCGGAGGTCTCGTCCGCTTACCGCGGACGATCCGCATGTGTTTGCGCAGGCACTGGCGCTGGTGCGGTCTTCGTTGCGGAGAATTTGGGCCGGGACCCGTGGCCGCGCATGCTTGCCATCGCGCGATTACTTGTGCGAGAGTAATCGCGTGTCGTCTATTCGCTTGTTCATCCTGGGCACGCTGGCCGCGAGCGGGCCGCTGCACGGGCACCAGATCCGCCAGCAGGCCCAGTCCGACCGCACCGACATGTGGGCCGACGTCCCGGTCGGGTCGCTCTACGGGGCGCTGAAGCGGCTGGCTCACGAAGGCCTGGTCCGCGAGGTGCGTACCGAGCGGGTCGGGAACCGGCCCGAGCGCACGGTCTACGAGATCACCCGGGAGGGCCACCGGGCCCTGGACGCGGTCCGGGACCAGGCGCTGCGCGAGCTGGTCCTGCGCAACGACCCGTTCGACCTGGCCCTGGCCCAGTCCCGGGACCTGCCGGAGGAGACGCTCACCCAGATCGTGGAGCACCGGCTGGCCGGGCTCCGGGTCCAGGAGTCGTCGCTGCGCCACCGGGCCGAGACCGCGGACATCTACCTCAACGAGGCGGAGCGGATGGTCTTGCGGCACCTCGTCGAGCGGGCGGCCGCGGAGGTGCGCTGGCACGAAGAGCTGGCCGGCCGGATGCCGAAGATCGCCGCCGACTTCCGCGACGGGATCGGCGGCCCGCCCGCCTGGGAGGGGACCTCATGACCACCGGCACCGGCCCGGACCGGGCCACCGTGACGGCCGCGCCGCCCGGGCACGGCTGGCGGGCCGTGTCGATCGTGCTGGTCGGCGCCTTCATGGCCCTGCTCGACACCACGATCGTCAACGTGGCCCTGCCGAGCATCCGCACTGGGCTGCACGCCCCGGCGTCCAGCCTGGAGTGGATCGTGGCCGGCTACGCACTGGCCTACGGCCTGGCCCTGGTGCCCGCCGGGCGGGCCGGCGACCGGTTCGGCCACAAACCCCTGTTCCTCATCGGCCTGACCATCTTCACCCTGGCCAGCGTGGCCTGCGGCGTCGCGCAGCACCCGGACCAGATCGTCATCGCCCGGGTCGTGCAGGGGCTGGGCGCCGGGGTGTTCTACCCGGCCATCTCGGCCACCATCCAGCTGTCCTTCACCGGGCCGGCCCGGTCCCGGGCCTTCGGCGTCCTCGGCGCGACCATCGGCGTGTCAACCGCGATCGGGCCGCTGCTGGGCGGCCTGATCATCGCGGCGGCTGGGCCCCAGGACGGGTGGCGCTGGGTGTTCCTGGTCAACCTGTTCATCGGGGTGGTCACGGTGCCGCTCGCGGCGTGGCTGCTGCCCCGCCCGGCGGCGCACGCCCAGCGCGGGTTCGACCCCGTCGGCCTCGGGCTGCTCACCGCGGCGCTGCTGCTGTTGCTGATCCCGCTGGTCGAGGGGCAGCAGGCGGGCTGGCCCGCCTGGTGCTGGGCCTGCTTCGGCGGGTTCGCCGTGGCCGTCCCGCTGCTGGCCGCCTGGGAGATACGCGAGGACCGGCGCGGCGGCGACCCGCTGCTCAAGCCCGGACTGCTCAGGCAGATGTCGTTCTCGGCCGGGGCGATCTTCGCGGTGATCTACTTCGCCGGCTTCGCCAGCGTGTTCTTCACGCTGTCGATCCTGTGGCAGGAAGGCCTCGGGCACAGCGCGCTGGTCACCGGGCTGGTCATCGCGCCGTTCTCGCTGGGCAGCCTGATCGCCGCGGCGCGCAGCGACCTGCTCTCGGCCCGGCTCGGCCGGATGGTCCTGGTCACCGGCTGCGTGCTGGTCATCGCCGGGCTCGGGTTCGCGGTCCTGGTGGTGCACCTCACCGCGCCCGCCGTCAGCGGCTGGTACCTGCTGGTGCCGCTGTTCGTGGCCGGCCTGGGAAACGGCATGACGATCGCGCCGAACCAGGACTTCGTGCTGGCCAGCGTGCCGCGCCGGGAAGCGGGCACGGCCAGCGGCATCCTGGGCACCGCCCAGCGGATCGGCACCGCGCTGGGCGTCGCGATCATCGGCACCGTGCTGTTCGGCACCCTGACCGTGCGGCCCGGACCGGACGCCGTGGCCGTCGCGTTCAGCCACAGCGCGGAACTGGCCCTGCTGGTCAACGTGGGCTTCGTGGTGCTGGCCCTGGTGCTGGTGCTGGCCCTGCCGCGCCGGATCCCCGGCCGATGACTACCGCTAACGGAGAGCGGCCGGCTCAGCTTCCCGCCATCATCCGCTGGGCGTTGGCCTTGATCGCGACCATCGTTTCGGCCAGTTCCTGCTTGGGACTGAACTGGATGAACTCGCTGCCTGCCTCGGCCGCGGGCACGTGACCCGGGGGCATGTAGAAGGCATCGCCCGCCTGGTAGACCTCATCGTGGTCCGGGTAGCTCACCGTGATCTTGCCCGCCAGCAGGTATCCCCAGTGCGGGCACTGGCAGCTGTCACCGGGCAGCCCTTTGAGCAGGGCGGCCAGCGAGTGGCTCTCGCGGATCGTGACGAAGTCCACGGTGTAGTCGTCCAGCTGGCCGCCGCGGTCGACGGCCGCACCGAAGTCGCCGACGTCCGGGGCGGTGTCTTTCGAGAGCTTAGGCATGGTTTCCTCCAGTGGTCCTGGGTCCGGTTCCTCGCCCTGACGGTAAGGGCGACCGGCGCACCGCCACATGGGGCGATTGCCTCATCTTCGGGGACTGGTTCAGGGACGGGCGGACTGCCACTTCAGGGGTGGGCGGACTCCGGCTTCAGGAACGGGCCCGGCTCCTGCTCGGGCAGCAAGCCATGGCGCATCGCGAACAGGCTGGCCGACGCCCGGCTGGACGCCCCGATCTTGACGTAGATGTGCTCGATGTGGTTGCGCGCGGTCTTGGGCGAGATGACCAGGCGCTGCGCGATCTGCTTGCTGGACAGTCCCTGGGCGGCGAGCCGCAGCACGTCAACTTCACGCGCCGTCAGGCCGGCCGGACGCTCCGGGCGCCGCGCCGCCTGGCTGGCGTGGCCGGCCACCGACAGCACCGCCTCGGCGGCGTCGGCGTCCATCCGCCCGGCCGTCACCTCGGCGCGCAGCTGCGCCGCGGCTTCCGGCGCGGGCCGGGCGGGCCGGTAGGGCCGCGGCTCACGCATGGACTGGTAGACGTCCGCGGCGGCCAGGACGCGGGCCGGCGCTGAGATCGCCGCGCCGGACAGGCCGCGCGGGTACCCCGAGCCGTCCAGCCGCTCGCGGAGCTGCACCGCGATCGCGCCGAGCGGCGCCAGCCAGGCCGACTGACGCAGCATCCGCTCGGTGAGGTAGGGAAACAGGCGGACCCGCTCCCATTCGCCGGCGCCGAGGGGCCCCGGCTTGTCCCAGATCGAGTTCGACACGCCGAGGCGGCCCAGGCCATGGACCAGGCCGGCCTGGCGCAGCGTCTGGACGTCGGGTTCGGGCCATCCCAGCTGGCGGCCGGCCGCGGCGGCGTATCCGGCCACGGCGCGGGCGTGGCCGAGCGTGCAGGGCGACTTCAGGTCCACGAAGTTGGCCACGCCGAGCAGCGCCGCGTCGAGCTGCTCCCCGTCCAGCCGGACACCGAGCGCCGGCTCGGCCCCGATGACCGCGTCCCACGTCTGAGCGGTGTCGAGGTCACCGAGGATGTCCTCGGCGCCGCCGCAGAGCAGGCCCACGAGCGACGGATCGAACTGGGTGCCGGACCGCGCGCGGGCCAGCGTCATCGCGCCGCTGGTCCCGCCGATCCGGTGGGCGACCTCCATGTACTCCGCCAGCTGCGCGAGCCGCGACGCGACCGGAACGGCGTCCCCGCGGAGCTCGCCGGGCCAGCCCCGGCCGTCCCACTGCTCATAGGAGGCCCCGACGGCCTGCTGCACCGGGACAGGCAGTCCGAGCTCCGCCGCCAGGGACCCGGCCAGCGCCGCGTGCGCCTCGATCATCCCGTCCAGCTCGCGGAACCCGGACAGCGCGAACTCCAGGCCCACCCGGAACCGGTGCAGCGGCGGGTTGCCCCGCCCCAGGGAGCGCATCGCCGCTACTGCCCCGGCGATGCTCCGCGGCTCGTGCTGATACTTGTGTGACTTGAGATCGATGTCGTCACCGAACCACTTGGCCTGCTCGTGCGCGTCGGCATGGCAGCCCACGTTGACCAGCAGCGCGGTGTAGTAGACGACGGACCTCGCGTCGTCGTCCAGCCCGGCCCGCTCGGCCAGGCGCAGCGCGATGAGGCACTGGCGCAGCACGTGTTCCATGGGCTGGCCGAAGCCGAGGTCGACGCCGAGAGACAGGGCCGCGACGAGGTCGGCCAAGCGCACCGCCGCCGGGCGGGCGCCGGGCGCCGGGCCATCGAGGTCCACCACGCTCCATCCCTCCAGCCTGACGAATCCCGGGCTCAGGCGGAGGTCCCAGACACGTGATACGCCACGAGCGGCAGTGCCCCGGCCATCGGATCCACCCCCGTGTGCCGCGATGTCCTGTCCTGATCATGCCCCGGCTGCACGGACGCTGCTACCCCGGAGCAGCCGTCCGCTTAGCCGGGACGATCCGCGGAGTACTCGACGTACAGCGGGGTGGCCAGCACGAAGTCACCGGCGGCGAGGACCCGGGCATGACCGGACAGCGCCGCCCGGCCGGGCCAGTCGACGCTGGCTCTGGACAGCCAGCCCATCCCGTAACGCAGGTCGCGGGCCACCTGGTCCGCGTTCTGCGAGACCATCCCGCGGGAGTCCATGTTCCCGGCCAGCGGGGGCACTTCAGCCAGGGCGGCCTCGTCCGGCAGGGCCGCCGTCCGGCGGGTGAAGTCGAGCACCGCCGAGGTGTAGAAGCCCACCGCCTGGGGGTACTGGGCGTCGGGCACCTGGCGCATGTCGAGCACGTGGGCGCGCGAGCCGCACAGCACGAACGGCTCGGTGTCGTCCGTGGCTGCGAAGTACACCAGGTCGCGGCCCGACAGCCGGCCCGGCACCGACGGTGCCTCACCGAAACGGAACTCTTCCTCGAACTGGATCCAGTCCCCGGCGGCCAGTCCCGGATCGGTGCGCCAGCGGGGCAGCCGCTCGGCGTCGATCATGTCGATCACCTGGTCCAGGGCCGCGATCAGCGGCGCCTCCTGCTGCTGCGGCGCAAGCGTCGCCCGCACCGAGACCAGCCCGGCGTTCAGCCCGGCCTCCAGGCCCAGGCGGCGGAGGACCCGGCCCGGGAGCTGCGGCGCCAGCGCGCGCATCTTCGTCTCAGACAAATAGAGCAGGTCCCGCATAGGCCGATACTAGGGCGCGCGCGCGAGGCAGAGGGCCGGCGCCGTCGAGGTGTTCGTTGCGGCGAATTTAGGAATTTCGGGAGAGCGGCCAGCTGGGGCCGGTCAGCCGACCGGGGCGGCGGCGGCGCTGCCGGTGTTCCACACCGGCTGGCCCAGGTAGCCCCGGGCGATCATGGTCACGAACTGGTAGACCGCGTCCTCCTCGGCCGAGAGCGGGCCGGGGATGGCGTGCGGCGAGGTCAGCCCGCGCTGCACCGACTCGCACGCGTGCCAGTCCTGCTGGTTGGTGATGTCCCAGAAGTCCACCGCGTAGCCGGGGTCGAACCCCGGCGCGTCCGCCGCCTCGGGCGCGAAGGCCCAGGTGCACTCGATCCGGGTCCGGTTCGCGGCCAGCGGCATGAGCCGGTGCGTCATCACGTAGTCCGGGTGCAGGCTGAGCAGGATGTTGGGGAAGACCTGGACGTAGATGACGGTACGCAGCCCCTGGGCGTCCAGGTTCCGCAACGGCACCCCGTTGCTGGTGCCGTCCAGCGACATGGTGGTCATGCCGTCGCGCAGGTCCATCCAGCCGCCGATCCAGGTCCCGGGGGCCTGGTAGTTCTCGCCGCTCTTGGGCGGGCTGACCTTGCACAGCTCGGGGTGGATCTGCGGGCAGTGGTAGCACTCGTGATAGTTCTCGGTCAGGATCTTCCAGTTGGACGCGACTTCGTAGTCGTGCTGGCCGCGCACCACGAGCCGGCCCAGTTCGTAGGGGGCGATCAGCTCGTCCAGACTTCCCAGGGAGTCGGCCAGCGGCCCGGCAGTTCCGGATCCATCAACGAAAACCAGCCCGTGCCACTCCTCGACCGGGAGTTCCACGAGGCCCCAGGCGTCGGCGTCGAAGCCGGGCCGGTTCTTGAAGCCCGCGGCGGCGCGCAGGTTCCCTTTCAGGCCGTAGGTCCACGAGTGGTACGGGCAGATGATGACGCCGGCCTGCGCGGAGGCGCCGCAGGGCAGCAGTTCGTGCCCGCGGTGGCGGCAGAAGTTGGCGAACGCGCGCAGCGCGCCGTCGTCGCCGCGGACGACGAGGACACTGCCCTCGCCGACCGGCTCGGCCCGCATGTCCCCGGCGGCCGGGGTCTGGGAACTGCGTCCCACGCACAGCCAGCCGCCACCGAAGAAGTACTGCCGCTCCCAGGCGAACACGTCCGCGCCCACGTAGGCGCTGCGCGGCAGCATCCGGCTGCTGCCGAACGGCCGCAGCGCTTCCTGCACGGCGGCCTCATCGAGCGGGGCGGCCGGGCGGATCGGCGACGCGGCTGGCGATGCGGCGGACGGCGGGGCGGGGCGGGCAAAGTCCTGACTGACCATACAGTCAAGGATATGCGGGGCAGCGCGGTGTGTCCAGGGGTCTGGACGCTACAACAGCCTGCCTGGGCGCTAGAACAGCCTGGCGAACCGGCGCAGCGACGCGGCCAGGCTCGCCTCGGCGACGGGGCGGATGACCAGCCCGGCCATCTTGCCCATGGCCGGGGGCAGGGGCAGCTCCAGGTCCTCGGTCCAGCGGAAGTCAGCCTCCTCCCCGACCGGGATGACCTCGAATGTCCCGGACCCGCGGACCAGCCGGCCGGTGTGCCGGACCACGCAGCGGAGCGGCGGATCCCACTCGCTGATGACCATGGTGTCGGTGAAGCCGACCGGGCCCACCCCGGTCCAGCCGACGACCGTGGCGCCCAGTCCCTGGCCGCCGCGGACCTGGGTGGCCCAGATCCACTCGTGCTGGCGGGACCAGTCGGTCATGAGGCGCCAGACCTCGTGCGGGTCGGCCGCCACGTGGACCTGCGCGGAGACCCGGAGCGTGCTGGCCGGGCGGGCGGTGTCCGTCATGCGTGATCACCACCGTTGTCGGAGCCGAACTTGAGGTAGACGGTGAGCGCGACGATGAAGATCCCGACCCCGGCGGCCAGGTACAGCACGTCCAGCGTGTCCTTGGGGAACTCCAGCAGCTGATCGGTGAAGGTGACCGCGCAGACCAGGACGATCATGGCGATGACCCGGGCCTTGAGGTCGTTCAGGTCGTTCATCTCCAGCCAGGCCGGCAGCGGGCGGTGCAGGTTGGCCGGGTCGATCCGGGCGATGAACAACTCGTACAAGCCGATGGCCGCGATGATCAGCGTCGCGCCGATCAGGAACAGGTCGATCTCGGTCAGGAACAAGCGCAGATTGTGGGCGACGAACGGATGGTCGGCGATGTCCGCCACCGAGTGCACCGCGATCACGACCCCGTAGACGAACGCGCCGATCCCGGACAGCACCAGGACGACGACCGGCAGCACCAGCGTGAGCTGGGCCAGGGACAGACCCCGCTCGAAGTCGCGCCAGAACCGCCCGGACGAGCGGGGCGGCAGCCTGGGATTCCCGGCGCCGTCTCCGTCCCCGCCGTTCGCTGGCTTCGGCTCAGTCATGGGCCCCCGCTGATCGCCACCCGGTGTCCTGTTGCTGGACATCCTTCCCCACCGGGCCGCGGAACTCGCGGCCGCCCTGACATTCTTCGCTGGCGTGCGCGACTGCCATGGCCTGAGCGGCGTCCCTTATGCTCAGGGGGCATGAGAGGCCGAAACCCGGAACACTTCGGACAGTCGCTGTCCCGCCGGGGGAAGTGGATCATCGGAGCCATCTGCGCGGGCGCGCTGGTGATCTTCGCTGGCGTCGGGGTGTGGTCCGGGCTGCACCAGGGCAGCTACGACCAGTCCAGGAACGGGTGCATCAACCTCTCGGTGGTGAGCTCCACCGGAGGGGCCGTCATCCACGCGTGCGGGAGCAAGGCCCGGACGATATGCCGGACCGCCTACGCCCACACCGACAGCCAGTCCCGGCAGACCCGGACCCAGTGCAAACTGGCCGGGATCAACTCCTGACCGACGCCGCTCCGCCCCGGCCCCGGTCCCGGCCCGGCCCCAGATCCCACGAGTCACACTGGCCCCTCCCGTCCACTTCTCCTGCGGAACGTGCGCCTTAACCGGACAAAACACCCGCCAAAACGCACGTCACGCAGGAAGAGTGGGCGCCGGCCATGCGGGGCGCCGAGCGGCGTGGCCGGCGAGCAGCGTGGCCCGCGTCCGCGCCGCGGGGGCGGGGGTCCCCCGGGAAAGCACAGCGGGCCACGGCGCGCCGGCTGTGTGGCCGGCGAGCAGCGTGGCCCGCGTCGTAAGGTGGCAGTGGAGGTGGCGGGAATCGAACCCGCGTCCTTCAGTACCTCACCAGGGCTTCTCCGAGCGCATCCTGCATCGCTTTTCTCGGCCCCGGCAGTCCTGCAGGCAAGCTGCCGACGGGCTCAGTCGCTGTTAGATGTCCCGACCAGTCCCGCGACCGGGCTGGGCGGTGGATCCCCCTTGCTGATGCCAGACACCGGGTCGGAGGCATCCCCGGGCTGACAAACCTCTTACTCTGCGGTTATTTAGGCCGCGAGAGCGAGGTTAGTGCGCTTAACCTTGGCACTTATGAGGTTTGCGGTCACAGTATTAACGAGGTTATGTCCGCCGTCCTCGGCTCGCTTCCCCTGGATCAACCACTGAAGTCGAAGCCTGTCACCCCCTGTTGAGTTGTCGTCCTTCCGGACGCTACAGGATCCAACGCTGAACAACCAAGCGGGATTCCGCATCGCCCCGGTGAACGCAAGATGCCCGATGGGTTGCCCGCAAAGCGGGCCCATCGGGCACCCCACATGGTGATGAGCACCCCCGTGGGCGCTGGCGGTGGCCGAAGTGCGCCCACGGGGGTCGACCGGCAGGGTCGGGGCCGGTCTTCACTCCCGGACCTCCCCCGAGATGAGGTCCGGTTCTCATCACGGCGACTAGGGCGCAACCCCCCAAGCGGCTCCCAGTCACTAGGTAAGACGTCGGAGAGTAGTCGTATGGTTGCTCTGAGTTACAAAAATCTTGGGGAAGTTCACGCTCCGGATTCGCCGGCCGCCGGCCAGTCCCGCAGCGCCGGGGTTTTCCGGGGTGACCAGTGGCCCCGCGCGGCGCCGCGTGGGCGCCTGCGGTCACAGCCCGGACAGGAACGAGGCGCCCAGCGGGACGGCTGACGTGCTCGGGGACTTGGTCAGCTCCAGCACCGCGAACGCCACGTTGCCCCGGTAGCCCACGAACCAGTGCGCCCAGTACTTGGAGCCGGCCGCAGCCCGGGCCGTCCCGACCTGCCCGTACACCGGGAGGCCAGCCAGGTTGGCGCCCCGGGCGGCGCCGGAGGCGACCGCCTGGCGCATCAGCGAGCGCAGCGAGTTCACCGTCTGCGGGTCGGCCACCACCCGCGGGCTCAGGCCGGGGTCGGGCGGTGAGGTCACCAGCATGGGCGGGCGCCATTTTCCGGAGTCCACGCCCGCCGCGACCAGCGCCATGGCCAGCGGGCTGGTCTGGACACCCTGTTCGCCGATGGTGTCCGCGGCCAGCCCACCCTGGGTCTGAGACGCCTGGAAAGATCCCGAGAAGGCGCTGAGCGGGAGCTTCCACTGGGCGCCGAGGCCGAAGGCTGTCGCGGCGGTGGTCAGCCGGGAGCCGGTCAGCCCCTGGGACAGCGTGGTGAAGGCGGTCCCGCACGACTGGGCGAAGTCCGCGCTGAACTGCGGCTGGGCGCCGAGGGACGACACGGCCGGGACGTTGGTGAAGGTCCGGCCGCCGACTCTGGTGCTGCCCAGGCAGGGGATCGGCTCGTTGAGCCCGGTGCCCTTGGCCAGCAGCGCCGACGTCGACACGATGGTGAACGCACCGCCCGGCTGGTAGCGCCCGGCCAGCGGGTCCACCCGGGTTCCGCCGCCAGCGTGGTCGGCCACGGCGATCACGTGCCCGGTGGACGCCTGCACGGCGACGATGGCGGCGGCGGCGGGCTGGCCGGTGACCGCGTTGGTCGCGGCCCGCTGCACCCCGGCTTCGATGGTCGTGCGGACCGGGGTTCCCTGGGTGCCAACCCACTTCTTGAGCACCGCGACCTGGTGGCCGGCCTGGTTCTCGGCGATGACCTCGGTCTCCGCCGAGCCCGCCAGCCGCCGCTGGTACACCTGCTGCAGCCCGGACACTCCGACGGTGGTCCCCGGCCGGTAGGTGACGCCCTGCTCCTGGAGCACGGGCGCGAGCTCGGTACCGACCGTGCCGGTCACGTCGGTGGCGGTGGTCTCGAACAGGCGGAGCGAGACGTGCCGCAGCTGGAGCCCGGGGACCTGGCCGAGTCTCTTGCGCAGTGCGGCGTAGTCCGCCGGGGAGAGCGTGGCCAGGGTGAGCGGATGAGTCTGCGGGGCGGCGCGGATCACGCTGAGCACCTGCTCCTCGTCCAGCCCGGCCAGGGCGGCGAACGCGGTGGCCGTCTCCTCCGGGTGGCTGAGCCGGCCGGGGCGGACCTGGGCTATCCAGGCCGGGGACGGGTGGATGAGCGAGGCGCCCTCGGCGTCCAGCAGCGGGGCGCGGGGCGGCATCGTGGTGACCACCGCCATCCGCAGCCCCTGGTGCAGGCCGGGGTTGATGACCGTGGGGCTCCACAGCACCCGCCAGCCGGCCGACGTCTTGCGCATCGCGAAGCGTCCCTCGTAGCTCCAGGGCGCGCCGTCCTGGCCGAGGTCCACGGACGCGAAGAAGTGTGCCTCAGCGGTGCCGCCGTGCTGGGTGATCGGGCCCATGGACAGGTAGTAGGCGGCCGCCCCGAGCTGCTGGTAGGCGGTACGCAGGTCGGTGGTCACGGTGGCCGGGCCACCCGTGGTCAGCGCCGCCGCGGTCTTGTACTGCCCCTGGGCCCAGGCCAGCAGGAAGTCCTGGGCGGCTGGCTCGGCGGACGGCTCGCCGCTGGCGAACCCCCCCGCGACCCCGATGATCAGCAGGAGGACCACCACACCGGCGGCGCCCAGCTTCAGCTGCCGCGACCTCAAGCGCAGGCCGCCCACCCATCCCCCGATGCCGCCGCTGTGCGGTACGCGCCCGCCGGCGGCAGGCTGCGGAACGCGCTTCTCCCCGTCGAAGGGCGCGGCGTGCCTGCGAGCAGCCGCGTGCGCCCCACGTCTACGGTAGGAGGCCACGGCCTGCTTCGCCATCATCCGCGCCGCCGGAAGGCACGTTCTACCTCCCGGGCGGCGTCGCGTTCGGCCAAATCATGACGCTTGTCATAGCTTCGCTTGCCGCGGGCCAGGGCCAGCTCGACCTTGACCCGCCCGTCCTTGAAATACAGCTCCAGGGGGACGATGGTGAGGCCCCGCTCGGCCACCTTGCTGGCGAAGCGGTCGATCTCCTTGCGGTGCAGCAGCACCTTGCGGGGCCGCCGCGGTTCGTGGTTGGTCCAGGTGCCCTGGGTGTACTCCGGGATGTGCACCCCGTGCAGCCAGACTTCCCCGTCCTCGATCTGGGCGAAGCCGTCGGTCAGCGAGGCCCGCCCGGCGCGCAGCGACTTCACCTCGGTGCCGGTGAGCACGAGCCCGCCCTCCACCGTGTCCTCGAGGTGATAGTCATGCCTGGCCCGGCGGTTCCGGGCGATGACGGAGGACTGCCGCTTGGCTGCCACTGCCTTGGATGCCACGACTTAACGTCCGTGGCCGTCACGCGCGAAGGTAGCGCCTGAGGGTGAGGAAGGACGTGACGCCACAGAGCACCACTCCCATGACCATGGCTAGGACGATGACCTCGACGAGGTCGGCGAGACTGAGCCGGACGTTGTACGGGAAGTACTGCTGGAGCGTGTCGAGGCCCAGGGTCTTCACGGCGATGAGCAACCCCGCGGCGATCAGCCAGCCGAACATTCCCGCGATGATGCCTTCTAGCAAGAATGGTAGCTGAACATAGAAATTGGATGCGCCCACCAGGCGCATGATGCTGGTCTCCCGGCGCCGGTTGAACGCCGACAGCCGGATGGTGTTGGCCACCAGCAGGATGGCCGCGATGACCAGGATGATCGCCACCACGATGACCGCGTTCCGGGCGCCGTCGAGCAGCTTGTAGAAGTTGGACAGGATCGACTCGACGTTCACGATGTTGTCCACCCCCTGGCGTCCCTCCACGGCCCCGGCCACGACCGGGTAGTCGGTCTGCGCGTTGCGCAGCTTGACCTGGAAGGAGTCCGGGATCTCGTTCTGGGTGACCAGGCTGGAGAACGAGCGGTCCTGCGCGAAGTCCTGCTTGAACCGCGCGAACGCCTGCGACTGCGACTCGTAGTAGACCGCCTCCACGCCCTGGGAGCGCAGCGAGGTCAGGTCGTGGTAGATCGAGTTCCGCTGGGCGGCGGTGGCCGGGCCGTTCTCCTTGCACTGCGGGCTCACGCTGGTCGCCGTGCACAGGTAGATGGACAGCTGGACCCGGCCCTGCCAGTAGGTCCGCGTGTTGTCCACCTGCTTGACGAACAACAGGCCGGTGCCCAGCAGCGACAGGCTGATCGCCACGACGACCACCAGCGCCACCGTCATGGTGAGGTTGCGCCGGAGGCCGGTCCAGACCTCTTGGAAGACAAACTGTGCACGCATGGTCGCTTGATCCCTCGGTAATTCCTCGGTATCTGGTACCGCCCAAGCCCCCGTCAGTGGCCCGGGCGGGCCGCTGAGCTGGTCAGTACGCCTGGCCGTACACCCCGCGAGACTGGTCGCGCACAACTTTCCCGTACTCGAGCTCGATGACGCGCTTGCGCATGGAGTCGACGATCGCCGCGTCGTGCGTGGCCATGACGACCGTGGTCCCGGTCCGGTTGATCCGGTCGAGCACCTTCATGATCCCGATCGAGGTGGCCGGGTCGATGTTCCCCGTCGGCTCGTCCGCCAGCAGGATCATGGGCCGGTTCACGAACGCCCGGGCCATCGCGACCCGCTGCTGCTCGCCGCCGGACAGTTCGTCGGGCATCCGGTCGTGCTTGCCTTCCAGCCCGACCAGGTCCACCACCTCGGGGACGACCTTGCGGATGAACCGCCGGGGCTTGCCGATCACCTGGAGGGCGAAGGCGACGTTCTGGTAGACGTTCTTGTTGGGCAGCAACCGGAAGTCCTGGAACACGCACCCGATCCGGCGGCGCAGGTACGGAACCTTCCAGTTGGTGAGGCGGGCGAGGTCCTTGCCGGCGACGTGGATCCTGCCGTCGGTCGGCTTCTCCTCCTTGAGGACCAGCCGCAGGAACGTCGACTTGCCCGAGCCCGAAGGCCCGACCAGGAAGACGAACTCACCCTTCTCGACGTCGATCGTGACGTTCTCCAGGGCCGGGCGGCCCTGGTTCGGGTACGTCTTAGTGACGTTATCGAAGTGGATCACAGGCCCATCACAACGCTCGACAGAATGCGGACGCCGCAGCCGGAAACCGGCCGCTGTACGGCCTTCCCGGGTCTGGTCGGACTGTCCGGTTTGGCCAGGGGCCAGTCTAGGGGGGAAACTGGCTCCGAACGTCCAACACCGCGGAAGTGGCACCGGTGCCTGCTGAGGGAGGGACCCAGATGAGTTGCGAAGACCTGATCTGCGCCAGCTGTGCGGGGCCGGTGGTCGAGGCACGCTGCCCTGCCTGCCAGTCGGCGCGAGCCCAGGTGCACCATCACTCGGGCGGGCTGAGCCTGCCGGTGATCGCCATGCTGCTGCTGGCCGCCCTGGCGCTGGCCGTCATGCTGCAGGTGGCGCACTAGGCCACGGACCCGCGGGGGGGTGAGCCGGGCTGGCTCACCCCTCGGCGGGCTGCTTGCGCAGCCAGCGGATCTCGGCCTCGATGAAGTCGTCGATCTCGCCGTCCATGACCGCGGCGGTGTTGCCCGTCTCCTGCCCGGTCCGCAGGTCCTTGACGTTCTGGTAGGGGTGCAGCACATAGTTTCGGATCTGGGTGCCCCAGCTGCCCGAGGAGTCGCCTCGTAGCTCCGCCATCTTGGCGGCCTGCTCGGCCCGCTTGCGCTCCAGCAGCTTCGCCTGCAGGACCGCCATGGCGCTGGCCCGGTTCTGGATCTGGCTGCGCTCGTTCTGGCAGGACACGACGATGCCGGTGGGCAGGTGGGTGAGCCGGACCGCGGAGTCCGTGGTGTTCACGCCCTGGCCGCCCGGCCCGCTGGAGCGGTACACGTCCACCCGGATGTCGTCGTCAGGGATCTCGATGTGGTCCGTCTGCTCGACGACCGGGATCACGTCGACCCCGGCGAAGGAGGTCTGCCGGCGGCCCTGGTTGTCGTACTTGGAGATGCGCACCATCCGGTGCGTGCCGTGCTCGCCACGCAGCGTCCCGTACGCGTACGGCGCCTTGATCGCGAAGGTGGTGGACTTGATGCCCGCCTCTTCCGCGTAGGAGGTGTCGTAGATCTCGCTGGAGTACCCGTGCCGCTCGGCCCAGCGCAGGTAGATGCGCCGCAGCCCTTCGGCCCAGTCGGCCGCGTCCGCCCCGCCGGCCTGCGCGTTGATCGTGATCAGCGCCTCGCGGGCGTCGTACTCGCCAGACAGCAGCGTCCGCACCTCGAGCTGGTCGATCTCCTTGCGCAGGGCAGCAAGATCCCGGGTCGCCTCCTCCCGGGTGGGCTCGTCGTGCTCGCTCTCGGCCAGCTCGAACATGACCCGGGTGTCGTCGAGACGGCGGCGCAAACCGCCCAGCCGGCTCAGTTCCCCTTCGAGGTAGGACAGCCGGCGGGTGACCGCCTGCGCCCTCTCCTGGTCGTCCCAGAGCCCTGGGTCGGCCGCGCGCTCCCTCAGGTTGTCTGCTTCACGCCGCATGGCTTCCGGGTCGAGAACGGACTCCACGCTGGTGAGGGTCGACGACAGTTCCGAGATTTCATTTGCGGGATCGGTACCTGCCATGCGGGAAAGCCTACGCGAGCGCAGGCATTCGAAAGGACGATCGTCCGCCAACGGCGGGTCCGAATCTCCGCCAAACGCGAAATCAGGGATGTTCCGGCAGCGAACTGGCGTCCACCAGAGTGCGGATAGCACGCACTGCCACCGACAGCATCGCGACAGTGAACCGGTCGCTCTCCCAGATCTCGGTCAGCGTCTGCCCGGCGCGCTGGACCGCCGACTCGTTGCGCCGGGCCCAGTCGGCGAGGCGCTCCTCCGGGCTGCCTGGCCTGGTCACCTGGAGCACGTCCCGGGTGATCGCCGCGTGCGCCGCGTACAGGTCGTCGCGGAGCGCCGCCCGGGCCATCGTGTTCCACCGGTCGTCTCGCGGCAGCGCCGTGATCCGGTCCCGCAGCCGGGTGATCTGCAGCCGCTCGGCGAGGTCGAAGTAGGCCTCGGCGGTCTCCTCCAGGCTGCGGCCGGTCGCGGTGGCGATTTCGACCAGGTCGAAGGCGGAGTAGGCCGGAACCATGGCGGCCACCCGCTCCGCGAGCCCCTCGGGCACGCCGCCGGCGGTGAACGACTCCAGCCGGTCGGCGAAGCCCGACTGGTCCCGGCCGGTGAGCAGCTTGGGCAGGCCGGAGGAGACGGTGAGCACCCCGCCGGAGAAGAAGTCGATGGTCTCGGCGATGTCGAACGGCGGCCTGCGGTTGTAGAGCAGCCACCGGGTGGCGCGCTCGGCCAGTTTGTGCCCCTCCAGCAGCAGGGCCAGCTGGGTGGCCGCCTCGACCTGTCCGTCCAGCGCCTCCACCTGGGCCCAGAACCCGGGCAGATCGAACACCCGGCGGGCGACCAGCCAGGCGCAGGTGATGTCCGGGACCGACGCCCCGGTCTCCTCGTTCATCCGGAACAGGAAGGTCGTCCCGGAGCGGTCCACCATGTCGTTGACGACTTTGGTGGTGATGATCTCCCGGCGCAGCGGGTGGGCGCGCATCTGGTCGGCGAACTTTTCGTGCAGCGGCTCGGGGAAGTAGGCGGTGAGCACCGACTGCAGGTAGGGGTCGTCAGGCAGGCTCGAGGCCAGCATCTCCTGCTCGGCAGCGATCTTGACCTGGGCGAGCAGCACCGCGAACTCGGGCCCGGTCAGGCCCAGGCCGGCCGACCGGCGCTCGGCGATCTCCTTGTCCCCCGGGAGCACCTCCAGCTTCCGGCGGAGCCGCCCGTCGCGGGCCATCTTCCGCATCATCCGGCTGTGCACGTGCAGCATCTCCGGGGCCTGGGCCCGGGACGAGGCCAGGGCCCGGTTCTGGTGGTAGTTGTCCTGCAGCACCAGCGCCGCGACCTCGTCGGTCATCTCCTGGAGCAGGCGGTTGCGCTGCTCGGCGCCCAGCTCGCCGCGGTCGACGCTGCCGGCGAGCAGGACCTTGATGTTCACCTCGTGGTCGGAGGTGTCCACTCCGGCGGAGTTGTCGATGAAGTCGGTGTTGATCAGGCCGCCGGCCAGCGCGTACTCGATCCGGGCCGCCTGGGTCAGGCCCAGGTTGCCGCCCTCGGCGATCACCTTGGCCCGGAGCGCGGTGGCGTCGATCCGGACCGCGTCGTTGGCCCGGTCCCCCGCGTCGGCGTGCGACTGGGTGCTGGCCTTCACGTAGGTGCCGACCCCGCCGTTCCAGAGCAGGTCGGCCGGGGCGGCGAGGATCGCCGAGATCAGCTGATCCGGGGACAGCGCCCGGACGTCGCGGTCCAGGCCCAGCGCGTCGGCGGCAGCCGCCGAAACCGGGATGGACTTCGCAGACCGGGACCATACGCCACCGCCGGCCGAGATGACCGTGGGATCGTAGTCGGCCCAGGAGGAGCGGGGCAGTGCGAAGAGCCGCTGCCGCTCCGCGAAGCTGGCCGCCGGATCGGGCGACGGGTCGACGAAGACGTGCCGGTGGTCGAACGCCGCTATCAGCCTGATGTGCTCGGAGAGCAGCATCCCGTTGCCGAAGACGTCGCCGGACATGTCCCCGATCCCGGCCACCGTGAAGTCCGTGGTGTCCACGTCGAGGTCCAGGGTGGCGAAGTGGAACTTGACCGACTCCCACGCGCCGCGGGCGGTGATCGCCATCTTCTTGTGGTCGTAGCCTTCGGACCCGCCGGAGGCGAACGCGTCACCCAGCCAGTACCCGTGACTCTGGGCGATCTCGTTGGCGGTGTCGGAGAAGGTCGCGGTGCCCTTGTCCGCCGCGACCACCAGGTAAGGGTCGTCCCCGTCGTACCTGACCACGCCGGGCGGCGGTACCACCCGGCCGGCCTGCAGGTTGTCGGTGACCTCCAGCATGGCGGTGATGAAGGTCCGGTAGCAGCCCAGCACCTCGGCCTGGTAGGCGTCCCGGTCCGCGGTGTCGGGCAGCCGCTTGCAGACGAAGCCGCCCTTGGCGCCGGACGGGACGATGACCGAGTTCTTCACCTCCTGCGCCTTGGCCAGGCCGAGGATCTCGGTACGGAAGTCCTCGCTGCGGTCCGACCAGCGGAGCCCGCCCCGGGCTACCGCGCCGAATCTCAGGTGCACCGCTTCCAGCCGGGGTGAGTAGACGAACAGCTCGAACTTCGGCCGGGGTGCGGGCAGGTCGGGCACGGCCGCGGCGTCCAGCTTGACCACCAGGAACGGGACCTCCCCCAGCCCGGTCGCCTGGCCGGCCGCCTGGTCGGCGAAGTAATTGGTCCGCAGGGTAGCCAGGATCAGGCCCAGGTAGGCGCGCAGCACCCGGTCGTGGTCCAGGACCGCCACGTCGTCGAGCTCGCCGCGGATCTCCTCGGTGATGGCCTCGCTGCGCTCGGCCTGCCCAGCGTGCCGGGCCGGGTCGAACCGGGACTCGAACAGCCGCACCAGCAGCCGCGTCACCGTGGTGTTGGAGCGCAGCACCCGCTCGATGTACGCGTGGCTGAACCGGGTGCCAGCCTGCCGCAGGTACTTGGCGTAGGCGCGCAGCACCATGACCTGGCGCCAGCTCAGATGGGCGTCCAGCACCAGGGCGTTGAACCCGTCGTCCTCGATCTGCCCGCGCCACAGCGCGTCGAGGGCGTCCTCGACCAGGGCCTTGACCGGGCCCGGGCTCGGCAGCACCCCGGCGGGTGCCTGCGCCGGGGACTCTCCCGGCGCGGCGCTGCCCCCGCCGGTGCTGCTTCGGCCGGAGACGCCGCCGCTGGGGCGCAGCCCGAAGTCGTAGATCCAGAACGGGGTGGGCAGCCCGGGGGCGGAGAACTCGTAGGGATGCTCGTCCACCACCTGCACCCCCAGGTGCTGCAGCCGGGGCAGCACGTCGGTGAGGGTGATCGGCGATCCGGTCCGGTAGATCGTCAGCCGCCAGACGTGCGGCCGGCTGTCCGCCGGCTGGCCGGTGTCCTCGGCGGGTACCCCGCCGGAGAAGCCCTCGGCCTCCCAGAGGTCGAACGCCACCGGCGCGCCGGACTCGACCATGGCGCGCACCCGGGTGAGGTCGCTCACCGCGTAGGCGGCGGGCACGTCAGCCTTGTAGGTCTCCGGGATGGCCCGAGCCCAGTGGCTGAGCAGCTCCCCGGCCTGCTCTTCGCCCAGCCGGGCCAGCGCCTCGGCGGCCAGGTCCTCATCCCACGAACGGACCGCGGCGGCCAGCTTGGCCTCCAGCTCCGCGGTGTCCACCTGGGGCAGCCGGTGGCCGCGCTCGGCCCGCACCACCACGTGCAGCCGGGCCAGCGCCGAGTCGCCGACGGTCGCGCTGTACTCGACAGTCGCGCCGCCGAACGCCTCACGCAGGATCTCCTGGGCGCGCAGCCGCACCGCGGTGGTGTAGCGGTCCCGCGGCAGGTACACCAGGCACGACATGTAACGGCCGTAGACGTCCCGGCGCAGGAACAGCCGGGTCTGGCGGCGTTCCCGCAGCGCCAGCACGCCCAGCGCGATCGGGGTCAGCTCGGGCACGGAGATCTGGAACAGCTCCTCGCGCGGGTACCCCTCCAGGATCTCGGTCAGGTCCTGGCCGTCGTGGCTGTCCGCGGTCATCCCGGCCGCCTCCAGCACGCTGGCCAGCTTGCGCCGCAGCACCGGGATGCGGGTGATGCTCTCGTGGTACGCGGCGTGGGTGAACAGCCCGAGGAAGCGGTGCTCGCCGACCACCTCGCCTGCGTCGTTGACCCGCTTGACCGCGATGTAGTCCAGGTAGTTGGGCCGGTGCACGGTGGACCGGGAGTTCGCCTTGGTCAGGATGAGACGCTGCCGGTCCCGGGCCCGGGCCCGGACCTCCGGGGGCAGCGCGGCGAAGGACGTGGAACCGTGCTTGTCGTGCCGCAAGATCCCCAGGCCGGTGCCGGGCAGCGCGAGCAGCGCCATCCCGTCCGGCCCGTCGACCAGGTCGTACTCCCGGTAGCCCAGGAAGGTGAAGTGGTTGTCGGCCAGCCAGCGGAGCAGGGCCACCGTCTCGGCCGGGGCTCCGGCACCTTCCGCGGCCAGCCGGTCGGCCAGCCAGGTGGCCCGGGCCTGCATCCGCGCGTAGTCCTCGACCGCGACCCGGACGTCGTGCAGCACCCGGTGCAGGTCCTGCTCGAGCTCGGCGGCGGAGTTGTGCGTGGCTGCGGCTGGGTCGAGCCCGGACGCGGCGTCGGCGGCCGATCCCCCGATCTCGATGTGGGTCCAGGACTCGGCGATCTCCTCGTGGTCACCGTTGCGCCCGCTCAGCGTCCCGCACACGTCGTGCAGCGTCCCGGCCACGTCCCGGCGGACCAGCAGCTGGGGATGCAGGATGTGGTCGCTGTCCAGGCCGTGGCGGGCCAGTTCCATGGTCACCGAGTCGACCAGGAACGGCATGTCGTCGGTGATGATGTCGACCACGCGGCGGCCCGGGTCGAACGCGGCGGGCGAGCCCGCGGGCCGCACCCGGACCAGGGCCCGGCCCTGCGGCCGGCGCCCGGCCAGCCGGGCCTGCTCCAGCGCCGCCGCGGCCACCGGTCCGGGCCCGGCCACGGCCAGGTCCTCGACGGGGACGTGCCGGTAGTACGCCCGCAGGTAGCAGAGCAGGTCGCCGACGTGCAGGTCGGCCAGGTCCTCGGCGGTAACCGCCCGGGCCGCCTCGGCCAGCAGGGTCTCCCGGTCCGCAGCCGAGCTGTCACTCACTGGCGCACCACGCCATTGTGGTGTTGTCACGCGTTTCCCTCAATCACCGTTGATTGCTGCGCATCGCCTGGCCTCGACTGTACGCGGGCCTCGTCCCGGGGGGCGAACAGCGCGAGCACCTCGGGATTGGCCAGCGCGTCCGGGTCGGCCGCCTCCGCGACCGGCGTGCCGAGCAGGATTTTGCGCACCGGAACTTCCAGTTTCTTCCCGGACAGCGTCCGCGGGATCCCCGGGACCTGATGGATCTCGTCCGGCACGTGCCGCGGGGACAGCTCGCTGCGCAGTGCCCCGCGCAGCTGGCCGATCAGGTCGTCGTCGAGCTCGCGTCCCTCGGCCAGCGCCACGTACAGCACCAGCCGCCCCGGGCGCCCCAGCTGCCCGGTGTCCACCACCAGGCTGTCGGTGACGTCCGGCAGCCGCTCCACCACCCGGTAGAACTCGCTGGTGCCCATCCGCACGCCACCACGGTTCAAGGTGGCGTCCGAGCGTCCGTAGATCACGCATCCGCCGTCCGGCAGCATGGTTATCCAGTCACCGTGCCGCCACACTCCAGGGTATGCGGCGAAGTAGCTGGCCCGGTATTTCTCTCCGTCCGGGTCGTTCCAGAAGCCGACCGGCATGGACGGCATGGGCCCGGTGACGACCAGCTCGCCGACCTCCCCGGTGACCGGCTTCCCGGCGGCGTCGAAGGCTTCTACCGCGGCACCCAGGCACCGGCCCGCGATGAGGCCGGCCCGGACCGGCAGCAGCGGGCTGGGCCCGACGAACCCGGTGCACACGTCGGTGCCCCCGGAGAACGAGCCGAGCTGCGCGTCCTCGCTGACCCCCTGGTAGACCCAGTGAAAACCCTCGGGCGGGAGCGGTGATCCGGTGGAGCCGATGCCGCGCAGCGCCGACAGGTCCAGCTCCCGGCCCGGGGCCAGCCCGGCTTTCGCGCAGGCCAGCAGGTAGGGCGCGCCGGTACCGAAGTAGGTCACCCCGGTCTGCGCGGCGAGCCGCCAGAGCGCGTCGGTGCCCGGGTAGGTGGCGCTGCCGTCGTAGAGCACCACGGTGGCCCCGGCCAGCAGCCCGCTGGCCAGGTAGTTCCACATCATCCAGCCGGTCGTGGTGTACCAGAAGAACACGTCCGCGGGACCGAGATCCTGGTGCAGGCCCAGCGCCTTGAGGTGCTCGAGGACGATGCCGCCGTGACCATGCATGATCGCCTTGGGCAGCCCGGTGGTGCCGGAGGAGTACAGCACCCACAGCGGATGGTCGAACGGGACCTCCACGAACTCCGGCTGGCCGTCCCCCGCCGCGGCCGGCAGGTCAGCCCAGCTGAGCGTGCGTACCCCCGCCCGTCCGGCCGCGGCCCGGGTGGCCGGTCCCAGCCTGGGGGACGCAGCGCCCGGGGAACCAGCGCCCCGGGCCGCGGCATCCGGGTCCGCGGCGGCCTGGTCCGCGTCGTCCAGGACAGCAGCGTCCGGGGCCGCGGCGGCCGGGTTGTCCACCATGATCACGGCGGCCAGCCCAGGCAGCCCGTCGACGATCTCGGCCACCGCCTCGTCCCGGCTGAACTCCTTGCCGCCGTAGCGGTAGCCGCCCACCGCGAACAGGACGGTGGGGCGTATCTGGGCGAACCGGTCGATGACGCTGTGCGCGCCGAAGTCCGGCGAGCAGGACGACCAGATGGCCCCCAGGCTGGCTGTGGCCAGCAGCCCGATGAGCGCCTCGGGGATGTTCGGCAGGAACGCGGCCACCCGGTCCCCCTGACCGACGCCGAGCGCCCGCAGCGCCCCGCGGACCCGGCCGACCTCGGCGGCCAGCTCGCCGTAGGTGTAGGTCCGCGGCGGGGCGTCCTCGGTGCAGGCGATGATCGCGGCGCGGCCCGGGTCGGTGCGGGCCGTGCGCAGCGCGTTCCGCGCGTAGTTCAGCGTGGCGCCAGGAAACCAGGTCGCCTCGGGCAGCTGCCCGAGCAGCGCGGGGCCGTCACCGCGCTGGCCGAGCACCCCGAAGTACTCCCACAGCGAGTCCCAGAACGCGCCCGGCTCGCCGACCGACCACTCCCAGAGGTCCTGGTAGTCGGCGGCGGCGACGCCCTGGTGCTCGGCCAGCCAGCGCAGGTACTGGGTGATCCGCGCCTGATCGATGACCTCCGGGCCCGGCTCCCACAGAACCTCGCCGTAGTCGCTGCCCAGTAGCCGAGCTACCTCGTCGTTTCTTGGCATAGGCCCAGCATCAAGGGTTCGCCCGCGCACCGCAACGGGAGCCACGCGGCCCGGGCTGTGGTCAAACTCACTCCGCCGAAAGGTGCGCCCGCCGCTCGCTGACCGGGGTGCTGGCTCACCCCACGGGGGCGCCGGCCGCGAAGGCCAGCATGCCGAGCCCCGCGGCACCCACGATCGCGCTGACCACGCCGCGCCGTACGCCGAGCAGCCAGGCCGCGGCGAGCGCGAGCACGCCGAGCTGCCACAGGTGCGTCGAGGGCCAGGGCCAGCGGGAGCGCGGCCCCGGCGATGGCGCCGATGGCGGCCGGGCCGGCCCCGGTCAGGAAGGCCTGGACGGCCGCGCTGGCCCGGAGCCGGTCGAAGTAGCGGCCGCCGCCGAGCACGAACAGGAACGAGGGAGTGAAGGCGACCAGCGCGGCGAGCAGCCCGCCGCCTACCCCCGCGGCCGCGTACCCGACCACCGCGACGGTCTGCACCACCGGCCCGGGTGTGACCTGGCCGAGCGCCACCGCGCTGAGGAACTGGCCGGCGGTCATCCAGTGGTAGGTGTGCACCGCGTCGTGCTGCATCAGCGGGATGATCACGAAACCCCCGCCGTAGGAGAGCGCACCGACCTTGAGGCCCTCCCAGGCCACCGCGAGCAGGCCGCCCGCGGCCGGCACCGCGGCGGCCAGCGGCAGCAGGACCGCGCCCAGCCCGGAACGCCCCGGCCCGGGCGTACCCGGGCCGGGCACCTCCGGCCCCGGCGACCCGGGTCCCGGCGACCCCGGCCCGGACGACCCGGGACCGGACGACCCGGGACCGGGCGGGCGGAACCGGAACCGGGGCCGGGTCCGCGCCGAGACCTCGGCCAGTCCGCAGGCCGCCAGAACGATAACCAGCCACGGCCCGACAGTCGCCGCAGCCGCCCCGCCGGCCACCAGGTAGGCGATCCAGCGGCCGTGCGCGGCGCGGGCTGCGGGGTTGCGCCGCGCCTGACGCCCGCCGCCAGCTCGCCGGGATCAGGCCCACCGCGGCGGCCACGGCCACCGCGGGCACGGCCGCGCCCGATCCGGCCGCCGCACCCGCGATCCATCCCGGTGGGCGGGGCGCCAGGAAGAGGGCCGCGAGACCGAGGATGATGACCAGCCCGGGGACGATGAAGCAGACTCCGCCGAGGATCGCGCCGGCCGGACCGCGCAGCCGCCAGGCGCAGAAGATGGCCAGCTGCGTCGAGGCGGGCCCGGGCAGCAGGTTGCAGGCGGCCAGCCCGTCCTCGAAGTCGTCCGGCGGCAGCCACTGCCGGTCCGCCACGCACAGCTTGCGCAGCAGCGCGATGTGCGCGGGCGGCCCGCCGAACCCGACCATGCCGATCCGGCCCCACTCCCGGGCGATCGTGGTCAGCGGGACCGGCCCGGGCCCGGTGGGACGTTGCTCGCGCGCAACGTGATCAGGCACGCAGCCAACCTACGCAGCGCAGGTGAACAGGTGGCGGCCAGCCGGCGCCGGGCTCGCCGGTACCGGGCTCAGCCGGCGACGGCCAGCGTCAGCCGGTCCACCGCGCGCAGCACGGCCAGGGTGTCGGAGAGATCCTCGAAGACCACGTCCGCCCCGGCCTTCCGCAGCTCACTCATGGTGGAGCGGCCGGTCGCCACGGCCAGGCACCGGGCGCCGCCGGTCTGGGCGGCCGCCACGTCGCGGATGGAGTCGGCGATGTAGACGGTGGAGTCCTCGTCGAACCGGATGGCGTACTTCTCGGCGGCCCGGCTGCGGGTCATCATCAGCTGGGCGCCCTTCGGGTACACCTGCGACCCGTAGCCGCCGATCTCCAGGTCGAAGAACTCCTCCAGCCCGAACGCGCGCAGCTTCTCGACCGCGTTCGGCTTGATCGTCCCGGTCAGCACGGTCTGGACCACCCCGGGCCGGGCCGCTACCTCGGCCACGGCCTCGGCCGCCCCGGGGAGCAGCCGGCCTTGCCCGCGCAGCTGGCTGCGGCGGGCCGCGAAGGACTTGGCCAGCTCGAAGCTGAACCGGGCCAGCAGTTCCTCGCCGCCGGCCGTGGCCGGGCTGGGCAGCCCGGACGTCACCGCCTCGTTCAGGGCCAGCGCCTCGAAGAAGATCTCCGACTCCATCCGCCCTGGGAGCTGCGGGAGCTGGACCATCGGCCGTCCGGTGACTCGCCGGAACGCCTCCGCGTACGCCTCCCTGGTGATCCGGTCGACGTCGATGAGAGTCAGATCGATGTTCCACAGGACCAGACGGCTAATGAGGACCTCCGGGGTTGGCATCCCCCTCGCGGCGGGCACGGCCAGCCTATGCCCGGGCCGCCCGTACGCACGCCCGATCAGCGACGGCGGCTGGCCCGCCGGGTGCGTCCCAGGGTGCCGGCGCCCCGCTGCTGAGGCGCGCCGCCCGGCTCCGCGCGTACCGGGCGAAATTCCGGATTCAGACGGACAATTAGCTCAAACCTTTACTTTTAGTGTAGCCCCCTTTAATTCCGAATAAACGATGACGGCTAGTAGCTAACTATTTAAGAGGCCGATCTAATCGATTCGCGATTGGGGGCCCTTAGGACTGTTCTAACGTGCTATATAACGACGGGACCGTGGCTGAAGCGGGCCCGGCAGGGGGGATTACGGATGGTAACGACTGCGCGCACGCGGCCGGACGACTTTGCATTCGCGAAAGGCAATGCACCGCTCGTGCCCGCGCCGCCCGGGGCGCTGCACCCACTCACGTCTGTCCCGATCCGCTCCGCCGAACGGCGGCGCTGGGCCGCGGACCTGACCGGCCCGGCGCTGGCCGGGCTGGTTCTGCATGGGGCCGGCGGAATCGGCAAGTCCACCCTGGCCAGCCAGATCGTCTCCCGGGTAAGCCATCTCGAGCCCGAGTGGGTCATCGCCGTCATCCGTGGTCAGGTGTCGGTCAACACGGTGCTGGGCGGGGTGGCCGCGGCTCTTCGCCGTCACCCGGTAGTGGCTCAGGGCGATAGCGAGGCGCGGTCGGTGCGGGCGGCGGACCGCGCCGACCTGCCGTGGGCTCACCGGCTGGCCCTGCTGCGCGAACTGGTCCTCGGCCAGGTTCCGGTCCTGCTGGTCCTGGACGACTTCGACGACAACGTGTCGCCCGTCTCCGGTGGCTGGACGGTCCGCGATCCGGCCCTGGCCGAATTGATAGCGAGCTGGGGCAGCAAATCCCATCGCGGCCGGCTGCTCATTACCTGCCGCCATCCATTCCGCCTGCCTGTGACCAGCGGGCCGCCGCTCACATTCCACCATGTCGGCCCGTTGTCCCGTTCCAGCGCTTTCGAGCTGGCGAAATCACTGCCCGCCCTCGGATCGCTCGGCGAGCAAGAACTCGACCAGGCCTGGCGGCTGCTGGGCGGCCATCCCCAGGCCATGGAATACCTGGACTCGCTGCTCGCCACGGGTGACGTCCCGTTCCCGGAGATAGCCCGCCGTCTCGCGGTCGCGGTCGAGGGCAAGAGCGCGAGCCCAGCCCGGCCCGGCGGGCCAGCCGCGCCCACGGAGCTGCCGCAGGCCGCCGCGGAGTCGGTCGCCCTGGCCGCCCGCGACCTCCTGCTCCACGAGCTCGGCGGCCCATCCTTGGCCGCGGAGCCCCGGCGGGCCGCAGGCTTACTGCGCCGCCTGGCGGCCGGCCACCACCGCGACCGCTCCCGCCACCCGGCCGCCGCGCCGCTGGAGGGACTGAGGCTGACGGGACGGGTGCCGGCCGGACTCGTGGTGGCTGGGCTCGTGGCGGCTGGACTCGCGGTGGCCGGACTCGTGGTGGCCGGACTGGCGCTGGCCGCGGCGGCCGGGGCTTTCGTCCTGGGGCGCCCCGGGTCATCCGCCGCGCACGCCGGCCTGGCCGAGGATGCGCCCGAGCGGCAGCAGGCGGTGCTGCAACAGGCGTCAGCCATCCGCTCCCGGGCGGCCGCGTGGGTGGCCCGGCAGGTCAGCCCGGACGCGATCGTGGCCTGTGACCCGGACATGTGCCCGGCGCTGCTGGCCCAGCAGATCGCGCCCGGGAATCTGCTGGAACTGCGGAGCGGGGCAGCCGATCCGCTCGGCTCCGACGTCCTCGTCGCGACCGCCGCGGTGCGCAGCCAGTTCGGCGCCCGGCTGGCGAGCGTCTACGCGCCGGCCGTCTTGGCCAGTTTCGGTTCCGGCCGCCTGCGGATCGATGTGCGCGCCGTCGCCCCGGACGGCGCGGCCGCCTACCGGGCCGAGCTGGCCACGGACCTGACCGCCCGCCGGAAAGCGGGCGGTCAGCTGCTGGGCAATCCGCACATCCAGGTCTCCGCCGCCGCCCGGAGGGAACTCCAGGCCGGCCAGGTGGACTCCCGGCTGCTCGCCACCCTGGCCGCCCTGGCGGCGCAGGAACCGGTTCAGGTCGCCGCGTTCGCGGACTCCGGGCCGGGGGCGAGCGCGGGCGTCCCGCTGAGATCCGCGGTGATCACCGTGGCCGGCCGCGACGACCCGGACGCCGTGGCGGACATGCTCAGCTTCGTCCGCGCCCAGCGGCCGCCGTACCTCCCCGCCCGGTCGCTGATCGAGCCCGGCCCGGCCGGTGGATCCGTGCTGAGCATTCAGTTCGCCGCGCCCAGCCCGCTGGGGCTGCTCCAGGCGAAGACAACTCCCTGACCTCGCCCCTGCGGCCTGGCCCGGGCCCCGGCGCCCTGCCCTACGCCCCGCTGCCCGGCCCTGGCACCCCGGGCATCAGCCCATGTGCGGGTAGCGGTAGTCGGTCGGCGGCGCGAACAGCTCCTTGATCGCGCGCGCGTTCACCCAGCGGGTCAGGTTGAAGATCGAGCCCGCCTTGTCGTTGGTCCCGCTGGCCCGGGCCCCGCCGAACGGCTGCCGGCCCACCACGGCCCCGGTGGGCTTGTCGTTGATGTAGAAGTTGCCGGCCGCGAAGCGCAGCGCTTCCGTGGCGGCGGCGATGGCGTCCCGGTCCTGGGCGATGATCGCCCCGGTCAGCGCGTAGGGCGCGACGTTCGCGGCCTGGGCCACGACCTCGTCGTACCGGGCGTCCTCGAAGACGTGCACAGCCAGGATCGGGCCGAAGTACTCGGTCCGGAACACCTCGTCCTCCGGGTCGGAGCACTCCAGCACCGTCGGCTGGACGAAGTACCCCTGGTCGCCGTCCGCGTCCCCACCGGCCAGCACCTGGATCGACGGCCGGCTCCGGGCCCGGGCCAGCGCGTCGGACAGCTTCCGGAACGCCCGGGCGTCGATGACCGCACCCATGAACAGGGACAGGTCAGCCGTCACGTCGCCCACGGTGAGCGAGTTCACCTGGGCCAGGAAGTCGTCGCGCATCCGGTCCCAGACCGAGCGCGGGACGTAGGCGCGGGACGCGGCCGAGCACTTCTGGCCCTGGTATTCGAACGCGCCCCGGATCAGCGCCACCGTCAGCACCTCCGGGTCGGCCGAGGGGTGCGCGATCACGAAGTCCTTGCCGCCGGTCTCGCCGACCAGCCGCGGGTAGCCGCGGTAGCCGGCGATGTTCTCGCCCACGCTGCGCCACAGGTGCTGGAACGTCCCGGTGGACCCGGTGAAGTGGACGCCGGCCAGGTCCCGGTGCGGCAGGGCCACCTGGGACACCGCCTGGCCGTCGCCGGTGACCAGGTTGATCACGCCCGGAGGCAGCCCGGCCGCCTCGAGCAGCCGCATCGTGTAGTGCGCCGAGAACTGCTGGGTCGGGGACGGCTTCCACAGCACCACGTTCCCGAGCAGCGCCGGGGCGGTGGGCAGGTTGGCGGCGATGGAGGTGAAGTTGAACGGCGTGATGGCCAGCACGAAGCCCTCGAGCGGGCGGTACTCCAGCCGGTCCCACTCCCCGGTGACGGAGGAGGGCTGCTCGGCCAGCAGCCGCCGGGCGAAGTGGGTGTTGTAACGCCAGAAGTCGATCAGCTCGCAGGCCGCGTCGATCTCGGCCTGGTACACCGACTTGGACTGGCCGAGCATGGTCGACGCGTTGATCGTGGACCGCCACGGCCCGGCCAGCAGCTCGGCGGCCTTGAGGAACACCGCGGCCCGGTCGTCGAAGGACAGCGCCCGCCAGCCCGGCGCCGCGGCGGCCGCCGCCTCGATCGAGGCGGTGACGTCCGCGTCGGTCGCGTTGCCGAGGTGGCCGAGGACGTGCGCGTGGTTGTGCGGCTCGACCACGGCGATGCGGTCGCCGCCGCCCATCCGCGGCTGACCGCCTACCGTCATGGTCAGCTCGACCGGGGTGGCGGCCAGCTCCTTGAGCTTGGCTTCGACGCCGGCGCGCTCAGCGCTGCCCGGCGCGTAGGCCCGGACCGGCTCGTTGACGGGCGGTGGAACGTTGCTGACGGCGTCCATGAGGATCTCCCCGAACTGCTCTAACGATGCGGTGGCCCCATCGTATGAGGGGGACGTGTCCCCGTGATCCGGCTAACCCGCGTTCCCGGCCACGAACGGCAGTTCCTGGGTGGCGTACCACATCAGCTCGTGTCCCTCCGCCCCGTCCACCAGGAACTGGGCGTCGTCGTCCCCGGCCTCGGCGGCCCCCAGCGCGTCGACCGCCGCGCTGACGTCGGGCACGGCGAGCAGGTCGTCGACGTGCCCGGAGACCACCCGGGCCAGCGGGACCGGCGCGGACAGCACCACCCGGGTCGGCTCCTCGAAACTGCCGCCGAAACCCCCGTCCCGGCCGGCCTGCTCGTCGGGCACGTCGGCGGCCAGGACCACGCGCCGCCGCGGCGCGTCGGGGTCGGCCAGCAGCAGCCACAGCGAGGCCCGCGCGGCGTGCGTCAGCGCGGCGTACTCGAGTTCCTCGAGGTCCGCCTGGGCGTACCACTCGCGCAGCGCGGGCGTGACGGTGAAGGCCTGCATCGGAGCCGGCCCGATCTCAGCGGCCGTCAGCGCGCCGGCCAGGACCGGCAGCGTGGCCGGCAGATAGACACGCATGCTTCTCCCCCGTTGAATCGAGGACCGCGACCACCAGGGCTACTGCCTCATCGAGGGACTGATGCTCCCACACCCGGACCACCCGCCAGCCCGCCGCGGCCAGCGCTGCGTCCGCGGCCCGGTCGCGTTCGACGTTGCGGCGCAGTTTGGGTGACCAGTACGACTCGTTGACCGCCGGGTCCCGGCCGTGCTGCGGGCACACGTGCCAGAAACAGCCGTCCACGAACACCGCGACCCGGCGCCCGGTGAACGCGATGTCCGGCCGGACCCGGGCGCCGCCGTCCAGGTCGAGCCGGAAGTCCTTGCGGAACCGGTAGCCCTCCCGGTGCAGCGCGCTGCGCAGGGCGAGTTCGGGCTTGGTGTCGGTGCGCCGGTTGGCGCGCATGTTCGCCGATCGTCCCGGGGTGGGGGGAATGAGGCCCGCGGGAGTCAGGGCGGGCGGGCTCAGATGATCGGCCACCGGGCCAGGCTAGAGCAGCCCGCCCCGCCGTGCCCGCCCATCTATCAGCCCCGTTGGCCGTAGCACTAAGAAAGGTCGAGCAACTCCGCCAGCCGGCCCGCGGTGGCGGCCGGGTCGGTGTGCAGCACGCCGGTCATCCCGAGGGCCTCCGCGGCCTGCACGTTGGCCTCGATGTCGTCGATGAACACGCACTCGGCCGGGTCCAGGCCGAGCAGCCCGGCCGCGTGCCGGAAGATCCGCTCCTCCGGCTTGCGCATCCCCACCTCGGCCGAGATGACCACCGCGTCGAACAACTCCGGGAGCAGGTCGGCCGGATAGGCGGTAATGCCCCAGGAGTTGGAGAGCATGGCCGTCTTGAGCCCGGCCTGGCGGACCCGGCGGAGCAGGTCCAGCATGGGCTCGCTGAGCACGGTGGCCGCGAACATCCGGTCCAGCAGCCCCGCAGCGGTCACCGGCCCGCCGTCCCGGCGCACGATCTGGGCCGCGAGCAACTGCTCGAACTCCTCGTTGCTGCACTCCCCGCGTTCCAGCCCATGGATCGGGTTGTCCACCCCGGCCACGTCGTACGCGCCGGTCACCCAGGCCTTCATGACCGCGTGATAGCTGGCGTACTCGATCTCGTCCGCGGCGATCCAGGCCCGCACGGTCTCCGCGATGGGGTTGGTCATCACCCCGCCCCAGTCCGCGACCACCCCGCGTAGCGGCGGCCGTCCGGGCGCCGGAGCAGCGCCGGTGTCAGGGGCGGTTTCCGCACCCGGCTGGGCGGGACGGGAGGTCAGCTGGGGGTCAAACACCCTTCCGATGGTAAGCGCCCGGGGCGAACACCACCTGGCCGGCTGGTGACGCGGACCCGGGCCCAGAACGACAAAACCAGCGCGGCCAGCTCAGTACGACAGGCCCGTGCCGTAGCCGAACGCCGGGCCTCCGGCCGCGGCCGGGATGGCCACCGGCAAGCGGCCCAGCGGGGGCAGCCGGCCGGTCAGCACCGCGGCGGCCGCGCGCAGCGAGACGGCGCTGCCGGAGTAGCTCGCGACCCCGGCCCGCATCCCTGGGAACAGGCCCAGGTCATAGGGCAGCCCGGTGGCCAGCACCAGCACGGGCCGGCCCGAGGCGACCAGCCCGCGCACCAGGCGTTGCTGCGCCGGGTCACCGACCGCGTCCCGGGTGGCCGCCACGATCACGTCGGCCTGGGCCGGGCTCGCGACGATCCGCCCGCCGGTGGCCGCCAACTCTGGCTGCAGGGCCGCGCTGAGCCCGGCGGCTGCCGGTCCCGCGACGTAGACCCGCTTACTTCGGAGCGGCAGATAACGATCCTCATGGCGCACTCCACTCGCGGATTCCCGGTCATTAGCCACGACCGTAATTGAGCGCCTGGCCAGTTCCCGGGCCAGAGTCCGCTGCCGGGACGTGTCCGCCGCGGCGGACGGGGCGACGGCCGGCTCGCTCGCCAGCCCGCGGGCGAGTTTGAGGCTGACGATCCGGGCCACCGATGCGTCCAGCTGGGCCAGGCTGATCCGGCCGTGCCGCACGGCGCGCAGCAGGGCGTGGTAGGCCACCCCGGGGTCGCCGGGCATCAGCAGCTGGTCACAGCCGGCCTGCCGACGGCCTGCACCGCGACCTGGGCCGGAGTGTGGCCCTGCAGCACGCCGGCCATCTGCAGCGAGTCGGTGACCACCACGCCCTGGTAGCCGAGCCGGTCCCGGAGCAGGCCGGTGACGATCACCGGTGACAGCGAGGCGGGCTGGCCGGAGTCGTCGAGCGCCGGGACCTTGATGTGCCCGATCATGATCTCGTCCACGCCGGCCCGGATCGCGGCCTGGAACGGCGGCGCGTCGATCCGCCACCACTGGCGCAGCGTGTGGTGGATGACGGGCAGGCCGGTGTGGCTGTCCACGTCGGTGTCCCCGTGCCCGGGGAAGTGCTTGGCCACCGTGACCTCGCCGGCCTGGTGGAACCCGTCCACCGCGGCGGTGGTCATGGTGGACACCAGGGTGGGGTGGGCGCCGAAGGAGCGGATCCCGATCACCGGGTTGGCTGGGTCCACGTTGACGTCGGCCACCGGGGCGTAGTCGAGGTTGACGCCCAGCGCCCGCATAGCGGCCCCGGTGGCCTGGTGCTGCGCCCGGACGAGGTCGGGGTCGCGGGTCGCCCCGGCGGCCATCTGGCCGGGGAAGACCGTGGTCACTCCGGCCAGCCGGGACACGATCCCGCCCTCCTGATCCGTGCCGATCAGCAACGGGAGGTGGGGTGGCTGGCTGCGGGCGGCCTGCTGCAGCCCGGCCGAGAGCGCCGCGACCTGGGCCGCGTCGGCGATGTTCGCCCCGAAGTAGATGACCCCGCCGACGTGATAACGGCCGACCAGGCCGGCCCCGCCGTCCGCGGCGGTGTGGCCGGGCACCGTCAGGACCAGCAACTGGCCGACCTTGTCCGGCAGCGTCATCCCGTTCACGATGGCGGCGACCTGGGGCGACAGCCTACTCATCCGGCATGGGCTTTGTCCTAAACGCGATTTCTGGCCGGGCCGTAGTAGCCGGACCAGTTACCGTTCAGGCTAGGTAAAAGCGCCTTGACGCGCGACACGGCGGGAGCTCACTGACTCCCGCCGTGTCGTCGCCGCGCGACGTTATGCGCGATCTCCCCCAGCGTGGATCACCGGGAGTCGGCGGAGCCGGCCGGCTGGGTGGCCCGGGCCTGGCTGGACCGGGCTGGGCTGGCCTGGGCGCGGGTCCGGACGGACGGCCCGGCGGTGGCGTGCCGGCGGCCCGGGACCACGGTGAGCGGCGCCAGGTGCTGGCGCGCGACGGTGAGGCCATCGAACGCGGCCACCCTCGTGGTCGGCACGAAGTCGCTGGTGTGGGCCTCGGCGGCGGCCTTGGCCCGGAAGTGGGCGCGAGCCTGCGAGTAGTCCGGTCGGGTGTGCGGATGCTTGAACGTGATCCACAGCGGGATACCGATCATGGCGGCCACGAGCAGGGCGATGATGGGGAAGTTGGCGATCACGATGCCGGTCACGGCGTCTCTCCTCGGAAGCTCCTCGCCGGCTGCGGCCCAGCCGGCTTCTGACGCCTTTAAGGTTGCCCAGCGGGATTCTGTGCGCTGTTGGCAGGACTTCTGCAGGGCCTATGAATGTGCCCGGCGGAGGTTAATTCCGGTCCACCGGCTGGGGACCGGAACTGTCGGCGCCCAGCCGTACGGTGCTCTGTATACGGCATCCAGGGGAAGGCGGACCGGCACCATGACCAGTACCGACGGCGCCACGGGCGAGCGGGCGGACCTGCTGAGCGCCCTGGCCACGCAGCGCTACTTCCTGCGCTTCACCGCCCGTGACCTGACCGACGAGCAGGCTGCGCAGCGCACCACCGTCAGCGCGCTGTGCGTGGGCGGCGCGATCAAGCACGTCACCTATACCGAACGGCAGTGGACCCAGTTCATCATGGTGGGCCCGTCGGCCATGGCCTCTGACGAGTCAGCCGTAGGGTCCTACCTGGACGGATTCCGGATGCTGGAGGGGGAGACGCTGGCCGGGTTGCTGGCCGATTACGACCAGGTGGCGCAGCACACCGACGACCTGATCCGGTCCCTCCCCGACCTGGATGCCTCGCAGCCACTGCCGGAGGCGCCCTGGTTCGAAAAGGGGGCGAGCTGGTCCGCCCGCAAGGTACTGCTGCACGTGATCGCGGAGACTTCGCAGCACGCCGGGCACGCCGACATCATCCGGGAGTCCCTGGACGGCGCCAAGACCATGGGCTAGGCAGACCGTCAAGCGCCGGACTACGTCGCGCGGCATCGCGTACCGGTGCGGCTGTGCTCCACGACCTGGCCGGGGCTATCCCGCCGCCTGCCTCGGTCTTCCCGGCTCCTCCGCCGCCTGAGTCGGTCTTCCCAGCTCGGTAAGGCGGAAGCGGGGCAGCGGCGAGGGAAGCAGGAACAGGAAGCCCAGCGTCCCGCCGGCGGCGGCGACCCAGAGCGCCGGGTGCACCCCGATCAGCGTGCCCACGGCCCCGCCGGTAAGCGCCCCCACCGGGCGGGTGCCGTAGTTGACCGCCTGGAAGGCGCCCGAGACCCGGGCCCGGAGCGGATCGGGCACGACGGCCGCGAAGATCGTGCCGATGCTGATGTCCAGGATCATCACCCCGAACCCCGAGACGAACTCGGCCGTGAACAGCATCCCGAGGATCAGCGTCCGGGGGCCGGCCGCCAGCGGCACGAGCAGGACCGGGAGGGGATACACGACGCAGCCGATGAGGTAGGCCCGCCCGACCCCGGCCCGGCTCGCGATCCGCCGGGTGAGCAGCGACCCGAGCACGCCGCCGACCGCGCCCGCGCCCAGCACCACGCCGAGCAGTCCGGGCCGGATGTGCAGCGACCGGGTCGCGTACAGGACGAACAGGGCCATGAACATGAAGTTGAAGAAGTTGATCACGGACACGCAGGCCAGCGAGGGCCGCAGGATGGGCGACGTCCAGATGAAGCGGGCGCCGGCGCTCAGCGCCCCCCGGCGGCCGGGCGTGGTCCGGGGCCGGCTCGGCCGGCCGGATCCGGCTCAGGAAGAACGCCGAGCCCAGGAACGACAGCGCGTCGGCCGCCAGCGCGAACGGCGCGGACAGGGCCTGCACCAGGAGGCCGCCCAGGCTGGGGCCACCCACCGCGGCCAGCGCCCGGCTCTGGTAGATCAGCGAGTTGCCTGCCACGTACTGGTCGCGGGGCACCAGGGACACGAACAACCCGGCGTCGGACACGGTGAAGAAGATGCTCAGCGTCCCGGCCGCGAACGCTACCGCGAACACCTGGGCCAGGCTGAGCACGCCCAGGGCTGAGCAGACCGGGATGCTGGCCAGCAGCGCGGCCCGGCCCAGGTCCGCCGCGATCATGGTGGCCCGGCGGTGGCCGCGCCGGTCTACCCAGGCCCCGGCGTGCAGGGCGAACAGCAGACTGGGCAGCCAGATGAGGGCGCTGAGGTAGCCCATCTCGGCCGGGCTCGCGTGCAGCACGAGCACCGCGGCCAGCGGCAGCGCGATGGCGGAGATCTGGTCGCCGAACAGGGAGACGCTCTGCGCGCCCCAGTACCGGCGGAACGCGGTACCGCGCAGCAAGGGCGGGATCCGGGACGTCAGGCGCCGTGGGGCGACCGCGACGCTCACCGGGCGCTCCCGTCCGGCGGGGCCTCCTCAGGCGGTGTGACCTTGTCACCCGGCGTGACCTTCTCACCCGGAGCGGCCTTCTCATCCGGGCTGGCCGTCTCGCCCGCCGGGCGCGCCGCCGGCAGGCGGCCGAACGGCCGCGACAACGGGAAGGCCAGGTGCAGGTAGCTGACCAGGCGGGCGCCTTCCGGCCGGAGTCCCGGATCGGCCTGCCGGTCGATGTATCGATCCATCATCTGCTGTGTCTGCTCGCCCAGCGCCGCCAGTTCGTCCGGGGTGAGGTACAGATACGTGTCCCCGAACTGGGCGACGCGCTGCCACTCTTCCGGCTCGGCCTGCCGGATCTCCAGCCAGCGCATCACGTCCTCGAAGTAGCGCTCCGCGATCACTGAGCTGAGGAGCTCCGCCGCCACCGCGAGATCCGGGTTCTCCGCGACGTCGGGCAGGTTGGTGAACATGGCGGTGGCCCGCCAGGGACGCTCCCGGCCCTTGCCCCCGCCGGCCTCCTCGACCAGGCCGTACTTGGCCAGCTGGCGCAGGTGGAAGGACGTGCTGGCCGAGCTCTCGCCGAGCAGCTCCGCGGCCCGGGTCGCGGTCAGTGGGCCCTCGACCCGCAGCAGCCCGACGAGGGACAGCCGGATCGGATGCGCCAGGGCCCGCAGGGCCCGGGGGTCCCGGAGCCGGGTGACCGAGCGGTTGGCCGGCCGGCCTCCGGAGTCCCCGGCCGGGTGCCCGGCGGCGGGAGGGTCAGCCGCGGTGGAGTCATCAGTCATAGATGCCAACATAGCTTTGCAAAGAGTCCTTGGGAAGGTTTCCGGGCAGATATGCAAAGCTTTCTTTGCATGAGACGCCGGCGGCGGCGGCGGACGGGTTCCTGACAGAATCACCCCATCGCCCGCCGGTCCGCCAGGCCGGACGACGGCGACTGGCCAGACGGACCAGCACAGCCGAGTGGAGAGGCAGGCTCATGCCACCAGTTGCGGTCATCACCGGGGCGAGCAGCGGGATCGGCGCGGCCACCGCGGTCAAGCTGGCCGAGGCCGGTTACCGGGTCATCCTCGCCGCCCGGCGGGCCGGCCGGATCAGCGAGCTGGCCGGGCAGATCCGCGAGAACGGCGGCGAGGCGGACCCGGTGATCCTGGACGTGACCGACCGCGCCGCGGTCGACGGGTTCGCGGAACGGCTGGACGGCTGCGACGTGCTGGTCAACAACGCCGGCGGCGCGTTCGGCGCGGACACCGTGGCCGAGGGCGACCCCGCCGAGTGGCGGGCCATGTTCGACGTGAACGTGCTCGGCACCCTGCATGTCACGCAGGCGCTGCTGCCCAAGCTCATCGCCAGCGGTGACGGCACCATCGTGGTGATGGGGTCCACGGCCGGCTTCGTCGCCTACGAGGGCGGCGGGGGCTACGTCGCGGCCAAGCACGCCGAGCACGCGATCGCGGCGACCCTGCGCCTCGAACTGTACGACCAGCCCGTCCGCGTCATCGAGATCGCGCCGGGCATGGTGCGCACCGACGAGTTCGCGGTCAACCGCTACCGGGGGGACGTGGAGCGGGCCGCCGCGGTCTACGCCGGCGTGTCCAAGCCCCTGACCGCCGAGGATGTCGCGGACACCATCGCCTGGGCCGTCACCCGGCCGTCCCACGTGAACGTGGACCTGCTGGTCCTGCGCCCCCGGGCCCAGGCCGCCCAGCACAAGGTCTTCCGCGAGCCCGGCACCCCCTGATCCCGCCGCCCGGCCCGCCCGCCGGGCCTCCGTACCCGGCGATCATGGTCGATTTCTGACTTATGGCACCGGATATTGACCGTGATCAAGGGCGGGGAGGGTAGGCGAGTGAGGGCGGGGGTTGTAGGGGGTGTAGGGGTGGGGTGGGGGGGGGGGGGGGGGGGGGGGGGGGGGGGGGGGGGGGGGGGGGAGGGGGAGGGTGATGGGGGGGGGAAGGGGGTGCAGGGGGCGGAGTGGTCGGTGAGAGAGTAAAGCCCTGCTGAGCCGCGAAGAAGACGAGGCTCTGATGAAGATGCAGCGTGACCCACGGCGGGGGAGACGTCGGCGCCCACTCGCGCGGTCCGCCCCGCGCCGCCCGCCCCGTGGTCCCCGACTTACTGCACCGCGCTGACCGACGCCGCCGGGGGGGAAGGCGCCCTGAACTCCCGCTTCGCCTATCGCGGTGAAGGCAGTCACGGTTCCGTCAAGAACGCCGTCACCCTGGCCGCCGGGGGAGAGAGGCGGACTAGTCATGCCCAGGCCATCAGCCAGCCACCGCAGCGGCGCCTCCCCCGGCGATCCGACGCCGGGACAGTCTGGGTCAGCGGCCGGGACATCGACGGGCTCTGCTGTGCGGGGAGATGTACAGCGCACCGTATGACCTGCTCGCCGACTACCTGAACGTGCAGCCGGACCGGCTGCGCGGCATCGTGGCCCGCTGGCGGCCGCCGGATACGCCGAGACCGGCCGCCTCGGCCCAGGGCCGGCGTGGTGCTGGCTGACCCGCCCCGGCCTGGCCGCCCGGGGCTGCGTTCCCGGCCGGCCAGCCGTCGCTGGGACGGCTGGCGCACCTGCGCGCGGTCCTGGCCGCCGCCTCGCCTGCAATCCAGCCCCGCCGGGCAAGCCGGACAGTCCTGGTGGCGATCCGAACGCCGCATCCGCGCCGCGCCGGCGGCCCGGCCGGCGGCGGCCACATCCCCGACGCCGAAGCCTGCTGGGCCGAGATCCCTGGCAGCCCCTATCCGGGGGAACGGTGGGCCATCGAGGTCGAGCTCACCCCCAGGCCGCTCGCCCGCACCGCCACCATCATGGCGGGCGGCTTACCGCCGCACCGGCTACAACCTGGCGCGAAGCCACAGGACCGGCCCCGCTACGACCGGGCCGTCTACCTGGTCAGCCCCCCCGCGCGAAGGGTCGCACCCGCGCCGTGATTGAGGCGGATAAATCGGATGGGAGGCATGCTCTGGGATCCGCGGGCGGCCGGGTCAGGCGGCGGACAGGGGCCAGGTGATCTTGGTGAGGTCGGGGACCACCAGGTCGGCGCCGGTAAGGTCCTCCGGCGGGTGGGTGGTGGCCACCGCCACGCAGTACATGCCGGCCGCCTTGGCCGCGGCCACGCCCGCCGGGGCGTCCTCGAACACCACGCACGCCGCGGGGAGCACGCCCAGCCTGCGGGCCGCGGCCCGGTACCCCTCCGGGTCAGGCTTGCCCACCGTCACGTCCCCGGCCGTCACCACCACCGAGAACAGCGGGCGCACACCTAGCTCGGTCAGCGTCTCTTCCGCGTAGCGGCGGCCCGCCGAGGTGACCAGGGCCAGCGGGACACCGGCCGCGTGGATCTGCCGGACCAGCTCGACCGCGCCGGCCAGCGGCCCCAGGGGCGGCTGGTCCGGGGCGTGGAAGTGCGCGCTGGACGCCGCCATCAGCTCGGCCGGATCGTGTTCGGGGACGCGTTCCCGCAGCAGGTCGTGGACGTCAACGCCACGGCGGCCCACGAACGCACGGATCAGGTCGTCGTCCGGGACGACGCCGCGGGACCGGAACACGTGCCGCCAGCTCTCATGACTGCGCGTCTCGCTGTCCACCAGCGTGCCGTCGAGATCGAAGACGGCGGCCTGAAAGTGCCGCGGCTCCCCGGATGGCTCCCCGGTGTCTTCGCGCTGCTGCTCTGGCATCCCGGTCGTCACGCGGTCTGGGTGACCTTGCTGAGGCCACGCGGGTTGTCCGGATCGATGCCGCGGCGCCGGGACAGCGCCTCGGTCAGCAACTGCCCGGGCACGATCAGCCCGAGCGGGGCCAGCCATTCGGGCAGCCGGGGACCGGGTACCGCGAGGCTGCTCGCCGCGGCCAGGCCGGGGCCGCCGCCGATCGCGTAGGCCCGCGCCCCGGCCGCGACCACCCGGCGGGCCAGGTCGATGCTGCCCGGCAGCGCGGGCCCGGAGTCGGCCGCCACGATGATGGCCGGCGTGTTCGCGTCCACCACCGCGATCGGGCCGTGCAGCAGGTCCGCCCAGGACAGCCCCATCGCGTGCAGGTAGCACGCCTCCTTGAGCTTGAGCGCGAGTTCGAGCGCGGCGGCGTAGGCGTGCCCGCGGCCGGAGACCACGACCCCGGCCGCCCCGGCGAGGTCGGCGACCATCGGCTCCAGGTCGTCCGGGGCGGCCAGCATGCGCTCGATCTCGTCGGGCACCGCGGCGAGCAGGCCCGGATCCAGGTCCGCGCCCAGCGCGATGGCCAGCACGGCCAGCGCGGCGAGCTGGGTGGTGAACGTCTTGGTCGCCGGGACGGCCAGTTCCGCCCCGGCTGAGGTCACGAAGGCCAGATCGGCCACCTGGGTCAGCGGCGACCCGCCGCCGTTGGTGATGGCCAGGGTCCGCGCACCGCAGTCCCGCGCCCAGGCCAGCGTCTCGACGATCTCCTCGGTCGCCCCGGACTGGGACAACGCGACCGCGAGCACGCCGGACAGGTCCAGCCGGCTGTGGTACTCGGTGGCGATCGACGGGGAGGCCAGTGTGGCCAGCATCCCAGCGTGCGCCTGCAGCAGGTAGGTCCCGTAGACCGCGGCGTTGTCGGAGGTGCCGCGGGCGATGAAGAGCACCTGGCGGCAGTCCCGGGCCAGCGCGGTGGCCTCGCCACTGCGCGGCGTCAGCGAACCCAGCGTGGCCCGCAGCGCCGCGGGCTGCTGCTCGATCTCGGTCCGCATCGCGGTGGGCTCAGTCATGGCCGCCTCCCGTGCTGAAGCGCAGTCCGCAGCGCCCCGGAAACTCCGTCACGGGTACACCCTCTCACCATCGATCCAGGTCGCGGCCGTCCGCAGGTCGTCATCGAGCCACACCAGGTCGGCCGCGGCGCCGGGAGCGAGCCGCCCCAGGTCCGGGCGGCCGATCAGGTCGGCGGGCACCCGGGACGCGGCGGCCACCGCCGCGGCCAGCCCCGCCCCGGCCGACTCCAGGGGGTCGCCCCCCCGGGTCAGCAGAGCCATGTTGGCCACCGCCCGGTCGATCCGCAACGCCGATCCGGCCAGGCCGCCGTCCGCCCGGCGCGGCGGCACGCCGTCACCGGGCGGCAGCGTGATCGGCTCCCCGCCGAGCAGGTACTCCCCGGGAGGCATGCCCGCGCACGCGGCCGCGTCGGTGACCAGGCAGATCCGGCCCGGTGCGGCGGCGAAGGCCAGCGTGCAGTTGGCCGGTGCCACGTGGTGGGTGTCCACGATCAGGCCGCTGGTCAGCCGGGGGTCGGCCAGGGCCTGGCCGACCACGCCCGGCTCGCGGGACTTCACCCCGGGCTGCCCGTTGAACAGGTGGGTGACCATCCGCGCCCCGGCCCCGGCGGCCGCGTCCACCTGCGCCGCGGTGGCGTTACTGTGCCCCACGCTGACCAGCACGCCCGCCCCGGCCAGCTGGCCGACCGCGGCCAGCCCTCCATCTACCTCGGGGGCCAGGGTGACCAGCCGGACCAGGCCCGCCCCCGCGGCCAGCAGCTCGTCCAGCGCGGCGGGCTCCGGCGGCACGATCCAGTCCGGGTTGTGCGCGCCCCGCCTCCGCGGTGAGATGAACGGCCCTTCCAGGTGCACGCCGAGTACCCGCGCGCCCCGGCCAGCTCCGGGCGGGCAGATATTCGCTAACGCACCCCAGGGCGCCCGCCAGCCGCCGCACCGGGGCGGTGATGAAGGTGGGCAGGAACGCCGTGCAGCCGGTGGCGGGCAGCCGCTCGATGACGGTGGCCCAGCCGTCCGGGTCGGCGGCCTGCATCTCGACGCCGAAGTACCCGTTGACCTGGAGGTCGACCAGCCCCGGGACGAGCACACCCGAATCCAGCTCCAGGTCCGGGGGCCTGGGCGGCCGGTCCTGGCCCACACCGGCGATACGGTCCCCGGCCGTCACGACGTACCCGGGCTCCAGCACCGGGGCACCAGGCAGCGCGGTAATGACCCGCGGCGCAGTAATGATCATGGTCGGCGGTCAGACGTCCACGGCGGCCATGAACGCCGCCGGGTAGCGTTCCCCGGCGACCGCGTCGCGCGGCACCGCCTTGCTCAGCTCGATCAGGTCCTCCGGGGTGAGCACGATGTCGGCGGCCGCCGCGTTCTGCTCCAGGTAGCTGCGGCGCTTGGTGCCCGGGATGGTGACGATGTCGTTCCCCTGGGCCAGCACCCAGGCGATGGCCAGCTGAGCCGGGGTGACCCCGGTGGCCTGGGCCAGAGCGGCCACCCCGGCCGCGACGGCCAGGTTGTGGTCGTAGTTCTCGCCCTGGAAGCGCGGGTGACCCCGGCGGAAGTCGGACGCCCCGAATTCCCCTGAGGCGTCGAGCGACCCGGTCAGCAGCCCGCGGCCCAGCGGGCTGTAGGACACCAGGCCGATGCCCAGCTCGTGCAGCACGGGCAGCAGTTCGTCCTCCGGCTCCCGGCTGAACAGCGAGTACTCATACTGGCCCGCGGCGATCGGGTGCACCGCGTGGGCCCGCCGCACGGTGTCCGGCGCCGCCTCGGAGATGCCGAGGTAGCGCACCTTGCCCGCACCGACCAGCTCACTCATCGCCCCCCAGGTGTCCTCCACGGGGACGGTGCGGTCCACCCGGTGCTGGTAGTACAGGTCGATGTGGTCGGTGCCGAGCCGCTTCAGGGACGCGTCACAGGCCTCGCGCACGTACTCGGGCCGCCCGTTGACGGTCCGGCTGCCGTCGGGCAGTCGCTGGTTGCCGAACTTGGTGGCCAGCACGACCTCGTCCCGCCGGCCCTTGATAGCCCCGCCGACCAGGCGCTCGTTGGTGAACGGGCCGTAGGCGTCCGCCGTGTCCAGGAAGGTCACGCCGAGGTCGAGGGCCCGGTGGATGGTGGCCACCGACTCCTGGTCGTCGGGGGAACCGTAGGACTGGCTCATGCCCATGCAGCCGAGGCCCAGTTCGGCGACGGACAGGCCCTGGCCGAGCGTGCGTTGTCTCATCAGCTGCCACCCAAAGTCGTGGATTCCTGACCGGGTCAGGTTACTGGGACGGTCTTCCTGGGCGGTGGCCCGGCGGTCTTCCTAGGCACTGGCCCGGCGGCCCGCCGCGCGCTTGGCGGGGGCCGGGCGCTTCTTGGTGGCCGCGTCCAGGCTGGCCTGCAGCGCGTCCAGCAGGCTGGCCGGCTCCGCCGGGGCCGGCTCGGGGGACGGCGTCACGTCGCGGCCCTCGACCTTGGCCTCGACCAGTTCCTGCAGCGCCTCCCGGTAGGAATCGTGGTACTCATCCGGCTCGAAGTCCTCGGTCATCGAGTCGATCAGCGAGGTCGCCATCCGCAGTTCCTGGGCGCGGACGTCGATGTCCTGGTCCAGGAACGCGAAGTCCGGGACGCGTATCTCGTCGGGCCACAGCATCGTCTCCAGCACCAGCAGGCCGTCGCGGGTGCGCAGGGTGGCCAGCGACTCACGCTGGCGCAGCGCCACCTTGGTCACGGCGACCCGGCCTGAGCGGTCCAGGGCGTCCCGGAGGAGCACATAGGCGCGGGCCCCGGCCGGTTCGGGTTCCACGTAGTAGCTCCGGTTCCACAAGATGGGGTCCACCTGGTCGGCCGGGCTGAAGTTCAGCACCTCGATGCTGCGGGCCGTGGGCAGCGGCAGTTGGGCGAGATCCTCGTCGGTCAGCACGACCATCTCGCCGTCCGGCAGCTCGTATCCCTTGGCCACGTCGGCGAACGGGACCTCCTCGCCGTCCAGGGAGCAGACCCGGCGGAAATGGATCCGGCCGCCGTCCTCGGCGTGCACCTGGCGGAACGAGACATCCCGTTGCTCGGTGGCGGTGTAGAGCTTGACTGGGATCGTGACGAGGCCAAAAGAGATGACCCCCTTCCACATGCTGCGCATGCTGTCTCCCTACCCAGATGAGAGGAATGTGCCCCTCTGGGGGCCTGGCTTTGGGTACGGCTGTCATGATGAACAGATCGCGTAAGTCCAGCGAGCCGGGGGAGGATGAGCGCATGCCTGACTTCGACGTCGTCGTGCTCGGCGGGGGGACCTCCGGCAGCCTCATCGCCATTGAGGTGTCGAGTGCTGGCCGGTCCACGGCCCTGGTGGAGGCCGGCCTCGTCGGCGGCGAGGCGCCCTACCTGGCCGACATGGCCTCCAAGTCGCTGCTCCAGTCCGCCCGCCGGGGCGAGACCTGGGAGCACGCGGTCGCCCGCCGGGACGAGGTCGCCGGGCACCTCGACGACGCGGCGGCCGCGGCCCGGCTCGCCGAGGCCGGCGTGACCCTGATCCGCGGCACCGGCCAGATCACCGGGCCCGGCACGATCGTGGTCCAGCCCAACGCGGCCAAGACCAGCCTGAACGGGATGGCCCCGGCCGACCCGCTGACCCTGGGCTACACCGACCTGGTCGTGTGCACCGGGAGCGAGCCAGTCGCGCCGCCGGTCGAGGGGCTGACCGACGTGCCCGCCTGGACCAGCGCGGAGGCGCTGACCTGCCCGGACCTGCCGCGGCGGCTGGTGGTGCTGGGCGCCGGCCCGGTGGGCTGCGAACTGGCGCAGATCTACGCGGCGTTCGGTTCGCAGGTCACCCTGGTCGAGGCCGAACCGCAGGTGCTGCCCGGGGAAGCGCTGTTCACCGGGGAGATCCTGGCTGACGCGCTGCGCCGGACCGGGGTGGACCTGCGGCTCGGGTCGGCGGTGGTGAAGGCCGAGACCACCGACGCCGGGCTGGCCCTCACGCTGGCCGACGGGACCAGGATCGAGGCCGACCGGGTGCTGCTGGCCAGCGGGCGGCGGCCGCGGCTGTCCGGGCTCGGGCTGGAGGAGCTCGGCATCTCGGCTGCTCCCGGCGAGATGCTGCCGCTGGACGAGACCTGCCGGGTCGTGCCCAACGTGCCCGCGAAGGCCGCGCCCAGCCCGCCCGGAAAAGACAGCCCGTCCGGAAAGACAGGCCCAGGAAAGACGTGCCCGCCACCTCGGGGAAGCCCGCCGCTGCCGGGAAGAAGGCGGGACGGGTGTGGGCCGCCGGGGACGTGACCGCGGTCGCCCCGTACACGCACACCGCCCGCTACCAGGCCCAGATCGTCGCGGCCAACCTGCTGGGCGGCAGCCGGGCCGCGGACTACCGGGCCATCCCGCGCACCGTCTACACCTCGCCGTCGGTCTACACGGTGGGCATGTCCCCGTCGCTCGCCGAGGCCACCGGGGTCGAACTGGTCACGGTCAGCTACGACCTGGCCGAGACGGCCCGGGCCACGGTGGAAGACGACGACCGGGGCCGGGTCGAGCTGTACGTGGACGCCGCCTCGGGCGACCTCCTGGTCGGCGCGGCGGCGATCGGCCCGGACGCCGAGGAGTGGATGGGCGAGGTGACGCTGGCCATCCGGGCCCGGATCCCGCTGGCCGTCCTGGCGGACGTGGTGCACGCGTTCCCGACCTACGGCGAGGCCGTGGAAATGTCGTTGCCGGGCCTGACCCAGCGTCCGGCCGGCCGCACGGACGGGGAGCGCGCTGCCCAGGAGAGCCGCGAGGCCCCCGGCCCCGGCCTGGCTCCGCAGACGGGCGGCGGCGCGGCGCCGGGCGTAAGCGGTGACGCGGGAGCAGTGACGACAGCCAGCGCGAGCCCGGATAGGGACGTGCCGGCCGTCCCGCCGGCCGGGCCCCTGCCGGGCCAGGGGCAGGCCCCGGGGGCACTACCCTCGAGAAAGCCGCCCGCGCCGCCCACGGCGGGTCCTGACCGGGTGAGCACCCAGCCGTCACACAACACGTGAGGGGCACACCGATGACCGACGTGAGCCGGGAGCCCAGCGAAGACCTGGAAGCACCGACCGAGGACGCCATCGAGCAGCACCAGACCCTGGCGGGCGACGACGAGGAGCCGGAACTGGAGCCCTTCGAGGTGCCGGACGAGGCGGACGTGGCGGACGCGGTCGAGCAGCACGAGGAAGTCGCGGACGACGAGGAAGACCAGGACGACTACCGCTGACCAGTGCGACTGCGGGAGCTTCCAGGGTCACCCTCCGTTACACCCTTTCCGGGGTTCCAGCGGTCGTAGGATGGCGTGATCGAGCGGAATAGCCGCACGATTGACGCAACGGAGAGTCTCGTGACAGCAACACCGCAGGCCCGTACGGCCGGTACGCGGCTGCCGAGGCAAGCCCGGCGTCGGCAGCTGCTGGGCGCTGCCCAGGAAGTCTTCGTCGCGCAGGGCTACCACGCGGCGGCGATGGACGAGATCGCCGAACGGGCCGGGGTCAGCAAGCCCGTGCTCTACCAGCACTTCCCGGGCAAGCTGGACCTCTATCTGGCGTTGCTGGACGAGAGCGTCGAGGCGCTGACCGACACCATCCGGAACGCGCTCGCCTCCACCGCCGACAACAAGCAGCGGGTCAGCGCCACCTTCCAGGCGTTCTTCGACTTCGTCGCCAGCACCGGGGAGGCGTTCCGCCTGGTCTTCGAGTCCGACCTGCGCAACGAGCCCGCCGTCCGGGACCGGCTCGACGCGAGCGCGCGCGTGCACGCGGACATGATCAGCGAGTTCATCCGTGAGGACGCGGGGCTGGACGACGACCAGGCGCATCTGCTGGGTATCGGCCTGGTCGGGATGGCCCAGGTCAGCGCGACATACTGGCTCAGCACCGACCGCGCCATCCCCAAGGACGCCGCGGAGCAACTCATAGCCCGGCTGGCCTGGCGCGGTATCAGCGGCTGGCCGCGCACCGGCTGAGCAGCCGCCCGGGGCGCAGCCAGTCCCGGGTAGCAACACTTTTCCCAAGAGTCCGAGCAGGCCCCGAGTACAGGAGCACCGTGGAAGTCAAGATCGGGATCCAGAACATCCCGCGTGAACTCGTCGTAGAGACCAACGTCTCGGCCCAGGACCTGGAGCGCGCACTCACCCAGGCCATGACCTCTGAGGACGGCGGGCTGTTCGTGCTGCCCGACGACAAGGGAGGCAAGTTCCTGATCCCGGCGGGCAAGATCGCCTACGTGGAGTTGTCGGACGTGGAGCAGCGCCGGGTCGGTTTCGGCAACCTTTAGCTGGCCAGGCCCAGGGATGCCATCCGCTGGGCGTGCGCGTCGGTCATCCGGGCGAACATCCGCCCGATGTCCCCGAGCTGGCCAGTCTGGCCGGGCTCCCGCGGAGCGGCCCCGGCGAGCAGGGCCGCCAGCGAACGCCGGTCCGCGACGACCCGGTAAGCCTGGGCCAGCGCCTCCCCGACCAGTCGGCGGGCCCACAGCGCGAGCCGTCCCCCACCTGGGGGTCGGCCGCGATGGCGGCCCGGACCCGGGCGATCACGAACTCGGCGTGCCCGGTGTCGGCCAGCACCCGGAGCACGAGTTCCCGGGTCTGCGGGTCGACCAGTTGCGCCACCGCCCGGTAGAAGTCCGCCGCGATGCCATCCCCCACGTACGCCTTGACCAGGCCCTCCAGCCAGTCGGCCGGGGCGGTGCGGGCGTGGAAGGCGTCCAGCGCCGGGGCGAAGGGAAGCATCGCCTGGTCCGGCTGGGCGCCCAGCACCGCCAGCTGATCACACAGCAGCCGGAAGTGCCCGAACTCGGCGACCGCCATCCCGGCCAGGGCGGCCCGGTCCGCGAGCGAGGGCGCGAGGGCCGCGTCGTCCGTCAGCCGGAAGTACGCGTCCAGTTCCGCGTAGGCCAGCAGGCCGAGCAGGTCGATGATCCCACTCTGCTGATCTGGCTCGCCCGGCTCGCGGGGCTGATCTGGCTCGCCCGGCTCGCGGGACTGGTCCGGCTCGCGGGGCCGGTCTGGCGGGCTGTGCTCGCGGGCCGCATCGTCGCGCCGCTGCGCTTCGGTCACCCGCGAAGCGTAACAACCAGGGCTGTGCGAGTTGGTCCACCAGCAGGCCAGGACACATTGGTACACTGTGAGTCAGAACTTGGAAAGGAATGCGGCAACCCCCTGCCGTGTTTCCTTAGCAGTAAGGCTCGTGGCCAGCCGGGCGCGAAGGCGCGGCGGCGATGGCCGGGCACAACGGCGAGGACGCCAGCATGGGGCTGGCCGGATGCCTAATTGCACTGGTGGGCGCGGCCCGCTGGTGGAGCCGATAGCCAGGTCCGCAGTGGCAAGGACGCGTACAAGGCGCGCCCAGACAGCGGGCCACTGATGGAAGCTGATTCAACTGACAACCACACTGACCTCGTCCGTAGCAGAACCTCCGGCCGACGATAGCCCGGCCACTGGTTCTCCGGACGTAACTAAGACGTTCCGTGACCTTGGCGTGGATGAGCAGATCTGTGCGGCCCTCGAGGTCGCCGGCATCACCACGCCCTTCCCCATCCAGAGCCTGGCCCTGCCCATCGGGCTGAGCGGGCACGACATCATCGGCCAGGCCCGCACCGGGACCGGCAAGACACTCGCGTTCGGCATCCCGCTGCTGCAGCATGTGGCCGAGGCCCCGGCCACCCGGCCTTCCGCGCCGGTGTCCCTGGTCGTAGTGCCGACCCGCGAGCTCGCCGGCCAGGTCGCCGAGGACCTGCGGGTGGCAGGCAGGCTCGGCGGCGCCCGGGTGGCGACCGTCTACGGCGGCCGCGCCTACGAACCTCAGATCGACGCCCTGCGCAACACGGTGGACATCGTGGTCGGCACCCCTGGCCGGCTGCTCGACCTGGCGGGCCAGCGGCACCTGGACCTGTCCGGGCTGCGCTCACTCGTCCTGGACGAGGCGGACAAGATGCTGGACCTCGGGTTCCTGCCCGACGTCGAGCGCATCCTGGAGCTCACCCCGCCGACCCGGCAGACCATGCTGTTCTCGGCCACCATGCCGGGCGACGTCGTCCAGCTGGCGCGGCGGCACCTGCGCCAGCCGCTGCACGTCCGCGCCAACAACGGCGACGAGCCTGACCTGGTCCCGCTGACCGTGCAGCACGTGTTCCGGGCCCATCAGATGGACAAGATCGAGATGCTGGCCCGCATCCTGCAGGCCAACGGGCGCGGCCTGAGCATGGTGTTCTGCCGGACCAAGCGGTCCGCGGACCAGGTGGCCGAGGCCCTGACCACGCGCGGCTTCGCGGCCGCGGCGGTGCACGGCGACCTGGGCCAGGGCCAGCGGGAACGGGCCATGCGCGCGTTCCGCAACGGCAAGATCGACGTACTGGTAGCGACCGACGTCGCGTCCCGCGGGCTGGACGTGGACGACGTCACGCACGTGATCAACTACGAGTGCCCGGAAGACGACAAGGCCTACCTGCACCGCACCGGGCGCACCGGGCGGGCGGGCCGGGACGGCATCGCCGTCACGTTCGTGGACTGGCGTGACATGCCGCGCTGGAAGCTCATCAACGAGTCCCTCGGCATGGGCATCCCGGAGCCAGTCGAGACCTACTCCACCTCGGCGCATCTGTTCGAGGAGCTGGACATCCCGGCGGGCGTCAAGGGCAGCCTGCCCCGCGCCGAGCGGGGACGGGCCGGACTCGAGGCGGAAGAGCTCGAGGACGTCGGCGAGACCGGGAAGGCCCGCTCACCGCGGCGCCCGGCCCGCCGCAGCGACCCGGGCCCCCGCACGGACCAGGCGCCGCGCAAGGCGCGGGTCCGCAAGCGCACCCGCGCCGGGGTCTCGGTCCACGGCACGGACGGGACCCAGTCCAGGTCCGCCCAGCCCCGCTCAGCCCAGTCCGGGCCGGCCCAGTCTGGGTCAGCCCAGTCTGGGTCAGCACAGGCCAGCGAGGCGGCTCCGGCCCAGGGCGAGGGATCGGGGGAGCACAGCAAGCCCCGCCGGCGTCGGCGGCGTTCGGGCCGCGGGCGGAAGGACAGTGCTGCCAGCTAACAGTGCAGCCAGCTAGCGGTTTTCCTGCGGACCTCGAGGAATCCTCCAGGCAGGGTAAGGCGTAGGCGGAGTATCCCTGGGTAGGCTGGCCGCCTGTGAGCACACCAAAAGCGCTGCAATTGCCCTCCGGGGTGCGGCGGCTGACCATCGAAACCAGCCGCGGCAAGTTCGCGGCGCTCGAAGCTCTCCCGCTCAGTGGGATACACGAGCGGCAGCCTGCCCTGCTCGTTCCGGGGTACACCGGGAGCAAAGAGGACTTCCTGCTGATCCTGCAGGCGCTGGCGGCCGCTGGCCGCCAGGTGGTCGCGATCGACATGCGCGGCCAGTTCGAGACGCCGGGCGCCGACGACGCGGCCGTCTACCAGCTGGGCGAGCTGGCCGCCGACGTGGCCACGGTCGCCGACTGGCTCAGTGCGGGCCACGACGGCGCGGCCGCCAGGCCGTCTGGCGGCCCCCGCCGCCAGGCCGTCTGGCCCGGGCGGCGTGCACCTGCTTGGCCATTCCCTCGGCGGGCTGGTGGCCCGGGAAGTGCTGCTGGCCCGGGCCGCCCGGGTCAGCTCGCTGACCCTGATGAGTTCGGGCCCGGGGGCGCTGTCCGGCCCGCGGGCCCTGATCCTGCAGGCGTTGCTGGCCGAGCTGGACGGGATCGGCCCGGACCGGCTGGGCGCGGAGATCGAGCGCATCTGGCGGACCCGGCTGGAGCCGGAGGCCTTGGCGGGGAGCGTTCCCCCGGCCATCATCGACTTCCTGGGCACCCGGCTGCTGAGCAGTTCCCCCACCGGGCTGCGCACGATGGCCCAGACCCTGCTCACCTGCCCGGACCGGACTGCGGCCCTGGCCCGGCTGGATTCGGTCCCGCTGATGGTCGTCTACGGCGAGAACGACGACGCGTGGGACCCCGCCGCCCAGGAGGACATGGCCGCGCGGCTGCGCGCCAAGCGGATCTGCATACCGGCGGCGGCGCACTCCCCCGCGGTCGAGGCGCCGGAGACCGTCGCGAGCACCCTGACCAGTTTCTGGAACGCGACCGAGTGCGCCCAGGCCCGGCCGTCCCGCTCCGCCTGAGCTGCGCCTCAGCCGGCTACTTCCTCCAGGCCCTCCCACGGGCGGCGGGCGGAAGTAGCCGCGGCCCCTTCCGGGCACACGGCGCGGAAGTCACACCAGCCACAGCCGGGGCCCGGTTGGGGCGGGAACTCCTCGTCCTGGCCCGCAGGGGCCAGCCCGTCACGGTAGCGCTGGTCGGCGGCCGCGCACTCGGCGGCGATGTCCTCGGCCCGGCCCACGTGCCGCTCCAGCGCGGCTGGCGTGTGCTCCCAGGCGTGCACCGTCCGGGTGGGCAGGTGATGCAGCTCCACCCGGTGGCAGGGCCTGCGCAGCACCCGGGCGGCGGCGACCGCGTACAGCGCCAGCGGCAGCGAGGCCCGGGCGTCGTCGGTACTCAGCGGGCGGCGGCCGGTCTTGTAGTCCACCACGACCAGTTCCCGGCCGCCGCCGGCGTCCTGGCGGTCGTCCAGCCGGTCGATCCGGCCGGAGAACGTGATCCGGTCGGTCCGGGCGCCCACCGTCCGCTCCACTCCGGCTGGCTCGTCGGCCGGGTCCAGCGCCGAGACGTAATCTTCGACCATTCCCCGGGCCCGGTTCCGCACGGCTGCGGACTGGGCGTCACTCGCGAAGCCCTCGTTGATCCAGCCTCGTTCCAGTAGACCGCCGGCCGCAGGGACGGTCCGCTGGGGCTGCGGCAGCCGCCACCAGCCGGCCAGCGCGTTGTGCACGCTGGCGCCCAGGCTGTTGTGGGCCCAGGGCGGCCCCTTGCGCGGGGTGGGCCGGTCCAGGTAGCTCATCCGGTACTGCCTGCGGCAGCCCAGCCAGGTACTCAGCCGGGTCGGCGTGCACGCGTACAGCCGGGCGGGCATCCCGTCCAGCCCCAGCTGCTCTTCGCTGCGCATCAGGTCAGTCCGGGTCGGTGGACCGGAGCAGCGGGCCCGCGTTCACCCACGAGTCGAACTTCTTCTGGATCGCGGACACGGTGGTCTCCTCGCCGTGCCCGGGCAGTACCCGGGTCGGGCCGGGGAGCGTCAGCAGGTGCTCGCCGATCGCGCTGAGCTGCGCCGGAAAGTCGGTGTACTCGCCGTCGTGCGGAACCGGGCCGTCGGCCGCCACGCTGTCGCCCGCGAAGACCGCTTCGAGTTCCTCGCTGTACACGCACACCGAGCCCAGGGTGTGCCCGGGGGCGTGGATGACTTCCAGCGAGACGTCGGAGACCTCGAAGATCCCCCCGTCCTCCATGTCGATCTCCGGGTCACCGTCCGGGTGCGCCTCCCGCCACGGCAGCCGGTCCCGGGGATGCAGCGCGACCGGCGACTCGTCACGCGCCGCCACCGCGGGAGCCGCCGCGACGTGGGCCGCGTGCCCGTGGGTGCAGATGACGGCGAGGATCTCCCGGTCGCCGACGGCGGAGAGCACCACGTCCGCGTCGCGGCCCGGGTCGACCACGATGACCTCGTCGTCGTCGCCCACGATCCAGGCGTTGCTCTCAGGGGCGTCCGCGTCTCCCGGTGACGCCACCCGCTCTATCCGCGCCTCCATGGCCGGCCTTCCTTCCTCATCCTTGTTTCACGAATGCCTCGACGGCCTCCGCCACGAGCTGGACCGCGATCGCGGACAGCAGCAGGCCCGAGATCCGGGTGAGCAGCTCGACGCCGCTGTCCCGGAGAACACGCTTGACCACCCCGCTGAACCGCATGGCGAGATAGAGCACCATGATCACGGCGCCCAGGGCGAGCGCGAAGCCGGCCACCTGTGCTCCATTATGGATCCGCTGGACGAACAGCATGGTGGCGACGATCGCGCCCGGGCCGGCCAGCAGCGGAGTGCCCAGCGGGACGAACGCCACGTTGATCTTCTCGCACTCCTCCTCGCTGGGCTCAGATGTCTTGCCGGTCAGCAGTTCGAGCGCCACCAGCAGCAGCAACAGGCCGCCGGCTCCTTCCAGGGCGGGCAGTTGCACGCCGAGGTAGTCCAGGACCTCGCGGCCGAACAGGGCGAAGGCGAGGATCACGCCGAGGGCGACCAGCGCGGCCTGCCAGGCCAGCCGGTGCCGTTCCCGGGGTTCGCGGCCGCGGGTCAGCGCGATGAACAGCGGCACAGTACCCGCGGGGTCCATGATCACCAGAAGGGTGACGAAGACCTCGCCAAAGAACTTCACCGCACGCACGATATCGGCACCAGCACTCTGCTGGGGGAAGCCTGGTCACGGCCGGTCCTGAGTGAGACGATGGCAGGGTGAGCGACGGCGGAGACAACCCACTGCGGCAGCTTGCCGCGGCCTGGGAGGCCGCCACGGCGGTGGCGGCCGAGTGGGCCGAGCGGACCGCGGCGGTGACTTCCGAGGCTTTCCAGCGGACCGCGACGGTGACTTCCGAGGCGGTCCAGAAACTCGTCAGCGACCCGGCGATCCGGGCCGTGGTGGAGAGCTGGCGTATCTCGCCGCTGTGGGCCAGGCGGGGTTGTGAGTGCTTGTGCGCCATCTCACATCCGGACGACCGGGGGGTCTGTGACCACCACGCGGTGATCACCCGCCGGATCTCTGACCAGGAAGTTCCGCTGTGCGCACCGTGTGCGGTGGCCCAGGGGGTCGCGGAACAGTCCCGGTAACCGCGGGTTCCCGGCTTTGTCCGCGGCCGCCTTACCCGTGACCGGTTGGCCCGTGACCGGTTCGTCCGCAGTCGGCGTGCCCGTGACCGGCTTACCCGTGACCGGGCTCCGCCGCACCGGCCTCCGCCGCCCGCGCCATTAGTTTCTCGAACGCGGCGGGGCTGGTCGTCTCGACCCCGAGCCGGTGCCCGGTGAGGTCGCCGTGATCGTCGCTTCCCCCCGTGACGACCAGGCCCAGGTCAGCGGCGAGCACCCGGAGCCGGGCCCGTTCCGCCTCGTCGTGGTCGGGGTGGTCCACTTCCAGGCCGGCCAGCCCGGCGTCGGCCAGGGCGGCGATGGCCTCGTCGGGGATCCGCCAGCCGCGGGAGATCGCGCCCGGGTGGGCCAGCACCACCGCCCCTCCGCTGGCCCGGACCAGCCCGATCGCCCGGGCCGGGTCCAGCGCGTACCGGCTCACGTAGGCCCGGCCGCCCGCGCCGATCCAGTCGGGGCCGAACGCCTCAGCCGGCGCGGCGATCGCGCCCGCCGCGACCATGGCCCGGGCGATGTGCGGACGGCCCACGCTCCCGCCGGCCGCGAGCGCGGCCACCTGCTCCCAGGTGACATCCACCCCGAGGTCGCGGAGCCGCTGCACCATGGCCTGGCCGCGGCGGATCCGGTCATCCCGGATCGCCTGGCACTCGGCCGCGAGTTCCGGGCTGGCCCCGTCCGGCAGGTAGCTGAGCAGGTGCACGCTGTGCGAGTCCAGCCGGGCCGACAGTTCCATGCCGGTGACCAGCGACAGGCCGTCCGGGGCGGCGCGGCGGGCCTCGTCGTGCCCGGCCAGGGTGTCGTGATCGGTCAGGGCGATCACGTCCAGGCCCGCGGCCCGGGCGCGGCGCATCACCTCGGCGGGCGGGTCGGTGCCGTCCGACGCGGTGGAGTGGGAGTGAAGGTCGATGCGCACTCACGGCAGGTTAGCTGGGCAGTCGTGGCGAGAGCGCACCGAACGGCACATCCAGGTCCTGGCCGGGATCACGCAGGTCCCGCAGGGACAGGTTCTCCAGCAGCAGAGTGCCGGCCGTGTCCGGCCACAACATGATCCACAGCCAGCTGGCCAGCACCTCGCCGGCGAACACCGCCGCCCCGGGCGATTCCACGCTCCACAGCGGGAACTCGTGGTGGCCGAACTGGACCAGGGCGTGCGGCGGGCCCGCGGCGAATCCCTCACCCGGATCGGGCCCGGCCAGCCCGGCGAGGCCCGATCCCAGGCCCAGCCCCGGCTCCTCGGACACGACCAGCATCTCCGCCAGGCCGCCCACCGGGCTGGGCCCGGACAGGGCCATCACGCAGCCCCGGGTTCCGCCGCGCTCATCACCCGCCCCGGTGAATCCGGTGACCAGCCAGCCCAGCGGGATCGGCCAGGGCAGCCAGACCGGCACCACGGCCTGGGTGAGCAGGGCGTGCAGGCCCTCCGCAGTGGGACTGTGGGCAGGCCGGAAGGGCTGCACCGTTCCATGCCGGGCGCAGCGCCAGGCGCTGTGCCAGACATTCGGCTCGCTGAGTTCGCCCTGGCAGCGGGGGCAGATCGGAGCCTTCATCATGTGTAATGACGTTGATCTCCGGCCGCCCCCACGTCAAGCACCGGGCGGCCGGAAATCGCGCGGCCTTCGCCGGTCGCCGGTGCGGCCTTCGCCAGTGGATGGTGCGGCCTTCGCCGGCGGACGGTGCGGTCTTCGCCGGTGGCAGGTTGAGCCGGCCGGCCGTGGGCGGCGATACTGGCCGCGTGCCAGCGCCGCGGGTTCCCTGTGTAGGGGCGATCATCAAGGACGAGGCCGCCGGCTCCTGCTGATCCAGCGGGGACACGAGCCGGAGACGGGCCGGTGGTCGCTGCCCGGCGGGCGGATCGAGCCGGGGGAAAGCGACGAGCAGGCGGTCGTCCGCGAAACCCGGGAGGAAACCGGACTCCAGGTGACGTGCGGCGCGCTCGTCGGGTCGGTGCAGCGGCCTGGCCTGCGCGGCGCCGTGGTGGACATCCGGGACTACGCGGCCACAGTCACCGGGGGCACCCTGGCCGCGGGCGACGACGCCGCCGACGCGCGCTGGGTGAGCGAGGCTGACCTGGCGAGCCTATCCCTGACCAGTGGCCTGGCCGAGACGCTCACCGCCTGGGGGGTGCTCGGCTGAGGCGGCACTGGCCGGGCCGGGCGCGGTGTCCCGGGTGCGGGCCAGGCCGGCCGCCCGGCCCTTGGCCGCGGTGACCAAGGCGAGCTTGCGGGACGCCTCGTCGATCATCTCGTCGCCGAGCATCACCGCGCCGGTCTGCTGGACCTCGGTGGCGTGCCCGTACGCGTCCAGGATGAGCTCAGCCCGGTCGTAGCTCTCCTGGTCCGGCGCGAAGACCTCGTTGACCACGTCCACCTGCCCGGGATGCAGCACCCACTTGCCGTCGTAGCCCAGGGCCGCGGCGCTGGCCGCGTCCTGGCGCAGCCCTTCGACGTCGCGGACGGCCAGGTACGGGCCGTCGATGGCGGCGATCCCGCGGCTGCGCGCGGCGACCAGGATCCGCATCCGGGGGTAGTGATACGCGTCGCCGCCGACGTACCCGGCAGGCTGGGCCCCGACCTGGAGCGAGCGCATGCCGATGCTGGCCATGAAGTCCGCCTGCCCGAACACCAGGGCCTCCAGCCGGTCCGACGCGGCGGCGATGGCCGTCACGTCGGCCAGGCCGCGGGCGTCCTCGATCTGGGCTTCGATGCCGATCCGGCCCCGCTCCAGCCCGGACGCCTGCTCCACCTGGGACAGCAGCAGGTCCAGCCAGCTGACCTGGGCCGGGTCGCCGGCCTTGGGCAGGATGATCACGTCCAGGTTCGGACCGGCCCCCTCGACCACCTCGATCACGTCGCGGTAGGCCCAGGGCGTGCTGGCGTCGTTGATCCGTACCGCACGGATCTTGCCTTCCCAGCCGCCACCGTTCAGCGCCGCGACCACGGCCGCCCGGGCCGCGGGTTTCGCGCCGGGCGCGACCGCGTCTTCCAGGTCCAGGAAGACCTCGTCCACCGGCAGGCCGCGGGCCTTCTCCAGGAACCGGGGGCTGCTGCCGGGCACGGCCAGGCAAGTCCGCCGGGGGCGGTACGACGACGGCGCCATTCGGTCACGGCCTCCTGATCTGCATGGCACGCTGGCTAAGTGAGCGCTCGCCCGCCGGGACCCGGCCAGACACCGCCGGAACCCGGCCAGACCCAGCCGGAACCCGGCCGGCTCGCCCTCATCGCGGAGGCTACCAAGCGGGCCGGGCTGATCTGGATCACCGTCCCGGACGCGGCTGTCCTAGCCGGGACCGGCGGTGCTGTCCCCGGCCGCGGCCGCCGTGGCCGGTCGTGGCACGTATGGCGCGACGCCGCGTACGTGCTGACCGGCCCGGGCGAGCAGGACGTCCCCGGGCTCGGCGACGCACCCCTGGTCACCGTCTCGGTGGCCAGCAAGGACACCGGGGGGCTGCTGGTGCGCTGGGCGGCCCGGGTGAGCCGGGTCGAGCCAGGTTCCGCGGAGTGGTCCGCGATCATCGGCGCGCTGCTGGCCGGCGGCTGAACGAGCCGGAGGACCCGGGCGCGCCATCTCCCGCCGAGCGCTGGGCGCAGACCGGCACTGTCTACTGCCTCACTCCTGACGAGACTCCGGAGACGGGTACGGCCGGCACCAGCCGGGCCGCCAGGCCGGTCGGTCCGCGGCGGACGGTGAACGTCGCCACGCCTAGCAGTCGCAGGCTGGTCGGTCCCCGCGCCGGTCAGTCCAGCGCCGCTCGCCCCATCCCGTTCGATACCGCCCCGCTCGCCGCCGCCCCGCTCGCCGCCGTCCCGTTCGACGCTGCCTGCGACCCTCCGTAGCATGAGGGCATGGTCATGCCGCCCACTGTTTCCTCGCCCCCCACCGCCGAGCAGATCACGCAGGCCCTGGCGGGGGTCAACGATCCCGAGATCCACCGCCCGATCACCGACCTCGGGATGGTCAAGAACATCGTCGTGGGCGAGGGCGGCGTAGTCCGGGTCGATATCTACCTGACCGTGGCCGGCTGCCCGCTGCGCGAGACCATCACCCGGGACGTGACCGCGGCGGTCAGCAAACTGCCGGGCGTGGCCAGGGTCCAGGTCGAGCTGGACGTGATGAGCGAGCAGCAGCGCAAGGAACTCCAGGGCAAGCTGCGCGGAGGGCGCCCGGAAAAGGAGATCCCCTTCGCCCAGCCCACGTCGCTGACCAGGGTGTTCGCTGTCGCCAGCGGCAAGGGTGGGGTCGGTAAGTCCTCGGTGACGGTGAACCTGGCCGCGGCGCTGGCCGCGGCCGGGCAGAAGGTGGGCGTCCTGGACGCCGACATCTACGGGCACTCCGTGCCCCGGATGCTGGGCGTCACCGACCCGCCCACCCAGGTCGAGCAGATGATCATGCCCCCCACGGCGCACGGCGTGAAGGTGATCTCCATCGGCATGTTCACCACCGGCAACGCGCCGGTGGTCTGGCGGGGCCCGATGCTGCACCGCGCGGTGCAGCAGTTCCTCGCGGACGTGTACTGGGGCGACCTGGACGTGCTGCTGATGGACCTGCCCCCAGGGACCGGCGACGTGGCCATCTCCGTGGCCCAGCTCGTCCCGGGGGCCGAACTGATCGTGGTCACCACCCCCCAGCTCGCCTCCTCGGAGGTGGCGGAGCGGGCCGGGGCGATCTCGGTGCAGACCCACCAGCGGATCACCGGCGTGATCGAGAACATGTCGTCGCTGGCCTGCCCGCACTGCGGGGAGCCGGTCCCGGTGTTCGGGTCAGGCGGCGGCCAGGCCGTCGCCGACGCGCTGACCCGGGTGACCGGGGCGCCCGTGCCGCTGCTCGGCCAGGTGCCCATCGACGTCCGGCTGCGGGAAGGCGGCGACCAGGGCGTCCCGCTGGTGCTCGCCGACCCGGAGACGGCGGCCGCCCAGCAGCTGACCGGGATCGCGAACGGGATGGTGAACCGGTCGCGCGGGCTGGCGGGGCGGCGGCTGGGGCTGACCCCGGCCTGAGTTCAGGCCGCTGCCGTTCAGGCCGCTGCCGCGCTGGGCCGCAGGCCAAACGCACTGGGCCCTGGCATAAGGAGCCAGCGGGCCCGGGAGTGGGTCAGGTGGCCTCGGGATCGAACGGCGGGGTTTCCTCACGCGCCAGCGTGGCGGTGGCCGTCCGGTCGGCCAGGTACTCGCCCTCGGACTCCGCCGTCCCGGCCGTGGTGCCGTCGTCGCCGTCGAGCCCGTCGAGCAGGTGCTTGCGGACGAAGTTACCCGGATGCAGGTCCCGCACGTCGAAGTCGGAGAACTCGGGTCCCAGGCCCTCACGGAGGTCCTTGGTCGCTCCATCCGCCAGCCGGCGCAGCTCACGCAGGGTATGGCCGAGCTGGTGGGCCATCTTCGGCAGCTGGTCCGGCCCGAAGACCACGAGCGCGATCACGGCCAGGACCAGGATCTTGCCGATAGACAGGTCGAAAAACACGTCAGCTCTCCAGGCGAGGCGCGGCCGCGGCACACGCACGGTCTTGCCCTCACTGTAGACGGTCATCTGGCTAAACGCCTCCTCCGCGGGACTCACCCGAACGGGTCGAGCCAGGAGACCAGGCGGCGCAGGCCCCGGCCCATCCGGCCGAAGAACCCTGGACCGCCGTTGTGCGGCAGCACGCCCACCACCTGGTCCAGAGTCTGGTCCGGTGCGTCCGCGATCAGCGTGTAGACGAACCCGCGGGCTGACCAGGCGACGCTGCGCTGGTCGCGGCCGGACGCGTAGACGTGATCACCGCGCAGGGCGACCTCGGACCATCCGTTCAGCTGGGCGGGCAGATGCCCGCGCTGGACGAATAGTGAAATCACCGACAGGCCGTCGGAATACGCCAGGTCGACGACGGCGTCGGACCGGCCGCCGGTCTCGCTGGCCCGGAGCAGGGTGAGCTGGCCGGGCAGCCGGGCCGGCAGTGGCCAGCCCGCCGCCCGGAGCCGGGCCAGCTGCCCGCCGGCCAGCGGCTTGCCTCCCGGCGCCGACGCGGTGCGCGGCACCGCCGCGGCCATGGGAGAGCCGAGCTTGAGGCTCATGAACACGTCGTCGCTGACCATCCGGGCGTGGCCGTCGAACGTCTCCCGGCGCAGCGGCAGCTTGGTCACGGTATCCAGCCAGAACCGCGCGGCCAGACGCCCGTCCGGGTGCCGCAGCACCAGTTCCTGCGCGGGGCGGCCAGCCACCTGGCCGCGCCCGGCCAGGAACACCCGGTAGTTCACGGCCAGCAACGCGACCATCTGCGAGGTCATGGTCATGATGCCCTCGGGATCCCGCTGGCCGACGTCGTCGTCGCCGTCCCCATCTGGGTCCGTACTGCTCGCTCCCGGCAACGGCAGGGCGGCAGCGGGCATGGTGGCCGCCTGGATCAGGGTCTGGTGATCCTGCTGGTGCCACACGTTCAGCACGGAGATCCAGCTGCCCCCCGGGCCCTGCCAGGCGGTCCGCTGGACACCCCGATAGGCGACATGCTGGCAGGCGCTGGCGGCCTCGCTGAGCAGCCTCAGGCCCGCTCCGGCCTGGGGGCCGGCCGTAACCGCGTGGGACGCCGGCGGCTGGCCCTGGCCGCCGTGAGCTGGCCGCCTGGGGGACCAGGTCCCCGCTGTGCCCCGCCACGTCCCGCCAGATCACCGTGACGCCGGTGGCGATGAGGCCCAGGACCACCACGGCGGTGGCGATACGCAGGTGCAGCGGGTCGTGCTCGGGAGCAGGCCCGTCACACTCGGGCGTGGTGCGTGAGAACATCCGTCAGCTCACGGCCCCGGGCTCGCGGACGCGGTCGCCACCTGGGTCCTGACCACGGGGACGAGCTGCAGCAGGCCGCGGCGCATCATGCTGCCCGCCGGGCCGCCGCTGGCCTGGTCCAGGCTGACCTGGTCCATGCTGGTCTCGTCAACGCTGGCCTGGTTGACGCTGACCTGGCCGCGGGCGAACCGGCGGCTGGCCGAACGGGCCTGACGGCCTGCGGCGGCCGCGGCGGCTATGCCGCTGGCCGACACTCCGGCCGCAACGCCGCTGCTCCCGCGGCCGGGGCCGGGCCGGGACTGCCGGCCGTCCCGCCGGTGAGCGGCGTCACCGGCAGATCGCCGGTGACGATCGCGTGCTGGACCAGGAACGTATCGACCGCGGGGGTGACCTTCGGACCGGGAGCCTGCTGCTCCCCGCCGACGAAGAAAGCGGCCGCGCCGAGGCCGGCCACCGTGGAGGCGAGGATGCCGGCCGTCAGCATCCGGGCCGCCGGGGACCCGCCCCGGGGGCGCCAGGGCGCCCGGGCGGTCCATGGCCGCCCGTCCGGCGGCACGGCCATGGCCATCAGCCGGCCGGTCAGCGCCGCGTCCACCATGGCCTCGCCCAGGGAATGCATCCGCTGCTTCAGCGCACGCAGGGCCACAGCTTCCTGGCGGCATTCGTCACAGCCCGGCGATGTGGGCCAGCACCCGGTCCCGCTCCGAGTCGCTGAGCTCCCCGTCGATCAAGGCTGAGATGCGCTGCCCGAGATGACTCATAGGTCACCGGCCAGGGGGACGGCGGCGGTCCCGGGCGTGCCAGAGACGGCCGCGGGGGCCACCACCGCAGGCGCCACGACCACGGGCGCCACGACCGCAGGCACGGGCGCGGCGCAGGCGCGGGCGCGGCGACCTTCGGGGTGATCGCCGTGCGGCGCGGGCGGCGGTGGTCGAGCGCGGTCCGGAGCTGGGCCCGGCCGCGGTGGATGCGGCTGCGCACGGTGCCCAGTTTCACCCCGAGCGTGTCCGCGATCTCCTCGTAGGACAGGCCCTCGATGTCGCAGAGCACGACGGCCGCCCGGTATTCGGGGGCGAGCGCCTTGAGCGCGGCCTGGATGTCGCCGTCCAGGTGCCGCTCGTCGAAGACCTGAGCCGGCGTCGGCTCGTCGCCGCGCAGACGCTGGGCCGTGTCGTCACCCAGCCCCTCGAACCTGATGCGCTGGCGGCGCCGGGCCATGTCCAGGAACAGGTTGGTGGTGATCCGGTGCAGCCAGCCCTCGAAGGTGCCCGGCGTGTAGCTGGACAGGGAGCGGAAGACACGGACGAAGACCTCCTGGGTGAGGTCCTCGGCGTCATGGGTGTTGCCGGTCAGCCGGTAGGCAAGCCGGTATACCCGGGCGGAGTGCTCACGCACGATCTCTTCCCAGGTCGGAGGCGTCCAGCTGGACGCCTCGTCCGGCGTGGTCCCGGGCACGTCCACGATCTCGCCGTCCCGCCGTATACCGTCTGCCTCTACCACCATGGTGCCCGGGCATCCCCTTCCTGCACCACAACTGCTCGGATTCTGCTGTACACCCTGCGGCTGTGCACCCTGCGGCTGGCCCGCTCGATCAGCGGTGATACGCGGGATTCACCCCCGCGTCAGGAGTTAACGCTCGAACAGGCCTCGCTGGTTCCCGGGTCACGGCGCGTAACGATAGGCTGCCGGACTGGGATAAGCATGCACCGGAAGGCATACATGTGAGCGCAGAGGCCAACCTTTCCTACGTCGAGGGCTACCTCACCGAGGACGAGCCGCTGCTGGCCGCGCGCCGCGAGGCAGCCGAGATCGGCGGGGCGCCGCCGATCGGGCCGGGCGGCGGGGCGGCGCTCCGCTTCATCGCGGCGGCCATCAGCGCCAGGTCAGTCGTGGAGATCGGCACCGGCTGCGGTACCTCAGGTATCTGGCTGCTCCGGGGCATGCGCTCGGACGCGGTCCTGACCAGCGTCGATGTCGAGCCGGAGCATCAGCGGCTGGCCCGCAAGGCGTTCACCGAAGCGGGATTCCCGTCCAACCGCTACCGGCTGATCAGCGGGAAGGCCCTCGACGTCCTGCCTCGCCTCACCGACGGCGCCTACGACCTGGTGTTCTGTGACGCCGACAAGCAGGAGTACCTCGACTACCTGGTCGAAGCGCTGCGGCTGCTGCGGCCCGGCGGGGTGGTGGCGTTCGACAACGCGCTGGCCGGCGGCCGGGTGGCCGATCCCAGCCGGGACGACCCGAGCACTATCGCCATCCGGGACCTGGCTGAGCAGGTGCGGCAGGATGACCGGCTGGTGCCCGTGCTGCTCCCGGTCGGAGACGGACTGCTGGCCGCGGTCAAGCGGGGGTAGCGCCGGGACCGCACCCACTCGCTACTCACCCCACCGCGAGGTCAGCGCCGCCTGTTCGATCGTCGTCGGGTGCCCTCCTGGCCGCGTTCTCGCACCAGTTCTCCGGCGATGCTGTAGCGGGGTGCGTTCTGCGGGCTGCGCGCCGCGTGATGGACGATCTCGTCGATCAGTGAGGGGACCATCCGCAGCCGGGGGTAGCGGGAGTGGACCGCCTCCCCCTGGGCGTCGGTGATGAACTCCGAGCCCGGGCCGAAGTCGATGCCCACGCCTCGCCTGGTGAGGTAGGCCAGGGCGCCGCGCCGCTCGGCGATGCCGGGTGAGCAGTGCAGGGCTATCGCCTCCCACACCAGATCCACGGCGGGTGCGCCGACCCCGTTGCCGGTGAGGAACTCCGCGGCCATGTCAGCGCCGTCGACCTCGAACCGCTGGGTGCCGCCGGCCGCCGGCGACGTACCGAGATCGTGCAGGACACAGGCGAAGAACAGCAGTTCGGGATCGAAGTCCGCCGGGGGCCGCAGCCCCTCGTGGTCCGCGAGCAGCACCGCGAACAGGTAACTGCGCATGCTGTGGTTGGCCACCGGCTCGGTTTCGCACGCGCGAACGTACCCGACCGCGCGGACGGCCAGCGGTGTGGTGGGAAGGGCGGGAACTGTCTTCATGTGATGACCGTAGACAGCGCGGCACAGCCGGGGCAGTGGCACGGATGCCAGTGGCCGATAGTATCGTGCCATGCTCGCGCCTCCCCGACGGCACCAGGTGGCCGTGCTGGCGCTGCCTGGTGTTCTGGCCCTGGACTTCGGCATCCCGGTCCACGCATTCGGTACCTGGGACGGTGGCCCGTACGCGGTGACGGTGTGCACCGAGATCCCGGGCCCGGTGCGGGTCGAGGGCGCGCCCGCGCTGCTGATCGAGCACGGCCTCGAAGCGCTCGCGGCCGCTGACACGGTCGTCGTGCCCGGCCAGGCACGGCCGGTCCCGCCATCGGAGCGGGTGCGTGCGGCCCTGGCCACCGCCGCGGCCCGCGGTGCCCGCATGGTCTCCATCTGCACCGGTGCCTTCGTGCTCGCTGCCGCGGGCCTGCTCGACGGCCGGCGCGCCACCACCCACTGGCAGTACACCGCCGCGCTGGCTCGCGACTACCCCGCGGTGACGGTAGATCCCCACGTGCTCTACGTCGACGAAGGCAGCGTCCTGACCTCGGCAGGCGTGGCCGCGGGAATCGACCTGTGCCTGCACATCATCGGTACCGACGCGGGGGCCGTGGCCGCCAACCAGCGCGCGCGGGCACTCGTCGCGGCGCCGCACCGCACTGGTGGCCAGGCCCAGTACATCGACCGCCCCGCGCTGCCCCAGCGGACCGGCGCGCTCGACGAGTTGCGCGGGTGGGCGTTGCGCCACCTCGACGAGCCGCTCACCGTTGACCGGATGGCACGCGAGGCGTGCCTGTCTCGCCGCACGCTCATCCGCCGGTTCCACGACGAGACCGGACTGCCGCCGATGCACTGGCTGCTCGCCGCCCGCATCGACCGGGCGCGAGAACTGCTGGAAGCCTCCGACGCTCCCATGGAGACCGTGGCCCGGCTGTCCGGACTGGGCACCCCCGCGAACCTGCGGGCCCTGTTCAAGCGCCATACCGGCGTCCCACCCAGCACGTACCGCAGCACATTCCGCCGCCCCGTACCCGCCGGCCCCCGCACCGCGGCCCCGCCCAAGATCCCGCAGCTCACCAGGGCCGGGCTCGCAGAGGCTGACCAAGATTGGGTCAGGCTGCGGCACATCCAGCCGCCCCGGCCACCGACCCGGCGCACCTAGGCAGTCACGGCACCAGCCGCCAGCCAGCGGAGCAGCAGCCGGGTGCCGAAGCCGGTGGCGCCCTTGGTGTTCTCTCCGTCGTCGGAGGTGGCCCGGGCCGCACCGGCGATGTCGAGGTGAGCCCAGGAGCGGCGGCCGGCGAACTCCCGCAGGAACAGGGCGGCGTCGATGGATCCGGCCCGGCCGCCTGCCCGGGCCACGTTGGCCAGGTCCGCTACGGGGGAGTCCAGGCCGCCGCGGTAGTCGCCGGCCAGCGGCATCCGCCACAGCCGGTCCCCGCTCGCCGTCCCCGCGTCCAGCAGGGCCGTGGCCAGTTCGTCGTCGGTGGCGTACAGCGCGGCGATGGAGGTGCCCAGCGCCACCCGCGCGGCACCGGTCAGCGTGGCCAGGTCCACCACGAGATCGGGGGCGAGCGCATCGTCTGCGTAGGCGAGCGCGTCGGCCAGGACCAGCCGGCCCTCCGCGTCCGTGTTGAGCACCTCGACCGTCTGGCCGCCGTAGTGGGTGATGACGTCTCCCACCCGCATGGCGGTCCCCGACGGCATGTTCTCGGCCGCCGCCACCAGGCCGGTCACCCTGGCCCGGACCCCGAGCCGGCCCAGCGCGGACATCGCGCCGATCACCGCGGCGCCGCCGGCCATGTCGGTCTTCATCAGCTTCATGCCGTCGTTGGGCTTCAGCGACAGCCCGCCGCTGTCGAAGGTGATGCCCTTGCCGATCAGCACCACATGCCGCCTGGCTGATCTGGGCCTGGCTGGTACTGCGGGGGCTGGTAGCTGAGTTCGATCAGCCGGGGCGGGTGGACGGACCCTGACCCCACGGCCAGGATCCCGCCGAAACCGCCGGCGGCGAGTTCGGCTTCCCGCCAGACCCGCGAGGACAGGCCATGCTCCGCGGCCACCGCGACCGCCTCGGCTGCGAGCCATTCCGGGCTCTTGATCATTGAGGGCGTATTGGCGAGATCCCGGGCCAGGGCCACGGCTCCCGCGACGGTGGCCGCCCGCTCCACCAGGGCCGCCCGGCTGGCCGGCCCGGCGAGCAGCACGCGGACCTCTCCGGGGTCCTTGGCGGGCGGGCCCGCGGACTTCATCGTGAACTGGTAGGAACCGAGCAGGATCCCTTCGGTGAAGGCCTGCACGCCCTCGTCGGGTTCGTCGAGGACAGCCGTGGTCAGCGCGGCCCGCCCGGCCGGCAGGCGGCGGGCCAGCGCCGCCCCGGCCCGGCGCAGGGCTCCCGGTGAGGCGTCACCCACGCCGAGGAACAGGACGGCGCAGGCCTCCGTGCCCAGCCGGATCACCGATTGGGCGGTCTCACCCGCCCGGCCGGTCATCTCGGCGGAGGCCAGGATCTGGGCCGAACTTATCCCCAGATACCCGTCCAGGCTGGACGCGCCGGCGCCAGGCGCCGGGCCCGCAGACGCACCGTCCGGGCTGCGTACGGGAACGGCGATCAGGGCCGGTCCCGCGGCCGCGTCCCGGCTCGCCTCGGCCAGATAGTCAGCCAGCGGTTCCAGGCCAGCCGCTGGCGCGGCCGTAACCTTCGCCTTGACCGGCAAGGCTCAGCCGGTGACAGACTTGAGCGCGTCCGAGAGCCGGGCAGCCTCATCCGCGGACAATTCGACCACCAGCCGCCCGCCTCCCTCAAGTGGGACGCGCATCACGATGCCGCGGCCCTCCTTGGTGACCTCGAGCGGACCGTCACCCGTCCGCGGCTTCATCGCCGCCATTCCGCATCCCCTTCCTGCTCGGGGCCGTATGAGACCTCGCAGAGGCCTGCCCGCGCCGGAATCCCGGCGCCTGCGGCGGGTCCGGCCACCCACAGCCGTGTTGATCAGTACCTCTATTATCCAGAGTTCCGGCCTACAGTGGTAACGATCAGCACTCCCTTCCGCCCGCTGCCGTCGGTAACTGGGGTCTCAGGAGTCACTGAGGCACCGCTCGCGGCCTGTCCCGAGGAGGAGTCCGGTGACCGACAGTGTCCGCTGGGACCTCGATGGAGCGGTAGCCACCATCACGCTGAATCGGCCCCAGGCCCGTAACGCGCTCACGGCGGAGTTGAAGACCGCGCTGCTCGGGGCGCTGCGCCAGGCCGCATCCAGCCCTCAGGTCCGCGCGGTGCTGATCACCGGGGCCGGGCAGGCCTTCTGCGCCGGGCAGGACCTGCGTGAGCACGCCGATCTGCTCGGGGCGGGCCAGCCGGACGAGGCCACCCCCGCGGCCGGCGCGCCGCCCTCAGGAGCCCCGGCCGCCCGGACGCCCGCAGGGTCCGCGTCCGCGGTCGCCTCCGCCCCGGACGGCCCCCAGCCATCCGCGGCCCCGGCCCCCCTGGACACGGTCCGGGAGCACTACAACCCGCTGGTGCTGGCCATCCGGTCCATGCCCAAACCGGTCATCGCCGCCGTGAACGGGGTGGCCGCCGGGGCCGGCGCCGGGCTGGCCTTCGCGTGCGACCTCCGCGTCGCGGCTCAGGGGGCCAGCTTCCTGATGGCCTTCGCGCGGGTGGGGCTGGCGGCCGACACCGGCGTGTCCTGGACCTTGCCCCGGCTGGCCGGAGCCGGGCGGGCCGCCGAACTCCTGATGCTCGCGGAGCCCGTCCGCGCACCGCAGGCACTCGAATTCGGCCTGGTCAATCAGGTGGTGCAGGACGCGGACCTGCTGACCGTCGCGGGCGCCCTCGCCGCCCGGCTGGCGGCGGGCCCGACCGCCGCCTACGCGGGCATCAAGGAGCAGCTCGACTACGCCGCAGGGCACGGCCTCGGCGAGGCGCTGGACAAGGAGGCCGAGGTCCAGACCGCCCTGGGCCGCACCGAAGATCACCGTGCGGCCACGCTCGCGTTCACCCGCAAGCAGCAGCCCAAATTCCTGGGCCGATAACGAGGCGGCCTAGCCAGGCCGGGTCAGCCAGGCGGGTTAGCCAGGCCGGGTCACGCCGGGCGCGTCCGCGCTGCCCAGCTCCTCGTAGGCGCAGACAATCTGCTCGGCGGCATCGACAAGGTCGGAGAAGGCCCGCCACTCACGGTGACCAGAGCGGCCCGTCCAGGACACCACCCGGCTGCGGCACCAGACGGTCAGGCCGCGCCGGATGGAGAGCACTGACATGCCCGAGGCCGGGGCGTCGGCGCGGACGATATGGTCGATCCCGCGCCCGGAGAGCATCCGCTCCAGGATCTCGGCGGCTTGCACGGAACCGGGCTGGGGACCGCGGAACCGGTCCAGGGCATTGCTGGCCGGGACGGGGAGAGCGAACCAGACCGCCTTGCCCGAGGCCTTCCACGCCCCCAGCCGGGCCCGGGTCAGATGGTCGCCCCAGCGTCCCTGGGACAGACCGTCGATCACGTGCAGCCCGCGCCCGCTCACCGCGTCAACGGGCACGGGCACGGACAGATCAGGCGGCGTGTCGTCTTTCCAGCGCGGCAGGGCGTCGAAGACCTTGCAGACCAGTTCCTGCTCCCCGCCGACCCGGCGCAGGTAGAGCCAGATCTCCGGGGCGCCCGCCACCGCACAGCCGCGCACGTCGAACTGGATCCCCGTCTGGGCGTGCATGCTGTTGGCGGCGAGTTCGCTGGCCATGGTGCTGCCGTCATAGCTCAACTCGGCGGACAGCCCGACTCCGGCCGCAGCGGCCCGGAACAGCCGGCGCGCCGCGCCTGAGCAGGTGGTATCGAGCGGAAGCGGGGATACGGCGCAGCCGCCCGCCGACACGGTCGCGGCCGGCGCTGGCACCGCCGCCATGACGTGCGGCGCATCCGCGGCAAGCGACCCTAACATGATCCTCAGCCTTCCCGGCCCGCAATCTGTGAAACACAGATTACGAGTCATGCCCCCGCCGTGCAACGACATCTGGGTTTGCCGGCCCGGCTTGAACGAGTCTTTACCAACCGCCCCGGGCTGGCCACGGCCCCATGGTAACGCTACGTAAGGTGACACTGCTGTGGCTAAGAGGTAACGAGCGGGTGATGCACTGCTGCCGGCCGGGTGGTCATGGCAGTACAGTCGGAGCCGGTGCGGCTACCAAAACCGGGAGCTGCCTGGCCTCGAGACAGGCCAAGTACACAAAGAATCCCCCGGGCCGCCACCCGGGGGATTCTTCTCTGTTCACTAGTCCGTGCTTGACCGGCCTGGGGCCGGCCTGGCCGGCTTGATCAGCGGTCGAGGTCGTACCGGCCCGCCTTGGTGTCCGACAGGAACTCGGCGAACGCCGCCCGGCTGACCACGTGAGCGCCGTCGCTGGGCCGGGTGCTGTCCCGGACCGCGACCACGTCCACGAGGTTCGCGGCGACTTCCACGCAACCGCCGTTAGAGGTACTGCTGAGGCGCGCCTTGCGCCACTGTGCTCGAGACAGGTCAGTCATTTCTACTCCAGTTGTTGTGCGAGGTGTTCGAGGTAAAGAACGGTGTCCCCGGGCTCCTGGGCCGAATCGCGGATCCGGCCGAAGGCCTGGATGTACAAACTCACCTCTTCTGGTCTGCTCACCTCCTGAATGGCCGTGTCCGTTTCGGTGAAGACGAGGGGCTCGTCCCCGGGAAGATCAAAGATGTTGATCGAGGACGACACCCCTGGGCTCGGGCCATCCTCGAACCGCTGGATGCGCAGTTCCACGTTGGACCGCCCGCTCATCTCGATCAGGTGCTCGATCTGCTCGCGCCGCTCCAGCTTGCTGCCCCAGCGATACATGAGCGACGCCTCGGTGATGACCGCGGTCAGCTGGGGGGCCGTCCCGTTGGTGCGGTCGAGGATCTCCTGGCGGCGCTGCCGGGTCTCCATCGCCTTGCGGCGCCACGCGGGTGGCCGCGGGCCGGCTCGCATGAAGGCCTCCGCGTAGTCCTGGGTCTGCAGCAGGCCGGGCACCACGAGCGGCATGCAGACCTGGATCCGCTGGGCGTCGTTCTCGAACCCGGGGAACTCGTTCTCGAAGATGTCGGTGTAGTCACGCCACCACGGCCGGGCCCGCGCGCGGATGGCCAGCTCTTCCAGCTCCTCCGCGGCGGCGGCGTCCACGCCGTAGATCCGCAGCAGGTCCCGGATGTCGCTCATCTCCGGGCGCTTCCACTGGTTGGCCTCGAACCGGCCCACCTTGCCGCGCCCCCAGTTGAGGATGTCGCAGACGTGGTTAGCGGTGTGACCGCTCTCAGTCCGGAGTTCAGCGAGACGGCGGGACAGCCGACGCTTGGCTACGGTTGCGCCGTAGGCGTCGTCAGCCATCCGGGGTCTCCTCCTTGACAGGATGATGCGTGCAGCATAGCGCTACCTAACTTGTGAATCGCAGATTATCGGATACTCTCCTGAGACTCCCAGGTTACGTCGACGTTGCCACTCTCCGGATGGCCCGGAACCCGGGCCGGACACCGCCGGGTCTCCAATCACCCGGCTCCCAATCACCGGGCCCGCGGTCAATTGGTCCCGCCGTCGAACTCGCCGCCCCGGGCGCCGTCCAGGAAGCACTCCCACTCGTGCCGGTCGTAGACGAGGATCCGGCCCTCCGGGTCCCCGGAGACCCGCATCAGCACCCACTCGGCGACTCCGCCCGCGCCGGGCACGAAGGCGATCTCGATCGAGCCTTCCGCGTCTCCCGACCTCCGCCACTGCTGGGCGTCTACCTCGATGCCCAGATCCTGCACGCTGGGCTTCTTGCTCATCGCACACCCCCTCCTCAGGTCACGGCCGCCGGGCTACGCCGACGTACCCCCAGCGTGAGCCGTCGCTGTCGGCAAGCTGGGGATCTTCAGCTCCCCACTCCCCCATGTACACCAGCCGCGGCGCTTCGCCCGGCCACGGCGCCACCAGTTCGAGTCCGGCGAAGAAGCGCTCGACCTCGGCCTTCGGGCGCAGGTAGATCTTCTCCGTGGCCCTTTCGTACACCGAAACCCCGGTCCGCACCCCCCGTTCGGGCACGTTGTCCGCGGTGACGTGGGACAGCGCTAAGTAACTGCCCGGCGCCAGAGCTTCCGTGTACCGCGCCACCAGGCCCCACGGGTCCGCGCTGTCGGCCACGAAGTGCAGCACCGCGGTCATGAGCAGCCCGACCGGCTCGGTGAAGTCGATCAGGTCGCGAAGCTGGCGGTTGCCCAGCACCCGGCCAGGATCACGCAAGTCGGCGAAGACGAACGTGGTGAGGCGGCTGTCTGTCAGCAACTCCCCGGCGTAGGCGCGGACCATCGGGTCGTTGTCCACGTAGACCACCCGGGCGTCGGGCGCGACCTCCCGGATCACCTGGTGGGTGTTGCCCTGGGTCGGCAGCCCGGAGCCGAGGTCGAGGAACTGGCTGATCCCGCGGTCTTCCGCCAGCCACTTCGCGGCCCGCTGGTGAAACCCGCGGTTGGCCCAGGCCATGTCGGAGATCTCGGGCAGGTCCGTCCGGATCCGCTCCGCCGCCTGCTGGTCGGCCGGGTAGTTGATCCTGCCGCCGAGGTAGTAGTCATACAGCCGTGCCGGGCTGGGCACCTCGGGGTCCACCCCCGGTGGAACCGGCGGCGGATCGTCGGGGCCTGGCGAGGCCGGCCGCCACGGGTCACGGGCCCTGGTCATGACACCTCCTGTACTGTCCGCATACAGTGTGACACGCTCCGTGTGTTTCATGAAGGTGGATTTTCAGGACGCTGCCCCCCAGAACACCGCCCATGCGCATGCCGCCCTTAGTAGGCCCCGCGCCGGATGCAGTCGCGCAAATGGTCGTCCACCACCCCGCAGGCCTGGAACGCGGCATAGACCGTGACCGGCCCGGTGAAGGAGAACCCCTGGGCCCGCAACTCCCGGGCCAGCGCCTTGGACGCGGGGGTCCAGGCGGGTACCTCCGCCATGGTGAGCGGTCCGGCGGCGTCCGTGTCCGCCGGGTCCTCGGCATAGCTCCAGAACAGCGCGGCCACGCCGCCCGGGATGGCCAGCGCGGCCCGGGCGTTCCCGATGACCGCGGTGATCTTGGCCCGGTTCCTGATGATGCCGGCGTCCCCGAGCAGCCTGGTCACGTCGTCCGGGCCGAATTCCGCTACGACGGCCGGGTCGAAGCCAGCGAACGCGGCCCGGAAGTTTTCCCGCTTACGCAAGATCGTGAGCCAGGACAGGCCGGACTGGAAGGCTTCCAGGCACAGCCGCTCGAAGATGCCCCGGTCATCGCGGACCGGGCGGCCCCACTCCTCGTCGTGATAGGGGAGCTCTTCGGGGGCGGACAGCGCCCAGGGACAGCGCAGCAGCCCGTCGGGCCCAGGCTCCGGCGGACGGCCCGGATCAGTCATCGCGGCCGGTGGCCGCTTCCCCGGAACGCGGGGCACCCAGACCCGGGAAGCGGGTATCCGGACCCGGGAACGGGGCATCCGAACCCGGGAAGACGGCGCCGGCGGTGCTGTTACGCGGCCCGTCCTCGCCCGGCGTCTCCTGCTCCGGCGAGGGCAGATCCGGCGGGCCTGCGGCCGGAACCGGCCCGCCCGGCGATCCAGCCTGGCCAGCACTGGTGTCCCGGGTACCGGCCTGGGGGGTACTGGCCGGCCTGGCACTGGAACCCCGGGCGCTGGCCGCCTTCGAGCGGGCCAGCAGGGTGGCGGCGATGGCCGGATGGCTGCCGGTGGCTGACCGGAGCTCGGCCAGCTGCTGGCGGAGCACCGCGATCTCGACGTCGCGCTCGGTGATGACCTGTGCGACCCGGTTCAGCGCCTCGTCGGTCACCTGCACGTTGTAGCCCCAGAGGGCGGACGGCGGCCGCAGCAGCACCACGTCGGCGGCGGTCACCAGGTCGGGCGGGACATAGTCCCCGGCGAACTCCGCCATCTCGCCACCGTGGCCCATGGCCACGCTCACCACGCCGGCCAGAATGATGGCCGCGGCGAGTAGCAACAGAATCGGCACAGTACGAATCGTGCCACGCCTGACGCCCGCCGACATCCATCAGGAGCCAGTCGGCCCGGTTCGGTCCCCCGGGCTCGGACTCGGCCACTCAGTCTCCCGGCTCGGACTCGGCCGCCCGGGCCCGCCCGGCGTCGGCGCCGTTGTTGTGTTGCGCATGGGCCTGCTGGATGACGCGGATCACCTCGGCCGGATCGTCCACCACCGTGATCAGCTCCTCGTCCCCGGCCGAGATGTTCCCGCTGGCCAGCACCGACTCACGGATCCAGGACACCAGGCCGGCCCAGTAGCTGCTGCCCACCAGCACGATCGGGAATCTCGTTATCTTGCCGGTCTGGACCAGGGTGAGCGCCTCGAACAGCTCGTCCAGCGTGCCGAAGCCGCCGGGCAGCACCACGAACGCCTGCGAATACTTGATGAACATCGTCTTGCGGACGAAGAAGTAGCGGAACTCCAGCCCGATCTCTACGTAGTCGTTCAGGCCCATCTCCATGGGCAGCTCGATACCGAGCCCGACCGAGACCCCGCCCACGCTGGCGGCGCCCTTGTTGGCCGCCTCCATGACACCCGGGCCGCCGCCCGTGATCACCGCGTAGCCCGCCTCGGCCAGCCCGGTGCCGATGCGCTCGGCCTGCCCGTACTCGCGGTCCCCGGGCCGGGCCCGGGCGGAGCCGAAGACCGAGACCGCCGGGCCGAGTTCCGCGAGCAGCCCGAAGCCCTCGACGAACTCGGCCTGGATCCGCAGCACCCGCCAGGGGTCGGTATGCACCCAGTCGCTGGGCCCGCGCCTGTCGAGCAGCCGCTGGTCGGTGGTGGTCTTGGGGATGAAATCGCCGCGCAGCATGGCAGGTCCCTGGCGGCGGATTCGACGACGTGACTCAGATTGCACCCTTCGATCCTGCCATGTGAAATGACCTGGTCAGCGGGGCGCGCCCGGCAACGCGGCGCCCGGGGCCGTCACGGGCGCTCCGCGCGCCTGCCCGTAATGATCGCGGCGCCGCCTATTCCTGCCCAGGTCACTGACTCGTCACCGGAAGGCATCCACCGGTCAAGGGCCGGTGTGCACTGCGACGCGTGCGCCGGTCTGTGTCGCTCAGGCCGGATCGCGCCGGTAACTTCGGCATGTGCCCAACAGCCGGCCAAGCCAGCCACGTCCCCGGCGCCTGAAACCTAAGCGCCGCGCGGTCATCGTGACGAGCGTGCTCCTCGCCGCCGCCGCGGGCACCTATCTGGCGGTACGCAGTCTCGCGCCGGTCATCGTGCCCGTGCTGAGCGGGTCGGGATGCTCGGCCGCGTCCACGCACCAGTCGGTGCTGCTCGATACCCAGCAGGCCAGCATCGCGGCCACGATCGCGGGCGTGGCCCACCAGGAGTCGATGCCCCGCCAGGCCGTCACCATCGCCTACGCGACGGCGATGCAGGAATCCAAGCTGCACAACCTGGACTACGGGACCTCGGACTCGGTCGGGCGTGTTCCAGCAGCGGCCCTCGCAGGGCTGGGGGCCGGCCAGGAAGCTCGAGAACCCGGTCTACGCGGCGACCAAGTTCTTCCACGCGCTGAAGTCCGTCCAGGGCTACCAGACGATGCCCGTGTACCAGGCGGCCCAGGCGGTCCAGCACAGCGCGGACGGGTCCGCGTACATGCAGTACCAGCGGATGGCGACCGAGATGGCCGGCGCGTTCACCGGCCAGCGCGACCACGCCGTCTACTGCTGGTCGACCGCGGCCAGCCCGCGCCACCCCAACGTGGCCGCCATCACGCAGGGACTGGCGAGCACCTTCGGCCCGGCCACCGCGGAGCTGGCCCGGCCCGCGCAGCACCACACCATGCTGGTGCCGATCGGGCGCCCAAGGCTCGGCTGGACGGTGGCGTCCTGGCTGGTGACCCACGCCAGCACCTACGGCATCCACCAGGTGCGCTTCGGCGGTTATCAGTGGCGCGCGTCCGCGGGGACCAAAGGCTGGGTCCGTGACGCAGGCGCACCGCCAGCGGGCACCATCCAGCTGAGCTGATAGCCTGCGGCCGGCTGGTGAAACTGGCGGCCCCGGGCCGCGGCTGCCGCCGCCTTCGCGACATACTTGCCCAGGACCGGGATACTGGGAGGCCCCAGAACCCACCGGGATGATGCCGGAAGAGGAGTTCCGACGTGACGTACATCATTGCGCAGCCCTGTGTCGACATCCTCGACAAGTCATGCATCGAGGAGTGCCCCGTCGACTGCATCTACGAGGGTGAGCGCATGCTCTACATACACCCTGACGAGTGCGTGGACTGTGGCGCATGCGAGCCGGTCTGCCCGGTCGAGGCGATCTTCTACGAAGACGACGTGCCCGACCAGTGGAAGGACTTCTACAAGGCGAACGTGGAGTTCTTCGCGGACCTGGGCTCGCCCGGCGGCGCCTCCAAGGTCGGGAAGATCAACAAGGACCACCCCATCGTGATCGCGGTGCCGCCGCAGGGAGAAGACAGCTGACCCTCGCGGCCCGGCTGCCCCGGTTTCCCTGGGATCTGCTCGCTCCCTACGGCCAGAAGGCCAGGGCCCATCCGGACGGGATCGTGGACCTGTCCGTGGGCACCCCCGTCGACCCCGTCCCCGGGATGGTGCAGGACGCCCTCCGGGCCGCGGCCAACGCGCCCGGCTACCCGGCCACCCACGGCACCCGCGCGCTGCGTGAGGCCGCGGCCGGCTGGCTGGCCCGCCGCCACGGGGTGACGGTCGAGCCGGACGCGGTACTGCCGCTGATCGGCACCAAGGAGTTCATCGCCTCACTGCCGGCGCTGCTCGGCTGCGGGCCCGGGGACGTGGTCGTCTACCCGGAACTCGCCTACCCGACCTACGACATCGGCGCCCGGCTGGCGGGGGCCGATGCGATGGCCGCAGACGAGCTCCCGCCCGCCGGCCTGGTGCCCGCCCCCCAAGCCTCCGCAACGAAAACCACCACGTCAGCCACCCCCGGCCCGGTGCGCCTGGTCTGGGTGAACTCACCCAGCAACCCCACCGGGCGGGTGCTCAGCGCCGGGCAGCTCGCCGCGGCGGCCCGGGCGGCCCGGGATCGCGGCGCGGTGCTGGCCTCGGACGAGTGCTACATCGGCCTCGGCTGGACGGCGGAGCCGGTGTCGGTGCTGCACCCCGACGTGTGCGGCGGGTCGTTCGACGGCCTGCTCGCGGTGCACTCGGTGTCCAAGCGGTCCAACCTGGCCGGCTACCGGGCGGGCTTCGTCACCGGAGACCCCGCGCTCGTCGCGCAGCTGCTGGAGATCCGCAAACACGCCGGGATGATGATGCCCACCCCGGTCCAGGCGGCCATGGCGGCGGCGCTCGCCGACGACGCGCACGCGGAGCAGCAGCGCTCGGTGTACGCGGCCCGGCGCGAGCAGCTGCGGCCCGCCCTGGAGAAGGCCGGCTGGACCATCACCCATTCCGAGGCGGGCCTGTACCTGTGGGCCTCGCGCCCGGGGTACGACTGCTGGGCGTCGGTGGATCAGCTCGCCGGGGAGGGCATCCTCGTCGCGCCTGGTGAGTTCTATGGCCCGGCCGGGGCGCAGCACATCCGGATGGCCCTGACCGCCACGGACGAGCGGGTGGCCGCCGCCGCTCACCGCCTGGCCACCCTCGCCTGACCAACGCCACCCGCGCGCCCAGCGGCGCTCGCCCCAGCCCCCCCTGCCGGGCCGCGCATCGCCCAACCTGTCGTACCACCGGACACAGCCCTGCACCCTCTCCCCGCAAGGCCGCGCATCCCCGAACCTGTCGTACCCACCTGGCATGGTTGCCGGGGTCAGGAAAGGAGGGGACCATGACAGCGTGACCAGTCCCAGCGATGTCGCCCACCCCTTCACGGTCGCCGACCTGGAGGGGATGCCGGATGACGGTCGCCGGTACGAACTTATCGACGGGGAGCTCCTGGTGAGCCCGGCGCCAGGCTGGGCGCACCAGGCGGTGGTGCTCGCACTGTCCATTCTGCTGGATCAAGCCTGTCCCGCTGACCTCCGAGTCCTGGCCGCCCCGTTCGCGGTGCGCCCGGACAAGTTCAACGAGGTTCAGCCCGACGTCCTGGTGGCCCGGTACGCCGACCTCACCGAGGACGACCTGCCCCGGGCCCCGGTGCTGGCCGTCGAGGTGATCTCTCCCACCAGCCGCCTCCGTGACGCCCACCTGAAGAAGGCGGTCTACGCCCGGCTCGGCTCCCCCTCGTTCTGGCTGGTCAACCCAGCCCGGGACAAGCCGTCGCTGACGGTGTTCGAGCTGGCCGACGGCGTCTACCGGGAGGTCGCCTGCGTGGCGGGCGATACGGCGTGGACTGCCACGCAGCCGTTCCCGGTCCGGGTTGTCCCGGCCGACCTGGTCCGTGGACTGCATCCATAGGCCGGCCGGGCTTTGGGCCCGCGACCCCCCCGACTGCGGCCCCGGTACCACCGGCCCAGGGACCAGCCGCGACCCCTCATAGGCTGTCAGGTGTGCTCCGCCTCTATGACACCCGGACCAGGCAGGTCGAGACGATCGAGCCCGTCCGCCGCGGCCGCCTCAGCGTCTACAGCTGCGGGCCGACGGTCTACCGCCCGGCCCACGTCGGCAACCTGCGGTCCTACCTGCTGGCCGACCTGATCCGGCGGACCGCCGGGCGGCACCGGCTGCTGGTCACCAGCTGCCAGAACATCACCGACGTCGGGCACCTGGTCGATGACACCGAGATCGATCCCGAGGGCGAGGACAAGGTCGCGGTCCAGGCCCAGGCTGAGGGAAAGAGCCCGCTCGACCTCGCCCGGTACTACGAGGAAGCGTTCCACGCCGACTGCGCCGCGCTGAACATCCACCCGGCCGACTCCTACCCGCGGGCCTCAGAGTCCATCGACATGATGATCGACCTGATCGCCCGGCTGATCGAGACCGGCCACGCGTATGCGGTCCCCAGCGGCTCGGTGTATTTCGACGCCCGGTCCTTCCCCAGCTACGGCGAGCTGTCCGGCAACCGGCTCGGCGACCTGCGGCCCAGTCCTGACCAGCAGGGCGCAGACCCGGACAAGCGCTTCCACGCGGACTGGGCCCTCTGGAAAGCGGCGCGATCGGGCCGGGAACTGACCTATGCCGCTCCCTGGGGCACCGGCTTTCCGGGCTGGCACACCGAATGCTCCGCGATGTCCCTGCACTACCTGGGCGAGACCATCGACGTGCACACCGGCGGGATCGACCTGCGCTTCCCGCACCACGAGGACGAGCGGGCCCAGTCCAACACGGTCACCGGCCACGAGGTCGTCCAGCACTGGGTGCATGGCGAGCACCTGCTGTTCGAGGGCCGCAAGATGGCCAAGTCCACCGGGAACGTGGTCCTGCTGGCCGATCTCACCGCGCGCGGGCTGGACCCGCTCGCGCTCCGGTTCGCGTTCCTGGACCACCGCTACCGGCAGCAGCTGAACCTGACCTGGGCGGTGCTGGAGACCGCGGACCGGACGCTGCGCCGCTGGCGGGAGCGGGTGGCCGAGTGGGCCCGCTCGCCGAGCAAGCCCATGTGCGCGGAGTACGTCAGCGACTTCGCCGCGGCCTTCGACGACGACCTGGACACCCCGGCGGCGCTGCGGGTCCTGCGGAGCCTGGAGAAGGACACCGAGATCCCGCCCGGGGCCAAGTTCGAGACGTTCGCCCACGCTGATCACCTGCTCGGCCTGGACCTGGCCCGGGACATCGGGCGGGAGCCGGCGCCGCGGCCTCTCCCCGACGACGCGGCGGACCTGCTGGAGGCGCGGGCGGCCGCCCGCGCCGCGGCCGACTGGCCCCTGGCGGACCGGCTCCGCGACCAGCTCGGCACGCTCGGCGTCACGGTGACCGACACACCAGCCGGCCAGACCTGGACCGTCCGCACGCCCTGAGCGCTCATGACTTACGGACGCCGGGGCGTCTGAACCCTGTTGGCTTAGCCCCATCCTGTTGGCTTAGCCCCATCCCGCCGGGTTAGCCCCATCCCGCCTGCCCCGACCCGGCCCCGCTGAATGTTACAGCGATGTAAAACAGTGCTCATTCATGTTAACGCGCAACGATTAGCCGGTCTCTCTTCCAACTTCGCAACGAACCTTCGCCTACTCGCAGCTGATGCGCAGCTATGCACCGCGACGGAGAGCATACGCTTCGAGCAGCAGGCTCAATGGCCGCCGAGAGGAGGATCGATGACCGAGACGCTTCCCACCACCACCCCCGTCATCAGCACCGCCGCCGCTCCGGATGCGACCCTGGCCCCCCAGCCCCGGACCTACCTGATGTGCTCGCCAGATCACTTCACGGTGCAGTACTCCATCAACCCCTGGATGGGCAGCGGGGAACCCGTAGACACCGCGCGGGCCATGCTCCAGTGGCAGCTGCTGCGGGACACCTACCGTTCGCTCGGCCACACGGTCCAGCTGATCGATCCCCGCCCCGGCCTGCCGGACATGGTCTTCGCGGCCAACGGCGCCACCGTGATCGGGGGGACCGTGCTGGGCGCCCGCTTCCGGCATCCGGAGCGCGCCGCGGAAGGGCCCGCCTACCTGGACTGGTTCCGTGCGCGGGGCTACCCCGTGGTGCACGAGCCCCAGCGCGTCAACGAGGGCGAGGGGGACATCGTGCACGCGGGCCGGGTGATCCTGGCCGGGCACGGCTTCCGCACCGACCCCGACATGCGGTACGACCTCGAGCGGCTGTTCGGGCTGCCCGTCGTCAGCCTCCGCCTGGTGGACCCGCGGTTCTACCATCTGGACACGGCTCTGTGCGTGCTCGACGCCGGCACCGCCGCCTACTACCCGGCCGCGTTCGACGCCGCCGGGCGGGCCGCCCTCGCCGCCTGCTTCGCCGAGCTCGTCGAGGCCACTGACGAGGACGCCGCGGTACTCGGGCTGAACGCGGTCAGCGACGGGCACCACGTGGTCCTGCCAGCCCAGGCGATGGCGCTGGCCGCCCAGCTCGCCGCGCGAGGCTTCGAGCCGGTGCCGGTGGACATGTCCGAATTCCGCAAAGCCGGGGGCGGTCCCAAGTGCTGCACACTGGAACTCCGGCCATGAGAGGGGGAAGTACCGTGACCGTCACCACCGAAGACCTGCGCGCCCTGTCAGAGGCGCACAGCGCGCACAACTATCACCCGCTGCCCATCGTGATCGCCGAGGCCGAGGGCGCCTGGGTCACCGACGCGGAGGGGCGCCGTTACCTCGACATGCTGGCGGCGTACTCCGCGCTCAACTTCGGTCACCGCCACCCCGCCCTGATCGCGGCCGCGCAGCGGCAGCTGGACCGGGTCACGCTGGTCAGCCGGGCCTTCGACCACGACCAGTTCGGCCTGTTCTGCGCCGAGCTCGCGGACCTGGCGGGCATGGAGATGGTGCTGCCGATGAACACCGGCGCGGAGGCGGTGGAAACCGCGATCAAGACCGCACGCAAGTGGGGTTACGAGGTCAAGGGCGTGCCCGCCGACGAAGCGGTCATCGTGGCGTTCGAGGGCAACTTCCACGGCCGGACCACGACGATCGTCAGCTTCTCCACCGACCCCGACGCCCGGGCCTCGTTTGGGCCGTACACCCCCGGCTTCCGCGTGGTGCCCTATGGGGACGCCGACGCACTGGCCGCAGCCATGGACCCCAACGTGGTCGGCGTCCTGATCGAGCCGATCCAGGGCGAGGCCGGCGTGGTGGTGCCGCCGCCGGGCTACCTGGCCGCTGTCCGGGAACTGTGCACGTCGCACGGAGCCCTCATGATCGCCGATGAGATTCAGTCCGGGCTGGGCCGGACCGGTGCCACTTTCGCCTGCGAGCACGAGGGGGTGCGGCCCGACATGTACCTGCTCGGCAAGGCGCTCGGCGGCGGGATCGTGCCGGTCTCCGCGGTCGTGTCGTCCCGCGCGGTCCTCGGCGTCTTCCAGCCCGGGCAGCACGGCTCGACCTTCGGCGGGAACCCGCTGGCCTGCGCCGTAGGCCGTGAGGTGATCGCGTTGCTGGACACCGGCGAGTACCAGGAACGCTCCGCCAAGCTCGGCGCCCACCTGCACGACCGGCTGTCCGCCCTGCCCGGGGACGTGGTCGCCCAGGTGCGCGGCCGCGGCCTGTGGGCCGGGATCGAGTTCACCTCGCTGTCGGGCCGCGTCGCCTGCGAGCGGCTCGCGGCGCACGGCGTCCTGGCCAAGGACACGCACGGCACCGCGATCCGGCTCGCGCCGCCCCTGATGATCAGCGAACCGGACCTGGACTGGGGGCTGGACCAGCTCGAGGCGGCCATCCGCGAGTAGGCGGGGCCGCCAGGCGACCGGCCCGGCCAGAGCAGCACGCGGCCTGGTCAGTCGCCCTTCAGCGTGCGGTACCGCCCGCCGTGGTGGATCAGCGGGCGGCGGCCCGGCTGCGGCTCGCTGACCCCGATGACCTCGCCGACCACGATGGCGTGGTCGCCGCCGTCGTGCACCGCCGTGGTCCGGCACTCGATCGCGCCCAGCGCGTCGTCCAGCACCGCCGACCCGGTCTGCGGGCCGGGATGGTGCGCGATCCCGGCCAGCTGGTCGTCCAGTGGGCGCCCGCGGGTGGCCAGCCACCGGGCGGTCTTCTCTGAGTCCTCATCGAGCACGGACACCGCCCAGATCCCGGCGGCCAGCACCGCATCGTGGAAGCGGGCGATCTTCTCGGCGCAGAACAGCACCCGCTGCGGTTCCAGGGACACCGACGCGAAGGCGGTCACGGTCATGGCGTGGTCCATGCCCTCGAGGCGGGTCGTCACGACCATGATGCCGCTAGCGAACTGGCCGGCGACGCGCCGGAAGTCGGCGCCGTCAACTGCTGTCATGAACTGATGCTCGGGCGCCGGGGCACGCCGGTCCGGTGGGTGCCAGCCCGGGGCGGCCCGGTCCGGGCCCGGCGCAGGAAGGCCAGCCACGACGCCCGCGGCCGCGCACAGCGACCCGCCGTAGAGGTACACCTGGCCCGCCGTCGAATTGGCGATGATCACGCTGCCCCCGGACGTGGGCAGGCTCAGCACCACGGACACGGCGAACCAGCCCAGCGCCGGGGCCAGCGCGCCGGCCGTTGACCCCATCCCGGCCGCGCCGAGGAAGCAGGTGACTCCGATCACGACGGCCAGCACCAGGGCGACCAGCGGGAAGGAACCCACCACGCGGGAGAACTGGAAGCACCCGATCAGCCCTTCCAGGGCTCCCAGCAGGAACAGCAACGCGTAGGCGCCGCCGGTGACGAACGCCTGAGGGTCCCGGCGCGCGGGCGGATTGGGCAAGCTGTCCACGGATTGCAGGCTATACGCCGCACCGCGCCGGACAGCGAGCCGAGGCCGGCGAACAAGCCGGTTTCGCCGCCGCCCGCCCCGCTCGACGGCGCTCCGCCGCCCAGCGGAAGAGCCTCCGCTCAGCCGTCCCGCCGGAACGACCACATCAGAATCATCAGACACTTTGATCACGGTCTCGAGCGAAGTGATCATGGTCGCGCCCGACCTATCCCGCGTGACGTGCGTCCGCGGCAGCGAGGTTTTGTCCAGCTCGCACGCAGCCGTCAGCGGCCACACAGACACCGGGCTTAGTCCAGTCCGGCGAAGAGGTCGGTCTCGCGGCCGTCCGGGCCGTCCGGGCCCCGCGGGACCGGCCAGCAGCGTGTAGTACTCGCGGGCCAGGATGCGCTGGCCTACCCAATTGGACAGCGCGAAGAAGGGTTCGCGCACCGTGATCTGGGTGGCGTGGGCGCGCATCGCGGCCGTCTTGGCGGCGAGGTACGCGGACCCGTCGATCTCCGTGCTTACCTGATCGTCCCCGGCCCCGTAGGGCACGGTGTCCGCGGCGGGCTCAGCGATGAACTCGGCCGGCGCGGCCTCGCCGTCCCGGCCGGACAGGTCGGTCGCCGCCGCCAGCACCGAGCGCGGCACGGCCGTGGCGTAGAACTTGGCCACCGGCCATGGATCACGGTCAGCGCCAGACCCAGGCAGGCCGGGCCCAGGCAGGCCAGGCCCAGGCAGGCCAGGCATCGACAGGCCGGGATCCCCGGCCAGCTGGAAGGCCCGCCAGGCCACCCGGTGCGCCTGGATGTGGTCAGGATGCCCGTAGAACCCGCGGTCGTCGTAGCTGACCATGACCCGGGGGCGTACCTCGCGGATAATGGCCACCAGGTCCAGGGCCGCCTCGTCCAGGTTCGCCTGCCAGAAGCATCCGGGGTCGTCGTTGCTGGGCAGGCCCATCATGCCGGAGTCACGCCAGCGGCCCGGCCCCCCGAGGAACCGGTGATCCCGCACGCCGAGGGCGGCGCAGGCGGCGTCGAGTTCCCCGATCCGGTACTTGCCGAGCAGGTCACCGCGCTCGGCGCCGAGGTAGGCCAGGTCCGCCGGGATGATCTCGCCCAGCTCCCCCAGGGTGCAGGTGACCAGCGTCACCGGGACGCCCGCGGCCGCGTACCTGGCCATGGTGGCGCCGGTCTCGATCGATTCGTCGTCGGGGTGGGCGTGCACCACCAGCAGCCCGCCCCCGGTCTCCGGGGTGCTCACACGCAGCGAGCGTAGCTGGCGTCCGCGGGTGGCCGGCCACGGTGGCAGGATCGGGGCCATGACGGAAAGCTTCCCGCGGCAGCAGGCCCGGACCAGGCGGTTCTCTCTCGGCGTTCCCCGTTCGTTCAAGGTCGCGCCCGACGGCCGCCGGGTCGCCTTCCTGCGCAGCCAGGGCGGCGCCGACCCGGTGACCTGCCTGTGGCAACTGCACGTGGATACGGGGAACGAGGAACTGCTGGCCGATCCGGCCTCGCTGGAGCCCGCCGGCGAGGACCTCTCCCCGCAGGAGAAGGCCCGCCGGGAGCGCACCCGGGAGCAGGCGGGGGGAATCGTCGGGTTCGCCACGGACCGGGCCATGAGCGTGGCCGCGTTCACCCTGGCCGGCCGGGTGTATGTGGCCGGCCTGCCCGATCCGACCCGCATCCCCAAGTCCGGTACCCGCGAACCCAGTGCCAGCGAACCCAGTACCAGCGAACCCAATGCCCGCGAACCCAATGCCAGCGAACCCGGCGCCCGCGAACTCGGGGCCCGCTCTCCTGCGATCGATCCCCGGCCCGACCCGACCGGCACCCGGGTCGCCTATGTCTGCGGCGGCGCGCTGCGCGTCATCGGGGTGGACGGCCGCGGGGACATCGCGCTGGCCGACCCGGCGGGTACCCCGGGGCTCTCCTACGGCCTGGCCGAGTTCATCGCGGCCGAGGAGATGGGCCGGATCCGCGGGTACTGGTGGGCGCCGGACGGAGCCAGCCTGCTGGTGGCCCGGGTCGACGAGACCCCGGTCCAGCGGTGGCACATCGCCGACCCGGCGAACCCGGATCGCCCGCCCGCCGCCGTGGCCTATCCGTCGGCAGGCACCCCCAACGCCGAGGTCTCGCTGCTGCTGGCCGGGCTGGACGGACGCATCGGTGGCGGTGGACACCGGGGGCGCCGCCTTCCCGTACCTGGTCACGGTGAGCTGGGAGTCCGGCGACCCGCTGATCGTGGTGCTGAGCCGCGACCAGCGGGTGATGCGGCTGCTCGCCGCGGACCCGGCGACCGGCGCGACGACGGTGCTGCGCGAGGACACCGACTCGCGGTGGCTGGAGATCGTGCCCGGGGTGCCCGCCCGGACCGGCGACGAGGAAGAACGGATCGCGTGGGTCGCGGACGCCGGCGGAGCCCGGCGGCTGCTCGTCGGCACCCCGGAGGAGCTGGCCCGGGGCACCAGGGCCGCGGTGACGCCGCCCACCATGCAGGTCCGCGAGGTCCTCAGCGTGGACGGCGCGACGGTGCTGTTCGCCGCCTCCGCGGCTGACCCGACCGCGATCGGGCTGTGGCTGTACCGGGCGGGCGCCCTGGAGGAGATCAGCCCGCCCGGAGGCGTGCACACGGGCACCCGGTCCGGCGGCACCACCGTGATCACCAGCCGCACGCTGGCCCACCCCGGACCGGAGGTCCGGGTCCTGACCGACGCTCCTGCCGCCGGGGGGCCGGGCCTGGCCGCCACCGGAGGGACCGGCCTGTCCGCCGCCGGGGGGCCAAGCCCGGCCGTCACCGAAGCAGCCCAGATCGCCGTGCTGGCCGAGACGCCGAACGTGCCGGTCCCGGATCCGGACCTGTTCGCGGCGGGGCCCCGGGAGATCCGCAGCGCGCTGCTGTTCCCGTCCTGGCACCAGCCGGGCACGGGCCGGCTGCCGGTCCTGCTCGACCCGTACGGCGGCCCGCACGCGCAGCGGGTGCTCTCGGCCCAGGGCGCGTTCCTCACTTCCCAGTGGCTCGCCGAGCAGGGCTTCGCGGTGCTGGTGGCCGACGGCCGGGGTACCCCGGGCCGGGGCCCGGGGTGGGAGCGGGAGGTCTGGCACGACCTGGCCGGGCCGGTGCTCGAGGACCAGGTCGAGGCCCTCCAGGCGGCCGCGGTCCGCCACCCCGACCTGGACACCAGCCGGGTCGCGATCCGGGGCTGGTCGTTCGGCGGCTACCTGTCCGCGCTGGCCGTGCTGCGCCGCCCGGATGTGTTCCACGCGGCGGTGGCGGGCGCCCCGGTCACCGACTGGCGGCTGTACGACACCTGCTACACCGAGCGCTACCTGGGTCACCCGGACGATCAGCCGGAGGTGTACGCGCAGTCCTCGCTGCTGGCCGACGCGCCCCGGCTGGCCCGCCCGCTGCTGTTCATCCACGGGCTGGCCGACGACAACGTGGTGGTCGCGCACACGCTGCGGATGTCCTCCGCACTGCTCGCCGCGGGGCGGGGCCACATCGTGCTGCCCCTGTCCGGGGTGACCCATATGACACCGCAGGAGGAGGTGGCCGAGAACCTGCTGCTGCTGCAGGTGGAGTTCCTGCGCGAGGCGCTGGGAATAGGCGGCCCGGAGGACGGTCCGGGTGAACGTCAGGACACGGTGTAGCGAGAGTCACACGCAGCAGGCGACGCCACCCGGCCTAGTGGTGGTATGCATTTGAATAAAGTTTCAGTGCATGGCGCAGGCGGGTGCGGGGGCAGCCGGCAGACGCGGAAGCACCCCACTTAGCTCAAGGGCGGAGACGTCACCGATGACGCAGGTAAGCCAGGCGCCGGAAAGAACCCGGGCGCAGATCCCGGACCGCACGCTGCGCAAGGACAACTGGCGGCGCGCGCCGATCATCACCGCGACACTGCTGACCATCTGGGTCGCGTACGCGACCGTCCGGGTCTTCATGGGTCACTGGTACTGGGTGCCGCAGTACCACTACCTGACCCCGTTCTACTCACCGTGCGTCAGCGGCGAGTGCGTGGCCGGCTCGTCCAGCCTGGGCACCTGGATCCCGGCCGTGCCGCCGATCATCCCGTACGCGTTCGTGTCGCTGCCGTTCGTGCTCGGGTTCCGGCTGACCTGCTACTACTACCGGCGCGCTTACTACCGGGCCTTCTGGCAGTCGCCCACCGCCTGCGCGGTCCGCGAGCCGCACGCCAGCTACAGCGGCGAGACGCGGTTCCCGCTGATCATGCAGAACCTGCACCGCTACTTCTTCTTCATGGCCCTGCTGATCTCGATCCTGAACACCTACGACCTGACGCAGGCGTTCCGCGGACCGGACGGCAACTTCGGCCTCGGGCTGGGCACCCTGATCATCTTGGTCAACGTGGTCTTCCTGTGGGCCTACACGCTGTCCTGCCATTCCTGCCGGCACATCACCGGCGGCAGGCTCAAGAACTTCTCCAAGCACCCGGCCAGGTACTGGGCCTGGACCCAGATCTCGAAGCTGAACACGCGGCACATGCAGCTCGCCTGGATCACGCTCGGCACGCTGATGCTGACCGACCTGTACATCTTCCTGGTGGCCGCCGGGGTGTTCAGCGATCCGCGGATCTTCAACTGAGGCAGGCAAGGCAATGACGGACATCGAACGGCTCCCCTACGACGTCGTGGTGATCGGGGCCGGCGGATCCGGCCTGCGGGCGGCGATCGAGGCCCGCCAGGCGGGCAAGAAGACCGCGATCATCTCCAAGTCGCTGTTCGGCAAGGCGCACACGGTCATGGCCGAAGGCGGCTGCGCGGCCTCCATGGGCAACGCGAACCCCAACGACAACTGGCAGGTCCACTTCCGCGACACGATGCGCGGCGGCAAGTTCCTGAACAACTGGCGGATGGCCGAACTGCACGCCAAGGAGGCGCCGGACCGGGTCTGGGAGCTGGAGGCCTGGGGCGCGCTCTTCGACCGGACCAAGGACGGCAAGATCAGCCAGCGGAACTTCGGCGGGCACGAGTACCCGCGGCTGGCGCACGTCGGGGACCGGACCGGCCTGGAGATCATCCGGACCCTGCAGCAGCGGGTGGTGGCGCTGCAGCAGCAGGACGCGATCGACCACGGCGACCCCGAGGCCATGATCAAGGTGTTCTCCGAGACCACGATCACCCGGCTGATGCTGGACGCCGGGAAGATCGCGGGCGCGTTCGGCTACGTCCGCGGCACCGGCCAGTTCCTGCTGTTCGAGGCGCCGGCCGTGGTGCTGGCCACCGGCGGCATCGGCAAGTCCTACAAGGTGACCTCGAACTCCTGGGAGTACACCGGGGACGGGCACGCGCTGGCCCTGCTGGCCGGGGCCAGCCTGCTGAACATGGAGTTCGTGCAGCTGCACCCGACCGGCATGATCTGGCCGCCGTCGGTCAAGGGCATCCTGGTCACCGAGTCGGTCCGCGGTGACGGCGGCGTGCTGCGCAACAGCGAGGGCAAGCGGTTCATGTTCAACTACGTGCCCGACGTGTTCCGGGCCCAGTACGCGGAGACCGAGGAGGAGGCCGACCGCTGGTACACCGACCCGGACCACAACCGGCGGCCGCCCGAGCTGCTGCCCCGGGACGAGGTGGCCCGGTCGATCAACTCCGAGGTCAAGGAGGGCCGCGGCACCGAGCACGGCGGGGTGTTCCTGGACATCGCCTCCCGCCGCCCGGCCGACTACATCCTGCAGCGGCTGCCGTCCATGTACCACCAGTTCAAGGAGCTGGCCGACGTGGACATCACCAAGGAGCCGATGGAGATCGGGCCCACCTGCCACTACGTGATGGGTGGCGTCGAGGTCGACCCGGACACCCAGGCGGCCAGCGTGCCCGGCCTGTACGCGGCGGGCGAGGTGTCCGGCGGCATGCACGGCTCCAACCGGCTGGGCGGCAACTCCCTGTCGGACCTGCTGGTGTTCGGCCGCCGGGCCGGGCAGGCCGCCTCGCAGCACGTGGACTCGGTCAGCGGGGCGCGGCCGGCGGTCAGCCAGGCGGAGCTGGACGAGGCGGTGTCCGAGGCACTGGCCCCGCTGGAGCGGGCGGGCGGCGAGAACCCCTACGAGGTGCACGCGGCCCTGCAGCAGCTGATGACCGACCAGGTCGGGCTGATCAGGAACGAAGGCGAGCTGCAGAGCGCCCTGGCGGAGCTGGAGAAGCTCCGGGCCCGGGCGGCCCAGGTGAGCGTGGAGGGCGGCCGGGCCTACAACCCCGGCTGGCACCTGGCCCAGGACCTGCGCAACATGCTGCTGGTCTCGGACTGCGTGGCCCAGTCGGCGCTGGAGCGGCAGGAGTCGCGGGGCGGCCACACCCGCGAGGACTACCCGGAGATGTCGCCGGTCTGGCGCCAGGTCAACCTGGTGTGCACGCTCCCGGGCAGCGAGGACCAGGTGAACCTGGCCCGCCAGCCCGGTATCCCGATGCGCGAGGACCTGCTCAGCCTGTTCGAGCTGTCGGAACTGAAGAAGTACCTGACCGAGGGTGAACTGACCGGCGTGTCCGCCGGCTCGGCCGCCGCGCCGGAGGAGACGCGCTGATGACCTACAAGGCAGCGCTGCGCGTGTGGCGCGGCGACGACGGCGACGGCCAGCTGACCGACTACACGGTCGAGGTGAACGACGGCGAGGTCGTCCTCGACGTGCTGCACCGGCTGCAGGCCACCCAGACCGGCGACCTGGCCATCCGGTGGAACTGCAAGGCCGGCAAGTGCGGCTCCTGCTCCATGGAGATCAACGGCCGGCCCCGGCTGGCCTGCATGACCCGGATGTCGGTCTACGCCGAGGACGAGACGCTCACCATCACCCCGCTGCGCACCTTCCCGGTGATCCGGGACCTGGTCACCGACGTGTCGTTCAACTACGCCAAGGCCCGGGAGATCCCGTCGTTCACCCCCGACCCCTCGATCGGGCTGGGCGAGTTCCGGATGCAGCAGGTCGACGTGCAGCGGTCCCAGGAGTTCCGCAAGTGCATCGAGTGCTACCTGTGCCAGAACACCTGCCACGTGATCCGCGACCACCCGGAGAACGAGCGCGAGTTCGCCGGCCCGCGGTTCCTGATGCGGATCGCCGAGCTGGAGATGCACCCGGCCGACGAGGCTGACCGCCGGGAGATCGCCCAGGACGACTTCGGCCTCGGCCTGTGCAACATCACCAAGTGCTGCACCGAGGTCTGCCCGGAGAACATCAAGATCACCGACAACGCGCTGATCCCGATGAAGGAGCGGGTCGTCGGACGCAAGTACGACCCGCTGACCTGGCTCGGCAGCAAGATCGGGCGCCGGCCGCACCACGACACCCCGGCCGTCCCAGCAGGCCAGGACAGCTAAAACCCCAAATTCGCCGCAACGAAAACCATCCCGGGCCGGTCCCCCGGCCCGGGATGACTCATGTCCGGGCCGCAAGTCGCGGGGCGCGGGGCCGCCACGCCCGCCGGAGCGGGCGTGGCGGCCGCCCGGTCAGCCGCCGTACCGGAAGATGACGCCTTCGTCGATGCCGTTGCCGGTCGGGTCCAGCGAGCCGATCCCCCACACCGAGGTGGCGCCGGGAACCTGCGCGACTTCGCCGGCCGCGGCGTCGTACCCGGGCTCGGTCGGCACCGCCTGCTGGGTGAACCTCCCGCCGGCGTAGTGCACGAGATGCCCGGCCTGGGTAGTCAGGTCGGAGCCGGACAGCCACAAGCCGCCGGTCCCGTCCCCGGTCATCGTGTCCAGGTCGAGGCCGGTGTCCTTGGCCGCCCGGCTCCAGGTCTTGCCGTTCCAGTGCAGCAGCACGGTGCGCTGCGGCCCGGGCTCGCCGTTCAGGCTGCCGTCCGGCACCTCGTTTACCCACACGTTGGCCGCGCCGTGCGCCACGATGCCCCTCGGCGACCAGGCGGCGCCCTGCACCGGAGCGAGCTTGGGCAGCCGGACGGCGGCCCACTTCTTCCCGTTCCAGTGCATGGCGATGTAGGCCTGCTTCGGCCCGGACTGGCCCGCGGTCGCCGTGGTCGGCCCCACCGCCCACATGTCGGTGGCCGAGACCACGCTGGCCCCGGCGGCCACGCCGGGGACGGGCACCGTCCGCCAGGTCTTCCCGTTGTAGTGCCGCAGCCACGGCGGCCCGAAGCCAAGCGTGTCCGGGGGGCCGGCTTGGTGCCCCACTGCCAGACGTCGTGACGGCCGAGGACGTTCACGCCGAGCAGCGAGTCCGTGGCCGGCACCGTGACCGTCCGCCAGGCCGAGCCGTTCCACACCAGGCCCAGCGTCCTGGTCTTGGCCGGGCCGCTGACCTCCGGGAAGAACCAGGTGTTACCCGGTGACGAACTGCCCATGACGGCGTCGTTGACGGTGGCGCCGGCGAGGTTGCGCACGGACGGCGGCGGCGTGACCGACGTCCACTGGCTACCGTTCCAGTGCTCGGCGAACAGCGACTGACTGCCCGACCCGGATACCCAGGCGTTGTCCGGCCCGGACACCGACACGCTCTGCAGGAGCGGGTAGTCCGGCGCCCCGAAGACCTCGCTGATGCCCCACCCCGGCGGGCTGGCCGCCTGGGCCGGGACGAGCCCGGCCACCAGGGTGAGCGCCGCGGCCGCGGCGGGCAGCGCCGCGCGCCAGGTTAATCCAGCCAGGCGCGGTAGCGAGCGAGCAGGCATGATGATCCCCTTTCCCCGTCCCCCCGGTTGCCGATATCAGAAAACTTTGTTGGCAGTACGGGACGAGCATGCCGGACGGCTCGGACACCGGAGATTGGGCCCCCCGCCCACGCCGGGTGGACCTCTCCATGACCTCCTGGGCGCCGGCCCGGCCCCAGGGCGTCAGCATTCTTAACTGAATCTTTGACCAGCGCCGCACGGGGGCGCTGGGCAGGTCGAATAGGGTCAGACAGGCTGCTGGATCCCACGGGGATGGAAGGTCCGGATGTCCCATCTGACGTACCTCGAGGCTGGCGTGGTCGGCCTGATCCAGGGCGTGACCGAGCTCTTCCCGGTGTCCAGCCTGGGGCACAACGTGCTGATCCCGGCGCTGATCGGGGGGAGCTGGGCCAGCGACCTGAACGTGGCCCGGCCCGAGTCTCCCTACCTGGCTTTCATCGTGGGCATGCACGTGGCGACCGCGATCGCGCTGCTGATCTACTTCTGGCGGGACTGGGTCCGGATCATCGGCGGCTTCTTCACCTCGCTGGCGCATTGGCAGCGGTGGCACCCCCGGGTGGCCACCCGGGACGAGACCCTGGCCTGGATGATCATCCTGGCCACCATCCCGGTCGGGCTGGTCGGCCTGGTCGCCGAGCACACCTTCCGGGTCCTGTTCGGCAAGCCGATCCTGGCCGCGGTGTTCCTCATCGTGAACGGCCTCATCCTGTACTGCGGCGAGAAGTTCCGCCCGCGCGCCTCGGTCCGGGCCGACCAGGAGATCGCCGCCGAGCGGGCGGACGCGCTGGCGGCGAGACCGCCGGAACCGGACCCGGTGCCCGTCCCGGACGGGCAGCGGGCCGCGCGCCGCGCCGCCGCCCCCTCGGCCGGCCATCAGGCGATCCGCCAGGACGAGATCTCCCAGGCCCTGGCCTCCGACGAGCGGCTGGCCAGCGTCGGGTTCACCGAAGCCCTCATCATCGGGAGCTCGCAGATCCTGGCCCTGCTGGCGGGCATCAGCCGGGACGGGGTCACCATGGTGACCGGCATGGCCCGGGGCCTGTCCCGGGAGGACGCGGCCCGGTTCGCCTTCCTGCTCGCCACCCCGGTCATCCTGGCCGCCGGGGTGCTCAAGGTGCCCGACCTGACGGGGCCGCTCGGCCAGGGAATCCACGGCCAGATCCTGCTCGGCAGCGTGCTGTCCGGGGTCGGCGCGTACCTGTCCGTCCGGTTCCTGGTGCGCTACTTCCAGACCCGCACCCTGTACCCTTTTGCGGTCTACTGTTTCGTGTTCGGCCTGCTCAGCGTGATCTACCTCGGCGCGATCAAGTAGCGCTTTTCAGCCACGGCTTTTCCGTACGATGGGTCCTGCCCGCAGGGCGCCCGCTCCCTGGCACCCCGCAGACCGAAAGGCTTCCATGACCCACCTGACCTACCTCGAGGCTGCCGTCGTCGGGCTGATCCAGGGGGTGTCCGAGCTCTTCCCGGTGTCGAGCCTGGGGCACAACGTGCTGATCCCGGCGCTGATCGGGGGGAGCTGGGCCAGCGACCTGAACGTGTCCAAGGCGAACTCGCCCTACCTGGCCTTCATCGTGGGCATGCACGTGGCGACCGCGATCGCGCTGCTGATCTACTTCTGGCGGGACTGGATCCGGATCATCGGCGGCTTCTTCAGCTCGATCCGCCACCGCGAGGTCCAGACCCGTGACCAGCGGCTGGCCTGGATGATCATCCTGGCCACCATCCCGGTCGGCCTGGTCGGCCTGGTCGCCGACAAGCCCTTCCGGGAGATCTTCGGCCGGCCCATCGTGGCCGGGGTGTTCCTGATCATCAACGGCGTGATCTTGTACTGCGGCGAGAAGTTCCGCCCGCGGTCCTCGGTCCGCGCCGACCAGGAGATCGCCGCGCAGCGGGAGGAGGCGCTGGTGTCCGCGGGCGCGCGCCGCCCGCCGGGACCCCCGGCGCCGGGGATGGCCCGGCAGGCCCGGCACGCTTCGGGCCAGCAGGCCGTGCGGCAGGAGGAACTCGTGCAGGCCGATCCAGGCCGACGAGCGGCTGGCCGGGATGGGCTGGCTGCGGGCCCTGTTCATCGGGGCCTCGCAGATCCTGGCGCTGCTGGCCGGGATCAGCCGGGACGGGGTATCCATGGTGGCTGGCATGAACCGGGGCCTGTCCCGGGAGGACGCGGCCCGGTTCGCGTTCCTGCTCGCCACCCCGGTCATCCTGGCCGCGGGCGTGCTCGAGCTCCCCAAGCTGACCGGCCCGGACGGACAGGGCATCCACGGGCAGATCCTGCTGGGCAGCATCCTGTCCGGGGTCGGCGCGTACCTGTCGGTCCGGTTCCTGATGCGCTACTTCCAGACCCGCACCCTGATCCCGTTCGCGATCTACTGCTTCGTCTTCGGCCTGCTCAGCGTCATCTACCTGGGCGCCATCAAATAGCCGGCGTGCCGGGGCCGGCACCGCGGCCGACGGTCAGCCCGGGTTGGCCGCTGCCGGCGGGGATGGACCTGCTGAGGGCGTCGAGGATGACGGTAAGCCCGATTTCGAACTCGTCGCCGAAGTCGTAGCCGGGCCGGAGGATGTGCTCGGTCGCGATCTCGGCCAGGTAGGGGTACTCGCCGGCGAATTGCTGCATCATCGCTCCGGCGGACTCGGTGACGGTCTCCGCGCTGAAGGGCAGCGCGGCCTCCTGGAGCGCGAATCCGTAGATGTAGCTGTCCAGCAGGGCGTAGGCGTGGGCGGTCATGGCCACGGAGAAGCCCGCGGCGCGCAGCACGCCGAGGGTCGCGTCATGATGGCGCAGCGTCGCCGGGCCGGGATTGGCTCGTGACTCCATCAGCCCGATCGCCCAGGGGTGACGTCGCAGCGCACGGCGGGCCGAGTGGGCCCGCAGGCGCATCTGCGACCGCCAGTCGCCGCCGGACGCCGGCAGCTCGATCTCGCTGAAGACGAGGTCGACGAGGCCGTCGAGGATCTCGTCCTTGCCGGCGACGTAGTGGTAGAGCGACATCGGCTTGACGCCGAGCTCGCTGGCGAGCGAGCGCATCGTCAGCGCCCCGATACCCGAGGCGTCGGCGACCGCGACGGCGCCGCGCAGCACCCGCTCCCGGCTGAGCGGAACACGCCCGGCCGGCCTCTCGCTCACTGACTCCGACATCCCGCTCCCAGGGTCATGGCCATTTCGTACTTAGTACTGTACCGTGACTTACTAAGTACGAACGAGCGGGTCACGCATCAGCAGCCCGGAGAGTAGCGGTCATGGGAACGGAACGGCAGCACACGGCCATCAGCGGCGAGACAGCTCCGCCGGTGACGTCGGAGAGCACCATGCGGGCGATCGTCCAGGACGGGTACGGTTCCGCCGCGGTCCTGCGGCTCGCGCGGATCGCCCGGCCCGAGATCGGCGGTCATGACGTGCTGCTGCGGGTGCACGCAGCCGGCCTGGACCGGGGCACCTGGCACCTGATGACCGGCCAGCCGTATCTGCTGCGCCCGGTGGCCGGACTCCGCGGCCCGCGCAACCCGGTACCCGGGCTCGACGTGGCCGGCACCGTCGTCGCGGTCGGCCCGGACGTGACCAGGTTCGCAGTAGGTGACGAGGTGTTCGGCTTCGGCCGTGGCGCCTTCGCCGACTACGCCGCCGCACACGAAGACAAGCTCGCTGCCAAGCCGCCCTGCGTGTCCTTCGAGCAGGCCGCGGTGGTCCCGGTGTCCGCGGTCACCGCCCTGCGGGCCCTCACCGACGTCGGCCACGTCACCGCGGGGCAGAAAGTCCTCGTCACCGGGGCGTCCGGCGGCGTCGGCAGCTACGCGGTGCAGTTGGCCACGGCCTACGGGGCAGAGGTCACCGGCGTGTGCAGCACCGCGAAACTGGACCTGGTGCGCGCTCTCGGCGCCAGCCACGTCATCGACTACACGCGCGACGACTTCGCCGACGGCGCGCACCGCTACGACCTGATCATCGACATCGCCGGGAACCCCGGCCTCGCACGGCTGCGCCGCGCGCTTACCGCCACCGGGACCGCAGTTCTCACCGGCGGCGAGGGCGGCGGCAACTGGACCGGCATGGACCGGCAACTCCGGGCGCTGGCCCTGTCACCGTTCCTCCGCCAGCGGCTGACCATGCTCACCCCCCGGCAGCGTTCCAGCGACCTGGACCGGCTCACCGGCTTCATCGAGGCGGGCACGGTGACCCCGAGCATCGGTGCCGCCTACTCCCTGGACCAGGTTCCGGAGGCCATGCGCCACCTGGAAGCGGGACAAGCACGCGGCAAGATCGTCATCACCGTCTGAGCCGCGCTGAGACGCGTGCCCGGTAGCCAGGACTGATCCAGCCCGGTGACGCGTCAGCCGGCCTCCGGGCCGTCATCCTCGGGACCGTGGATCGCCCGCCACCAGTCGTCCCCCCCGAGCGTGCCGTCGGCGATCTGGCTGGCCAGCGCGCGGACGTAGCCCAGCTCGGCCTCGCGCAGGACGGTGCGGAACTCCTCCTCCACCCAGAACAGGCGAGGGACGTGCTGCTTCTCGGCCAGCTCACGCGAGGCGTGCGCCTGGGCGACTTCCCGCTCCAGCTGCTCCGCCCGCTCCCGCAGCAGGCTGGCCACGTCCTCGGGCGGGAGGGTCGGCAGGAAGGACAGCGCGGCCTCGAAGCTGGTGTAGTCCCGGACCGGCGTGGACAGCAACTCCGTGAGCCAGTCGTGCAGTTCGATCCGGCCGGCGTCGGTGAGGCGGTACACGGTGCGCTCGGGGAGGCGGCCTTTGCGCTCGGTCCCCTGGGGGGCAATGAGTTTCCGCTTCTCCAGGGACGCGACCACGGCGTACAGCGAGCCGTAGTTGAGCCGGACGCTCTCGTGCTTCTGCCGCTGGCGCAGCGTGGTGGCCGCCTCGTAGGGGTGCATCGGCCGCTCGGCCAGGCAGACGAGCACGGCCAGGGCCAAGGGATTGCTGCGGCTGCGGGCGGGCATATGCCGCAGTCTACTTTTTCCAGAGTACTAGTTCAGAACTAGCAGTGCGGTGCCGGCCGCCGATCGGCTGACTCAGCTCGCTGGCACCAGGCGCACCGCCTCCGCCGTAGCCGCCGGTTACTACCTCGAAGGCCGAGGCTAGCTGAGCAGCAGCCCGGCCAGCAGCAGCGCGAAGGCCCCGATCGCGAGCCAGGCCCGGACGGAGTTCAGCTTCTCCCATCGATCGACCAGCGCCCGCCAGTTAGCCGGGGGCGCGGCCGGATCCCAGTCCAGGGCCGCCTCGTTGATCGGCACCGTGCCGCGGAGCGTGACGGTGACCCAGGCCAGCAGGGCGAGGATGGCCGCGCAGCGGGGCGCCAGGCCGCCGTCGGCGCCGTCCACGACCGTGACGGCCACCGCCGACAGCAGCGTGGGCGCGAGGATCGCCGGGACCAGGACGCGCAGCGTGCGGATGAGCCCCTGCCGCATCCGGATGTGCGGCTCCTGGTCCAGGCGGCCCAGCGGTCCCCGCACCCCGTACCGGATCACGAACTCCTCACCGGCCAGGAGCCCGGCCCCGAACACGCTGATGAACCCCAGAACCGCCCCAGCACCCATGCCCGCCTCCACCCACACCGAAAGTACTCTAAAAAGAGTACCTCCCTTTGGCCGACAAGGCCCGATCGCGGCCCCGGAAGGCGAGGACGCCTGACGCTGGAGGATGGGGCGGCCTGGGCGGCGCGGGCCGGCGGCGGGCCCTGAGGGCAGGCGGAGACCGACTGCGCACTAATTGCGCACTAACCGCTTTTGTGCCGATGGCGGCATTTTCGCATCTTTCCGCACGCTGCCGTCGCCGGCGCGGCAGCATCACAGGTGATCGCATGAGTTTTTGAATGCGGATCGGGGTAAAAGCCGTACGCGGAGGCCATTGCGGACCGGTTAAAAACCTGGATACTGGCCCGAGCGACTTCACCATGTCCAAAGGAGGGCAATCGTGGGTGCACGACACAGAACGTCCACGACAGCGGCCGGGGCGGCGATCCTATTGTCCCTGGCCACCGGGGGCAGCATCGTCGGGGCGTCGGCCGCCGGGGCGGCTGTTTCCGGCCGGACCCCGCTCAAGGGCAGTGCCGTCACGGCAACTGCCCGCAAGCATGCGGTCGGAGCCGTAGCCAAGTCAGCCCGGGTGAACTTCGAGCTGGTGCTGAAGCTGCGTGACGCGTCGGGAGCGAAATCGCTTGTGCGGGCGATCAGCTCTCCGGGAAGCGCCAGCTACCGGCACTACCTGACCGCCTCCCAGTGGGAGTCGCGGTTCTCGCCGGCCGCAAGCACGGTCAGCACCGCCCGTAAGTGGCTGGCCAGCGAGGGCTTCAAGGTCGGTGCCGTGTCCAAGGACCGGATCACCGTCTCCGCCTCGGGCACGGCCGCTCAGGTCGAGAAGGCGTTCGGCACCACGCTGAAGAACTACAAGCTGCACGGCCACACTGTGCGCATGGCCGCCAGCACCATGTCCGTCCCGGCTTCGCTCAGCGGCAGCGTGGCGGGTGCCCTCGGCATCAACCAGACCATCGCCACGACCGCCAACATGTCAGGGAGCGCGGCGAGCACCCGGACGAGCGCGGCGGCCGCGACGAACCCGTTCCCGCCCGCGCCGGCCGCGTTCATCACCGCCCCGCCGTGCGGCAGTTCCTACTCGGCCAAGATCGCGACGGTCAGGCCGGCGTTCGGCCACGGCTACCCCAGCAAGGTGCCTTACCAGGTGTGCGGCTACAAGCCCGGCCAGTTGCACTCCGCGTACAACATCAGCTCGGCGACCAGCGGCAAGGGCGTCACCGTAGCCGTCATCGACGCCTACGGCTCGGCCACCATCGCCAGCGACTCCGCTCGCTACTTCCGGATGAACGATCCGGGCAACCCGTTCGCGAACGCCAACTTCAGCCAGATCAACTCGACACCCTTCACCGACGAGGCTTAGTGCGACGCTTCTAGCTGGCTGACCGAGCAGGCGATCGACATCCAGTCGGTGCACTCGATGGCACCGAACGCGCACATCCTCTACGTCGGCGCCCAGAACTGCATCGACGGCCTGTTCGACTCCGAGCAGAACGTCATCGACAACGGCCTGGCCAACGTGGTCACCAACTCGTGGGGCGACGCCGCCGGAGACCTCTTCGACGACGTGGCCACCAAGACGGCGTTCGACGACCTGTTCATGCTGGCCGACACGACCGGGATGAGCGTCCTGTTCTCCTCCGGCGACGACGGTGACAACTTCGACTCGATCGGCCTCTCCTCGGCCGACTACCCGCCGTCCAGCCCGTTCGTCACCGCGGTGGGCGGCACGTCGCTCAAGATCGGGGCGAACGGCCGGCAGAAGGGCCAGCTCGGCTGGGCCACCGGACGCTCCTTCAAGTGCACGTCCAACGTCGTGGGCGACGTGGCCGGCTGCACCAAGTCCGCGGTGGGCACCTGGCTGCCGGTGACGTACGACGGCGGCAGCGGCGGGTTCACCAGCTACACCTACACCCAGCCGTTCTACCAGGCGGGCGTCGTGCCTGCCGCGCTGGCGCTGCGCAATGAGGCTCTCTTCGGAGACGTCCCACTGCGGGTGGAGCCGGACATCTCGATGGACGCCGATCCTTCGACCGGCTTCCTGATCGGGCTGCACGAGACCTTCCCGAACGGGAGTGTCCGGTACGGCCAGACCCGGTTCGGCGGGACCAGCCTCGCCTCGCCGATCCTGGCGGGCGTGATCGCCGACGCCGACCAGGCGGCGGGAGTGGCCGTCGGATTCATCAACCCGGCGATCTACAAGCTGGACAGCACGCCGGGCGCGATCTCCGACATCCTGCCCGGTGGCAAGCAAGCCCAGCTCCGGGTGGACCACGCCTTCGCCTATCGTGCCCGGGGCCAAGGGGTTCATCAAGCAGTTCCGTGAGCTCACCTACGAGGGTGCGCTCACGTACTGTGACGCAACCGGTAACTGTGCCACGCGGCCGAACACGCTCACCACGGCCAAGGGCTACGACAGCATGACCGGGCTCGGCTCGACCGGGCCCAACTTCGTCAGCGACCTGGCCGGCTCCTAGGCCCAGCGGCGAAGAAGACCGCGGCCCGGCGGGCACCTCACGGTGCCTGCCGGGCCGCGGCCCGTTGTCAGCGTGCCGTTCCTGGTTCCGGGCCGGCGGGAGTCTGCCCACCCAGCCGGACGCGGGGAAGGCGCTACTCGCCGCGGGAGCGGCGGGCGCGGACCCGGAAGCGGTCCTTGGCGTCCAGCACGGTCTTGCGCATCCGGACCGCGGCCGGGGTGACCTCCGCGCACTCGTCGTCGGCGCAGAACTCGAGGGCCTGCTCCAGGTTGAGGACCCGCGGCGGGACCAGCCGCTCGAGTTCCTCGCCGGTGGACTGGCGCACGTTGGTGAGCTTGCGCTCCCGGGTGATGTTGACGTCCATGTCGTCCGAGCGCGAGTTCTCGCCGACGATCATGCCCTCGTACACCTCGGTCCCCGGCGCGACGAACAGCGCGCCCCGTTCCTGGAGCGAGAACATGGCGTAGGCGCTGGCCGAACCGGTCCGGTCGGCGACCAGCGACCCGGTCGGGCGCATCCGCATGTCGCCTGACCACGGCTCGTATCCGTCGAACACGTGATGCGCGATGCCGGTGCCGCGGGTGTCGGTGAGGAACTGGGTGCGGAAGCCGATGAGGCCGCGGGCGGGCACGACGAAGTCGAGCCGGACCCATCCGGTGCCGTGGTTGGTCATCCGCTCCATCCGGCCCTTGCGCAGGGCCAGCAGGGTGGTGACCGCGCCCAGGTACTCCTCGGGCACGTCCACGGTGAGCCGCTCCACCGGCTCGTGCAGCTTGCCGTTGACCTCGCGGGTGACCACGGTCGGACGGCCGACGGTGAGCTCGTAGCCTTCCCGGCGCATGGTCTCCACCAGCACCGCCAGGGCCAGCTCGCCGCGACCCTGCACCTCCCAGGTGTCCGGCCGGTCGGTGGGCAGGACCCGGAGCGACACGTTGCCGACCAGTTCCCGGTCCAGCCGGTCGCGCACCATCCGCGCGGTCACCTTCGAGCCCTTCTCGCGACCGACCAGTGGCGAGGTGTTCACCCCGATGGTCATCGAGATGGCGGGCTCGTCCACGGTGATCAGCGGCAGCGGGCGCGGGTCGTCGGGATCGGCCAGCGTCTCGCCGATCATGATCTGCGGGATGCCGGCCACCGCGATGATGTCCCCGGGCCCGGCGCTCTGGGCGGGCACCCGCTCCAGCGCTTCGGTCCGGAACAGCTCGGTGATCTTGACCTTCTCGATGGAACCGTCGCGCCGGCACCAGGCCGCCTGCTGGCCCTTGATGATCTCCCCGGACTCCACCCGGCACAGCGCGATCCGGCCCAGGTAGGCCGACGCGTCCAGGTTGGTGACGTGCGCGCGCAGCGGCTCGGTCGGGTCGTAGGACGGCGCGGGCACCGTCTCTCGCAGCGCCGCGAACAGCGGCTCCAGGTCGGCCGAGTCGGGCAGGGTGCCGTCGGCCGGGCGGGTCAGCGAGGCCCGGCCAGCCCGCGCGGAGGCGTAGACGATCGGGAACTCGATCTGCTCCTCGGTGGCGTCCAGGTCGAGGAACAGCTCGTAGCACGCGTCCACCACCTCGGCGATCCGCGCGTCCGGCCGGTCCACCTTGTTGATCACCAGGATGACCGGGAGGTTCGCCTCCAGCGTCTTGCGGAGCACGAAGCGGGTCTGCGGCAGCGGGCCCTCGCTGGCGTCCACCAGCAGCAGCACCCCGTCGACCATGGACAGGCCGCGCTCGACCTCGCCGCCGAAGTCGGCGTGCCCGGGGGTGTCCACGATGTTGATGGTCAGGCCGCCGTGCGCCACCGCGGTGTTCTTGGCCAGGATCGTGATGCCCTTTTCCCGCTCCAGGTCACCGGAGTCGAGGACCCGGTCGGCGACCTGGGCGCCGACCCGGAATGCGCCGGACTGCCAGAGCATGGCGTCGACCAGCGTCGTCTTGCCGTGGTCGACGTGCGCGACAATCGCCACGTTGCGCAATTCATCACGCGTGGCGAGCTGGGCCTGGCGAACGGGCATACGGAATCTCATTTGCATCGGAAGTGGGAGCTGTCATGTACAACACGCAGCCCTCCCATTGTATTCGCCACTGATCACCAGACCCGACGGCGGCTATTCGCCGCTCCCCGCGGGAGCGGCCGGCGGCCCCGCGGCCGGGGTGGCCCGGTCGCGGCTGACGTCGCCGGCCTGCGGGGCCGGGCGGTCCCGGCGGAGCACCGCGAGCAGTTCCTCGTAGGGGCCGATCAGGTAGGCCTGGTCGGCGGCCCCCAGCCGGGTACCGCGGCGCGGCGGGTGCTCCAGGTAGGCCTGATGGGGTACCCGGCTGATGGCCAGGACGCGGGTCCGGGCGCCCAGGTCGCGCAGGGCCAGCCCGTCCAGGCCGCCGCCGCGGGTCACCGTCAGCCGGGCCACCAGCAGCGGCTCGTCGCCCACGTAGAACGTGTTGAGTACGTCGAGGCCGAGCGCCGCGCCGACGAACCAGGGCGCGGCGAGGGCGGCGGTGGAGCGGACGTTGCGGAACCCGAAGTTGTGCCGGACCGACCTGGCCAGCTGCGGATCGAACATGCGCAGCACCACCGGGGTGGCCTCCCAGCGCGTCCCGAGCTGATCGCGCACGGCCAGGCCGGTCTCCAGGTTGGCCAGGTCGTCACTGGTCAGGACCGCCACCGCCGAGGCGCTGGCCAGGCTGACCGACTCCAGCGTCTCCGGCAAGGTGGCGTCCGCGATGACCACCGGCACGCCCAGGGCCCGGGCCTGGCTGAGATGGCGGTTGTCGTCGTGCTTCTCGACCACGACCACCTCACTGCCCGCGGCGACCAGCCGGGACGCGGCCTGCATGCCCACCGAGCCCAGGCCGATGACCAGCACATGGCCGCGCAGCCCGGTGATCCGGGCCCGGCCCAGCGACTCCTCGATGCGGCGGCTGACCAGCATGTTGGTGAGCATGGCGAAGAACAACGCGACGAACAGGGCGCCGAGCAGCATCAGCACGACGGCCCCGCCAATGAGCCACGGGCTCTGGTTTATGTAGGAGAAGTCGCCGTAGTTCACCGTGGTGACCGTCTCCGCGGTGAAGTACATGGCGTCCAGCAGCGGGATATGGTGCCCGCCCAGCCGGTAGGCCAGCCGCAGGATCACGGTGGACGCGATGACCACGGTGAACAGCGCGAACAGCGCGGCGACCAGGCGGCGGTCCACGGCTTGCAGCAGCGAGGCGCCGACGTGCCGGGCGGAGCGCAGGCCGCGGGTGAGCCAGCTAGGCGGGCCAGGAGAAGTGGCCAGCACCCCGAGGGCGCCGAGCGCACCGGCCCCGATAGCTGGTGTGTGGCGATGCGCGACCAGCCCGGCGGTGTGCAGCTCGTCCGGGGTCCCGAACAGCGTCACGCTGTCCCCGGCCGCGACCCGGTGATCACGGCCGGGACAGATCACCACATCGCCGCCGTCCGCGGGCAGCACGGCGATCGGGGCCAGCGCCCCGTACAGCTCGCGCAGCGTGGCGGGGGCGGAGGCCACGGTCCGCGCGGCGGCGAACCGCTCGGTGGCCAGCCGGATCTCCTGGACGCCGGTGCGCAGGCAGGCTTCGGTGATCGACGGCGCGGACAGCCCGGCCACGTCGAGCACCGAGATCGCGATCCGGGACAGCGCCCGGCCCACGGCCGGGTTGCTGAGCTGAACCACGACCCGCACGTCAGCGCGCAGTTCCCGGGTCAGCAGGGCGGTCTCCAGCGTGGGGAGATCGTCCTCCTGGGCGCAGATGACCGCCTCGGCCCCGGCCAGCCCGGCTTCGGCCAGGGTCTGCGCCGACCGCGGGCTGCCCGCGATGTGCGGGACGCCCCAGCCGGCCAGGGTGCGGGCCAGCCGCGGGTCCGGGTGGTCGTCGACGACGACGGTCGGCACGCTGGAGGCGCGGAGCAACTCGACGATGCGCAGGCCCACGCCGTGCAGCCCGCAGACGATCACGTGCCCGCACCAGCCCGCGTACACCCCTCCCACCTGGTCCAGGGTGGCACGGGCAGGTATCAGGAGGGTTAAGGGGATGGAGCTAAGCCGGGCGTGACCCTGAGCCGGGCGAGTCTGAGCCGGGCCGTCTAAGCCGGGCCGCCTAAGCCCTGGCGAAGCGCCTAAGTACCTCCTGCGCTGCGGAGATAAGGCATCTTCCCGATGTGGCGTGGGGGGCCTTACGACGAACCTGAATGGTGTGCGGTCATGACCGTGGCCGCGAACCAAGGAGGATGTCGTGCATCCAGTAATCCAGTCGGCAGTGGCCGCCCAGCACGTCAAGGACATGCTCGACCACGCCGCCGAAGATGGCCGGGGCCGCGAGGCCCGGCGCGCCCGGAGGGCCCGCCGCGCGCGGCGCCACGCTGACCTGGGCGCCCAGACTCGCGTCACCCGGCTCGACCCGGCGCCCGCCCAGTGCGCCGCCAAGTAGCGGCTCGCGGCCCGATCCCAGGCTCCGCGGCCCGTGCCCCGTCCTCTCCCCGGCCCGTTCTCCGGGCCCGGGGAGAGGACGGGACGAACCACCTGAACGTTACTTTCAGTTACTGCTGACCCGGTACGAGATTGTCCCAGGTCGAGGGCGTCGGGGTGACTGGCCCTCCCGGGACTGCTTTGAACGAATGTTCGATTACTTGCTATTGTCGTGGCATGGCAGCGTACGTTCCGCCGGGCTGGCCGACCGGGGTGCATCCGCCAGGCAGTACGGACTTCGAGGCCACCGCGGTCGCCTGGCTGCTCGACGTGGTGCCGCCCGACTACCGGCTGTATGGCGTGCTGCGGCGCCACCCGCTCGCGCTGGCCACCATGGCCCGGCACCACGTGGCCGCCTGCGTCGAGGGCGCCCGCGACGGGTACCGCAGCGCCCGGACCGAACTGGGCGGGTCGCTGCCCGCGCACGGGGTGGACGCGGTGCTGGCCGCCTACCGCAGTGAGGGACGCAGGCTGGTGGACACCGCGCGGGCCGTCGACCTGATCGGGCGGGCGCTGCGCGGTGAGGTGTTCAACCCGCGGCTGCGCACCGAGTAAGCGGGGACCGGGGCCAGCGCCGCACCGTAAGCGGGAATGCGGCGGGCCGGCCCGTTCAGGTCGCGGCCCGGACGGCGAGCACGGCCATGCCGTCCACCGCCGGGTGCCCGCCGAAGGTCCGGACTTCCTCGTGGACCTTGTCCGCCACCACGTCCGCGGTCAGCCCGGTGCACCCGGCCAGCAGCCGGGCCAGGCCGTCGTCGTCGTCGAGCTGCCGGTCACCGTCGCGCCGCCGGGTCACCCCGTCGGTGACGCAGAGCAGCAGGTCACCGGGGTCGAGGGTGACGTCCTGGGCGGAGAAGCCCTGCCCCTCGATCACGCCGAGCACCGGCTGCGGGGCCGCGGCCGTCTCGGGCCGTCCCTGGGTCCGCAGCACCAGCGGCAGCGGCTGGCCCGCGCAGGCGAGCGAGACCCGGGCCGGGTCGCCCGGCACGATCTCGCCGTGCACCAGAGTCAGGTACGTGCCCGGAGCGCGCTCGTCCAGGATCAGCTGGTTCAGCCGGTCCAGCACGGCGGGGACGGCCAGCCCGGCCGCGCCCAGGATGCGCAGCGCGTTGCGGGCCAGCGAGGTCACCGCCAGGGTGGCCGGACCCGTCCCGCACACCTCGCCGATGGCGAACCGCCATCGGCCCCCGGTGACCGGGAACACGTCACAGAAGTCGCCGCCCGCGTCAGCCCGGGACAGGCCGCTCCGCGGCCCGTCGGTGCTGGGCAGATCGTGCGCGAAGGCCAGCTCGACGCCGGGAATCCGGGGGAGCTCCGGCGGCACCAGGGCGGCGCGCAGCGCGTCGCTGTCCTGCTGCTGCCGCGCGGTGAGCCGGGCGTTCTCCAGGGCCAGCGCGATCCGGGCGGCCAGGTCCTCCGCCAGCCGCTGCACCTCCCGGGAGGGACGGCCGCCATGCGGCCCGCCCAGGATGAGCAGCCCCAGCGGCCTGCCCCGGGTGGCCAGCGGGAAGCACCAGGCCCCCCGGGCGGCCAGGTCGGCCACGCCGGCCGGGGCGTGCGCCGGGACCAGCGCGGCCAGCGGCCAGGAGCGCGCGGCCGCCGGGCTGGAGTCCGCGCCGACGGCCGGCGGCGCCAGGTCACAGCCCAGGTTCAGCAGCCAGGTGAGCGCGCCCGCCTGGGACTCGTCCGCGTGGCGGGCCACGGTGAGCCGCAGGTCACCGCCGGGACCGGACAGCAGCACCGCGCACCACGCCGCGAGCCGGGGCACGGCGACCTGCCCGGCCACGGCCAGGATCCGGTCGGTGTCCAGCGGCCCGGCCAGCAGCGCGCCGGCTTCGGCCAGCACCCCGATCCGGGCCCGCCGGGCCCGTTCCAGCCCGGCCAGCCGGGCCCGTTCCAGCGCCGGGGCCATCTGGTCCGCCAGCTGCTGCAGCCGCCGGACCTCGCCCTCCGCGAACTGTCCGGGGCGGGCGGCCGCGACCGCCAGCACCCCGGTCACCTGGCCGTCCACCATGAACGGCACGGTCGAGACGGACGGTGCGGTACGCAGCCACGCGGCCGGGCCGAGCCCGCTGGCCGCGCGCACGCCCAGGTCCCCGTCCTCGTCCGCGACCAGGGCATAAGCGCTGTCCGCGGACGCGATGAGCCGCGCCGACGTCACGCACTGGTCCAGCAGCACGTCATACCCGGACGGAGCCGTCGCGTCGTAGAGCGGCACGGCGCTGGCCGGCCCGGGGTCGCCCGGCGCGCCGCCGGCCGCCCCACCCTCCGACGCGCCGCCGGTGACGTTCCAGGGGCCGGCCGGCACCACGGCCTCCAGCGCCCCCGGGCCGGTCCCGGCTCCTGACGCCGCGTCCGGGGCGCCGGGGAGACCCATCCGGAACCAGACGGCCTTGGCGTCGGTCCCGTAGCTGACCCCCCAGGCGGCCGCCAGGGCGGAGGGCAGCAGCAGGCCGCGTCCGCCGGTGCGCTCGGTGGGAACGGTGTCGTCAGGTGCGGGGCCGGGGACCATCCGGGCCGGGTGACTGTCGCGGACCACGACTTCCACGGCCCCGGCGGCGAGCTTGCAGGTGACCTGGACCTGGGTGCCCGCGTGCACGACGGCGTTGGTCACCAGCTCGCTGGTGAGCAGGACCGCGTCGTCGACCAGGCCGCCGTCCGCCGCGGCGCCGGGCGCAGTGTCCAGCCAGGAACGCAGCGTATCGCGCACGAACTTGCGGGCCGCCGCGACGGCCGCAGGCTCAGGCAGGTACGCCGCACTCGCGACGAGGTCCTTGCGTCCCTTCACGTGCCCTCTTGGATCCCCAGATGCTCATGTACGATCGCCCACGGTGGGCGAAGGCCGTGACCAGCCATCCCCGGCTACGTATTCCCGGACCACCTTCGCGGGAACACCGGCGATCACGCAGCGGTCAGGCACCATCCCGCGGACCACCGAGCCCGCGGCCACCACCACATTACGGCCGATCTGCGCGCCGGGCAGCACGATCACACCAGCTCCTAGCCATGTCCCCGGGCCGATGGACACCGCGGTGTTGCTCGGCCACTGCCGCCCGATCGGCACGTCCGGGTCGGTGTACCCGTGGTTCTGGTCGGTGATGTACACGTACGGGCCGGTGAACACGTCGTCGCCGATGACGATCGAGTGGTGCGCGATGAGGTGGCTGCCCCGGCCGATCACGCAGCCGTTCCCGACCCGGAGCACCGGGTGCTCGCCCAGCTGGTGGCCCGGCACCAGGCCCGCGGTCAGGCTGACCTCGGCCCCGATCAGCGAGCCGGCGCCGACCTCGATCCACGCTTCGCCGTAGAGGGACCCGGTCGGGAAGGCCATGATCGACCCGGGGCCGAACGCGGCGAACCGGCGGCCCGCCGGGGTCGCCGCGGTGATCGCGCCGGCCTGCTGCGCCGCCCGCCAGGCCCGGTGCACCAGCCGCCACGCCAGCGTGCGGCAACCACTGGCGAGAGCCTCCATGCCCGGCATGGAGGACTACGGTACCCGGCCGCTGATCTGCAGCGTCTGAGCCACCCGGGGCTGCGTCACCGGCGTCTGGGGGGCCAGCGACGGCGCGGCGAGCTGGCCGCAGGCCCCGTCGATCTGGCTGCCCCGGGTGTCGCGCATGGTGACCGGGACGCCGCGGGCCGCCAGCCGGTCCTCGAACTCCCGCATCGAACCCGGCTCGGAGGCCGTCCACCGCGAGCCGGGAGTGGGGTTGAGCGGGATCAGGTTGACGTGCGTCAGCCGCCCCGCCAGCAGCCCGGCGAGCATGTCGGCCCGCCACGGCTGGTCGTTGACGTCCTTGATCAGTGCGTACTCGATGGAAACCCGCCGGCCGGTGGTGGCCGCATAGTCCCACGCGGACTCCAGGACCTCAGCCACCTGCCAGCGGCGGTTGACGGGCACGAGCTCGTCACGCAGTTCGTCGTCGGGAGCGTGCAGCGAGACCGCCAGCCGGACCTGCAGGCCTTCGGCGGTGAGCCGGCGGATGGCCGGGACCAGCCCGACCGTGGAGACGGTCACCGAGCGCTGGGAGATCCCCAGGCCGTCCGGGACCGGGTCGGTGATCCGGCGCACGGCCTTCAGCACGCTGGCGTAGTTGGCGAGCGGTTCACCCATGCCCATGAACACGACGTTGGAGACCCGTCCCGGACCGCCGGGCACCTCGCCGCGGGCCAGCGCCCGGGCACCCGCGACCACCTGGGCGACGATCTCCGCGGCGGACAGGTTCCTGGTCAGCCCGGCCTGGCCGGTGGCGCAGAACGGGCAGGCCATCCCGCAGCCCGCCTGCGAGGACACGCACATGGTGACCCGCTGCGGGTAGCGCATCAGGACGGACTCGATGAGGGCACCGTCGAAGGCGCGCCACAGCGTCTTGCGGGTCATCCCCTCGTCACAGGTCAGCTCCTGCTGCGCGGTGAGCAGCCGGGGCAGCAGCCGGCCCGCCAGCTCGTCCCGGGACGTGGCGGGCAGGTCGGTCATGTCCGCGGGGTCGTCGGTCAGCCGGGCGAAGTAGTGCCGGGCCAGCTGATCGGCGCGGAACGCCGGGCCGCCCAGCTCAGCGGCGGCGGCGCGGCGCTCCGCCGGGTCCAGGTCAGCCAGATGCCGGGGCGGTCGGGTCGGGGTCGCTCTGCCAGGCACCTGTGCTCCGTAGGAAAGGTCGTTTCGAACGCTTAACAATATCCTGAGTGCGGACGCAATGACCTGCGGCGAATCAGTAGATTTCGGTTATGCCGACTTTGCGCAGGGGCGGGAGAGAAGGCGATCTCGCCGCCCGGCCGGGCCGGCCAGAGATCCTGCTCACCAGTGAGAGCCCGTACGGCAGCCGGCGGCTGGTCGTGGAGTACGACGGCGTGACCACCGCCGCGTATGTCTACGACCAGACGGCCGTGATCGCCGCGGTCTGGCTCGCCAACCACCAGCCCGCCCCGGCCGCCGCCGACCCGGCCCAGGTCCAGGCCGGCCAGGCTCCGGTGATGCCGGCCGGGCATACCAAGCATCCGGGTGGGCGGCCGCCGCTGGACCCGCACATCCTGCGCCCGCTGTGGTTCGAGGAGGGGGACGGGGTCGCCCTGGTGGAGGGCGGCCGGCTGCTCGCGGTGGTTCCCGGCTGGTCGGACATGTCCCGTGGGATGCCCGGCTACAGCCGGGAGTGCATCGGCCAGACCCCGTTCGCGTGGTCCCTGGACGACGCCATGGAAGGGCTGGGCCCGCGGGCGGACCGGGCCACGGCCTTCTGGCGCTGGCGGGTCAGCGAGGGTGCCTGGGCGGGCTTCCAGAAGGCGGCCCTGGGGCACCTGCTGGGCCGGCTCGGCCCGGGGGCCCGGTACTGGGACGTCAGCGGCGGCAGGCAGCCGTCGGCCGGGGTGTCCGAACGGCCGCCGAGCCGCGGCCGGCCGTTCACCGTGCTGTCCACGCTCGGCATGAGCTGCCAGCGGATGCCGGTCGTCGAGCAGTTCTCGGAGGACCCGGCCGCCGCAGGGCGGATCGAGCTGGCCCTGGCCACGACGCTGCCCAGCCCGGAGGCGGCGCGTATCTTCCTGTGGCTGGCGCACTATCCCTGGCGCGCCGTGACCTGGTTCGGGCCGGGCCACACGGTCAGGTGGTACCACGAGCCCGCCACCTTCCCGCTGGGCGGCGGGAACACCGCGGTGCTGCTGCTCGACGACCCGGGCCAGCTACCCGGGCCGGAGGTGCCGGACCTGTCCGGGTTCTCCTTTGGCGGCGACCCGGTGCGCTGGCTGTGGGTCGTGCCCATCAGCGAGCGGGAACGGCTGTTCGGCAAGGAACGCGGCTCGGCCAGCCTGGTCACGCACCTGGCGGCCGCGCGGCGGAACTGGGTGGTCAGCGCGTAGCGGCGGACTCGGCTGGCTCACGCCGCAGGGCGCCCTCCCGGCGCCGCACGCCGTAGGGGCGCGACCCCCGGCCGCGCCCCTACGGTTTTCGTTATCTGGAAAATTAATGAATATGCAGGCTCACTCCCAGCAGCGGTAGCCACCACAAGAAGATCGCGAGCAGGGCAGACAAAACCAACTTGAGCAGGTGCACCGTGATGTAGTGCTTTTCCCAGGCCACCACGATCCCGACGATGATATAGATCAGGCCAACCAGGCCGATACGTCTGAACATCCCGCTATGCTCCGCATCTCCCCCGACTGTATGTACGAGTCGCCCGCAAAGTCCCCAGGGCGGATGCGGCCAAACGCCAGCGCGTGAACCAGTGCGGGTCAGCGGCTGAAGAAGACCACCAGCAGCAGCCAGACCACGGGCGCGGTGATCAGCAGCGAGTCGATCCGGTCCAGGACTCCCCCGTGGCCAGGCAGCAGCGTGCCCATGTCCTTGATCTGCAGATCCCGCTTGATCATCGATTCGGACAGGTCGCCCAGGGTCGCGGCGCCGACGGCGGCGACGCCGAGCACGACGCCCTGCCACCAGGTGCCGTGCAGCAGCAGGAGAAGCAGCAGGACACCGGCCACGACGCAGGCCAGCGCGGAACCGGCGAAGCCCTCCCAGGTCTTGTGCGGGCTGATCACGGCGGCCATGGGGTGCCGTCCCAGCAGGCTGCCCACCAGGTAACCGCCGATGTCACTGCAGACCGTGACCACGATCCAGGCCAGCACGCGCCGGGAGCCGTCCGGGGCGGCCAGCATCAGCGCGACGAACGACGCCATCAGCGGCAGGTAGACGAGGGCGAAGATCCCGGCGGTGACGTCCCGCACGAACCCGGCGCTGCCGCCGGCCATCCGCCAGGCCAGCACCGCGATCGCGGTCACGGCCAGCGCGGCGACCAGCGGGCGCTCGCCGCTGTAGTAGGCCAGCCCCAGCATGACCGCGCCGCCGGCGCCCACCGGGATCAGCGGCAGCCGGGTGCCGCGTACCTCCAGGGCCCGGGTGAGTTCCCACAGGCCGAGCGCGACCACGGCGGCCACGTAGATCAGGAAGATGACCTTGATGGTGAACAGGGTGACCAGGGCCAGGCCGCCCAGCAGCAGGCCGACCACGATCGCGGCGCGGAGGTTGCGGCCGGCCCGGGAGGGCTTGAGGATCTCGGCGGGCGGGAGTCCCGGGGCCGGGGGCTCAGCGGGCGGGGCGGCCTCCAGGCGGGCCCCGGTGGCGGTGGCTCCGGGGGTGGTGGCTCCGCCGCGGGCTGGCCGCCTTGCTCCGGGGCGTGACCCGGTTCGCTCAGCTCGTCGGGACCCAAATCTCAGACCTCGAGGAGTTCGGCTTCCTTGTGCCGCAGCAGTTCGTCCACCTGCCCCACGTAGGTGTGCGTCAGCTCGTCGAGTTCCCGTTCCGCCCGGTGCACCTCGTCCTCACCCGCGTCGCCGGCCTTGACCATCTTGTCCAGCGAGTCCTTGGCGTGCCGCCGGATGTTGCGGATGGAGACCCGGCTGTCCTCGGCTTTGTGCCGGGCCACCTTGATGAATTCCTTGCGCCGTTCCTCGGACAGTTCCGGGAAGACGACCCGGATGATGTTGCCGTCGTTACTCGGGTTGACCCCGAGATCACTGTTGCGGATCGCCTTCTCGATGTTGGCCATGGACGACTTGTCGAACGGCTGGACGATCACCATCCGGGGCTCCGGGATGTGAAACGAGGCCAGCTGGTTCACGGGAGTCTGGGTTCCGTAGTACTCGGCGGTGATCTTGCCGAACATGGACGGATGCGCGCGCCCGGTCCGGATGGTGCCAAACTCTTCCTTGGCGACCACCACGGCCTTCTCCATTTTCTCCTCGGCCTCGAAGAGAGTGTCGTCTATCACTGCGGCTCCTGTGCGTTCCGTGCCTTCACGCTTCCGCGGCTGACGGGTGTTCCGGCTGACGGGTCTTAGTAGTCCCCCGACCGGCAGATCAGCGTGCCGATCCTCTCACCGCGCACCGCCCGCGCGATGTTGCCCTCTTCCATCAGGTCGAAAACGACGATGGGCAGGCCGTTGTCCATGCACAAGCTCACCGCGGTCGCGTCCATGAACTTCAGCTCGCGGCGGAGGACCTCGCCGTAGTCGATCTGGGTGAACCGGGTCGCGCCGGGAATCGTGCGGGGATCCGCGTCGTAGACCCCGTCCACCTGAGTGCCCTTGAGCACCGCTTCCGCGCCGATCTCCAGGGCCCGCTGCGCGGCGCAGGTGTCGGTGGAGAAGAACGGGGCGCCCAGGCCCGCGCCGAAGATCACCACGCGGCCCTTCTCCAGGTGCCGGATGGCCCGGCGGGGGATGTAGGGCTCGGCCACCTGTCCCATGGTGATCGCGGTCTGCACCCGGGTTTCCACGCCGAGCTTCTCCAGCACGTCCTGGAGGGCCAGGCAGTTGATCACGGTTCCGAGCATGCCCATGTAGTCGGCCCGGGCCCGGTCGATGCCGCGCTCGGCCATCTGCTTGCCGCGGAACATGTTGCCGCCGCCGACCACCGCGGCCAGTTCCACCCCGTCGGCCACCACCGCCGCGATCTCTTTGGCCAGGTGGAAGACCACGTCCGGGGAGATGCCCAGCGGCTCGTTACCGGAGAAGGCCTCCCCGGAGAGCTTCACGACCACGCGGTTCCAGCGGCGGTGCGCCTGCGGCGCCTCCGGCTCCGGATACCGCTCCGCCTCGGCCGCCACGGACGTGCCTATCCCAGCCGCGGCGTCCGCGCGCACGGCAGCGCCCGCGTGGTGCGTGACGCTGCCGTCCACGGGATGTTCTCCTTCGCCCTCGCTCACCAGCTGGCTCCGGTCCTCATCCGGCCTGGCCGACCTGGAACCGCGCGAACGCGCGGACGGTAACCCCCTGATCGGCGAGCAACTGCTTGATGGACTTCTTCGGGTCCCGGACAAAAGGCTGCTCGGTCAGCACCACGTCCTTGAAGAACGCGTTGAGCCAGGCCCTCGACGATCTTGGGGACCGCCTGCTCCGGCTTGCCCTCGTCCCGGGTGATCTGCTCCATGATGCCCCGCTCGTGCTCGACCACGTTCGCGGGCACCTCGTCGCGGGTCAGGTACTGCGGCCGCATCGCGGCCACCTGGTGCGTCACGTCCTTGGCCGCCTCGGGCGCCGGCTTGTCCAGCTGGACGAGCACGCCCACGGTCGGCGGCAGCTGCGGGTCGGACTTGTGCAGGTAGGTAGCGACGTAGCCACCCTCGAAGAGGGTGTACCGGCCCAGCTCGATCTTCTCCTTGAGCGAGGCGCCGGCCTCCTCGATGTGCTGCTGGACCGTGGTCCCGGGCCGGAGCTCCAGCCCGAGCAGGGTCAGCCGGTCGGCGGGCCGCTGCTGCAGGGCCACGCTCGCGATCTGCGCGGCCAGGGCCTGGAACACGTCGGTCTTGGCGACGAAGTCGGTCTCGCAGTTGAGCTCGAGGAGCACCCCGGCGTCCGTGCCGTCGAGCTCCGCGGTCACCAGCCCGTTCGCGGCGGTGCGGGAAGCCCGCTTGCTCACGTCCTTGGCGCCCTTGACGCGGAGGAGCTCCACGGCGACGTCGAAGTCGCCGTCGGCCTCCTCAAGAGCACGCTTGCAGTCCATCATTCCCGCGGCCGTCTGCTCACGCAGCCGCTTCACGTCCGCGGCGGTGAAGTTCGCCATTTCCTCATCTCTCGCTGTGTCTTTGTAGTGGGGCGGGGCTCGTCGCCCCGCTCCGCTAGTCCCTCCGATAGGCCGTCCGCCGGTCCGCTGCCTCAGGCCTCGTGCGACTCACCGGAGCCAGCGGACACGCCCGCCGCCTCCGGCTCGGGCGCCGGGGTGTCACCCTGCTCGGGCGCTGTCCCGTTAGCCTGCTCGGCGGCCTGGTCGGTCGCCGTGCCGTTGGCCTGGTCCGGGGTCGTCCCGTTGACCTGGTCGCCGGCTGGCGCCTCGGGGGCCCCGGCCGCGGCGTCGTCACCGGGCTTGCCCTCCAGGACCGCCAGCTCCCACTCAGCGAGCGGCTCTTCGGCACCGAGCTCACCCGACGTGGGCGCTGCGGAAGGCTTAGCCTCGCCCTCCGCTGCCCCGGCCCGGGCGATCAGGCCGTCGGCCACCGCGTCGGCGATGACCCGGGTCAGCAGCGAAACACTGCGGATGGCGTCGTCATTCCCCGGAATCGGGTAGGTGACCTCGTCCGGATCGCAGTTCGTGTCGAGGATGGCGATGACCGGGATGCCCAGCTTCCGGGCCTCGCTGACGGCGATGTGCTCCTTCTTGGTGTCCACCACCCAGATGGCGCTCGGCACCCGGGACATGTCCCGGATCCCGCCCAGCGAGCGCTCCAGCTTGTCGTGCTCGCGGCGCAGCTGGAGCAGCTCCTTCTTGGTCATCCCGGAGCCGGCCACGTCGTCGAAGTCGAGCTCCTCGAGCTCCTTCAGCCGCTGGAGACGCTTGAAGACGGTCTGGAAGTTCGTCAGCATGCCGCCCAGCCAGCGCTGGTTGACGAAGGGCATGCCCACCCGGCGGGCCTGCTCGGCGACCGCTTCCTGAGCCTGCTTCTTGGTGCCGACGTACAGGATGGAGCCGCCGTGAGCGACCGTCTCCTTGATGAACTCGTAGGCGGTGTCGATGAATTCGAGCGACTGCTGGAGATCGATGATGTAGATGCCGTTGCGCTCGGCCAGGATGAATCGCTTCATCTTGGGGTTCCAGCGCCGGGTCTGGTGCCCGAAGTGCACGCCGCTCTCGAGCAGCTGCCGCATAGTTACGACCGGAGCCATGCCCGCGGTCCCCTTCCTGTTACGCGCCCGTGCCTGAGCACACCGACGCTCTCGGTTGTTGCCTGGCGCCCGGGCGCAGCCCGCCGCGGTGTGGGAGACCGCGGACCGGTGGGATGCGTCCCGCCGGGGGCCGAAGCGGCACCTGGCGGCAAGCGGACGCGCGAATTAGCCGGGAAGCCGTCCGCGTAACGCGGGCCGACTCCACGACCTGTACGCCAGTCTACTCGCTGCGCTCAAGCCCGCGGATGCGCCTGGCGGAACGCGGACGTCAGCCGCTCGACCGAGACGTGCGTGTAGATCTGGGTGGTGCCCAGCGACGCGTGACCGAGGATCTCCTGCACGCTGCGCAGGTCCGCACCGCCTTCCAGCAGGTGGGTCGCGGCCGCGTGGCGCAGACCGTGCGGCCCGGTGTCGGGCACCGTGGGCACGGCGGCCAGCCTCGTGTGCACCACCCGCCGCGCGGTCCGCGGGTCCAGCCGCCTGCCGCGCGCCCCCAGGAACAGGGCGCGCCGCACTGTCCGGGGTGAGCAGGACCGGCCGGCCGTCCCGGGCCCAGCGCGCGGTGGCCCGCTCGGCGGGCAGTCCCACCGGCACCGTGCGCTCTTTGCCGCCCTTGCCCATGACCCGGACGGTCCGCCGCTCATGGTCGAGGTCACCGAGGTCGAGCCCGCACAGCTCGCTGACCCGGATCCCGGTGGCGTAGAGCAGCTCCATGATCGCGGTGTCGCGCAGGGCCAGCGCCTGATCGCGGGGATCCGGCTCGCTGCCTCCCGGCGCAGGGCTTTCCCGTGCGGGGCTCCCCCGTGCCGGGCCGTCCTGGGCCGCGAGCACCGCCGCCATCTGGTCCTGACGGATCACCTCGGGCAGCCTGCGGCGCAGCCGGGGCGTGCCCAGCAACGGCCCCGGGTCGCTGGGCAGCCAGCCGCGGGCGTGCCCGAACGCGGTGAACGTGCGGGCTGACGCGGCCCGCCGGGCCAGCGTGGCCCGGGCCCGCCCGGTGGCGTGCTGGCCCGCCAGCCAGCCCCGCAGGACCGCGATGTCGAGGCCGTCCGGGCTGGTCACACCCGCGCGGGCGGCGTACTCCAGGAGCGCGCGGACGTCACCCAGGTAGGCCCGGACCGTGTGCCCGGATACCCCGCGTTCCGCGGCGAGGTGCCGCCGGAACGCCTCCAGCACCGACTCCAGCTGGTCTGGCAGTTCGGGCTGTTCTCGCATGACCCCAGTCTGGGGCAGCAGCGCCGCTCACTCCACCGTGACACTCTTGGCCAGGTTGCGCGGCTTGTCCACGTCGTTGCCGAGCGCCACCGCCGCGTGGTACGCGAGCATCTGCAGCGGCACGGAGAGCAGGATCGGGTCCAGCTCGGGCTCGCTCTTCGGCACCCGGATCACGTGGTCGGCCAGCTTGGGATCCAGGTCGGTGTGCGCGACGGCGACCACCGGGCCGCGGCGGGCCTTGATCTCGCCGAGCGTGGACAGGTTCTTGTCGAACAGGTCGTCGCTGGGCACGATCGCGACGGTGGGCAGCTCCGGGTTCACCAGGGCCAGTGGCCCGTGCTTGAGCTCGCTGGCGGGGTAGGCCTCGGCATGGAGGTAGGAGACTTCCTTGAGCTTCTGCGCCCCCTCCCGGGCGACCGGGTAGCCGCGGACCCGGCCGATGAAGAACATGCCCTGAGCCTTCGCCAGTTCGGCGGCGACGCTGGCGATGTGGTCCTCCCCGGCCAGCATCTCCTCGATCTGCCCGGGGATGGCGTGCAGTCCCGCGATGATCCGCCGGCCGTCGGCCGGCGAGAGGTCGTGGATGCGGCCCAGGTGCAGCCCGAGCAGGGCGAAGGCGACCGTCGTGGCGGTGAAGGTCTTGGTCGAGGTGACCGAGATCTCCGGGCCGGCGTGCAGGTACATGCCGCCGTCGCACTGCCGGGCGATGGCGCTGCCCACCGAGTTCACCACCCCGAGCACGCGGCCGCCTTTGCGCTGCAGCTCCTGGACCGCAGCCAGGGTGTCGTAGGTCTCGCCGGACTGGCTGACCGCGACGTAGAGCGTGTCCGCCTCCACCACGGGGTTGCGGTAACGGAACTCCGAGGCTGGCTCGGCCGACGCCGGGATGCGGGCCAGGTCCTCGATGAGCTGCGCCCCGACCTGGCCCGAGTAGTAGGCCGAGCCACAGCCGAGCACCAGGACCCGGCGGAACTCGCGGAGTTCGCGCGCGTCCATGTTCAGCCCGCCGAGGTGCGCGGTGTGGAACCTGGCGTCCAGCCGGCCGCTCAGGGCCCGCTCGACCGCGCGCGGCTGCTCGTGGATCTCCTTGCGCATGAAGTGCGTGTAGCCCTCGGCGTCGTAGGAGCCGACCTCGGTGTCGATGATGGAGGGTTCTTTGATGGTGGTCCGCGCGTCGAGGGTGGACGTCGCGAAGCCGTCCGCGCGGACCACCGCGACCTCACCGTCGTCGAGGTGCACGACCTGGCGGGTGTAGCGGACGAACGCGGCCACGTCGGAGGCGACGAACATCTCCTTGTCGCCCAGGCCGAGCACCACGGGGCTGCCGTTCCGGGCCGCCACGATGACGTCCGGATGGCGGGCGTCGAGGACCACGATGCCGTAGGTGCCGACCACTGAGGTCAGCGCCTGGCGGACCGCCTCTTCCAGGTCGTCGGCGCTGCTGGCCGCGATCAGGTGGGCGAGCACCTCGCTGTCGGTCTCGGAGGCGAACACGGCCCCGTCCACGGCCAGCTTGGCCCGCAGCTCGTCGGCGTTCTCGATGATTCCGTTGTGCACGATCGCGATGGGCCCGCAGACGTGCGGGTGCGCGTTGACGTCACTCGGCTCGCCGTGGGTGGCCCAGCGGGTGTGGCCGATGCCCGGGCTGCCCTTGAACCGCGCGGGCAGCCCGGCGGCCAGGTCGGCCACCCGGCCCTTGGTCTTGTGCACGCGGATCTCGCCGGACCGGCCCAGGACCGCGATGCCGGCCGAGTCGTAGCCCCGGTACTCCAGCCGGGCCAGCCCCTCCAGCAGGATGGGCACGCAGTCACGGCCCCCGATGTGAGCGACGATTCCGCACATGCTCTGCCCCTCAGCCGTAGATGATGCGGCGCAACTGACGCAGCGTGTACTGAGGCGGCGCCACCAGCCGCTGCTGCAGCTCAACCGAGATTTGATGGAACGCGCGGTCGTTGGTCAGGCCCCGTGCCTTGAGCTCCCCGTGGCGCCTGCGGACGAATACGTCCGCTGGCTCGGAGAAATACCCGACCACTTCGTCGATCAACCGTGCCGCCTCCCCGGACCCCAGCGAACTGCTCCCGGTGAGGTGGGCGACCAGCTCCTCGAAGGGCCGTTGCGCACCTGCCACACGGGTCAGCATGCTCGATCAGCGGTCAGAATGGCAACAACCTTGCCCGAAATCGGGCAGGATTTCACTTATGAGCCGCCTCAGAAGTTAGATTCGGTGCCGTCATGGGCGGCTGGTGCGCTGCCCGGCCGGCTGCCGGAGGACCGCCACCCCCAGCCAGTGGGTGGCCAGCAGCGCCAGTTCGATCTGCAGGTGGTCGGCGTCCACGGGACGGCCGAGACTTTCCTCGGCCTTGCGGATCCGGTACTGAACGGTGTTCTTGTGCACGGTCAGCCGTTCGGCGGTGGCCTTGAAGCTGCCGCCTTCCTTCAGGAAGACCCACAGGGTGTCGCGGAGACCGGCGTTGTGGTCGTCGTCGTCCGCGAGGGATCGGAGCGTCTCGAGCACCCAGGCCCGGATGAGCCCGATCGAGCCCGACATCAGGGCGAGCGGCGCCACGTCGCTGAAGCTGGTGATGAACGGCCCGGACGGGCCGGCCGCCAGCGCGACGGCCTGGGCGCCCAGAGCCTGCTCGTGGGTGCGGCGGAAGCCCGCGACTCCGGAGCCCACGGTGCCCAGGGCGAACCGGATGTCAGCTGCGGCGCCGGGCGGGCGGTGACCCGCCGTCTCGACAGTCAACGTGTCCCGGCCGCCCAGCGGGAGCCAGGCCCACGCGCTGGACTCGTCCTTGGGCAGGAAGATCGCCCGGTCCCGGCAGCCTGCCCGCCGCGCCACGTCGGCGGTGGCCTCCTCGAGCCGGGCCAGGGAGTCGCTGACCGCCCGGATCGTCACCCAGCACACCATCCCGACGTGGTGCTGGCGGAGCCGGTAGCCCAGGATGGCCTCGGAGGAGTCCAGGTCAACCCGCTCACTGCGGAGCAGCGCCTGGACCCGGGCGACCCGGGCCGCGCTGAGGTTGCGCAGCCAGTTCTCTCGTTCTGTCTCGTAGGCCGACACGACCTGCTCTGAGACCCGGTCGATGTACGCGGCGGTGACGCTGGCGATGCGCAGGCCCGCGGCGCTGACGACCGAGGCGTCGTCGGTGCGCCGCCCGAGTTCCTCCAGGCACCAGTCCTGGAACCGGGCTGAGCCGATCCGGTAGGCCCGCAGCAGGGCCACGATGGGTATGCCGCGCTGCGCCGCTTCTCACCCGGTACAAGGTCCCGCGGGCCGTCTACATCGAGGCGGCGCTGCCCAAGAACGCTCTGGGAAAGCTAGCCAAGCCGGTGCTCCGCGAGCGCCTGCGAGCCTGACCGCGGTACCGGCGTGCCGCGGGTCAGCCGGGCAGCCGGGCCCGCCAGCCGCGTTCGCAGCGCTGGACGAACCCGGCAGCGGCGAGTTCGCCCAGGCAGCGCAGCGCGGTGTCGAAGTCCACGCCCGCCGACACCGCGATGCGGGCTGGCCCCCGGCCACCGCGGGCGGGCACGGCTTCCAGGACGCTCAGGCTGACCGGGTCCAGCTCGTCCCGGGGGACGACCGGGCCCCGGGGTGGCGGAACCAGGTCACCGGCGCCGAGCGACAGGCAGGCCAGCACGTCCTGCACACCGGTGACGCAGACGGCTCCCCAGTCCCTGATGGCCAGGTGACAGCCGGCCGACGCGATGGACGTCACCGGGCCGGGTACGGCCATCAGCGGGCGGTTCTGGTCCCGGGCGTGCCGGGCCGTGTTCAGCGCCCCGCTGCGCAGCGCGGCCTCCACAAGCACCGTCCCGCGGCTGAGCGCGGCAATCAGCCGGTTGCGGACCAGGAACCCGGGCCGGGTCGGGTGGCGGCCGGGCGGCTGCTCGCTGACCAGCGCCCCGTGCCCCGCGATGGCGGCGAACAGCTCGTGGTGGCTGCGCGGGTAAGGGTCGTCCAGCCCCGAGGGCAGGACCGCGACGGTGACCCCCTCGGCGGCGAGCGCGCCGCGGTGGGCCTGGCTGTCGACGCCGAACGCGCCACCAGACAGCACCGTCCAGCCCCGTTCGGCCAGGGCCGCGGCCAGTTCGACGGTCACGTGAGCGCCGTACGCGGTGGCCGCCCGGGTGCCGACGACGGACACCGAGCGCAGGCAGGCGAACCGGAGATCTACTTCGCCGCGGACCCACAGCGCACACGGCTGCCCGTCGCCCAGCACCTCGAGCTGGCTGGGCCAGTCCGGGTCGCCTGGGCAGACCAGCCGGATCCCGTCCCGCCGCCAGGCATCCACCGTGGCCTCGGTCGGCGCATCACCGAGCCGGGCGGTCCAGCGCTGCCGGGCCCGGTCCAGGCCCGGGATCGCCGGGGCGGCCGGGCCAGCCGGGAGAGGCGCCCCGGCCGTGAGAGCGGCGATGACCGCCGCCGGGGAGTGCTGCCGGAGCAGGGGCCCGAGCTGCGCGTCACCGGGCTCGGCGATCCAGGTCAGCGCCGCCCGGGCCAGCCGGTCTCGGTCCTGCCTGTCCTGGTCCTGCCTGTCCTGGTCCGGCGCGGCTGGATCGTAGGTCATCGCGGCACCCCCAGCCACAGACCGAGCGCCGCGGCGGTCTGGTCGGCGGTGGGGCGCGGCACCCCGGCCAGGTCGGCCAGTGTCCAGGCCACCCTGATCACCCGGTGCACGCCCCGCGCGCTGATCTGCCCCAGGTCCATGGCCCGCTCCAGGGGCACGAGCGCGCCCGGCGCAGGAGCGTAGCTGCGGCGCAGTTCGCTGCCGGGGATCTCCGCGTTGACCCGCCAGGGCGTGTCCTGCAGCCGGGCGGCGGCCCGGCGCCGGGCCGTCTCGACCCGGGCCGCGACGGTCGCGCTGGACTCCGCGAACGTCGCGTCGCTGAGCAACTCACCCCGGCTCACCGGCAGGAATTCCACCTTCACGTCGACCCGGTCGAGTAACGGCCCGGACAGCCGGGCCAGGTACCTGCGGCGCACCGAGGGCGTGCAGTCGCAGCCCGGCTGCCGCCCGGGTCCCCTGGCGCACGGGCAGGGGTTGGCCGCCAGCAGCAGCGTGAAGCGGGCCGGGAAGCGCGCGGTCACCCCCGACCGGGCCACGACCACTTCTCCCGACTCCAGCGGCTGGCGGAGCGCGTCGAGCACGTCGCGGCCGAACTCGGGCGCCTCGTCCAGGAACAAACACCCGCGGTGGGCCAGGGACGCGGCTCCCGGGCGGATCACCCCGCTGCCGCCGCCGACGATCGCCGCCTTGGTCGCGGTGTGGTGCGGGGCGCAGAACGGCGGCGCGGTCAGCAGCGGGCTGCGGTCCGGGAGCACGCCCGCAACCGAGTGGATCGCGGTGACCTCGAGAGCCGCGGCGGGGTCGAGACGGGGCAGCACGGTGGGGATCCGCTCGGCGAGCATCGTCTTCCCGGCCCCCGGCGGGCCGAGCAGGCAGAGATGATGACCGCCCGCGGCGCAGATCTCCGCGGCCCGGCGCGCCGTCGGCTGCCCCAGTACGTCGGCCAGGTCGGGCCCAGCGCCCGCCGGGGTGCGGGCCGCCTCGCCGGGAGAGGAGCCCCCTCCCGCCGGGGGAAGGCCACCGCCCTCGACCAGCCGGACGGGGTCCCGCGCGTCGCCCGCTCGCTCCGGAAGGGCTGGCGGGCAGCCACGCAGCCAGCCGAGTAGCCCCCGCAGGGTGGTGGCGCTCAGCACCCGCAGGTCGGGGACCAGCGCCGCCTCGGCCTCGTTGGCACTCGGCACCGCGACCCGCCGGAACCCCCGGGCCGCCGCGGCCGCGACCGCGGGCAGCACCCCGCGGACCGGGCGTAACTGGCCGTCGAGCCCGAGCTCGCCGAGGAACGCCATCCCCTCGATCGCCCCCGCCGGAACCGAACCCGCGGCACCGAGGATGGCCACCGCGATGCCAATGTCGAACCCGCTGCCCCGCTTGGGCAGGCTCGCCGGCGAGAGGCCGACGGTGATCCGCCGCTGCGGCCACTGCTCGCGGCTGTTCACGATGGCGGCCCGGATCCGGTCCCGGGCCTCGCGGAGCGCCGTATCGGGCAGGCCGACCAGGAGCAGCCCCGGGAGCCCGTTCTGGATGTCGGCTTCAATCTCCACCGGATGACCCTCGACCCCGACCAGGGCGATCGAGTGGGTCCGGGCGACGGGCATTCAGCCCACCCCCCGCACGTGCTCGAGGGTGAACTCCCCCGACCCGTTCCCGACCAGCCCGATCACGTCGATTCGTATCTCTTCGAACCAACCCAGCCCCTGGGCAGCCAGCCACGCGGCCGCCAGGCGGCGCAGCCGGAGGCGCTTATTCAGGCTGACGGCCTCGATCGGGCTGCCGTACCTCAGGCCGGAGCGGGTCTTGACCTCGCAGACCACGAGGACCCGCTGTTCGAGAGCCACGATGTCGAGCTCGCCGGTCTCGCACCGCCAGTTCCGGTCCAGGATCCGCAGTCCGGCCCGCTCCAGGTACTCGGCCGCGAGTTGCTCGCCGCGGCGGCCCAGCTCGTCCTTGTCGTTCACCCGGCACCACCTCCGGTGCTGACGCTGCCGGATTGGGAAGCGCCACGCTGGGGCAGTTGCCGCGCTGTGGACGAAGGAGCACGAAACCGGATTCTGTGGACAGCGAACGCCGTTTTGTCGCTGTCGCCTGCTTCAATCTAGGCGGGGCCCGCCGCACGCCCCGGCCGCGTGCCCGCGCTGGGCGTCACGTGCCCGCGCTGGGCGTCACGCGCCGCTGTCAGGTGACACAGGACCCCGGGTCACTTGCTGTCGTCGGGAACCTCGAGCTCGGCACGCGCCAGCTCCTCGACGTTGACGTCCTTGAACGTCACGACCCGGACATTCTTTACGAACCGCGCTGGACGGTACATGTCCCACACCCACGCGTCCTGCATGGTGACCTCGAAGTACACTTCGCCGTTCTCGGCGGCGCGGACGTTCAGCTCCACGTCGTTGGTGAGGTAGAACCGGCGCTCGGTCTCGACCACATGGGTGAACAGCCCCACGACGTCCCGGTACTCGCGGTAGAGCTGCAGCTCCATCTCGGTCTCATATTTCTCGAGATCTTCTGCGCTCATGTCCTCCCCCTCCGATTAGCCTGCGTCGGGAGGTCCAGTCCGGTTGCCATCAACGATAAGCCAATTCTCCGCCGAGCATTTCTCCCGGCGCCAACTGGCCGTCAACCTCCTGGCCGTCCTCCACCTGGCCGTCCTCCACCTGCGTCGCTGCCTGGCCGGCCATCTCCGGGCCAGCTACCTCCTGCTGGTAGCCCTCCTGGTCCATCACGGGCTCCTGGTCCATCACCGGCTCCTGGTCCCCGGCCCGCTCCTCGTCCTCCCCCGGCAGGTCCCGGACCAGCCCATTGACGTTAGCGAACGACGCCCGGTGCTCCGGACAGGGCCCATGCTGGGCGAGCGCCCGCATGTGGCTCCGGGTGGAGTATCCCTTGTGCCGGGCGAACCCGTACGCCGGGAACTGCTCGCTAAGCCCGGTCATGATGCGGTCCCGGGTGACCTTGGCCACGATCGAGGCGGCCGCCACGCAGGCCGCCACCTCGTCGCCCTTCCACATGGCCAGAGCAGGGACGCCCAGGCCGCGGACGGCGAAGCCGTCCGTGAGCACGTACCCCGGCCGGACGGAGAGCCCGGCCAGCGCCCGCCGCATCCCGGCGATGTTGCAGACATGCAGCCCGCACGCGTCGATCTCAGCGGCCGGGATGATGACCCGGTGCCAGCTGAGGGCGGTCCGCATCACCTCGGTGTATGCCTCCTCACGGGCCGCAGCCGTCAGCGTCTTGGAGTCCGCGACGCCAGTGAGCCCGGAGAGTTTGCGGGGATCCAGGACCACCGCGGCGACCACTAGCGGTCCGGCGCAGGCCCCCCGGCCCGCCTCGTCGATCCCGGCCACCGGGGACAGGCCTGCCCGGGCCAGGACACGCTCGTACCCCGTCAATCCTGCCGCACGCCGGGGGGTATAGCCGGGATGCCGCCACCAAGGCATCGCCACGTCGTTACCTGCGCCCTCCCTGCCGGGCAGGCCACCTTCTGCCGCCCGCGCTCTTCGCAGGCCCTGGCCGCCGCGATCCGGGGCGCCGCCGCAGCCGCCGGTCAAGCCAGGTCAGGGGCAGTGCCACCGATCCCGCCAGCACCAGCGGCGCGGCCGGCCTGGCGAGTTCACCAATCGCCCGGGCGCCGAGGGCCTGGCCGTTGTCCAGCTTGTTGAACGTGGCCGGGATGGGCAGCACGCGGAACCGGCTCGGCGGCCACAGGATCAGGAACGCCCGGCCGACCACCTGGTTCTCCGGGATCGTGCCGCCGCCCGGGTCGCCGATGTGGCCGCGGGAGTCGTAGGAGACGTTGCGGTGATCACCCATCACCCACAACCGGCCCGGGGGCACCTTGATGCTGAACTTGTTCATGGACGGCGGGTTGTTCGGGTACAGGTAGGACTTCTCGCTGAGCGCCACGCCGTTCACGGTGACCCGGCCCCGCGCGTCGCAGCAGGCCACGTGGTCACCGGGCAGCCCGATGACCCGCTTGATGTAGTCGTGCACGCCGGGCGAGATACCGAACAGCCCGGTGACCGCATGCCCGAACTCGCTGGCCAGCCGGACGACCGGGTCGCTGGACTGCGGGGGGCTCGGCGGATCCCACGAGCCCTCCCCGTTGAACACGATCACGTCCCCGCGCTCGATCGAGCGGAAGTGGTAGATGAGCTTGTTGACCAGGACTTTGTCCCCGATGTCGAGGGTGTTCTCCATCGACGAGGACGGGATGTAGAACGCCTGCACCACGTAGGTCTTGATCACCAGCATGATCACTAGCGCGAGCGCGAACAGGACGATCAGTTCCGACCACCAGGAGAGGCGGCGCCTCCGCCTGGATCGGGTGGCGCTGGCCGTGCCCGCACCAGCGGCGCCCGCACCAGCTGCGCCCGCACCAGCCGTGCCCGCACCTGCTGCGCCGCCACCAGCCGCGCCCGGGCCGGAAGAGCCGTCGGCGGCCTGGGCGCCGCCTGGGCCGACAGGGCCGGTGGCCTGGCCGCCGGTGTCGCCGGACTCAGCCGTGGCGTCACTGCGCGGCGGAGGAGTCATTGTCCCGGTGCCCCCTGGTATCTCCGGATCTGCGCCAACTGCCCTGTCGCCGTCGTGGCCAGGCAGTTGGGTGCCTGGGGAGCCTGTGCTGGCGGGCTCGCCCATACTCCGGTCGTCGTTCATTGGTCCGAGCCTAACGCCGGTCTGACGGAACGTGTGCGGTCGGCCGGCGGCGCGCCCACGTAAGCGGCACCATCTCGGCCACTCCCACCGCCGATCGGCAGGCGTCAGTCCCCGGCGGGGCGGGACCGTCAGGCTGAACCGCTGGGCGGATGGCTGGTCTCCCGGGTACAGGTACGCCCGCTCGCACGGCGGCGAGCAGGAGCAGGAGCGCTAAGTCCCGCCAGAGCGGCCTCCGGCGCGCAGGAACGGGCAGACCGGCGGCCTGCGCCGGGCCCGCGTAACCGAGATCCTTCCCGGCCACCGGAAGCGGGCGCGGCTACCGCCGCTCCTTGATGCGCGCGGCCTTCCCGCGCAGCTCGCGGAGGTAGTAGAGCTTCGCCCGGCGCACCCGGCCCCGGGTCACGAGCTCGATCTTCTCGATCGAAGGGGTGTGCACCGGGAAGGTCCGCTCCACCCCGACGCCGTAGCTGATCTTCCGGACGGTGAACGTCTCGCGCGCCCCACCACCCTGGCGGCGGATCACAATGCCCTGGAAAACCTGGATCCGGGACCGGGTGCCTTCGGTGACCCGCACATGGACTTTCAGCGTGTCCCCGGGCCGGAAATCGGGGATGTCGGAGCGGATCTGGGCCTGCTCCAGCTCGGCGATCGCGGTGTGCATGGCTGCGGTTCCTCAGTTGTCCTCACGCGCGCACAGGCCAGCGAACGCGTGGCATCGTCTCGTCGGTGTCTGTCGGTCTTCCTGGGCGCTGAGGGCACCAGGACGCGCACCCGCAGGGTCGGCCTGGTGTGGGTGGCAGACTTCAGTGTGCCATATCTTCAGCACTGATCGGGAAGCCAGCGTCAATGAGCACCTGCCGGTCGCGCGCGTCGAGCCGCTCACCGGCCGGTCCGGCGGCCAGCCGGGCGGCCAGGTCGGGGCGCAGCGCGGCGGTCCGCCGCAGCGCCTGGTCGCGCCGCCAGCGGGCAATGGCCGCGTGGTCCCCGGACAGCAGGACCGGCGGGACCTCACGCCCGCGCCAGACCCGGGGCCGGGTGTAAGTGGGCCCCTCGAGCAGGCCGTCCATGGGGCCCGCACCTGCGCCGAACGAATCGTCGGCGGCGGATTCGGCGTTGCCTAGGACGCCGGGCAGCAGGCGGCCGACCGCGTCCACCATCACCAGCACGGCGGGCTCACCCCCGGACAGCACGTAGTCCCCGATGGAAACTTCATCGACCGGCATCCGGTCGCGCGCCTCGTCCACGACGCGCGCGTCGATTCCCTCGTACCGGCCGCAAGCAAAAACCAACCAGCCGCAACGGGACCATTGCGCCGCCATCGCCTGCGTGAACGGGACGCCCGAGGGGGTGGGGACCACCAGCCGGGCCGGTGCGGGACCTGGGCCTGCCACCTCGTCCAGCGCCTCGCCCCAGGGCTCCGGCGACATGACCATGCCCGGGCCGCCGCCGAATGGGGCGTCGTCCACCGCGCGGTGCACGCCGTGGGCCCAGTTCCGCAGGTCATGGACCTGGAGTTCGATGTCTCCGCGGGATGCCGCCTTGCCGAGCAGCGAGACGCTGAGCGGGGCGAAGTAGTCCGGGAAGATCGTGATGATGTCGATGCGCACCGGGCTCGCCTCAGCTTCCCGCGGTACCCGGCCCCGCCGGGCCGGTGCCTGCCGGACCCGGGCCCGCCGCATTGGCACCGGCCTGGCCAGGTTCCCCGGTGCCCAGTTCCAGCAGCCCCGGCGGGGGGTCGATGACGAGCCGTCCCGCAGCTACGTCAACTTCAGGCACGAGTGCGGCCACGAACGGGACCAGCAGTTCGCTGCCCAGCGCGTTGCGCGGCTGCGCCCGGGCCGCCAGTGCGGGGCCACCCGGGCCGCGGCCAGCCTGGGCCGGTCCCGTTGGGACTGGGCCCACCTCGGCCGGCCGCCTCGGACCCGCCGTGCTCCCTCGGCCGCCCGTCTCGGGCCCAGCCGGTGATCTGGCGGGCACCGGCTCGATGACGAGCAGGTCCTGCCCGAAGTGCCGGACATCGGTGACCCGGCCCACCGGCTCGCCCAAGGTGGTGACCACGGCGAGCCCGATCAGTTCATGATCGTGAAACTCGTCCGGGTCACCGGTCGGCCCCACCTCGGCGGAGTCCAGGGTGAGCCAGGTCCCGCGCAGTTCCTCGGCCTGGTTCCGGTCGGCGATACCGGCGAACCGGATCAGGAGCCGGCCGGAGTGCCAGCGCACCGATTCCACGGTGAGAGGCCCGGCCGCAGCGGGATCGGTGGCCATCACGCGGCCCACGGCGAACCGCAGGTCTGGGTCGTCGGTGCGTACTTCCACCGAGACTTCGCCGCGGACCCCGTGCGGCCGCGTGACCCGGCCGACCACCAGTTGCATGACGGGCTAGCGAACCTCGTCCACGTCCAGCAAATCGACCCGGACGTACTTGCCGCCGGCCAGCGAGCCGATCACGGTCCGCAGCGCCTTGGCCGTCCGGCCGCCGCGGCCGATGACCTTGCCGAGGTCCTCGGGGTGAACCCGCACCTCGAGGACCCGGCCCCGGCGCAGGCCGTGGCTGTCCACCCGGACCTCATCCGGGTGTTCGACGATGCCCTTCACCAGGTGCTCGAGGGCCTCTTCCAGCATGTCAGGCTCCGTCACCCTGCTCCGCGGCCACCGGCTCGGCCGCGGCGGAATCTGCCGCCTTCGCCTCTGCCGTGCTGGCCTCGTCGGTGCTGGCCTCGTCAGTGCTGGCCGCGGCCGGGCTGGCCTCGGCCGGCTTCTCGTCCGCAGCAGCGTCGGCCTTAGGCGTCTTAGCCTTAGGCGCGTCGGCCTTGGGCGCCTCAGCCTTGGGCGCCTCAGCCTTGGGCGCCTCAGCCTTCGCCGCGTCAGCCTTCGCCGCGTCAGCCTCAGGCGCCTCAGCCTTCGCCGCGTCAGCCTTCGCCGCGTCAGCCTTCGCCGCGTCAGCCTCGGCGCCTCAGCCTTAGCCGCGTCAGCCTTGGGCGCCTGAGCCTTGGGCGCCTGAGCCTTAGGCGCGTCAGCCTTGGGCGCGTCCGCCTTGGGCGCGTCAGCCTTAGCGCCCTTGGCGGCGGTGGCCGGCTTGCTGCCGGACCGGCCCGCCGCCCGGCCCGAGCCGGTCTTGGTGCCGCTCGCGTCTGCGTCAGCCTGGTCGCCGTCGGCCTTGGCCCCGGACTTGCGGCCCTTGCCCTTAGCCCCGTCGCCGGTGGAGAGCGCTTCGGCGACCGCGACGTTGTAAGCGTCCTTCTTGTCCGCCTTGGGCGCCGCCGTCCTCAGCGTTCCCTCGGCCCCCGGCAGGCCCTTGAACTTCTGCCAGTCGCCGGTGATCTCCAGGATCTTGCGGACCGGGTCGGTCGGCTGCGCGCCGACGGACAGCCAGTGCTGGGCGCGCTCGGAGTCGACCTCGATGAACGAGGGGTCGTTCTTGGGGTGGTACTTACCGATCTCCTCGATCGCGCGGCCGTCCCGCTTGGTGCGGGCGTCAGCCACGATGATCCGGTAGTACGGCGCATGGATCTTGCCCATGCGCTTCAGCTTGATCTTGACAGCCACGGGTGTGGTCTCTCCCAGTAAAGCTCGGATGCAGGCAGCGCTCGCGACGGGTGAGGACCACCGCGTCAGCCCGCTCGGTCCCGGGTCCAGCGAGCGTGAGAGGGCGTCGCTAAACCCCGGGGTGACCGTCACATTGTGCCAGACACCCGGGGGCAGGGCGTAATCGAGCGGAATCCCGCTCCTCCCGGCCCTGCTTCTCTCGTGCTTTTCGCCGGGGATGACGCCGGAAAGAGCGTTAGAGAAAATTGTTCGCCGTGATCGCCTGAGGGCGCCGCGGCTACTTCTCGTCGTCCTTCTTGCGGTTGCGGCGCAGCAGGCCGAAACCGGCGGGCAGGCTGGCCGGGCCGGACGTGTTCCCGGTCCCCCCGGTCAGGCTGTCCGGCGGTGGCAGCTTGCTGGCCACCTTGCCCGCTGCCCGGAGCGCGGCCGGGTTGGCGGTCAGCGCCTCCAGGCTGGCGGCCAGTTCCTCCTGGGAGCCAGGCATCCCGGCCAGCGCGCCACCCCCGCCGAGACCGGGAGGAAGGGCCGGGCCCGCGCCGTTACCGGCCTTGGGTGCGCCAGCGGCCTTCGCGGCCCCCGGCTTCGCGGCCGGGTTGCCGCCGGGACGGCCGCCCTTGGGCTTCTTCTTGTTGTTCTTCTTGCCCTTGGCGCTCTTAGCCGTGGCCCGCCGCATGCCCGGGATGGCCGGCATGCCGGGCATCCCGCCGCCGCCCATCATCTGCCGCATCATCTTCTGGCCCTCGAGGAACCGGACGACCAGGTTGTTCACCTCACCGACGGTGACCCCGGAGCCGTTGGCGATCCGGGACCGGCGGCTTCCGTTGAGGATCTTCGGGTTGCGGCGTTCCGCCGGGGTCATCGAGTTGACGATGGCCGCCGCGCGGTCCAGGTCCTTGTCGCTGATCTGGCTGAGCATCTCCCGGTTCTGCGCCGCGCCGGGCAGCATGCCGAGCAGGTTCCCGATCGGGCCGAGCTTGCGCACCATGGCCAGCTGCTCGACGAAGTCCTCCAGCGTGAAGCCCTCGCCAGAGGCCAGCTTGTTCGCCATGGAGGCGGCCTGGTCCTCGTCGAAGGCCCGCTCCGCCTGCTCGATCAGGGTGAGCATGTCGCCCATGTCGAGGATCCGCGAGGCCATCCGGTCCGGGTGGAAGACGTCGAAGTCCTCGAGCTTCTCCCCGGACGACGCGAACATCACCGGGCGCCCGGTGAGCTCGGCGATCGACAGCGCCGCACCACCACGGGCGTCGCCGTCCAGCTTGGTCAGCACGACGCCGTCGTAGCCGACGCCGTCCAGGAACGCCTGGGCGGTGGCCACCGCGTCCTGGCCGATCATCGCGTCCACCACGAACAGGATCTCGTCCGGGTCGGTGGCGTCCCTGATCCCGATCGCCTGGCGCATCAGCTCCTCGTCGATGCCCAGCCGGCCGGCGGTGTCGATGACGACGACGTTGTGCTGGCGGCGGCGGGCCTCCTCGATCGAGTCGCGCGCCACCTGGACCGGGTCGCCCACGCCGTTGCCCGGCTGCGGGGCGTAGACGGCCACTCCGGCCCGTTCGCCCACGACCTGGAGCTGCTGGACGGCGTTGGGGCGCTGCAGGTCCGCGGCGACCAGCATCGGCGTGTTGCCCTGATGCTGCAGCCAGAGGCCGAGCTTGCCCGCCAGCGTGGTCTTGCCGGAGCCCTGCAGGCCGGCCAGCAAGATCACGGTCGGCGGGACCTTGGCGAACCGCAGCCTGCGGGCCTCGCCGCCGAGGATGGCGATGAGCTCCTCGTGGACGATCTTGATGACCTGCTGGGCCGGGTTGAGCGCCGCGGAGACCTCTTCCGACGACGCGCGCTCCTTGACGCGGGCGATGAACTCCCGCACCACGGGGAGGGCCACGTCCGCCTCGAGCAGGGCAATGCGGATCTCGCGGGCGGTCGCGTCAATGTCGGCCGCAGACAGCCGCCCCCGCCCGCGCAGGGTGGAGAAGACCTGGGTCAGCCGGTCGGAGAGAGTCTCGAACACGCATCCCAGGCTATCCGGTCATGGCCACCGGGTCAGTGCTTAGCTCGTCAGCGTCAGCCAGTCAGCGCGGCGAGTACCTGGGCGGCGATCTTGCCCCGGATCCGGGAACCGTCGACCGGGCCCCCGGACGCGTCGACCACGTAGAAGACGTCCACCGCCTCGGCGCCGAGCGTCTCCACCCGGGCCGCCTTCACGTCCAGGCCGCAGTCGCCGAGCGCGCGGCCGATCCGCCAGAGCAGCCCGGGTGCGTCGTGGGCACGCACTTCCACGACCGTCGCGGTCCGCGAGGCGTCGTCCAGCAGGGTGACCTTGGGCGGGGCGACCACGACCGGCGCCGGTGATTCCCGGTAGGCACGCATCCGGCGCTCGAGCCGTTCCGCCACGTCGAGCCGGCCTTCCAGGGCCCGGCGCAGGTCGCTGGTGACCAGGTCGGCTTCCGGGGGGTCGCCGTATTCGGGGGCCACGGTGAAGGCGGCCACGGCCATGTTCCCGTGCGAGGTGGCGTTCGCGGAGCGCACCGCGAGCCGGTGCGAGGCCAGCACGCCCGCGGCCTGCCACAGCAGCCCGGGGCGATCCGGGGCGACGATGGTCACCTCAGAACCGGTCAGCCGGGCCGCGGGCGCCCCCGCCTCGGCGAGCGCCGCCTGGTCCGGGCGAAGCGGCAGCGGCTCGGGCGGCACCTCCCCGGCCAGCCGCGACTCCACCCGCCGGACCAGGTCGCCGACCAGGCCTTCCTTCCAGTCGTTCCAGGCGGCCGGGCCGGTCGCCTGGCCGTCGGCGATGGCCAGCGCATGCAGGAGCTCAAGCAGCGACCGGCCGCCGACCGCGGAGGCCACCTGGGCCACGGTGACCGGGTCGTCGAGATCGCGGCGCGTCGCCGTCTGCGGCAGCAGCAGGTGGTGCCGGACCGCCCCGGCGACCAGTTCCGCGTCAGACGGGCTGAGCCCGACCCGGCGGGCCACGTCCCGGGCCACCACCTCGCCGGTGACCCGGTGATCGCCGGGCCATCCCTTGCCGATGTCGTGCAGCAGCGCGGAGAGCAGGAGCAGGTCGGGCCGGCCCACGTCCCGGGTGAAGACGGCCGCCCGCACGGCGGTCTCCACCAGGTGGCGGTCCACCGTGTAGGTGTGCAGGGGGTTGCGCTGGGGCCGGTTCCGTACCCGGTCCCAGTCCGGTAGCAGGCTCGTGACCAGGCCTTCCTGGTCGAGCGCCTCCCAGACGGGGATGGCGGCCGGGCCTGCGCCGAGGAGCGCGACCAGCGCGTCACGCGCTTCGGGCGGCCACGGCACCGGCAGCGGCGGGCACTCCGCCAGCCTGGCCAGGGTGCGCGGCGCGAGCGCTAGCGCGGCCTGGGCGGCCGCGGCCGCGGCGCGCAGCGGGAGGGCCGGGTCGGCGGCCGGGTCCGCGGCCCGGGCCAGCACCACCTCACCGTCCTGCTCGACGAGGCCGTCCGCCAGCGGGCGGCGCTGGGCCTTGCTCCGCCGCCGGCTACCGCGGCTGCGCTGGGCCTGCCGGAACGCCTGGTCCACCGAGTAGGCGACGGCCCGGCCGGACCCGGCCAGGTGACGCATGAGCGCGTCCGCGTCCAGCAGCCCGAGCACCCGGGCCACCTCGTCCTGCTCCTGCAGGACAAGCCGGTCGGCGGGACGGCCGGTGATCTCGTGCAGCGCGTGGCGCGCGTCCATGATCGACTCGTACGCGGCCCGGACCCGGGGTCCGGGGCCGGGCGCCACCCACGCGGCCGCAATGGCCTGGATGGCGTGCACGTCCCGCAGCCCGCCCCGGGCCTCCTTGAGGTCGGGCTCGAGCAGGAAAGCCAGCTCACCGCTGCGCTGCGTCCGTTCCACGTGCAGCGCCTGCAGTTCGGCCAGCCGGGTGCCGGCCGAGGCCCGCCAGTCCTCCAGGGCCCGGACCCGCAGCGCGTTGGTCAGGCCGGGGTCGCCCGCGACATGCCGGGCGTACAGCAGCCCGAGGACTACTTTGAGATCGTTCTTGGCCACCCGGCGGGCTTCCGCCGTGGTGCGCACCGCGTGATCGAGATGGGTGCCGGAGTCCCAGATCGGATACCAGATCCGGTCGGCCATCGCCGCGATCCCGGCCCGCCCGTCGTGCAGCAGGAGCACGTCGAGGTCGCTGCCGGGCAGCAGCTCACGCCGTCCGTAGCCACCCACGGCGACCAGGGCGACCCCGGGCTCAGCGCCCAGCAGGGAGGCCAGCCAGCGGTCGGTCTCTGCGCTCCGCCGGGCGCGGTCGGCGGCGAACGACGTCAGGGGCGGCCCGTCGGACTGTGAACGGGCCGAGGGCGCGGACGTCACGACTGCCCAACCCCCCGACCCGTACTGAGCACTCCGATCAGACCTCTATCGCTGCTAGGGGGCTAGAGGGCGCCTGAACCGCGCTCGCCAGTCCGAACCCGCACAACCGTTTCAACCGGGATGGACCAGACCTTCCCGTCCCCAATACGTCCGGTCTGGGCTGCCTTGACGATCACGCCAATGAGGTCGTCGGTGTCCTCGTCGTCGGCGAGCACTTCCAGTCTTACCTTGGGTACCAGGTCAACCTGGTACTCGGCACCCCGGTAGACCTCGGTGTGACCGCGCTGGCGGCCGTAGCCGCTGGCCTCACTCACGGTCATCCCGTGCACACCAAAGGCCTGCAAGGCTGCTTTAACCTCGTCTAGCTTGAACGGCTTGATCACGGCAGTGATGAGCTTCATGCGACCACCTTCTTGGGGCACCCTGTCCTGTGCCGACCCTCCGCCTGAGGCGTTTCGCCCGCCATCACAGAGTGTTTCGGGGGGGTGAAAGACGTGGGCCACATGTTACGAGCAGGTTTCGCCACCACGGCGGCGCTGGGACGGCCGGCAGGGTCCGCTGGTGCCGGGCGTAAGCCGGGCGCAGAGCCGCGTCGGAGTAGTAGCGGTGGAACACGTCGGTGGCCGCGCCGGAGACCGGCGGGACGATCCACGTCCAGTCGGCCGGGCAGACCCGGCCCGCCCGCTCCTCACGGGCCAGGTGGGTGAGGAAACGGCGTGACTCCGTGTGGTGGTCGGTGATCGTCACGCCGGCCGTCTCGAACGAGTGCAGCACCGCGAGATTGAGCTCCACGAGGGCCTGGTCGCGCCAGAGCGAGCGCTCCCGGCCGGTGTCCAGGCCCATCCGGGCCGCGATGGCGGGCAGCTGGTTGTAGCGGCCGGAATCCGCCAGGTTGCGGGCACCGATCTCGGTGCCCATGTACCAGCCGTTGAACGGGGCCGCCGGGTAGCAGATGCCGCCGATCTCCAGGCACATGTCGCTGATGACCGGCACCGCGTACCAGCGCAGGCCCAGCTCGCCGAACCAGGGAAAGCGCGGGTGGATCAGGTGGACCTCGGTGACCGCGCCTGCCGGTACGTCAAAGACCCGGGGGCGCTCGTCAGCGGTGGAGACGACCAGCGGCAGGACGTCGAAGCGGCCCCGGCCGTCGGTGGCCCAGCCGAGCGCGCGGGCCAGGTTGGTGAGCTCGGTGCTGCCCGGCTCACCGTGCACCGACCCGTCCGGCCGCTGGTAGCCGGCGTACCGGACGAGCTGCTCGTTCCAGATACGCGGGCCGTTCCGGGCCGGCGTATCCGGGGCGAACACCGTGATGACGGGCCTCACCCGGCCCTGGTTCGTGGCGACCCGCAGGTGCTCTGCGCACTCCGCGGCGACGCCCGCCGCGCTGGTGACCTCCCGGCGGTCCCGGACCTTGAGGCTCATCCAGTACAGCCGCCCGATGCAGCGGCTGCTGTTACGCCACGCCACCCGCGCGCCGAACTCCAGCTCCTCGGGCGTGTGCCGGTAGGTGCCGGTCAGCCTGACTTCCCGGCGGATCTCCCGCAGCCGGGGCCCGGCCGGGCTCGCGCTGGGCACCTCGCGGCGGTGCAGTTGGATGAACTCGGCGGCCAGATCCATGTCTACGGCCTGGGCGGACCGGCCCGGCCCGGCCAGGCGGGGCGGCCAGAACGCCCGGCCTGGCCACCGCGACCGCCCGCCCCGGGCCGCCCCGGGCCGGGGCGGCTCGGCCCGGGGCGGCTCGGCCCGGGGCGGCCCGGCCCGGGGCGGCCCGGCCGGGGCCGGATGAGGAGCTGGGCTGGCCGTGGGCGCTGGTGGTGAAACGGGCGCCTGCGGTGAGGCGGGCGCCTGCAGTAATGCGAATGCCTCTGGTAAGGCGGCGGCCGGGGAGCCGGTTACCGCCGGGCCTGGCCACCACTGGGCCTGCCACCACTGGGCAGGTGGCCACCGTGGGCACCGCCATCAGCGACCTGGCTGGCAGCGCGGGCCCCGGTCTGCGGCACCCCGTGGCCAGGGCGAGGCCGGAGGTTGGGCGCCCGGCCACGGCCGGCGACATCCGGCGGACTAACGAGCCCCAGCGCCAAAAGGTTCTCAGGGGTGACTTCATCGCAGCGGCATCCCATCACGCGGTGCGTGCCTCAAGTGCAGCTACAAGCTCGCGCACTCATGACCGACAGAATCCTCGACTGCGCCCGCGCATAACTCGCCGGGAGGATCGACGAGGTCCGCGTGAATACGCCAATCATGCTCCCCCGTGGTGCGCAGCACCTGGGTGCAACTAGTCACCATAGGAGAGGGTCCGCTGAGGAAGACGTCGTCATCTTTTTGCGGGAGCTGGCGGGCGATGATATCCGCGAGCACTCCCTTGACCCCGGTGTAATCCGGATCGTCTGACACCGCAGTGCTGACCCGCAGCCATGGGTAGTACGACTCGAGCCGCCACAGGTCAGACAGATCGTAAAGCTCCGACTCACGCCGGGCACCGACGATCAGGCGGATCCGGCGCCGGCTATCCGGGTCGCTGTCCGCGATCGCCTGCTCGATCAGCGCCTTGAGGGGGGCCAGGCCGGAGCCGCCGGCCACGCAGAACATCCCGTGGCCGGACGCGGCGGCGAGCGTCATGGCGCCCTGCGGCGGGCCGAGGTTCACCCGGTCGCCCACGTTGGTGTGATGGACCAGGGCGGAACTCACCCACCCGCCGGGCACGGCGCGCACGTGGAAGGTGAGCAGGCCGTCCGCGCGCGGCGCGTTGGCCACCGAGAACGGCCGCCACACACGGTGCCAGTGGGCCGACTGGATGGTCACGTACTGGCCGGCCAGGTAGGGGAACGGCTCCTCGGGGCGCAGCGTGAGCACGGCGAGGGTCGGGCTGCGCAGTTCGTGCCCGACCACCTCCGCTGACCACCAGGGCGGCGAGTGTTCCGCGGCCTCGTCGGCGGCCCCGGTCATCAGCTGCGTCGCCCGTTCGTAAGCCCCCGCCCAGGCGGCCTCCGCGCCCGGATTCCACGCGTCCCCGGAGAATCGGCACAGGGTGGCCAGGAGGGCCCGGCCGACCGCCGGGTAGTGCTCGGTCAGTACCCCGTACTTGCGATGATCCAGCCCCAGCTGACTCAGGTACGGATCCATCTCGTCCGGCGTGCCGAGGCTGTGCACGATACGGGCGAGGGCATGGAAAAGGCGGTCGCGCTGCGTATCCATGGCGGCCGGGAACATTGGGCGCAGTTCGGGATTCGCGGCGAACAACCGACCATAGAAATAGGCCACCGCATGGTCGCCCGCCTGCTTCACGAGCGAGAATGTATGGGTTATTGCCTCGGTACTAGATACAACTGGCGGCTCAGCGTCGCTGACCACGTCATCCAGCTCGCAAGAGTCCGTATCGCCGCTGCCGACACCGTTATTACCCATCAGGATCGCCACGCTGGGAAGTTTGCCACATGCGCACCGTGACCACAACTAGGTCCTACAAACGCGTGCGCTAACTGTGAGACTTCTACTAATATATTTAGATTATTAGTCAGCAGAGGATCTGCAGATAATGTGCCAATCCGGTCAAACGAATTCCGCAAATGGCACATAGCTACGCCCATTGCCCCATCTCCGACCTTCCGCCCGCGGCGGACAGCGCGGTGCCGCGCTCAGGTCGCCCAGGCTCTGAGTCTTCTGGATGGGCAGGCCTCGTAGCCCGGACGGCCTTCAGGTCCACGGCCCCAGCCGTCCTCACCCCACTGTCCGTTGCCGTCCTCACTCCACTGCCGCGTCCGTGACGCACTGGAGGGGGTGGCGTGACGGGCGGGACAGATGGTGCGGCCAGGAGGCTCGGCCTGGTGACCGGGCTCCGGGATCGGTCCTCCGGTCCCGGGTCACGGCGTTTGGTGGGCCGCAGCCCGAGGACTGCTCCCCGGCGCCAGCGCAAACGCGGCCACGTACCGCGGCCAGAAAGACCAGCCCGGCGCCGCCAGCCGGAACGCGGCCACGTACTGGGCCGGAGACCCACCCCACGGAGCGCCCAGCCGGAGGCCAGAGCAAGAGAGACCCGCTCAGCTCCCCAGGATCGCGTCCACGAAGGCCTCAGGCTCGAACGGCGCCAGGTCGTCCGGCCCTTCACCCAGCCCGACCAGCTTGACCGGCACCCCCAGCTCGCGCTGGACCGCGACGACGATGCCGCCCTTGGCCGTCCCGTCCAGCTTGGTCAAGACGATGCCGGTCACGTCAACGGCCTCGGCGAACACCCGCGCCTGGCGGAGCCCGTTCTGCCCGGTGGTGGCGTCCAGGACGAGCAGGACCTCGTCCACAGTGGCCCGCTTCTCGATGACCCGCTTGATCTTGCCGAGCTCGTCCATCAGGCCGGTCTTGGTGTGCAGCCGCCCGGCGGTGTCCACGATGACGGTGCTCGCCCGCTCGTCGATCCCGACCCGGACCGCCTCGAAGGCCACGCTGGCCGGGTCGGCTTCCTCACGGTCAGACCGGACCACCTCGGCCCCGGTCCGGCGGCCCCACGTCTGCAGCTGGTCGGCGGCGGCGGCACGGAACGTGTCGGCCGCGCCGAGCACTACCGTCTGGCCCTCGCCGATGAGCGCCCGGCTGAGCTTCCCGACGACCGTGGTCTTACCGGTCCCGTTGACCCCCACCACGAGGATGATGGAGGGCCGGTCCCCGTGTGAGCCGGTGTGCAGGGTCCGGTCCATGTCCGGCCCGATCTGCTTGACGAGCTCGTCGCGCAGCATCGCGCGCACCTGGGCCGGGTCGCGGGTCCCGGTGACCTTCACCTGGGTCCGGAGTTCCTCGGTGATCTGGCGGGCCGGCGCCACGCCCATATCCGCGGTGATCAGGGTGTCCTCGATGTCCTCCCAGGCCTGGTCGTCCAGGGCGTCGCGGGAGAGCAGGTTGAGCAGGGTGGAGCCGAACCCGCCGCGAGAGGCGGCCAGCCGCCCGCGGAGCCGGGTGAGGCGGCCGCGCATCGGGGCTGTGGGCGCCTCACGGGGGACCGGCTCGGCGACGGGCGGGAGCACCGCCGACGGCGCGCCGCTCCCGTCCTCCTCGGCCTGATCCGCGGGTGGGGCCCTGGTCTGGCCAGCCGGCGGGGCCGTGGTCTGGCCGGCTTGCGGGCCCGGCACTGGCGGCCTGGGTGGCGCGCTGACCCGCCGGCGGCGCGGAAGGACCAGGAATGTGGTGCCCAGCCCCCCGACCACCAGGACGGCGACGACGATAAGAATGATCACAAGTTCCATAACGGCCCCAGTCTGGCAGACGACCCGGGCTGCGCGGTCCGGGCGCTGGCGGGATGGGGCCCCTGGCAACGGTGGGGCGGTCTCGTACTTCCGCGGCCCGTGGCGTGCTGAAGCGCGCCCCGAACGGATGAGGCGGTCCCGCGGTCCCGCGGTCCCGCGCTCCGGGCGCGGGGGCCCGCAGGGTCAGGCGGTCTCGCGCTCCCGCAGCCGCTGGCTGACCACGGCCGAGACCCCGTCACCCCGCATGCTGATCCCGTACAGCGCGTCGGCGATCTCCATGGTGCGCTTCTGATGGGTGATGATCAGCAGCTGGGACACCGAGCGCAGTTCCTCGAAGATGTGCAGCAGCCGCTGCATGTTCGTGTCGTCGAGGGCGGCTTCGACCTCGTCGAGCACGTAGAACGGCGAGGGCCGGGCCTTGAAGATGGCCAGCAGGAAGGCGATCGCGGTCAGCGAGCGCTCGCCGCCGGACAGCAGAGACATCCGCTTGACCTTCTTGCCCGGCGGCCGGGCCTCGAAGTCGATGCCGGTGGCCAGCATGTCGTCGGGCTCGGTGAGGATCAGCCGCCCCTCGCCGCCGGGGAACAGCCGGGAGAAGATCCCCTCGAACTCCCGGGCGGTGTCCTCGAAGGCCGACGCGAACACCTCCAGGACCCGGTCGTCCACCTCCTTGACCACGATGAGCAGGTCACGGCGGGTCTTCTTGAGGTCTTCGAGCTGGGTGGCCAGGAACGCGTGCCGTTCTTCCAGGGCCGCGAACTCCTCGAGAGCGAGCGGGTTCACCTTGCCCAGCTGGTCGAGCTGGCGCTGGGCGGCGGCCGCGCGGCGTTCCTGCTCGGCCCGGACGTAGGGGATCGTCCCGGTCAGCACCTGCTGTTCCTCGCTGGGCGGAGCCGGCGGCGGCACCAGGACACTCCCGTCGCTGCCCTCAGCGGCCTGCTCCGCGTCCTGCGGGCCGTCCATGGGGTCATCGGAGGGATCGACGTCAGCGGACCTCTCAGCGGCCGGGGCGGGGGGCGGAGAATCGGGGCTGATGACGGGGACCGGGACGTCCGGGCCGTACTCGGCCACCAGTTCCTCCGCCGAGACCGCGAACTCCTCGGCCGCCCGGGCGGCCAGCTGCTCCAGCCTCATCCGGTGCTCGGCCCGGGCCAGCTCGGTGCCGTGCGCGGCGTTGACTACGCGGTCGAACTCGGTGGCGAGGTCGCGGACCTGGACGCGTACCTCCTTCAGCGCCACCGCGCGGCCCTTGCTGGCCTGCTCGGCCGCCTGCCGCTGCTCGCTGGCGGCGGCCAGCGAGCCAGCCAGCCGGGTCAGCGCGTGCGCGGCGCCGTCGGCGACCGCGCGGGCTACCACCGCCTGGCGCTCGCGCTGGATCCGCCGGGCGGCCGCGCGCTGCGCGGCCTGCCGCTCGGTGGCGGCCGCCGCGACCAGCGCGTCCGCCCGGCCCGCGATCGCCCGGAGCCGTTCCTCGGCGGTCCTGACCTCCAGCCGCGCTTCCATCTCGGCGTTCCGCCCGGCCGTCACCTGCGCGGCCAGGGTCTCCCGGTCGGGGGCGACCTCCGCCTCGTCACCGGAACCCTCGGCGTCCCCGGGGCCGCCGGACTGGGCGGTCTCAGACCGGGGCTGGGCCTCCGCGTCCTGCCGGGCCTCGGCTTCGGCCAGGCTGAGCTCAAGTTCGGCGACCGACGCCTGGCTCGCCTCGTGCGCCCGGTGGGCCTGGTCGATAGCGGCTTCCAGCCGCTGGGCCTCGTCACGGGCGGCGCGCGCCGCGCCCGCGAGACGGCCGAGCCGTCCGGAGACCTCGGCGGCCGCGGCGTCCACGTCGCGGAGCGCCGCCTGGGCCTTGGCCACGACCTGACGGGCCCGGTCTTCGGCGTCTGCGGCCAGCCCGAGCTGCTCGGCGGCCTGCTTACAGCGCGCTTCCACGGCCTCGAGCCCGGCCGCCGCCTCGTCGGCCACGCTGCGCAGGGTGAACTCACTGGCCGGCCGGGCCGAGCCGCCTGAGGCCCAGTGCGCGCCGAGCACGTCGCCCTGCCGGGTGACGACCCGCAGCTCCGGGTAGGTGCGGACCAGTTCCCGGGCCTGGGCCAGGTCGGCGGCCACGACGATGCCGGAGAGCAGGCCGGCCAGCGCAGGCGCCAGCCCGTCCTGGGCCCGCACCAGCCCGAGGGCGGGATGGGCACCATCCGGCAGCCGGAGGCCCGGCGGTAGTCCGCCGTCCGCCGCCGAAGGCGCGGCCTCAGCTGGCCCGGGCGTGATCACCAGGCCGGCGCTGCCCGCGTCCTCGCCCTTCAGCGCCTCCAGGATGGTCACCGCGGCGTCGAGTCCGGTCACCGCCACCGCGTCCGCCGCGCCGCCCAGGGCGGCGGCGATGGCTTCCTGGGCCCCGGCGTCCACGCTCACCAGTGCCGCGACAGCTCCGAGCACGCCAGGGTACTTCTCGGGGTCGGCCAGCAGGGTCCCCGAGGCGTCCTTGCCGGTGCGCAGCGCGTGCACGCCTTCCCGCAGCGCCTGCACCCGGGCCTGCAACGCGGCCCGCTGGCCGCTGGACTCGCGCTCGGCGGCGCGCCGCTCCGCGACCAGCGCGGTGGCCTCGGCCAGCAGGGCGGTGGCCTGTTCGTGCTCTCCGGTCAGCCCGGCCCGGTCGTCGTCCCGGCCGGCACACAGTTCCTGCAGCTCTTCGTACTCCTGCCGGGCCTGCTCAGCGCGGGAGCGGGCCTGCTCGACCGCGTCAGCCAGCCGTCCGGCTTCCTCCTGCGCGGCGGCGGCCTTGCTGCGCGCGGCTCCGACCTGGGCCCGCAGCCGGGACAGTCGCTCGGCCCGGACGGCCTCGGCCCGGGCGGTGGCCGCCAGCCGCCGTTCTTCGCCGGCGAGCGCGGTCTCCGCCGCGGCGCGCTGGGCGGTGGCGGCGGACAGTTCCTCACGCGCGGTTTCCAGCCGCTCGCCCAGCACCACTTCCTGTTCGCGCAGCGTTTCCGCCTCGAGTTCGAGCTCCTGCGGGTCACGGCCCGGCCGTGGCGCGTCCGGCTGGGCCGCCAGGTGAGTGTGCCGCTCCTGGGCCAGGCTGGCCACGCCGCGGAGGCGTTCGGAGAGCGCGGACAGTGCGAACCAGGCCTCCTGCGCGGCGGCGAGGCGGGGAGCGTGCTGCTGCTCGTCGCTGTCCAGGTCGGCCTCCCGCTGGCGCGCCTGGGTCAGGACCCGCTCCAGCTCGGCGCGGCGGGCCTGCGCGGCCGCCTCGTCGGTCTGGTCGCGCTGCAGCTCGGCGGACCCGGTGACGTAGTCGTCGGCGAGCAGCCGCAGCCGGGAGTCGCGCAGGTCGGCCTGGATGACGGCGGCCCGGCGGGCGATGGCCGCCTGGCGGCCGAGCGGCTTGAGGCGGCGCTTCAGTTCCGCGGTCAGGTCCACCAGCCTGGTCAGGTTGGCCTGCATCGCCTCGAGCTTGCGCAGCGCCTTCTCCTTGCGGCGGCGGTGCTTCAGCACCCCGGCCGCTTCCTCGATCAGCGCCCGCCGGGCCTCGGGCCCGGCGTGAAGTACCTGGTCGAGCTGGCCCTGGCCGACGATCACGTGCATCTCGCGGCCCAGGCCCGAGTCGGACAGGAGTTCCTGGACGTCGAGCAGCCGGCAGTGGTCACCGTTGATCGAGTACTCGCTCTGCCCGGACCGGAAGAGCAGACGGCTGATCGTCACCTCGGCGTATTCGATGGGCAGCGCGCCGTCGCTGTTGTCGATGGTGAGGGTGACTTCGGCCCGGCCGAGCGGGGGGCGGGACGCGGTCCCCGCGAAGACCACGTCCTCCATCTTGCCGCCCCGCAGGGTCTTGACTCCCTGCTCGCCCATCACCCACGAGAAGGCGTCCACCACGTTGGACTTGCCCGACCCGTTGGGCCCGACGACGCAGGTGATGCCCGGCTCGAAGCGGAGGGTGGTGGCGGAGGCGAACGATTTGAAGCCGCGCAGGGTGAGGGTCTTCAGGTACACCTGCCGGCTCCCCTCCCCCTCTGGGCACTAGCCACATCCGTGGCCCCGGTCGGCCGGAACCCCTGTCGCCCCCGTGCAACGCTGCTCCGGCATGCCAACTGTCCGCACCTTACCGTGAGGAGCCGACGTTCCCGGGGATTCGCGACAACCCCGCAGGTCGAGGCGGCCTTGACGGTGCGCGGGCGGCCTGCTCACCGAATTCAGCGGCCCACGACCACCGCCGGACGCAGGACCACCGCCGACCCCAGGACAACCGCTGACCCCAGGACCACCACCGGACCCCAGGACCACCACCGGACCCGAGGACACCAACGGACCCCACGAACACCGCGGGCTAGGCCACGCCTCACAGGCACGACAAGACAAAATGTCACCAGGCGTAGCGCGCCAACCCGGTAGCAGGTTAAGTTCGCATTAGCGGCGAAATTTGCGTTATCCGCAGAACGGCCGGGTATAGCAAAACCCCAGGCGGCGCAATTATTACCGGATCGTCGCCAAACTTTTAACCGGTGGCTACACCGAATAGGGACGCCGTCCGGAACGCCCCTGGTGGTAACTACAGCGGCACCTCAGGTGAGGGCCGGCTCGCGCTCCCGATCTGCGACGAGCAATTCTGGTCCGACTTCCGCAGCAAGCGCGTCGTTCACGTCCTGGAGCCTGACAAGCTCAGCCTCCAGGTCGCGTACTCGCTGCTGAAGGCGGCGCATCTCAGAGACGATGCGGGGATCAGGCCCGCCGACGTGGCCGAGTAGAGCCTTCGCCATTGTAATGGGTCCTCCACACTGAGTGACCAGAGTGGGCGCACACGCGAAACATCGCGAGAATGCGCGCGCAGGTAACACCACTAGGGTCCCACCCCGCGAGTATCCGGTCAAGTTGAGCGATCGTGCAGGTCACCATGATAGCGCCGAGAGCGCGGTCGCGGCTGGCAACGCGGACAGCTATAGGCAGATCGGTTCATGAACGGGTCGCGACGGACCGGCGTCCCGCACCTCGGGCAGGGCTCACCCTCCTGTCCGTATACGCACAGTGACCGCGAGAAGTAGCCGCTCTCCCCGTTGACGTTGACGTAAAGGGTGTCGAACGAGGTGCCGCCAGCCCGCAGCGCGTCGGCCAGGACCTCGCGGACCGCGGCGAGGACGCGGACGGCCTCGGCCCGGCTGAGCGTCTCGGTCGCCCGGGCCCAGTGCAACTGGGCCCGCCACAGGGCCTCGTCGGCGTAGATGTTGCCGACCCCGCTGATCAGGGACTGGTCGAGGAGGGCCCGCTTGAGCCCGGTGCGGCGGGCGCGCAGGCGGGTGACGAACAGCTCGTCGTCGAAGGCGGGCTCGAATGGGTCGGGGGCGATGTGCGCGATCAGCGACGGCAGCTGTGCCCCGCCGCCGGCCCAGACCAGGTGGCCGAACGTCCGCTGGTCGGTGAAACGAAGGTCGGGACCCTGGTCGGTGAAGGTGAACCGGACCCGGACGTGCCCGGACACGGGACGTTCCGGATCGCCGACCAGCAACTGACCGCTCATCCCCAGGTGGGCGAGCAGGGCGTCCTCCGCGACGGGCAGCCACAGGTACTTGCCCCGGCGTCGTGCGCCGGTGAAGGTCCGGCCGCGCAGCACCGCCTCGAAGTCGGCCGGCCCGGCCAGATGGCGCCGCACCGCCCGGGGGTGCAGCACCTCGACGGTGTCGATGGTGCGCCCCACCACGTGCTTGTCGAGGCCGCTGCGGACGGTTTCGACCTCGGGGAGTTCTGGCACGGATCAGCCGCCGGCTGGCTCGGCGCCGCCCTCGGGGGTGGGCGGGACAGGCGCGGGACCGGCCGCTGCGTCACCATCCGGGGCCGGATGGGCGTCGTTCGCCGGATGGCCCGGGTTGGCGGGCCCGTCCGTGGCCGCCGCGCCGTTCGCCGAGACACTCCCGGCGGCGGCCTGCGAGCCGCTCTCGTTTCCGTTGCTGATGGCTTTCCAGGCGGCCTCCGCCGCCTGCTGCTCAGCTTCCTTCTTCGACCGCCCGGATCCGGACCCGTACGTCTGGCCGCCCACGCGGACCGACGCGCGGAAGAACTTCTGGTGGTCGGGCCCGCTCTCCTCGACGTGATACTCGGGGACGCCCAGGTACCCGGAGGCGGTGAGCTCTTGCAGTGAGGTCTTCCAGTCCAGCCCGGCACCAAGCCCCGCGGAGCGGTCGATGACCGGATCGAACAACCGGTGCACGAGGCTGTCGGCGGCCGGCAGGCCACACTCGAAGTACACCGCGCCGATCAGGGCCTCCAGGGTGTCGGCCAGGATCGACGACTTGTCGCGCCCGCCGGTGCCCTCTTCGCCGCGGCCGAGCCGCACGTAGGAGCCGAGCCGGAGGGATCGCGCCACCTCGGCCAGGGCCCGCATCTGCACCACGGCCGCCCGCAGCTTGGCCAGCTGGCCCTCGGGGAGGTCGGGGTAGCGGCGGAACAGGGTGTCGGTGACGATCAGGCCGAGGACCGCGTCGCCGAGGAACTCGAGCCGCTCGTTGGTAGGCAGCCCGCCGTTCTCGTACGCGTAAGAACGGTGCGTGAGGGCGCGCTCCAGCAACTCCGGGCCCAGCCCGGTGTCGATGGCCCGCAGCAGCTCCGAACCGTCCGGTCCGCCTGCCGCGCTGCCGTTTGACCCGCCTCTCACGCCGTGCCCTTTCAGCGCATCAGGTTGGTGTGATCACCTGGCGACGGTTATAGGTTCCGCATGTCGGGCAGGCCGTGTGCGGAAGCTTCGGGTCGCGGCACTGCGGGCAGCGCACCAGGGCTGGCGCGGACGTCTTCCACTGCGACCGGCGGGACCTCGTGTTGCTGCGTGACATCCGCCGCTTGGGAACAGCCACGTTAACTCTCCTTAGTTCTGAACTCAGTCGTCCGGTTCGCCCGCGGAGGTTGTCCGCCAGCCGTTCCCGTTCACTTCTTTCTCTCCCAGCTCGGGTTCTCCCGGGCCAGGACCACCGAACTGTGCGGCCGCCTGCTGCAAGCTGGCCCACCGCGGATCGATGGCCGGGCCGTGCCCGTGGTCGGGCCCGGCCTGGGCGAGTGGCACGCCGCACTCCACGCACAGCCCCGGGCAATCCTCCCGGCACAGGGGCGCCAGCGGGACCGCGAGCACGAGCGCATCGTGCAGGACCGGCTCGAAATCGAGCAGGTCCCCTTGGAGAGAGTACCCTTCAGCGTCGTCTGGGCCGTCGTCCGTGGAGTAGGCGAACAACTCCTGGCCCTGGACCTCGATCGGCTGGCTGATCGGTTCCAGGCACCGCGCGCACTCCCCGGTGATCTTGGCCCGGGCTGTGGCCGTGACCAGAACACCCTCGGACACCGCCTCCATCCGCACGTCCAGCTCCACGTCGCTGCCCTCGGGCACGCCAGCCAGCCCGGCGTGGGCGTATGCGGGAGCCGGGACGGTGCGCTGCTGCGAGTACTCCGATCCGGGACTGCGGCCGAGGTCGAGAGTGCTGAAGACCAGGGGCTTGCGCGGATCGAGTCGCGCCGAAGGATTTTTTCGTGAAGGTGGCATAGCAAGTACGAGTGTCTGGCGAGGTTGGATTGATCAGCTTACCTGGGTACCAGCCGATTCCCAACTTAAGGCGGCGACCGGACCGATCCAGGCTGGTGACCGGACCGATTCAGGCCCGCGGTCAGGCTCCTGACGAGGCCCGCGGTCAGGCTCCTGACGAGGCGCCGCGGTCCGCTGAGCCGAGCCGCTCCTGAAGGCGCTCGAACACCAGCTCCGGAACCAGCGACTTGACGTCGCCGCCGTACCGGCAGATCTCCTTCACCAGGCTGGACCGCAGGAAGCTGTACACCGGGTTGGCCGCGATGAACAGCGTCTCGACCTCGGCGAGACGGTAGTTCATCTGAGCCATCTCCATCTCGTACTCGAAGTCGCTGACCGCCCGCAGGCCCTTCACGATCGCCTGGACCCCGTTGACCCGGCAGAACTCGACCAGCAGCCCCCGGAACGTCCCGACCTCGACGTTCTTCAGGCCGGAGGTCACTTCGCGGAGCATCTCGACCCGTTCCTCCACCGTGAACAGGCCGTGCTTGGACTGGTTGGCACCTACCACGACAAGCACCTCGTCGTGCAGCAGCGCCGCCCGGCTGATGATGTCGAGATGACCGTTGGTCACCGGGTCGAAGGAGCCTGGACAGACGACACGACGCACGCGGTCCCGCCCTTCCGTCGCTACATTTGCGCTGCCCATCACGATAATTCCGTCAACCCGGCCGTCAACTGGGCGCCTGCGGCGAGACCGTACCAGAACGTCGTATCGCCGTAGCGACGAGACCGGTCCGCCGTGTACCCGGCCGGCCAGCTGACCGGCCCGGAGCGGGTGGCCCGCTCGACGGCGACGACCGCCCCGGGGGCCAGCCACCCGCCGCTGGCCAGCGCGGCCAGCACGCCGCTGACCTCGTCTTCGGTGACGGCGTACGGCGGGTCGGCGACGGCCAGGTCGTAGCGGTCCGGCCCGGCCGGCCCGCGGCTGAGCAGCCGCTCCACCCGGTCGGTGACCAGCTCGGCCCCGGCCAGGCCGACCGCGGCGATGTTGCCCCGGATCACCCGGGCGGCCCGCGCGTCCGCCTCCACGAACAGCACCCGCCGCGCGCCCCGGGACAGCGCCTCCAGGCCCACCGCCCCGGTCCCCGCGTACAGGTCGAGCAGGCACGCGCCGTCCAGCGGGCCGTGCAGCGCCGCGAGCGTGCCGAACAGCCCTTCCCGGGCCCGGTCGCTGGTCGGCCTGGTGAGCTGGCCCGCCGGGACGGCCAGCCGCCGGCCGCGCGCCGCGCCGGCGATAACCCGGGTCACCGCGGCGCCCGCAGCAAGCGGGCCCACCGCGACCGGCTCACGCTTTCTCCAGGAACTTGGCCTGTTCCTCGTCCAGCAGCGTCCGGATCGCGCCGGCCAGGGCGGGGTGGGCCGCGAGCTGGGGATCGCCGTCCACCAGCGCCTGAGCCTCCACCCGGGCCTGCACGATCAGTTCCTCGTCCTGCAGCAGGGTCAGCATCTTCAGCCCGGACTTGCGGCCCGCCTGGGCGGCGCCCAGCACGTTGCCCTCCCGGCGCTGCTCGAGGTCGAGCCGGGACAGCGCGAACCCGTCCACGGTGGCCGCGACCGCGTCCAGCCGGTCGCGGGCCGGGCTGCCCGGCGGCGCGTCGGTGACCAGCAGGCACAGCCCGGGCTTCCCGCCGCGGCCGACCCGGCCGCGCAGCTGGTGCAGCTGGGACACGCCGAACCGGTCCGCATCCATGATCACCATGATGGTGGCGTTGGGCACGTCCACGCCGACCTCCACGACCGTGGTGGCCACCAGCACGTCCACCGACCCGTCGGCGAAGGCGCGCATCGCCGCGTCCTTGTCGTCGGCGGGCATCCGCCCGTGCAGGATGCGCATCCGCAGCCCGGCCAGCGGGCCGTCGGCGAGTTCGGCGGCCATGTCCAGGACCGCGCGCGGCGGGCGGCCGGCGTCCTCGTCCGGCGCCTGGTAGTCACCGTCGCTGCCGTCGTCGCCCAGGGCCAGGTCCAGGTCCGCACCCCCGCCCAGGCCCGCGTCCGCCCCCTGCTCCGCACCAGGACCCGCGTCCTCGGCGCCGATCCGCGGGCAGACGACATAGGCCTGCCCGCCGCCGGTCACCTCCTCGCGCAGCCGTTCCCAGGTCCGGGTCAGGTAGTGCGGCTTGTCCGCGGAGGGCACCACGTGCGTGGTGATCGGGGCGCGGCCGGCCGGCAGCTCGGTGAGGGTGGACACGTCGAGGTCGCCGTAGACCGTCATGGCCACCGTGCGCGGGATCGGGGTGGCCGTCATGACCAGCACGTGCGGGCGGCTGCCCCGGGCCTTCTCACGCAGCGCGTCGCGCTGCTGGACCCCGAACCGGTGCTGCTCGTCGATCACCACCAACCCCAGGTCGCCGAACACCACCTGATCGTCGAGCCGGACCCGGTGATACAGGAGCGTATGCGTGCCGATCACGACGCCGGCCGCCCCGGAGGCCACGTCGTCCAGGGCCGCCCGGCGCGCCTTGGCCCCCTGCGACCCGGTCAGCAGGGCCACCCGGGTGGCATGCTCCGCGCCGTCCAGTTCCCCGGCCCGGCCGAGCGGCCCGAGCAGCTGGCTGATGGACCGGTAGTGCTGCTGGGCCAGGACCTCAGTGGGGGCGAGCAGGGCCGCCTGCCCGCCGTCGTCGATGACCTGGAGCATCGCCCGGACCGCCACCAACGTCTTGCCGGAGCCCACTTCACCCTGCAGCAGGCGGTGCATGGGGTGCTCGCGGCACAGCGCGGTGGTGATCTCCTCGCCCGTGGTCAGCTGGCCCTTGGTCAGCGAGAACGGCAGCCGGGCGTCGAACGCCTCGAGCAGGCCGCCGCGCCGCGGGATGCGCGGGGTGGCCGGCAGCGCGTCCTCGGCCCGCCGCCGCTGGGCCAGCACGGCCTGCAGCACGAACGCCTCGTCCCACTTCAGCCGCAGCCGGGCGGGCTCGATGTCCGCGAACTCCACCGGGCGGTGGATGCCGTGCCACGCGGCCAGCTGGCTCTGCAGGCCGTAGCGGGTGCGGACCTCGGCGGGCAGCGGGTCGTCGGCGATGTCGAGCGTGTCCAGCACGGTCCGCATCGCCTTGGCGATCTTCCAGGACGGCAGGTCCTTGGTGGCCGGGTACACCGGGATGACCTCGGCCGCGTGCTCGGCGGCCATCTCGGTGCCCGGGTCCGCGGTGCCGAGCAGTTCGCAGTCGGGGTGGATGAGCTGGCGTTTGCGCCCGTAGGAGGACACCTGGCCGGCGAACAGGCCGTGCAGGCCGGGCTTCATGTCCTTCTCGCGCCACGGCTGGCGGAAGAAGGCGAGGGTCAGCGTGCCGCGGCCGTCGGTGACGGTGACCTCGGTCAGCTTGCCCCGCCGGTTCTTCATGGTGCGGGTGGTGACGGCGGAGATCTGGGCCAGCACCGTGACGTGCTCGCCGTCGCGCAGTGAGGCCAGGTCAGTCAGCTCGCCCCGCTGCTCGTAGCGGCGCGGGTAGTGTCGCAGCAACTCGCCCACGGTGTGCACGTCCAGCGCCTTGGCCAGGACTTTGGCCGTCCGCGGGTCGAACTCCCGGTCGAGCCGGTCATCAAGCCTCGCCATGGCCTCTCAGAATAGGCTGCGGTGCGGACAGAAGCGTCCGGCCACGCGGGCGAGGCACCCCGGGACGGCGCTGATTCGCGCTCCGGGCGGCTGGTCGGTTATCCTGAGCCCTGCCCGAGGGCGTGGCGGTGCGGTGACGTGTCCGCAGCCTGAGCCCGGGCACATTGGCCAGCACCATCCGTCTGCATGCAAGGAGAGTCCCGTGTCTGCTGTCTGTGAGATATGCGGCAAGGGGCCGGGATTCGGCAACAACATCTCCCACTCCCACCGCCGGACCCCGCGCCGCTGGAACCCGAACATCCAGATCATGCGGACCCGCACCGGGGGAACCAGCCGGCGGGTCCGGGTCTGCACGTCCTGCATCAAGGCCGGCAAAGTCACCCGCTAGCCCGCTGCAGTCCCGGCGGCCCGCCAGCCCCCGGTCGCCGGAACCCGGTCACGCGCCTTGTTTTCCCTAACGAAAACCGGGCGCCCACCTGCCCACGCCGTGACGAGGACCAGCCAACCCTGAGCACAGGGCTACGTGGCGCCGAGCGCCCGGGCCGGATCACGCGGCCGTGCGCGCCGGGCGTCCGACCCTGATCACGGGGCCGCGCTGCGCACCGAACTCGCAAAGCTGCCCGTCGAAGGCGCAGCCTGACGGTGCGGCGGGCTGGCCCTCCACGATGACCGTCAGCCGTACCGGGGCCGCGGACCGGTGCGCCTGCCCCCAGCCGGACCACGCCACGCCCTGCGCCACCCCGGCCCCCACCCGGCCCGGCTCCCAGCGTGCGCCCTGGACACCTGCGATCCGCGCCCCGGGGTAGGCGAAGGCCAGGCTCCAGGCCTGGGTCCTGGTCCCGCTGAGCCCGCGGATCGTGATCTGGTCGGAAAAGCCGCCCGGCCACTGCTCGACCTGCTGGTAGGTGATGCTGACTGGCCTGGCCGCCCACGCTGGGCTGCGGCCCGCCGCTGCCCCCGGCCGCCGGCGCGGTCCCGCCCTGCTGGTTAACACCGGACTGGTTAGCACCGGACTGGCTAGCACCGGACTGGTTAGCACCGGACTGGCTCCCGCCGGACTGGCTCCCGCCAGCCTTGTTAACACCGGACTGGCCTCCACCGGGCTGGCTCCCGCCGGGCTGGACCGCGGTGACCGGGCCGGAGGCGGCCGGGGCTCTGGGCGTGATACGCACACCAGGGCGGGCCGAGGCGAGCGTGCCGCCGTGCGGTTGGGCGTGGCAGTCCCCGGCCGAGCACTGGTTGCCTGGGATGGGGGCGCTGAAGTGCAGCACGGTCCGGGACATGTTGGCCGCCAGGAACGCGGCCACGACCACGCCCAGGCCTGCGGCGAACGTGGGGGTGACCACGAGCCGGCGCAGCGCCGGGCTGATCCGCCTCCCGCGCGACGACGAGCGGTTCCGGCGCGGCCGCGCGTCGTCCAGGCCGGTCAGCACGTCATCCGCGCCGTGCCGCCCGCGGCCCGTCCTCCCCCGGATGCGGGCCGCGTAGGCCCGCACCCGGGCGGCCGCAGACGGCGCCCGGTGCCGGGGTTCGGCTCTTTGGCCCGGTGATCCCATTGGGGGGTTTATACCTACGAAAAGGGCAGGCTAACTGTAGTGACATGCTTGTAATTTGATGGATACGGGGAGTGATGGCTGTTCGGGCCTCAGAAATGATTCCATCCGGACAGCTCCTCAGCTCGCCGTGAATCCACCCAAACGCCCTGACCTTCACAGACCTGCCCCAAGACCGACCACCGCGCGGGCAGCGGCGCCTCCGGCGGGAAGGTGGCCACCAGGCCATGATCCTCGCCGCCGGTGAGCACCCAGTCCAGGGGATCCGGCCCGCCTAGTGCATCGGCGGCGGCCCGCAGAGTGTTACTGACGGGCAGCCGGGCGGAGGCCACGTCGATGCGGACCCCGCTCTGCCCGGCCAGGTGCCCCAGGTCCTGCACCAGGCCGTCGCTGACGTCGATCATCGACGTGGCACCGAGTCGCGCCGCGGCCGGGCCCGCCGGGTAGTCCGGATGCGGCCAGCGGTGCGCGGCCAGCAGGGTCGCGGGCTCGGACAGGCCGGCCTGGAGCAGGGCCAGGCCGGCCGCGGAATGGCCGAGCAGGCCTGCCACGGCCACCACGTCCCCGGGCCGGGCCCCGGCCCGGGTGACCGGGGCCCGGCCCTCCAGGTCCCCCAGCGCGGTCACCGCCAGCATGATCAGGGGCGCACCCGAGAGGTCGCCGCCGGCCACGGCCGCGCCGACCCGGGAACACTCGTCCGCCAGGCCCGCCGCCATGTCCTCGGCCCAGGCCACAGGCAGATCCGCGGGAGCCGCGAGGCCGACCAGGAGGGCGGTGGGTACCGCACCCATCGCGGCGATGTCTGCGAAGTTCTGGGCCGCGGCCTTGCCGCCGATCTCGCGCGCGGACGACCAGTCCCGGCGGAAATGCCGGTTCTCGACGAGAAGGTCAGTGCTGGCGACCACGCGCCCGTCGGGGACCTGGAGCACCGCCGCGTCGTCACCGATGCCCACCAGCGTGCCCGGGGCCGACGGGAAACGGGCGGCCAGCGCCGCGATAAGCCCGAATTCACCCAGATCCGAGACGGTGATAGGGCCCTCCCGGCTGCCGTCTTTGAGGTTAGGGTAGCGTGGCCATTCCGGCCGAAGGCAATGAGGCCCCCGGGGAGGACGCATGGTCCAGGCTTACATCCTCGTGCAGACCGAAGTGGGAAAAGCCGCTGACGTCGCTCGCCGCATCGGGGGCATCAAGGGGGTGACCCTTGCCGAGGACGTGACCGGACCCTACGACGTGATCGTCCGGGCCGAAGCGGACAACGTGGATGACCTCGGGAAGCTCGTCGTCGCCCAGATCCAGTCTGTGAGCGGTATCACCAGGACGCTGACCTGTCCCATCGTGCACATCTAGACCTGCCGCCCGCTGCGGGCCCCGCGCCGGGCGGCTCCTCAGCCACCCGGCTGAGGACATCCCCACCCGGCTGAGGACATCCGCCAGGCACCTCCCTGACGATCTCCGGATGACCAGGAGATGGCTGGGTAGTACGCCCACAGAGAGGTCAGGAGGGCCAGCATGTTCGAGGCGGCTGATATCCGGGAATGGCGGGGCCACGACGTCGTCGATGACGCCGGCCACAAGATCGGGACGCTCGAGTCCGTGTACGTCGATACCGGCAGTGACGAGCCCTCGTTCGCGACCGTCACGGTGGGCCTGCCGACCCGGCACCGGCTGGTGTTCGTCCCCCTGGACGAGGCCACCGTGGGCCCGGGCTACCTCAAGGTCCGCTACCCGCGCAGCCTGGTGAAGGGCTCGCCGTCCATCGACACCGACGGGGAACTGCCGGCCGGTGACGAGGAAGCGGTCTTCAAGCACTACAACCTCGAGTACCAGCCCGGGGCGAGCGGCGAGCGCCGCCTCGCCCGGCGCTGAGCAGTCGGGATCGGAGTACTCGGATGGTGCTGTTCTTGCTCCTGGTCATCGCGGCCATCGCGCTGGGCATCGTGGGCGTGGTCGTGAAGGGCCTGTTCTGGCTGCTGATCATCGGCATCGTCGTGATCCTGGTGGATCTCGTCGTGGTCGGGATCCGGCTCAGCCGCCGTCGCCGCCCGAACCGTTAAGCCTGGTCCTCAGCTGAGCTGCGCGGCCAGCTCGGCGGTGCGCGGGCCCACCCCCAGGCTGATCGCGTTGTGCAGGTCGGCCGGGGTGTCCACGTCCGACCGGAGGCTGGGCACGTCGGCCAGCAAGATCTCGGTGGCGCCGCCGTCCCGGTACCGGGACGCCGACCCCGGCCCGAAACGCGGCCGGAACACCGCCCCGGGCCGGGCCGCGTACAGCGTGGTACCAGTGCCTGCCGCGTCGGCCACGAACGCCTCCGGCCACTGGGCCGCTGCCCGGAGCCCGCGCTCGAGTTCCGCGGGCCGCAGCGCGGGCAGGTCCGCGGCCATCGCCGCCGTGCCGCGATCCGGCCACGTCGCCGCGGCCACGGCCGCGCCGTGCGCGAGGGCCGGATTGAGCCCGGCGTCCGGCTCGTCGGCGACCACCCGGGCCCCTAGCGCGCCCAGCACCCTGGCGGCCGCCGGGTCGTCCGTCACCACGACGACGATCGCGACCGCGGGGCAGGCGGCTGCCGCCCGGACCGTGTCCGCCGCCATGGCCAGCGCCAGCTCCGACCTGGCCGGGCCGGCCAGGAGGCTGGCGAGCCGGGATTTGGCCCGGGCAAGTACCTTGACGGGGATCACCACCGACCAGGTGAGCGGCATCTCGGTCACACCGGTGACCATACTGTGCTGAGCGCAGCGGGTTGAGCGGGCGTGTGGACAGCGCCGTCCCGGGCTGGCCTGGACAAGGTCTACCCTGAGGCGTTTGCCTCGCTGGGCCGGCCTGGTCCGGGTTTGCCTGTACAGGGTGGCGGGCGGAACGGGAGACTGACTGCGATGACGAGCAGCCGGACGAGAGCGGGAGATCCCCGGATGAGCGGATGGCAGCGATGAGCGGGCGGCAGGGCCGGCGTTACTCCCAGGCGTGGCGGAACGGCACCAAGGTCGTGCTGCCCCCGCTGATCAAGTCGCTGATGAAGCGGGACTGGCAGGGCTACCAGAACTTCCCGCGCGAGGGCGGCATGCTGGTCGCGGCCAACCACCTGTCGTACGCGGACTGGCCGGCCATGTCGCTGTTCGTGCACGAGGCCGGGCGGTACCCGGCATTCATGATCAAGTCGTCGGCGTTCGACGTGAAGCTGATCGGCCCGTTCCTGCGGGTGCTCGGCCAGCTGCCGGTGCGCCGGGGAGAGGCCGACGCGGCGAACGTGCTGAAGGTCGCCGAGCAGGCCCTGGACGCCGGCGAGTGCGTGATCATCTACCCGGAGGGCACCGCTACCCGCGACCCGGACCAGTGGCCGATGGTGGCCAAGACCGGGGTGGCCCGGCTGGCCCTGGCCACCGGGGTCCCGGTGATCCCGGTCGCCCAGTGGGGGGCGCAGGACATCCTCCCCTACGGTGAGGTCAAGCCGCACGCGGTGCCGCGCAAGCTGGTCCGGATGCTGGCCGGGCCGGCGGTGGACCTGAGCGAGTACGAGGGGAAGCCGCTGACCCGGGACGTGCTCCGCGGGGCCACGAACGCCATCATGGGCGACATCGCGAAGCTGCTGGCCGAGTTGCGCGGCGGGCAGCCGCCGGCCGAGCCGTACCACCCCGCCCAGGCCCGCCGCGCCGCGCGCCAGGCCGCCCGGGAACAGGCCGGTGCCGCCGGCCAGGACTCCGCCGACCCGGACTAACCCAGTGCCCGACAACCCAGTGCCCGACAACCCAGTGCCGGATAACCCTGTGCCCGCTACCTCGGTGCCGGATAACCCGGGTCAGGCCGCACCGGGTGACGACCCGCACGAGGCGACGCCCACGTGACGGCGGCGGTTATGGGCGCCGGCATGTGGGGCACCACCTTCGCCCAGGTGCTCTGCGACGCCGGCACCCCGGTCAGGCTGTGGGGCCGCCGGCCAGACCTGGTCGCGACGATCAACGCGCGGCACGAGAACCCGGACTACCTCCCGGGCATCACCCTCCCGGCCGGGCTGACCGCCAGCGCCGACGCGGGCCGGGTGCTGGACCAGGCGGACCTGGTCGTGCTGGCTGTGCCCGCCCAGACGCTGCGCCATCACCTCACGGCCTGGCGGGACCTGCTGCCGGCCGGGGCGGCCTTCGTCAGCCTGATGAAGGGCATCGAACTCGGCACCCATGAGCGGATGAGCCAGGTGATCGCCGACGTCACCGGGGCTGGCCCGGACCGGATCGCCGTCATCTCCGGGCCGAACCTGGCCCGCGAGATAGCCGAGCGCCAGCACGCCGCCACCGTGGTCGCCTGTGCCGACGACACGCTGGCCAAACGGCTCCAGCAGGACTGCCACACCCCGTACTTCCGGCCGTACACCAACCCGGACGTGATCGGCTGCGAGCTGGGCGGCGCGGTCAAGAACGTGATCGCGCTGGGGATCGGGATCGCGGTCGGCATGGGCACCGGGGACAACACCCGGGCCACCCTGATCACCCGCGGGCTGGCCGAGATCACCCGCCTCGGCGCGGCGCTCGGCGCGGACCAGCACACGTTCGCTGGCCTGGCCGGCCTCGGTGACCTGGTCGCCACGTGCAGTTCCCCGCTGTCGCGGAACCGGGCGTTCGGCGAGATGCTGGGCCGGGGCATGGCCGTGGCCGACGTGGCCGCGGTCAGCACGCAGGTCGCCGAGGGCGCCAAGTCGGCCGGGCCGATCCTGGAACTGGCCCGCAGCCACGCCGTGGAGATGCCCATCACCGAGGTGGTCGTGGGCGTGATGCACGGGCAGATCGCGTTGAGCCAGGCGGCCATGCTGCTCACCTCGCGCTCCGCCAAGCCGGAGCGTTATGGCGTCTGACCAGCAGGGCGAGAACACCCGGGCGGTGCACCTGCCGCGGGCGCCGGCCCCGGCGCAGCAGCCGCTCGGCGTGCCCGTGTACCGGACCGCGGCGTTCGCCTTCTCCTCCAGCGCCGAGTACGCCGCGCTGCTGAACGGCGAGGCGGCGGGCTACAGCTACAGCCGGATCGACAACCCCACCGCGGACGCGTTCGCCATGGCGGTCGCCGCGCTGGAAGGCCAGCGCCTGGACCGCACCAGCCCGGGCAGCACCAGCCCGGGCAGCACCAGCCCGGACGGCACTGGCCGGGACGGGCCGACCGCGGCGCAGTCCTTCGCCTCCGGGATGTCAGCGATCAGCACGGTGTTCTGGACCTTTACCGGCGCGGGCGGGCACGTGGTCGCGCCGGCCGCGGTCTACGGGGGCACGTACGGCTTCCTGCGCCACGTGGCGGCCCGATTCGGGGTGCAGACCGACTTCGTGGACGTGACCGACACCGAGCAGGTCCGCGCGGCGATGCGGCCGGAAACCACGATCGTGTACGCGGAGACGGTGGCCAACCCGACCACCGCCGTGGCCGACCTGCCCGCCCTGGCCGAGATCGCGCACGCCCACGGCGCGCTGCTGGTGGTGGACTCCACCATGGCGCCCCCGGTGATCTGCCGGCCGCTGGAACACGGTGCGGACCTGGTGCTGCACTCCGCCACCAAGTACCTGGGCGGGCACTCGGACACCACCGGCGGGGTCGTGTCCGGGGCGCCCAGCCTGATCAGCCAGATCCGCGCGGTGCGGGTGGACACCGGCGGGGCGCTGGCCCCCGACGAGGCGTTCCTGCTCCGCCGCGGACTGGAGACGCTGCCGTTGCGGGTCCAGCGCCAGTGCTCCACCGCGATGCTGTTCGCCGCCGCGGTGGCCCGGCATCCTGCGGTCTGCCGGGTGGACTACCCGGGCCTGCCCGGGCATCCGGGGCATCAGACGGCGATCCGGCTGTTCGACGGCGGGGCCGGAGGGCACCCGGTTCGGCGGCATCGTCACGGTGACCCCGCATGGCGGCCGTCAGGCCGGGTACGAGCTCGCGGACCGGCTGCGGGTCGGCCAGGTAGCCACGTCGCTGGGCGGCACGCACACCGTGGTCAGCCACGTGGCCTCCACGACGCACCGGCAGTTCGACGACGCGGCCCTGCGGGCTGCGGGGATGGATCCTGGGGCGGTACGGTTCTCCATCGGTCTAGAGGACGCCGAGGACCTGATCGCGGACGTGCACCAGGCCCTGGACGGTATTGGCCCGGGGGGACGACCCCCCGAAACCCCCCGCCTCTCGCCGGCTCGGAGGGAACACGCCTCCGGCGCGCCCCGCCTCGACGACGACGAATCCGATGGCTTGGCGGGAGCAGATCGATGAGCGGGAGCAGAGAGGAGCGGGCGTGAACCAGAAGCGCAAGATCCGGGTCGCGGTCGTGTTCGGCGGCCGGGGACCAGAGCACGCGATCTCGTGCGCGAGCGGCGGAACGGTGCTGGCCTGCATCGACCGTGACCGCTACGACGTCGTCCCGATCGGGATCCTGCCCGACGGCCGCTGGGTGCTGACCGCGGACGAGCCCGAGCGGCTGGCCATCACCGGCGGGCAGCTGCCGTCGGTCGAGGCGGTCGCCGAGCCGGGGGCGCAGGTGCTGCCGTGGACCGCCGGCGGCGCACTGGCCACCGCGGAGCCGGGGGCCATTCCCGGCGAGCTCGGCGAGGTGGACGTGGTCCTGCCCATGCTGCACGGCCCCTTCGGCGAGGACGGCACCATGCAGGGCCTGCTCGAGATGGCGGGCGTCCGCTACGTCGGCGCGGGCGTGCTGGCCAGCGCGGTCAGCATGGACAAGGAGTACATGAAGCTGATCTTCAAGGCGAAGGGGCTGCCGGTGGGCCCGTTCGTGGTGGTCCGCGACCGGGACTGGCCGCCTGCGGCGGCGGAGACGGAGCGCAAGCTGGTGCTGGACGCGATCGGCGAGCTGGGCTGGCCGCTGTTCGTCAAGCCGGCCCGCGGCGGCTCCAGCATCGGCACGTCCCGGGCGGATGACCCGGCCGGGCTGTATGAGTCGATCGAGAACGCGCGGCGCTACGACCGCAAGGTCCTGGTGGAGCAGGCCATCCCCGGGCGGGAGGTCGAGTGTGCCGTGCTGGAGGGGCTGGACGGCGCGCCCCCGGACACCAGCATGCCCGGCCAGCTGATGGTGGACGGCGGCGAGGAGTTCTTCGACTTCGAGGCCAAGTACCTGGACGACGCGAACCGGATGGTGATCCCGGCCCCGATCCCCGCCGACCACCTGGCGGAGGTGCGCCGGCTGGCCGGCGCCGCGTTCGAGGCGGTGTCCTGCGAGGGGCTCGCCCGGGTGGACTTCTTTTACACGCCCGACGGCGAGATCGTGCTCAATGAGATCAACACCATGCCCGGAATGACCGCGGCGTCTTATTTTCCCAAAATGTGGGCCGCCAGCGGGTTTTCGTTGCGGGAACTTATTGACCGTCTGATCGCCACGGCCCTCAGCAAATCCCCCGGCCTGCGCTGATCCGGCGTCCGGTAAACGCGGCCGGGCCCGCCCAGCCTGCGCTGACGGGCCCGGGCCAATAGACGCGACCGGGGGCCCGCCGGACTGGCGGGCCCCCGGTCGCGCCGACGACTAGCGCTTCTTCGCGGCCGTGGCCTTCTTCTCGCCATTCACGACTGCCTTGAAGTCCGCACCCGGGCGAAACTTGGGCACAGACGACTTCGGCACCTTGATGGTGGCGCCGGTGGCGGGGTTGCGGGCGGTGCGAGCCGGGCGGACAGCCTTCTCGAAGACGCCGAACCCGGTGATCGCGACCTTGTCGCCCCTGGCGACGGTGTGCTGAATGGTGTCCAGCACCGCGTTAACCGCCTCGGTCGCGGTCTTCTTGTCCCCTAGCCGGCCGGAGATCGCATCGATCAAGTCACGCTTGTTCATGAATCACTCCTGCGGTTCCCCCAAGGGAGGTCGCGCGGACAGGGAGCCGTAACCGCGACCTCTGACCTGCCCGAAATTAGGCGATCCAGCGCTTGGGCACAATCACCTACGCGTAAAATCCCGGCGTGTCGGCCTCCAGGCGCCCGAATTTCCTGTCCTGCGGGCACTTTCAGGCCCCCGTGCTTAGGCCACTGCCTCGGCCGTGGGCAGCCAGTGCGGCCGGTGCTGCTCGAAACTCGTGATCTCATCTGCATAACGCAGGGTGAGCGAGATGTCGTCCAGTCCTTCCATCAGGCGCCACCGGGTGTAGTCGTCGATATCGAATGGTGCCCGCAGTTCGGCGGGGCCGGCCGGGCCCGCGGCGCGCACTTCCCGGGCGACCAGATCCACCGTCACCTCGGTGTCCGGAGTCACCTCGAGCGCGTCCTGCAATGACTCCGCGAATTCCGCGGAAACCCGGACCGGGAGCAGGCCCGCCTTTGTCGCGTTATTGCGGAAGATGTCACCGAATCGCGCCGAGATGACCGCCCGGAAACCGTAATCACCCAGCGCCCATACCGCGTGCTCGCGGGATGACCCGATTCCGAAATCGGGTCCGGCCACAAGTATGGTCGCCCCGTCCGCGACAGGCTGGTTGAGGATGAATTCGGGGTCGGCCCGCCAGGCGGCGAACAGGCCGTCGGCGAATCCGATACGGCTGACCCGCTTCAGGTATTCGGCGGGGATGATCTGATCGGTGTCGACATTGCTCCGGCGCAGCGGGATCGCGCGGCCGGTGTGCGTGGTGAAAGGCTCCATAGCTGATTTCCCTCCCGGTTAGAGGTCGGCGGGGGCGGTGAGGCGGCCGGTGACCGCGGTGGCCGCGGCCACCTGCGGGGAGACCAGGTGGGTGCGGGAGCCCTTGCCCTGGCGGCCTTCGAAGTTGCGGTTGGAGGTGGACGCGCTGCGCTCGCCCGGCTCCATCGTGTCCGGGTTCATGCCCAGGCACATGGAGCAGCCCGCGGAGCGCCACTGGGCTCCGGCGGCGGTGAAGACGCCGTCCAGGCCCTCCCGTTCGGCCGCCACCTTGACCTCCATCGAGCCGGGCACCACCAGCATCCGCACCCCGTCGGCGACCTTCCTGCCGCGCAGGACAGAGGCGGCGGCGCGCAGGTCCTCGAGCCGGCCGTTGGTGCACGAGCCGACGAACACCGTGTTCACGGCGATGTCGGTGAGCGGCGTGCCCGGGGTCAGCCCCATGTAGGTCAGCGCGCGCAGCGCCGTGGCCCGGTCGCCCGCGTCGTCCATCGCGTCAGGGTCAGGCACGGAGGAGGTGAGCGGGGCCGCCTGGCCGGGGTTGGTGCCCCAGGTCACGAACGGGGTCAGGGCGGCCGCGTCCAGCGTGACCTCCTGGTCGAACGTGGCGTCGGCGTCGGTCGGCAGCGACCGCCAGTAGTCCAGGGCGGCTTCCCAGTCGGCGCCGCGCGGCGCGTGCTCGCGGCCCTCCAGGTAGCTGAACGTCGTGTCGTCCGGGGCGATGAGCCCGGCCCGGGCGCCCGCCTCGATCGACATGTTGCAGACGGTCAGCCGTCCCGCCATGGACAGGTTCCGCACCGCGTCGCCGCGGTACTCCAGGACGTGGCCGACCCCGCCGCCGGTGCCGATCTGCGCGATCACGGCCAGGATCAGGTCCTTGGCCGTCACCCCGAAGGGCAGGTCGCCGGTCACGTTCACCGCCATCTGGGCCGGCGGCTGCTGCGGCAGGGTCTGGGTGGCCAGCACGTGCTCGACCTCGCTGGTGCCGATCCCGAACGCGAGCGCGCCGAGGGCCCCGTGCGTGCTGGTGTGCGAGTCACCGCAGACGATGGTCATGCCGGGCTGGGTCAGCCCCTGCTGCGGGCTGATCACGTGCACGATGCCCTGCCCGGCGTCCCCCATCGGGAACAGCCGGATGCCGAACTCGGCACAGTTCTTGCGCAGCGTCTCGACCTGGATCCGGGAGACCGGGTCGGTCACCGGGCTGCCCGGGCCCACGAGCGGCAGCCCCGGGCCGGACACCCCCAGCGTCGGGACGTTGTGGTCCTCGGTGGCGACGGTCAGGTCGGGCCGGCGCACGCCGCGCCCGGCCAGCCGGAGCCCGTCGAAGGCCTGCGGGCTGGTGACCTCGTGGATCAGGTGGAGATCGATGTACAGCAGGTCCGGCTCGCCGTCGGCGTGGTGCACGACGTGCGAATCCCAGATCTTCTGCGCGAGCGTACGTCCCATGCGTGAAACCCCTTTCAGCGGGCGCCTCGTCGCGAACCGTCTAGCTGGGGCCCCTTGTCCCTGTCTACCTGGTGTCGGCCTGCAAACTGGCGTCTACCTGGAAAGGCTGTCTCTGCCGAGGGGCCCGGTCTCCGACTTGCGTCTCGCAATGCGAGACGGCAATATCGGACCATGGACAACTCTAGCGGAGTCGGCGTGCTGGACAAGACAGCGGCCGTGCTGTCCGCCCTCGAGTCGGGCCCGGCCTCGCTCGCCCAGCTGGTCCAGGCCACCGGCCTGGCCCGGCCGACCGCGCACCGGATCGCGGTGGCGCTGGAACGGCACCGGCTGCTGGCCCGCGACGCCCAGGGCCGGTTCATCCTGGGCCCGCGGATCGCCGAGCTGGCCACCGCCGCGGGCGAGGACCGGCTGCTCGCCGTGGCCCAGCCGGTCCTGGTCGGGCTGCGCGACCTCACCGGGGAAAGCGCGCAGCTCTACCGGCGCCAGGCGGACAGCCGGATCTGCGTGGCCGCCGCGGAGCGGGCTACCGGGCTGCGCGACACCGTGCCGGTCGGCACGGCGCTGCCGATGACCGCGGGGTCCGCGGCCCAGGTGCTGCTGGCCTGGGAGGAGCCTGAGCGGCTGCACCGGGGACTGCGCGGGGCTAAGTTCAGCGCGGCGTCACTGGCCCAGGTACGACGGCGGGGCTGGGCGGCCAGCGTGGCCGAGCGCGAGGCCGGGGTCGCTTCGGTCTCCGCCCCGGTCCGGGGCCAGGGCGGCAAGGTCATCGCGGCCGTGTCGGTGTCCGGCCCCATCGAGCGGCTGACCCGCTCCCCCGGGCGGCTGCACGCCAACGCCGTGGTCACCGCGGGCGACCGGATCAGCGCCGCCCTCCGCCGCGCCAGCTAGGCCTCTTCGCGCCCGCCGTGCTGGCCCCCGGGCCCGGCCGCGGCGGGGTTCAGGCGGGAGGGCCGGCGTCACTGGCAGCGCAGGTGTCACACCAGGCGCGATCTCGTCGCCGAACACCCGGTCGCACCCCCGCGGGGGAGGCTGGGGGTAGGGTCGCCAGCGATACTGGAGCCGGAGGGTGATCTGGTGCGATCACGCCGGGAGGTCCCCCGTGCGGCGAGACGGTGGCCTTCGAACGCCGAGTCGCATCGCATGCGGATTAGGCTGCCTTCTATCCACGCCCTGACATCGTGAGGTCGCGTCCATGAAGGTAGCTGTCGTCAAGGAGTCAGCGCCCGGCGAGCGCCGGGTGGCGCTCGTCCCGGAGATGATCGCGCGGCTGCGCGGCGCCGGGCTCGAGGTACTCGTGGAATCCGGAGCCGGGGACGGCGCGTGGCTGGCCGACAGCGCCTACGCAGAAGCGGGCGCGACCGTGATGAGCCGGGCCGAGCTGCTCGCCGACGCCGACCTGATCGTGATGGTCGGTAAGCCGGACCGCGAGCTGGCGGGCGCGCTGCGCCCGGGCCAGGCGATCCTCGGCCTGCTCAGCCCGCTGGCCGATCCCGGCCTGGCCGCGGCGCTGGCCGCGCAGGGGGTGACCGCGATCAGCCTGGACGGGCTGCCCCGGACGCTGACCCGGACCCAGGGCATGGACGCGCTGAGCTCGCAGGCCAACGTGGCCGGGTACAAGGCCGCCCTGGTCGGGGCGGCCACGTTCGGCCGGTTCTTCCCCATGCTGACCACCGCGGCGGGCACCGCGCGGCCGGCCAAGGTACTCATCCTGGGTACCGGGGTGGCCGGGCTGCAGGCGATCGGCACCGCGCGGCGGCTCGGCGCCGTGGTGTCCGCCTACGACGTCCGGCCGCAGACCAAGACTGAAGTGGAGTCGCTCGGCGGCACCTTCATCGAACTCGCCTCGGTGCGCGACGCGGCGGGCCAGGGCGGCTACGCGCGGGCGCTCACCGACGAGGAGCGCCAGGCCCAGCAGGCCGAGCTGGCTGGCCATATCGCCCGTCATGACGTGGTCATCACCACCGCCCAGGTGCCGGGGCGCAAGCCGCCGCTGCTGGTCACCGAGGACGCGCTGAAGGCGATGAACGCCGGAGCGGTCGTGGTGGACATGGGGTCCGGCCCGCTCGGCGGCAACGTGGCCGGGTCGGTGCCGGGCGAGACGATCGTCACCGGGAACGGGGTCACCGTCATCGGGGCCGGGAACCTGGCGGCCAGCGTGCCCGCCGCCTCGTCGGCCTTCCTGGCCCGGAACGTCGCCACGCTGCTGCTGTACCTGGTCAAGGACGGCGCGCTGGCCATCGACCCCGGCGACGAGATCCAGGCTGGAGTGGTCATCACCCACCAGGGGGCCGTCATCCACCCTGCTACCGCTGCCTTGCTCGCTGAATCCACGCCTGGTGCTGGCTCGCCCGGAGGTGCTACCCCGTGACCACGGAACTTCTCACCGACATAACGATCTTCGTCCTGGCCCTGCTGGTCGGGTTCGAGGTGATCAGCAAGGTGCCGGCCACCCTGCATACGCCGCTGATGTCGGCGGCCAACTCGATCCACGGCATCGTGCTGGCCGGCGCGATGCTCATCGCGGTGACCGCGCACGACGCCCTCGGATACATCCTGGCCTTCGTGGCTGCCGCCTTCGCGGCGATGAACGTGGTCGGCGGCTACGTGGTCACCGGCCGGATGCTCAAGATGTTCCGCCGGTCGCGCACCCCGGTACCGGCCGCGGACACCGCGGCAGCGGTCAGCGGCAACGGCCAGGCTCCGGCCGCCGGGCAGCACGGCGGCCAGGCATGAGCGCGTTCGACTGGGTGACCCAGCTGCTGTACGTCGCGGCCGCGACGTGTTTCGTGTTCGGCCTGCACCTGATGAACTCGCCCGCCACGGCCCGGCGCGGCAACCAGGTCTCCACCGCGGGCATGGCGCTCGCCGTGGCCACGACGCTGGCCCTGGTCGTCCACGCGGGCACGGTCACCACCACCGGCTGGATCGTGATGATCGCTGGTGCGCTGCTGGGCGGCGGGGCTGGCCTGTACGCGGCGCGCACGGTCGAGATGACCGCCATGCCCCAGCTGGTCAGCATCTTCAACGCGGTGGGCGGCGGCGCAGCCGCTCTGGTCGGGATCCACGACTACGTCAGGCTCGCTTCGGGGGGGATCGGCGAGTCGACCACGATCTTCACCATCCTGGACGTGCTGATCGGGGCAGTCACGTTCTCCGGGTCGATCATCGCCGCGGGCAAGCTGCAGGGCCTGATCGACGGGGCGCCGATCGTCTTCCCCGGCTCGCGGGCGGTCAACGTCGCCGCCGCGCTGGTGGCGGTCGGCGGCGCCTGCTACATGATCGCCACGCCGAGCGTCGTCGTGCTGATCATCATCATCCTGGCCGCGCTGACCTTCGGTGTGACCATGGTGCTGCCGATCGGCGGCGCGGACATGCCGGTCGTCATCTCGCTGCTGAACGCGTTCACCGGCACCGCGGTGGCGATGGCCGGGTTCGTCATCGGCAACTGGGCGCTGATCATCGCGGGAGCGCTGGTAGGCGCGTCCGGCGGCATCCTGACCAAGCTGATGGCGGACGCGATGAACCGGTCGATCCGCAACATCATCGTGGGCGGGTTCGGCACCGGTGACAGCGGCCCGGCGATCGAGGGGCCCGGCGGGGACGTGCGGTCCATCCAGGCCGACGACGCCGCCATCCAGCTCGCCTACGCGCAGAAGGTCATCATCGTGCCCGGCTACGGGCTGGCCGCCGCGCAGGCCCAGCACCAGGTGGCCGAGCTGGCCTCGGTGCTGGAGGAGCGCGGGGTGGAGGTCAGCTACGCGATCCACCCGGTCGCCGGGCGGATGCCCGGGCACATGAACGTGCTGCTCGCCGAGGCCAACGTGCCCTACCCGCAGCTCAAGGAGATGGACGAGATCAACCCGGAGTTCGCCCGGACCGACGTGGCCCTGGTCATCGGGGCCAACGACGTGACCAACCCGGCCGCGCGGCGGGCCGGGAACCCGGTCTCCGGGATGCCCATCCTCGACGTGGACCAGGCTCGCAGCATCATCGTGATCAAGCGGTCGATGGGACACGGCTACGCGGGCATCGACAACGAGCTCTACGTGGACCCGAAGACCAGCATGTTCTTCTCCGACGCCAAGGGCGCCCTGACGGAGCTGACCGCCGCGGTCAAGACGCTGGTCGGCTGACCGGCGGCCCCCGGGCCGGACGCCCGGCGCGAAATCACGGCGCCCGGCGCAGAATGGGGACATGAGCACTGCTGACGCGGATGTGACCGTCCCGGATACGCCTGGCCCGGACGGCCAGCCAGCCGAGCGGACCACGGGCGGCCTGACCACGGGCGGCCCGGGCACGGGCGAGCTGAGCACGGGCGAGCTGACCACGGGCGAGCTGACCGCGGGGCGGGTGGCCCGGGTCGGGGACATCGAGGTCCGCCGGCTGCTGCCGCTGCGCCGCCGGCGCAGCGTCGGCGCCTGGTGCTTCGTGGACCACTACGGCCCCACGTCGGTGGACGGCGTGGCCGGGATGCAGGTGCCGCCGCACCCGCACATCGGCCTGCAGACCGTCACCTGGCTGCTGGACGGGAACGTGCTGCACCGCGACAGCCTGGGCAGTGAGCAGATGATCCAGCCCGGCCAGCTCAACCTGATGACCGCCGGGCGGGGGATCGCCCACGCCGAGGAGTCGCCCAGCGAGCACGAGCCATGGCTGCACGGGGTCCAGCTCTGGCTGGCCCTGCCCGGCTCACAGCGGCAGGTGGCGCCGGCCTTCGAGCACCATCCTGAGCTGCCCGCGGCGGGGCTGGCCGGATTCAAGATCACTGTGTTCGCCGGGTCGCTGGCGGGCGTGCGCTCCCCGGCCACCGTCTTCTCCCCGGTGGTGGGCGCCCAGTTGCGCGCGGGCCGCGACACCCGCGGCCAGCTCGGCCTGGAGCCGGGCTACGAGCACGTGATCTTCATGGCCGCGGGGACGGCGGAGGCCGACGGGACCGCGCTCGCCCCCGGGAACCTGCTGTACCTGCCCACCGGGCGGGATCAGGTGACGCTGGCCGCCGCGGCGGACGCCGAGCTGTTCCTGCTCGGCGGTGAGCCGCTGGACCAGCCGGTGGTGATGTGGTGGAACTTCGTGGGGACCACACCCCAGGACATCATCGACGCGGCCCGCGACTGGGGCCATGGTGAGCGCTTCGGCCAGGTCACCGGGTACCACGGGCGCACCGCTCGCGGCGCCCCCGCTCGACGCGGTCCGGTTGCGCGGCTCAGGCGCCCGGCCCCGGGGCGGCCCCTGACTTGGCATTTAGGGCACAAAGTCCCTTCCCGGCCGCCGCCGGGCGGGTGAGGCTGCAGTCAGGAGGATGGACCAGAGGGTGAAGTTCCGCTGCGTAACCGCCCAAGTGGGTGAGAGTAGCCAGCACTGGGTATTTGTACCTCCGGCAGCAGGACGCGGCGGGTGACGCGTTGGGACGCCGGCCCTCCCGACTGACTCTGTGAAGGAGGTGTGGCGCTGAATCAGAACCTGGGACTGCAGCGCATCGTGGTGGGCGCAGACGGTTCATCGGCTTCACTGGCCGCGCTGCGATGGGCAGTTCGCGAAGCGGGATTGCGGAGGACGACCCTGCACGTGGTGCGGGCCTGGGAGGACGCCGCGAAGCGGGTAGCACCTTACGCTTCGCACGCTTCTCCCCCGGACCGCGAAGAAGACCTCCTGGACGCCCGGCAACGACTCGAGGACGAGGTGACGACCGCGGTCGGCGGCGCACCCCCGGTCGCGGTCACCGTGGAGATCGCGGAAGGACTGGCGGCGCGGGTGCTGCTCGATCACGCCGACGGCGCCGAGATGCTGGTGCTGGGCAGCGCCGGTTGCGCACCTGACGGCATCGGCCCGGTCGCCCGGGCCTGCCTGCGGAACGCCCCCTGCCCGGTCGTGGTGGTCAGCGTCGCGATGAGCGGGGTGCCGGTCCCGGCCTGACGGCCTGACGGCCCGACGCGGGAGCACCGCAGGATGGCCGCGCGGGCCGGTCAGGCGGAGGCCGGTCAGGCGCAAGCCCGGCGGCGGAAGCCGGTCAGGCGGAGGGCGCGGCTTTAACAGGAGGCGTTTTTGAAGTGCGCCTGGGAATCGACGCGCTGCGCTCCAGCGGGACCACGGCCGGCCAGATGATTCTGGCGGGCGGTCCGGCTACCTCGCTGCGAGTGGCGCAATTGCGCGCTAATGCGTGGGACTGACGGTAGGGCGGGATTCCGGCGAGTATGCGCCCCTCCGGGGCGTACGACTGGATGATTGCGGCCCTCTGACATCACTGCTACCACTGCGGATGACGTATCCCTGGCGGACCCATTACTAAAACCTGACCTCACAGTGTGCCCTACCTGTCAACGTAGCCAGAACAGCTTTGCGCCACGCTCCGGTGCTTATACTCTGAGCCCACAGGCGGTATTCACGGTTTGTTTTCGCATCAAGCAAAAAAGCCTGTAACTTCTCCCGGGAGCAGCAGAACGGTTGGCTATGGATAACATTTCGATGTGGTCAGCGGGGTGTCACGTATTACCGGGCTCGCCGCCCCGACCCCGGATGGGCCGCCCCGCGGTCCGACTCGTGATGACGTCGCGTCATCCAGCACAGGAAAATCATGACTAAGCCGGTTCACGTGAGCATCCGCGACGATCTGCGGATGAGGATCACGGTCGGCGAATGGGCCGCCGGCGACCGGCTGCCGTCCGAGACCGACCTCGCCGCGCGGTACGGCGTGGCCCGGATGACGGTACGCCAGGCGATCGGGGCCCTGGCCGGCGAAGGTATCGTCGTCCGCCGCCAGGGCCTGGGTACCTTCGCGGCCGAGCGCCTGCCTGCCAGGCGGGTGGGCGCATTGCTGAGCTTCACCGAGGAGATGCACAGCCAGGGCCGGGACGTGCAGAGCAGGCTCGTCAAGGCCGCGGTGGAGCAGCCGACGGACCTGGCCCGGGAGGCGCTGCAGCTCGCGGCGTACGCGGCGACGGTCACCATCCAGCGGGTGCGCGTCGTGGACAGCTACCCCATCGCGGTCCAGCACTCCTGGCTGCCCTGCGCGCGGTTTGCCGGGCTCGACGCCGAACCCCTGCTCGAGGACTCGCTGTACGCGACCATCGAGGGACGCTACGGGGTCCGCATCATGCGGGCCAGGCAGGTATTCACCGCCACCGTGGCGGGCGGTTCAGAAGCCGAGCTGCTGGAGCTCAAGCCGGGCAGCCCGGTGCTACGAATTACCAGGACCACCTACGACGGGGCCAACTGCCCGGTCGAATTCGCGATGAGCGCGATGCGGCCGGAGTCCCCGATCGAGACGATGATGGAACGCGCGTCCATGCGGCAGCGCCGGGCGCGGACCGCCGCCGGGCGGGCGGAGCAGACCGGGGAGGCTGACTGGGCGGAGCCGGCCGGGAAGGCTGACCGGACGGGCTGACTGGGCGGGGCTGACTGGGCGGGCGGGTTAGCAGGCGCCAGAGGCCGGTGATGCCGGGCTTGACCACCAGCCTCGCCCAGCCCGCGCTATCAGCCCTTGACCGCGCCGGTGAACCCGCCCACCAGATGCCGCTCAGATACACTCTCACCGGCCAGCGCCGGGAGGTGGGTTTCGGCCGGGCGCTGCATCCGGACATCACGCTGCTGCCCGCCGACTGACCGACCGCGAGGACCCTATGCTCCGCGATCTTCCCCTGCCCGAACTGCGCCAGTACCGGCCCGCCGTGGAAGAGCCCGCGGACTTCGACGAGTTCTGGGCCAGCGAGCTGGCCGCCGCGGCCGCGCACGACACTGAGCCGGTGTTCACCGCCGTCCGGACACAGATCCAGCACGCGGACGTCCTCGACGTGACGTTCCCGGGCTACGCCGGTGACCCCATCAAAGCGTGGCTGCTGCTGCCGCACGTGAGCCCGCCAGACCGTGCGTTCGTGGTCGAGTACGTCGGCTACGGCGGCGGGCGGGGAGACCCGTTCGAGTGGCTGACCTGGAGCTGCGCCGGCCATCCGCACCTGATCATGGACACCCGGGGCCAGGGCGGCGGGTGGCGCAGCGCCGACACTCCCGATCCCAGCGACCCCGGCGCCCCGAGCACCCCGGGGTTCCTCACCCGCGGCGTCGCCGACCCGCGCACGCACTACTACACCCGCCTGTTCATCGACGCAGCCCAGGCGGTGACCGCGGCGCGGCGTCATCCGGCCAGCGCCGGACGGCCCGTGGTGACGACGGGGGGCAGCCAGGGCGGCGGCCTGGCCATCGTGGCGGCCCACCTGGCTGGCGACGTGGCCGCGACGCTGCCCGAGGTCCCGTTCCTGGCCGATTTCCGGCGGGCGGTGGAGATGACCGACAGCCGGCCCTACGTGGAGCTGATCGAGTACCTGAGCGTGCACCGCGCCGAGGTGGACCGGGTGTTCAGCACGCTGTCCTACCTCGACGTGGTCAATCACGCCAAGCGGGCCGCGGCGCCAGCCTTGTTCTCCGTGGGGCTGGTGGACGACATCACCCCGGCGTCCACGGTCTTCGCCGCGTTCAACCACTACGCCGGGCCGAAGCAGATGGAGGTCTACCCGTTCAACGGGCACGACGGCGGCGGGACCCAGCACTTCCTGGCCAAGCTCGCCTTCCTGGCCACCCTCCCCGGCCTGGGCTAAGCCGTTATCGGGCTCTGACCCGCGAGAGGCGGCGCGGTTCCGGCCCAGCGATTGAGGGCTGCGCGTAGCTGTTCGAGGTCGATGGGCTTGGGGAGGTAGTCGTCCATCCCGGCCGCGAGGCAGCGTTGCTTGTCTTCGGCGAGGGCGCCGGCGGTCATGGCGATGATCGGCACGTGCTGGCCCGGGCGCTCGTGCTGGCGCACCTGGACGGTGGCGGTGTAGCCGTCCATTTTGGGCATCTGGCAGTCCATGAGGATGGCCTGGTATGACTTCGCGGAGGCGAGCCGCACGGCCTCGATTCCGTTCCGGGCGAGGTCAACGCGGTAGTTCACGCCGAACACATAGCCGATCAACGTCACGCACGTGATGAGAGCCGTCGCTGGCACCAGGACTCGCGCGGGCCGGTGCCGGTGGCCCGGGTCGGCGTCGAGTAGCGCCAGGGACAGGCCGGTGAACAACAACGTGACCGCGGAGTAAGGCGAGGGACGGCCGGGAACCTTATTGACCGCCCAGGCGCGAACCCGGCCAGGAAACAGCACCAGGTCGATGTCTGCGCCGCGGCTGAAGATGTACTCGGCCAGCACCACCACGGCGAGCAGCGCGACCAGCAGGCCCAGTACCTGACCGGCCCGGCGCCGGCGCGATGCGGGAACGGGGTCAGGGGCGACCAGCCACAGCGCGACCCCGGCCGCGATGAACGCCACCGCCGTGGGCGGCGCCATCAGCGCGGTGCCGGGGACCGGGCGCACCAAGATCCGCAGGTCCAGCGCGTAACCCAGCAACGCCAGGCCGCCCAGAACGATGGCCCACACGCTGGCCAACCCAGCGATACGCGATGGCCGGAAGGCCGCGCGGCTGGATCTGCCCAGATTGATCACGATTCGTAGTATACTCACTACTGATCGTAATGAGAGGCGGGTCACATAATGCGAGGAACGATCAGGATATTGGCGCGAGCGTTGTGCTGATTCGCCCGCCGGTGAGTACTCAGCCCGCAGCGGCCGGGCTGTGGCCGGTTGCGCCGGACCCGCCAGGCCCGGACACCAGCGGGTTCGGAGCAGATGTGCTGTCGAAGCTCGGCCACGAGCTGCGCAGCCCGCTGGCTTCCATCATCGGCCTGACCAGGGTCTTGCTGATGAGGATCAACACCGGCCAGGCCGATATCCCGACGCAGGTCCGGCAGCTCGGCCTGATCCAGGCCAGCGCGGCCAGGTCACTGTCGACCATCGAGCGGGTGGTCGACCTGACCAGGATGGAGTCCGGCCGGGTCCGCCCCGCGCTCCAGGTCATCGACTGCCGCGACGTCGTCATCGGCGTGGCCGCAACGCTGCAGACCGCCGCCGCAGACCGAAGGCTGCACCTGTCTGCCGATGTCCCCGGACACCCGGTGATGCTTTCAGCGACCCGGACGTCCTCGGCCAGCTGCTGAGTGAACTGGCCAGCAACGGGTTGTGCCACTCCGATGGGGACCAGGTGCGCATCCGGCTGCACCCGGGCGAGGAGCAGGTCATCATCGACGTCTGCGATGACGGGCCGGGCATTCCTGGGCCCGAGCAGGCCCGCGTGTTTGAGCCATTCGAACGGGGCGACGTCGCCAGTGACGATGGCGCTCCGGGACTGGGCCTGCACCTGGCCCGCAAGCAGGCCGACCTGCTCGGCGCACAGCTGAGCCTGGCCAGCCAGGCTGGCTCAGGCAGCGTTTTCAGCGTCAAATTCACTGACTCGCAGGCGCGGCCCGCTCACCTGGCTCCAGGGAGCTGACCGTGGCCACAGTCCTGGTCGTCGACGACCACGCAGCCAGCCGCGAGATCGCCCGGGCCACGCTCGACCACGGCGGCCACCAGGTGATCGAGGCCTCCGACGGCCACCCAGGCCCTCCAGCTGACGGCAGACAGCCATCCCGACCTGGTGCTCACCGACCTGCTCATGCCCGGCATGGATGGGTATCAGTTCGTCCGCGAACTACGCAGCCACCAAGACACGGCCCGCATACCCGTGCTCTTCTATACCGCCAACTATCGCGAAGACGAGGCGCACCCGCTGGCGACGGCGTTCGGGGTCAGCAAGATCCTCTCTAAGGACGCGAGCCCGCTGGAACTGCTCGAGGCGGTCGCCGAGGCTCTCGACGGCCGGGTCGCCCGCAGCGCCATCACCAGAGCGGACGTCGACGTCCTGCACGATCGCATCATCAACGCCAAGCTCATGGAGACGACCGAGGCACTCGGCGAGAGCCAGGCCCGCCTGGCGGCCATGGCGGAATCCTCACCGATCGGCATCGCTCTCGCCGACCTGAACGGGCTCGCCAGCTACGTCAACCCCCGGCTGTGCGAAATCACCGGGGCACCAGCCGCGGGACTGCTCGGCCAGGGCTGGCTGCGCTGCCTCGACCACGCCCAGCGCCAGGCGCTTTGCGTCGCCGTCCCCGGCCAGCTGCCTCCGAGCCTGGACGGGCAACATCACCTTGGGCGCCTCGCGCTGGCCGGCGGCCAGCAGCGGTGGCTGCGCACGCAAATCCGGCCGGTCCGCGACAGCGAGCACGCCGTAGCCGGGTTTGCCGCCATGATCGACGACGTCACCGCCGTGGTGGACGCCTACGAACGCCGCCGCGCCGAATAACCCTCTGCAGGGACCGCGAAGGCGGGGACCAGGCCCAGCGCCGCCGACTTCGGGGCGGGGCCCAGACCAGGGCGGGCGTTAGAGATAGGACGGCGCGAAGCCAGGCCATGCGGTGCGGCCCGGATCGTCCCCGGCTCAGCGGACGGGGGGCGGGGTGCCGGCCGCCGTGGCGGCCAGGGCCGGGTCCCAGGAGCAAGCCTCACAGGCCTGCAGGAACGCAGATCGGGCGAATTCCACGGCGGTGGCGTGCGGGTCCTCGGCGGCCCGGACGTCGTCCCAGTCCAGCACGTACTCCCCCAGCGTGCCGTCCCAGCGGGCGGCGGCCGGAGACACGTGCAGGCCGCCGAAGCCCTCCGGCGCCGGGTGCGCGTAGGCGTAGAACGCCGCCCGGCCGTAGCGGCCGTCACCCGGCCACCAGCCGACCGCGACCTCTTGCGCGTCCATCGCGTTACGCATGATGAAGTCGGCGGAGGGCGGTTCGGCAGGCTGCCCGGAGAACAGGCTCACCGCCAGGTCGAAGGAACCCCACCACGCGTTGACCGGAGTGGATCGCCCACGGTACGGCGCGCGGTAGTCCGCGAGGACCAGGGCCGCCTGGGTGGCCGCGGCGAAGTAATCACGGACCTGGCCCGGGTCATAGGTGGCGTGCTCGTGGTCCTCGTCGAGTGGCACGCTCCACGGGACCTCCTGCGGTGCCGGGTCGATCTCGACCGGCCCGCCGAGCCGGCGCACCGCGGCCAGCACCTCACGGGTCACGTCGCCCACAGCGCGGTCCGGGGTCAGCGCGACCCGTTCCGCCTGCCTGCCGCTGTGCTCGACCACAGCCTCGTGCGCCCGCAGGTCCAGCGCGACGACCAGGGCCCCGGAACCGTCCGGCGCGGACAGCGGGGCAGTCTCCCACCCCCGGGCGGTCAGCCGCAGCGCCGCGTGCTGGAGCTGGGGCTCAGGCGGGGCGAGCCGGACCGCCAGCTTGCCGAGTACCTGGGTGTGTCCGTGAAGCGTGTCGCAGGTCGCGCGCCACTCCTCGTACGAGCAAGCCGGCCAGTTACTGGTCATCTTCCGCACCTTAGTACCCGGCGCCAGCACCCGGCCCGGTCTGCCGTGTCATGCGGTGATCCCGGCCTCCAGGCCGACGGTCGTGCCGGCCGGGCCTGGCTCGATGGTGACCTGCTCCATGAGGGCGCGCATCAGGGCGATGCCGTGCCCGCGGAGCGGGTCAGCCGCGGGCGGGGTGGCCCGCCAGCGCCCGGTGTCCGTGACCGTCAGCCGGAGCCGGCTGACCGTGGCCTCGGCCTGCAGCCGAATGGGCTGACCCGGGGCGTCGCGGTGGCCATGCTCGATGGCGTTGGCGCAGGCCTCCCCCGCGGCGACCAGAACGTCCTGGATCGTCCCGCGGCTCACGCCCGCGCGGCCCAGCCAGGTCCGCAGCGCCGCGCGGACCGGCGTCAGCTGCCCCCGGTCGGCCGGGAAGGTCAGGTCGAGGGGCTCGGGATGGCGGAACAGGACGAGGGCCACATCGTCCTCATACCCGTCTGGCGGGGCCATGTCGCCCATCACCCGGCTGGCCAGGTCTTCCACGCCGGCGTCCTGGCCCTGCCGGAGGGCGGCGCCCGCCCGGGCCATCCCCTCGTCGATCGAGACGCGGCGGCGCTCCACGAGGCCATCGGTGTAGAGCAATAGCGCCGACCGGCCGGGCAGGAAACAGGTCGCGTCGGTACGCCGGGCCTCGCGCTGCACCGCCAGCGGGAACGACCGGCCCGCGCGCAGCAGCTCGACCCGGCCGTCCGGGTGGGCCAGGATGCCCGGGGGGTGGCCGGCGCTGCTGTAGGTCAGCTGGCCGGTGTCCTGGTCGAGGATGCCGCAGAAGACCGTGCTGCAGTAGGCGTCCGGAACGAGGGCGGAGAAGCGGTCCATGGCCGACAGGGTCTGCGCCGGGCTGGCGTCCTGCAGCAGCAGGGCCCGGCAGGCGCTGCGCAGCTGGCCCATCACGGCCGCGGCCTCGAGGCCATGCCCGACGCAGTCACCGACCACGATGCCGATCCGCCCGTCGGGCAGTTCGACCAGGTCGTACCAGTCACCTCCCACCTCGAGCGGGCGGCTGGCCGGCTCGTAGCGGGCAGCGAAGCCCGGGGGCAGCCGGGCCGGGCCGAGGATGGCGCGCTGCAGGGCGAGGGCGGTTTCCCGCTGCTGATCCCTCTGGTGAGCCCGGTGCAGCGCCTGGCCGAGATACCCGCACAGCAACGCGAACAGCGTCCGGTCCTCGGGCGTGAACGGCCGGGCGGGATCCACGTCGATCCAGACGGCCAGCTGCCCCTCCGGGTGCTCGATGCTGATGCCCACGTCCGGTGCCGGTCCGCCGGTCGGGGTGAGCAGAGGCCGGTGGTGCAGGTTCCCGATCGTCTCGCGGAGCCCGGCGGGCAGCTCCGTCCAGCCGACGGCGGGGCCGGTGGGGCCGGCGTGGCCGGCCGGCGGCGGACATGAGCGACGGCGCTTCGGCGCCGGTCCAGGTGGCAGCGATCACCCGCCGGGCGTGCCAGAGTCGCTGCAGCTCGTTGAGGGCACCCTGAAGGGCCTCGGGCAGGCTGTCCGCCTGGGACAGCAGCAGGCCCATCGCCGCCAGGGCCGCCTCGCGCTGCCCGGCGTAGTGCTCGGCGGTGATGTCGCGCAGGCTGCCGACGACCATGCGCCGGCCGGAGTCTGGGTCCTGCACCTCGTTGTAGCTGGCCGCGACCCAGCGCCGGCGCCCATCGCGGTGCGTGACGGGCGTCACGAAGCCGCCCTTGCCCTGGTTCATGAGCTGGGCAAATGCCTCGCTGCTCTGGCGCCGGGCGTCCGGATCTGTGTCCTGGTCCGGCCACCACGGGTAGGGCGGAGCGTAGGGCAGGCCGTCCGGGCCGTATCCCAGGATGGCGGTGAAGGCGGCGTTGCTCTCGACCACGCGGCCGGTCTCGTCGCACAGGAAGAACCCCTCGTGCAGCGAGTCGACCAGCGCGGCCCGCCACCGCGCGTGGTGGCTGCGCAGCCGGGCCAGTTCCACGGTCGCGCGGACCCGGGCCAGCAGCTCGGCGGCCGAGAACGGCTTGACCAGGTAGTCGTCCGCGCCAGCTTCCAGGCCCTCGATGGCCGCCTCTTGCCCGGCCCGGGCGGACAGCAGCAGCACCGGCAGGTCGGGGGCGCGCGAGTTGGCCCGTAGCTCCCCCACCAGCTGCAGCCCGTCCAGCCCCGGCATCATCACGTCGCTGATCACCAGGTCGAAGGGCTGCGCCCGGACCGCGTCCAGCGCTTCCCGCCCGTCCGCCACGGCGGTCACCTGGTAGCCGGGCTGCAGCAGCCGCTGCAGGTACCCGCGCATGTCGGCGTTGTCGTCGGCGAGCAGGACCCGGGCCGGGGCACCCCGCGGCCAGGTCCCGCCCGGCCAGGTCCCGGCGCGGCGGGCCGCCCACCTGGTCGGCAGCCAGGGTGGGCTCGGCCGGCTGGTCGCCGGGCAGCCACCGCAGGGCCTCGGCCAGGAAAGGATCGGCCACCGCCGAGATCAGTTCCGGGCAGGCCGCGGCCAGATTCTCCTCCGGCAGGTGCTCGTGGCCGAACGGAAGCCGGACTGTGAAGGTGGTGCCCGCCCCCTCGGTGCTCTGCGCGGTGATGGTGCCGCCGTGCAACCCGACGAGCTCGCGCACCAGGGCGAGCCCGATGCCGCTGCCCTCGTTGGACCGGGAGCGCGCGGCGGGCATGCGGTGAAAGCGCTCGAACAGCCGCGGCATCTCCGCCGCCGGGATACCGCTGCCGGTATCGCTGATCCGCAGCACGGCGTGGGTACCCTCGGCCCGCAGCGACACGCTGACGGTGCCGTCGAAGGTGAACTTCAGGGCGTTGCTGAGCAGGTTGAGGACGACCTTCTCCCACATCTCCCGGTCGATGTAGACCACCGCGGGCAGCTCGCCGCAGTCCACACCGAAGGCCAGGCCGGCCCGGTCCATCGCCGAGCGGAAGACGCTGGCCAGGTCGGCGGTGAAGGCCGCCAGCTCGACTGGCTCGAAGCGGGCCTCCATCCGGCCGGCTTCGAGCCGCGAGAAGTCCAGCAGCGTATTGACGAGCTTGCCCAGCCGCAGGCCGTTGCGCTGGATGACGTCGAGCTCTTCCCGGATGCCCGGGTCCTGGGTGGCCAGCCTGGCCCGGAGCTCTTCCACCGGGCCCATGATCAGGGTGAGCGGGGTGCGGAACTCGTGGCTGATGTTAGAGAAGAAGGTGGTCTTGGCCCGGTCCAGCTCGGCGAGCTCCTCGGCGCGCCGCTGCTGGACCTGGTAGGCCACCGCGCCGTTGACCAGCGCCGCGGTCTGCTGCGCGACCAGGCCGAGGAAGGATTCGTAGGCCTCATCCAGCGCGTGCCCGGCGCTGGCGGCGAGGACGATGACGCCGGTGGTCTGCCCGCCGGTCTCTCCGACCAGCGGCAGCACCCTGGCCTGGGCCGGCGGCGTTGACCACCCGCCGGACGGCAGGTCGCCGAACCGGGCGGCCACGTCGCTCACCGTCACCGGCTGCCCGCTGCTCAGCACCTCCTCGACCGGCCAGCCGCCCGGGCCATCCGGGCGCGGAGCAGGCACCGCCTGATCCGGGCCGCTGGCGGTCAGGACCGCGTCGTTGGTGCCGGGCCTGCGCAGGTAGATGGCGGCGAACGGGACGTCGCGGCGGGCCCGCTCCAGGGCCGTCACCACGAGCTGGCACGCCTCGGCCACGCTGCGGGCGCTGCCCGCCTGGGCCCCCAGATCCTGCAGGGCCGCGAGCCGCCGCCCTCCGATGACCCGCTCAGTGGTGTCGCTGACCGCGGTGAACACCCCGCGGACCACGCCGTCGTCGTCGTGCAGCGGGCTGTAGGAGTACGTCCAGTACGTCTCTTCCCAGTAACCGTGCCGGTCCATGGGCAGCAGCAGGTCCTCCGACCACGTCGCCTGCCCGCTGCTCACCACCGAGCCCAGCATCGGGCCGATGATGTCCCAGATCTCCGTCCAGACCATCTCGCCCGGCTTGGCCAGCGCCGGATGCTTGATGCCGAGAAGCGGGAGGTAGGCGTCGTTGTACAGGAACAGCAGGTCCGGACCCCACCACACGATCATCGGGAACCGGGAGGTAAGGCAGATCCGGACGGCGGTGCGCAGGCTCGCAGACCAGCCGCGCGGATCTCCCAGCGCCGACCCGGCCCAGGGATACGCGCGCATCCGCCGCGCCATCTCGCCGTCCCCGGGGAAGGTCACGTCCGCGGGTTCGGCGGGCTCCATACTGCTCACCGGTGCCCCTCCAGGCTGCCATTGCCGCAGATCCTCCGGCAGCGTACCCTGCGGCGAGTCCTGGTTTGGGAAGACTTGTTCCCCCGCCGGGCAGTCTGATCGCCTCAGCCGGGGGCCGGCGGCGGCGCTGCGGGGTACGATCGGGCGGCAAACGGTAGCCCGGGGCCGGAACGCGGGGAGAATCCATGACCGGGCAGGAACTTCAGGTCAGCTGGTCGGGGCGGCATGCCGTCGTGACCATGCCGGACGAGATCGACCTGGGCAATTCCGGGGACGTGGACGAGCAGCTGAAAGCCGTGGCCGGGCAGGCCCCGGACCTCGTCACCGCCGACCTGACCAGCACCGTCTTCTGTGACTCCGCTGGGGTCTACGTCCTCACCCGGACGCGCGAACTGGTCGCTGCGAAAGGCGGGGAACTCCGCCTGGCCCTCGGCGACTCCCCTGTCGCCCGGATATTTGAGCTCACCGGCCTGGACCAGATCATGCCGGTCTACCGTGACGTGCAGCAGTCGCTGGACACTCCCCGGGCTCAGCCTCGCCCTGAACCGGGCGGCTGAGGGCGCGGCGTACTGTCACCGTGGTCCCGGCCGGCCCAGGGGCAATGTCGAGTTCGTCGGTGGCCTGCCTGATGACCGACAGTCCCTGCCCGCCGGGCCACGCCCGGCCAGGATCCGCCGAGCCCGGCGGCCGCCACCGGCCGCGATCGCTCACCTGGATCTCCGCCCGCCCTGTGTCGTCGAGTGAGGCGCGGACCGTGACCGTCGCGTCCCCGGCCGGCGGCCGGCCATGCACGATCGCGTTGACGGCGGCTTCCCAGACGGCCAGTTCGAGGTCGGTGCGGTCGGAGGCCGCCGCCCCGAGTTCCTGCAGCCAGCCGCGGAGCCGGGCCCGTAGCCCGCGCAGCGCCACGGGCTCGGCGGGCAAGTCCATCGACCAGCCGGCCACCGGATTCCTGAGCCGGTACGCGGCGAGCACGGTGGCGGCGCCGTTGCCGGTGAGGCCCGCCAGCGCCGCCGGGCCCACCCGGTCAGCCAGATCAGCGGCGGCGGCCCGCCCCTGGTCAGCCAGGGCGGGCGAGACCGCGTCCGCCACCTCGCGGGCGCCCGCGGCGGGGCTCTCCCGATCAGTCAGGCCGGGCCGCCCGCAGTAAAGCAGCACGACCGCCCCGGCCGGCAGGACCGCGGTACCGGGCTCCGGGGGGCGGGCGCCGGGAGCGGCTGGCTCGCCGGCCGACCGGGCTAGCCACCCGTTCGTGCCAGCCGGCCCGCAGATCACCGGCCATGGCTGGCCGGCGCTGGCGTAGCGCAGCTGCCCCGTCGCCGCGTCCAGCACGGCGAGGCTCGCCGTCGCCGCGCGGACGCCCGGGGTCGCTCGTACGGCCGCCGCCAGCCAGGACAGGGCTTCGGCCGGGGCCGCGCCTGCGTGCAACTGTTCCCGCAGGCCGGTGCGCAGCCGCGCCGCGGCCGCCGCGATCTGCCCGCTCGGCCCCTCGGCGTGCCCGATGACGAGCGCGGCCGCCCCGCCCGGCCGGACGAGCACGTCGAGCCAGTCAGCCCCGGTCACCGTGCTCGCGGCGGCCTGGTGGTGGCAGGCCGAGAGGCGCAGCAAGGGAAGCACCGGCAGGCAGGCGGGGAAGGGCTGGGGCCCGGACGGCGCGTCCGGCGTGGCGCTGACCGCAGCCGGGCCCGGCGGCCACGGTTTCCCGCCGGACTCCTCTGGCATGCCTGCGCTCCCCGAGCGTCGCTCACGAGCTTCCTGGCCGGTGGCTACCCCGAATCAGGGTCCCGAATCACAGCCTGGAGCACCGCTCGCGATCATCGGCGCCACCCCGGCCCGAATGACGCAGCCCCCGACGGGTAGAGCGCGGGGTCTGCCGCGGCACCTGCTGCGGCGGTACTGGCATTCTGAGGAGCAGCAATCATGGCAGCCGCCAAGCGCACCAGTTCCGTCCAGTTCGGCGTTCCCGGCCTCGGGAAGCGGGACGCGGGCGTGGTCGTCGAGATCTTGCAGGACCGGCTCAATGCCCTCAACGATCTGGCCCTGACGCTCAAGCACATCCATTGGAACGTGGTCGGACCGCAGTTCATCTCGGTGCACACCATGCTCGACCCGCAGGTTGACGCCGTCCGCCTGATGGCCGACGAGACCGCCGAGCGCATCGCCACCCTCGGCGGCTCACCGGCCGGCACGCCGGGCGCCCTGGTCGCCGCGCGGTCCTGGGACGACTACTCCCTCGGCCGCGACAGCGCGCTGGCCCACCTGGGCGCGCTCGATCTCGTCTACGCGGGGGTCATCGAAGCGCACCGCAAGGCGATCGCGACGACGGAGGATCTCGACCCG
>CAWJPL010000011.1:0-215006 GCA_963844695.1 uncultured Actinomycetes bacterium
CGGACACCGAGGAGAGGAAGACCATCCGCCCGTATCCGGCGGCGCACATTTCCCGGCCGACCGCTTGCCCCGTCCAGTACGCGGTGGACAGGTTCAAGTTGACCAGGTCGGTCCAGGCGTCGTCGTCGAGGTCGAGAATGGGCAGCCGGTTGTTGCGCCCCACAGCGTGCAGGAATACTTGGATCGACCCCAGCCGCCCCGCTGCCTCCTTGACGACGCGCCGGCAAGCCTCCGGGTCGGTCAGGTCGGCGGCTACCACCTCAAGGTGGCCACCATGCTCACTGATCCGCTGCCCGAGGTCGGCGAGGCGGGCCTGGTCGACATCCACCGCCAGGACCCTGGCCCCCAGCCCGGCGAGAGCGATGGCGCTCGCGCCGCCCAGGCCGCCCGCTCCCGCGATGAGCACCGTACGCTCGCGCATATCCAGCCAGTCATCCACCCGCGGTCGCTCCAGTACCTGACTATCTGCGGACTACCCGATATACTTTCAAGGTGTGAAAGTCGATTTTACTGCGTCTCTAGACGATAGAGGCCCAGTGCTCCGCCTGTCCAGATGGCACAGTCGAGCTGAACACTGTTGAGGCTGACACTGTTGAGATAGCGCCGTCCAGACAGCTAACCCCCGGGGGGACACTCAATGCCTGCGTCCGCCAACCCGCGCGGCGCGGAGAACCGCACCCGCCGCCGGTCCGCCCGCACACCGCGGGCGGGCAGCACCCCGCCCGACCCGGCGGCAGCTGACTCCACGCCGCAGGCCGCCGACGCCGCCACCCAGCCCGACTACCGGGTCGAGGCCCTGGCCAAGGGCCTGCGGGTGCTGTCGGTCTTCTCCGAGCAGCGGCCGACCTGGCGGATCACCGACATCGCCGCCGAGGTCTCCCTCCCGCTGCCCACCGCGTACCGCATCGTCATGACGCTGACCGCCGAGGGCTACCTGGATCACCTGCCCTCTGGCGAGTACCGCCCCGGGGTACGCGTCCTGACCCTCGGGACAGCGGCGCTGCGCAGCCTGGACCTGGTCGAGCTGGCCACCCCCAAGCTCCAGGACCTGGCCAACGCGACCCGGGAGACGGTCAACCTGGCGGTGCTGACCGGGGACCAGGTGCTCTACCTGGTCCGGCTGCGCAACTCCGACCTGGTCACGGCCAACATCCGGGTCGGCTCGCTGCTGCCGGCCGTGCACACCTCGATCGGCAAGCTGCTGCTGGCCTTTCTCGGTGCCGACGAGCTGGCCCGGTGCGTCACCAGCGAGTCATTCGACGGGACCACGGGCCCCAACGCCAAGCGCAGCCTGGACGAGCTGCGCCCCGAGCTGGCCGCGATCCGCGCCCAGGGGTGGGCCATGCAGGACGAGGAGCTCGCGTACGGGCTGCGCTCGGTGGCCGCCCCGGTGCACGGCGAGAACGGCGCGGTGGTGGCGGGCGCGAACCTGGCCGTGCAGTCCCGCGACTGGCCGGCCGCGCGGATCACCCGCGAGCTGCGGCCGATGGTGCTCGAAACCTGCGCGGAGATCTCGCAACTACTCGGCTACCCGGGGGATAACCGCTGATGGAGCGCCTTCCCCGACTGCACCCCCCTTTCGATAACGAAGACCGCCAACGCCTCTACGCCACCATCACCAGCGGGCCCCGCGGTGGCAGCCAGCAGCCGTTCCCGCTGGTGGATGACGTCGGCGCCCTGGCCGGGCCGTTCAACGCGATGCTGCTCCAGCCGGAGCTGGGCGCGGCGCTGCAGGCGATGGGCGCGGCCATCCGGTATCAGGGCACGCTCCCGGCGCGCATCCGCGAGCTGGCCATCCTGGTCGTGGCCGGGCACTGGTCGAGCGCGTTCGAGCAGCACGCGCACGAAGCGGCCGGGCGGCGGGCCGGACTGGGCGAGGCGGAACTCGCCGCGGTCCGGGCCGGGGAGGAACCCGCCCTGGCGGATCCGGCCGAGCGGGCCGCGGTCCGGGCGGTGCGGGCCCTGGTCCAGGCCGGCGACCTGGACGACGACGCGTACGCCCAGGCCGTGGACCAGCTGGGCGAGGCCGGGGTGTTCGAGCTCACCACCCTGGTCGGCTACTACGCCACGCTGGCCCTTCAGCTGCGGGTGTTCCGGGTGGGCGGGCCGGCCTCGTAACGACCCGGCCCTCCCCGGGAGCACCACCTCTTCCCCCCCGAACCAGTGATAGTAGATTTCGTCATATGAAACTGGTGACGTTCGACGAGGGCCGCACCAGGACGGATCGACGGCGACACCGTGGTCGAGCTGGACTGCGGCTCGACCCGGGAGTACTTCGAGCGTGGCGGGGTCGTCGGTGAGACCGGGGCCCGCCTCCCGCTGGCCTCGGTACGGCTGCGCGCCCCGATCGCGCCCAAGAAGTTCTTCCACACCGCGGGGAACTTCACCGAGCACCACGAGGAACTGGCCAAGGTCAACTGGTCCCACCCGGTGCACAAGGGCATCGTGTTCTTCCAGAACGTAGACGCGATCATCGGCCCGGACGACCCGGTCATCTACCCCGAGCACCTGACCCGGGAGCTCGACTACGAACTCGAGCTGGCCATCATCATCGGCAAGTCTGGCAAGTTCTTCGGCCCCGACGAGGCCGCGGACTACATCGCCGGCTACACGGTCTTCAACGACATCACCGCCCGCGACATCCAGCGCCGGGAGATGCAGTCCGGGGTGTTCTCGTTCAGCAAGGCCATCGACACGTTCTGCCCGATCGGTCCGGCGATCGTGACCAAGGACGAGATCCCCGACCCGCACAACCTGGCCATGGAGCTCCGGGTGAACGGGGACATCCGGCAGAAGGGCAACACCAGCCGGATGGTGCTGTCCATGCCGCAACTCGTGGCCTACCACTCCCCGCAGGGCTTCAGCGCCGGGGACATCCTGACCACCGGCACGATCTCCGGGGTCGCCGCGGTCCAGCCCGACCCGTTCGAGTTCTACCTGCGCCCGGGGGATGTGGTCGAGGCCGAGATCGAGCACGTGGGCGTGCTGCGCAACCCCGTCGTGTCCTGGGCAGACGGCCATGGCACGCCGGTGCCCACCGGGGACAGCCTGTACCGCGACTGAGCTGGCCGACGACTAGCGGGCTGCCCTCGGCGCCCCGGACCTCAGTAGCCTGCGGGGTGTCCGCGGCGACGTCGCCGGCGGTGCTCACCGCGGGCGCCTGGCGGCCCAGCCGCACCGGAACCACCCGGTCGCGGACGGCGCCCAGCCAGCGCCCCGGACCCCGGGCTGCGCTGGCCAGTTCGCTGGCCACGCCGTCCGGGTTCTTGATCGCGGTCAGGGCGAGGGCGATCCCGGCCACGATCGTCTGGTACTGGCCGATGTTCAGGTGCTCGTTCAGGAAGTTCACGAACAGGCCGTTCGCGGACATCAGCAGGCCCGCGATCACCGCGCCCGCCACCCGGCCGATACCGGCCACGTAGGCGATGGCCAGCAGGGTCAGCGAGGCGAACGTGGCGAACGTGGGCGCCGACACGGTGCCCTGCAGGTAGCCCAGCAGCCCGCCGCCCAGCCCGGCGATGAACGCGGACAGCGCGAACGCGAACAACTTGGCCGGCGCCACCCGGATCCCGGCCGCCGCGGCGGCCCGCTCGTTGGACCGGACCGCGATCAGCATCCGCCCGGTCGCCGAGCCCCGCATCCGGGCCACCGACAGCCCGACCAGCGTGACGATGACCAGCAGGAACACGCCGAAGACCACCCGGGGGTAGGAGTTGCCCGCCGCCACCCCCAGGTTCAGCCCGAAGATCGTCGGCGGTGGTATGGTCCGGCCGCCCAGCCCGCCGCTGAACCAGGACGGGTTGAACACCAGCGCGTCGATGGCTGCCGCGGCAGCCAGCGTGATCACAGCTAGGTTGACCCCGCGGACCCGCAGCGCGGGCAGCCCGATCAGCAGGCCCACCGGGACCGCCGCGGCCGCGGCCAGCAGCAGCGAGAACGGGAACGGGACCCCCCAGTTCTCGCTCAGGTGGCTGAGCATGAACGCGCTGATCCCGGCGAACGACATCTGGGCCAGCGACACCTGGCCCACGTAGCCGGTCAGCACGACCAGGGACAGGGACAGGCAGACCCACACCACCGACGCCATCAGCGCCACCCGGTCCGAGCCGTGCAGCAGGATCATGGCCGCCACCCCGATCACGAAGGTGAGCGCCGCGGTGACCACGGGCCGGGCGGGCCGCCCGATCGACGGGTTGCGCCAGTGCCCCATCACCCCCCGGCCCCGCATCCGCTCCGCGCTGAGCGTCATCACCACCAGGATGAGCACGAACGGCACCCCGTCGCCCAGCCCCTGCTGCGGCAGCCAGGTGAACACGGTCTGCAGGTGGACGATCTCGGACTGGATTACGCCGAGGGCCAGGCCGGCCGCGGCGGTGGCCCCGAACGAGGAGAACCGGCCGATCAGCGCGGCGCCCAGGGCGGGCACCACGAACAGGGTGTAAGAGGTCGGGTCGACTTCGGAGATGGGCGCGATCAGCACCCCCGACAGCGTGGCCAGCACGGTGGCGATGACCCAGTTCTGGGCCGCGATCCGGTTCGCGGACAGGCCGATCAGCGCCGCGCCGACGTCGTTCTCGGCGCCGGCCCGGGTGGCCAGCCCGAACCGTGAGTACCGGAAGGCGGCCGCGAGGACCGCGGCGGCCACGATCACGATGCCGGCCAGGTACAGCTGGCTGATCGGCACGACGACGCCGGCCAGCACGAAACTCCCGGTGGGCAGCACGGCCGGGGCCGAGGTGGGCGTGGTCCCGAAGTTGAGCACCGCGATGGCTTCCAGCGAGAGCATCACGCCGACCGACGCGCACACCTTGGTCAGCGGCGCGGCCCGCAGCAGCGGGCGGTAGACCAGCTGGTAGAGGACGACACCCAGGACCGCGCCGTAGACGAGCGTGATGAGCAGCGCCCAGACCGCGGGCAGGCCGTGGCTGGACAGCGTGATCTGGTGCGGAATGATGATCCACGGGAGCTGGAGCACGCCCGAGGTGCGCAGCCCGATGAAGACGTACGCGCCGTACATGGCCACGGCGCCCTGGGCGAAGTCCACCACACCCGCGCTGCGGTACTTGAGCACCAGGCCCAGCCCGAGGATCGCGTAGACCGACCCCCCGCCGAGCCCCAGCAGGAAGAAGAGCAGGTAGGTGGACAAGGCGTGCTCCTCGCGGCGCGTAGTGAATCCGGGGACCGGGGCCGGGGACCGGAGGCCGGGACCCGCCCCCCGGGGGGTGGGCGGGTCCCGGCCGGCTGATCAGCCCTTGTAGTACGGCCCCGCCGTGACCCAGTTCGGGTCAGCCACCACGATCTTGGTCCCCTGGACCTGGCGGATCTGCTGGAAGGCGTTGCACACCGCGGTCGCCCCGGCCAGCTGCTTGCCGTCGCAGGTGTACGGGTGGGCCATGAAGTTGGCGTGGTCGCTGCCGCTGCGGAACGCGGCCAGGATCTTCGCGGTCTTGAGCTGGGCCGACGTGAAGTGGGCCAGCGCCGCCTGCACGTTCATCACGGTGGCGAAGCCCATCGCGGTGAGCGAGTCGAGCGCGATGGTCTTCGGTGCGTACTTCTTCAGCACCGCCAGGTACAGATCAGACTGCGTGGTCCCGGCGTCCGGGGCCAGTACCGGCGAGGAGTAGTACATGCCGGTCGCGCCGCCGTTGGCCGCGGCGATCGCCGGAGGCGAGGTGCACGGGTCCACGCCGAGCACCTTGGCCGTGCTGCCCAGCTGCTTCAGCGAGCTGAGCACCTGGGGGCAGGAGTTCGGGTCGTCGATGTAGACCACATCCGGGTGCGCGCCGATGGCGGCGGCGACCGCCGAGGTGACGTCGGTGGCCGTGGGCGGCACCGGGACCTTAGTGATCTTGGTGAACCCTACGTTCTTCATGACCGGCGCGATCACGTTGTCTGCGACGGACGTGCCCTGGGTGTCGGAGGTGTAGATGATCGCCGCCGTCTTCGCGTGCAGCGTCTTGTACGCGTACACCGAGGCCGCGGCGTTGTCCGCGACCGACACGTCATCGAAGATGACCGCGTTCGGGTAGTTGGACTCGACCGGGGTGAACGGGACACCGCCCAGGTAGGCCAGCTTGGCCCGCTGCCACACCGGGATGGCGCCGGGCGCGCCGGTGTCGGCGCCGCCCAGGATGGCCACCGGGTGGTCGTTCAGCAGCTGGTTGGCGCACCGGGCCGAGGTGGCCGGCTGGCCGTCGGTGGCGCAGGTGACGATCTTGATGGGATGGCCGCCGATACCGCCCAGGTACTGGTTCACGTACGAGGCCGCGGCCTGCTCGGCCTGGGAGACCTCCGGGAACGTGACCGGCCCGGACAGCAGGTTCAGCAGGCCGAACACGACTGGCGAGCCGCTCGCCGGGTGAGCCGTGCCCAGGCTCGCCGTCGTGGTCGACGCGCCCTGTGTGCCCGCCGACGACTGTGTGCCAGCCGACGACGGCGTGCTGCTCGCGCCGCTGCTCCCGCCGCCACCGCTGCTTGAGCACGCGGCCGCCATCAGGCCGCACGCCGCCAGCGCGGCGACCACGGCAGCCGGCCGCGCCCTCCCCAGGTTGACCGCCATTGGTTTCTCCTTGTGGTGGTGTATGTGTTTCATTCATCCCGGGCCAGTTCGGCGGCCCGGTCCAGGTCGCCGAGATAGCACGCCTTGAGCAGGTCACGGCGGGTGCGCAGGCGGGCGGCGGGGCTTTCCAGGATCAGCCGGCCGTGCGCCATCACGTAGCCGCGGTCGGCGATCTCCAGGGCCAGCGCGACGTGCTGCTCCACCAGCAGCACCGCAGTGCGCAGCTCGTCGGCCACCCGGCGGAGTACCGGCAGCAGCCGCTCGACCACCACGGGCGCCAGGCCGAGGCTCATCTCGTCGATGAGCAGCACCCGCGGCCGCCGTGCGATGGCCCGGCCCACCGCGAGCATCTGCTGTTCCCCGCCAGACAGCAGGCCCGCCTTGCGGTCTAGGCATTTGCGCAGCTCGGGGAGCAGGTCGAGGACCTCGTCGTGGCTGCGGCCCGGGCCCGCGCTGAGCCGGAGGTTCTCCCGGGTGGTCAGGCTGGCGAACAGCGCCCGGCCCTCCGGTACCAGGGACAGGCCGGCCCGGGCCAGCCGGTGCGCGGGCTGGCCCGCGATGTCCTGGCTGTTCATCTGGATCCGGCCGGCCAGCGGCCGCAGCAGGCCGGCGATGGTGGACAGCGTGGTGGTCTTGCCCGCGCCGTTGGCGCCCAGCAGGGCCACGACCTCGGCCTCGCCGACGTGCAGGGTGAGGTCCCGGACCACGGGGTTGCCGTTGTACCCGGCGTCGAGGCCGTCAACCTCGATCATCCGGGGCCCGGGACTGGACGGACCGGGACTGGACCGGGACTGGACGGACCGGGACTGGACGGCCCGGGCGGGCGCGGGTCAGATGCGCTCATGGTCACCACCGTGGGTGCCCAGATACGCCTCGACCACGGGACGGCTGTCCCGGATCTCGTCCGGGGTGCCCGAGGCGATGACGCGGCCGAAATCGATGACCACGATGCGATCGCAGAGGCTCAGTACCAGGCCCATGTCGTGGTCGACGAGCAGGACGCTCACGCCCCGGCCGGGCAGCGCGGCGACCCGCTCACCGAAGGCCAGGCTCTCGTCGTTGTCCAGGCCCGCAGCGGGCTCGTCCATCAGCACCAGCCGGGGGCGCATGGCCAGCGCACGGGCCACGCCGACCAGCTTGCGGCGGCCGTGCGACAACTGGCCGGGCATCTGGCCGGCCACGTCTTCCAGCCCGCAGGCGTCCATGGCCCAGGCCACGTTCTCGTTGCGGCGGGTGCGCGGCGGCGCGACCAGGTCGCGGAGCACCGACCACGCTGACGGCTGCTCCGCCGCCACCAGGAGGTTCTCTTCGACCGTGAGGTCGTCGAAGAGCTCGACGGACTGGAAGGTGCGGATCAGCCCCCGGCGTGCGATCGCGTACGGGCGCGCTCCCCGCAGCGGCGCCCCGGCGAAGGTGACCTGGCCGCCGGCCGCCGGGTGGTAGCCGGTCAGCGCGTCGATCAGCGACGACTTGCCGGCCCCGTTGGGGCCGATCAGGCCGACGATCTCACCCTCGGCCACGGTCAGGCTGACCCCGTCCACGGCGGTCACGCCGCCGTAGGTCACGCGCAGGTCCTCGACCACGAGCAGGTTGTTCATCCGGGCGCTCCGGAGCCAGTTACTGAGTTACCGGGGGATACTTTGGTACCGAGGGTACTTTCACTGTATGAAATCGACTTTAGTGTCGCTGTTGACGGTAACCCTCCCGTAACCGTCCTGTCCAGGATCGAAATAGAACCGATATGGCCGCAGAGCGGCGAAAGTCCCGCCGGCCAGCAGGACGGCGGGACTCAGGTCCGAAGGTGTTCGGGCTGGGGAGGCTGAGGCTCAGTCTTTCCCCGGCCCACGGTGCACGGGCGCCCGGCCTGGGGGCTGGGACGGGTGCGGCCGATCGGGCAGGGCCGGGACGTCCCGGGTCTCCGGCTGGCCCGGCGTCACGCTGACCGGCGTGCCGTGGTGGGAGATCTGCAACGGCGGCCCGTCGCCGTCGACGAGGTAGGTGACGCTGGCCGGCCCGACCTCGACCCGCAGGTGGCGCCCGCGCAGCATGACGGTGAACGTGAGCCGGGTCAGGGCCGGGGGCAGCCGCGGCGCAAAGCAGGGCGGCTGGCCGGGCCGGTACCGCATCCCGCCAAACCCCTGCACCAGGGCGATCCACGACCCGGCCAGCGCCGCGAGGTGCAGGCCGTCGCGGGTGTTGTGCTCCAGGTCATCGATGTCCATCAGGGCCGTCTCGGCCAGATAGTCGTAGGCCAGGTCCAGGTGACCGGTCTCGGCCGCGATGACCGCCTGGCTGGACGCGGACAAGGACGAATCCCGGACCGTGAGCGCCTCGTAGTAGGTAAAGTTCCGGTCCTTCTCCTCGACGGTGAACGCGTCCGGGAAAAGCTGCATGGCCAGCACCAGGTCGGCCTGCTTGACCACCTGCTTGCGGTACAGGTCGAAGTAAGGGAAATGCGCCAGCAGCGGATACTGATCCGGCCCGGTGGCGGCGAAGTCCCAGACCTGATGCTCGGTGAACCCTTCGGCCTGGCAGTGCACGCCCAGCTTGTCGTCGTACGGCAGCACGATCCGGTCCGCCGCGGTGCGCCAGCCCGCCACCTCTTCGGGGGAGACATGCAGTTCCGTGGCCCGCTGCGGGTGCCGCTCCGCGGCGTCGGCCGCGGCCCGCAGGTTGTGCTGGGCCATCAGGTTCGTGAAGATGTTGTTGTCCGCGATGGCGCTGTACTCGTCTGGGCCGGTCACCCCGTCGATCCGGAAGCTGTCGCTGGCGTGGCCGAGCGAGAACCACAGCCGCGCGGTGTGCACCAGCAGGTCACATCCGGTCTCGCCGTCGAACTTGTCGTCGCCGGTGGCGTCGACGTACCGGGCCACCGCATGGGCGATGTCCGCGTTGACGTGGAACGCGGCCGTCCCGGCCGGCCAGTAGGCCGAGCACTCGGCGCCGGTGATCGTGCGCCACGGGAAGGAGGCCCCCCGCAGGCCGAGCTGGCTGGCCCGGTCCAGGGCCCCGGGCAGGGTGCTGTGCCGCCAGCGCAACGCGTGCGCCGTGGCGTCGGGGATGGTGTAGGTCAGGACCGGCATCACGAACGTCTCGGCGTCCCAGAACGAGTGGCCGTCGTAGCCGTTCCCGGACAGGCCCTTGGCCGGGATGGGCCGCCCCTCGGCCCGGGCGCCGGCCTGCAGCACGTGGAACATGCCGAACCGGGTCGCCTGCTGGATCTCCTCGTCGCCCTCCAGCTCCACGTCCGCCCGGGCCCAGAAGTCGTCCAGATAGGCCCGCTGCTCGCCGAGGAGTCCGTCCCAGCCGGTTTGCTCGGCGACCAGCAGCGCGCCCTCCACCTGGTCACGCAGGGCGGGCCGGGACCGGGACCGGGACCAGCCGTAGGCCACGAACTTGACCAGCCGGAGCGGCTGACCCTCCTCCAGCCGGGCCCCGATAGTCAGCCGGGCCAGGTCCGGCTCAGTCTCCGTCCAGGAGTGCGTGGCCTCCTGGCAGTTCACCACGTGGCGCATGGCGGCGGCCACCGTGAGGCCGCTGCGCTTCGTGCGGTGCATCAGCCCGGCCTGGCCGTCGCGGCTGCCGTTCTCTATCCCCTCCAGCGGCGCTTCGAGCGCCGCCGCGACCCGGGGATCGCCGCTGATCGGGGGCAGCTCCTCGTTGGTGACCAGCTCGGACTGCACCACCACGCGGACCGGTCCGTCCAGCGACTCGACCTGGTAGCTGACGGCGGCGATCGACCGCTGGGTCAAGGAGACCAGCCGGACCGAGCTCACCCGGATCCGGCGGCCGGCCGGCGAGACCCAGTCGGCCCGCCTGGTTAGCGTGCCGGCCCGGAAGTCGAGCACCCGCTCGTGATGCAGCAGCTCGCCGTAGCGGATGTCCAGCGGCTCGTCGTCGACCAGCAGCCGGATCAGCTTGCCGTTGGTGACGTTGATCACTGTCTCGCCGGACTCCGGGAAGCCGAAGCCGGCCTCGGCGTAGGGCAGCGGGCGCGCCTCGTACACGCCGTTGAGGTACGAGCCGGGCAGGCCGTGCGGCTCTCCCTCGTCCAGGTTGCCCCGCCACCCGACATGTCCGTTGGACAGCGCGAACAGCGACTCGGTCTGGGCCAGCATGTCGGCGTGCAGTGCGCATTCCCGCAGGCTCCACGGCTCGACCGGGAACGCCGGATGCTCGATCACAGCGCCCAGCCTACGAGCTAGCGACCCGTGAGAGAGCCACGTCGTGCCCAGCCCGTAGCGTTGGCGTCGTGACCGCACCAGAGGACGGCCAGCAGCTTCCGGCCATCCCGGCCTCAGCCGGGGCCATGATCTTTGACCCGGCTGGACGCCTGCTCATCCTCAAACCGGTCTACAAGTCCGGCTGGACCATCCCCGGCGGCGTGATGGAGACCGGCGAGACGCCCTGGTCGGCCTGCCAGCGTGAGGTACGTGAGGAATCTGGCCTGGTCGTACGGCGCGGCCGCCTCGCATGCGTGGATTTCCGGCCGCCGCGCCCCGGCAAGCCGGGCGGGCTGCGGTTCCTGTTCGACTGCGGCGCGCTGCCCGAGGAGAGTCTCGCGGCGATCGTGCTGCAGCCGGAGGAGATCTCGAAGTACCGGATCGAGCCGCTGCCCACCGCCCTGGACCTGCTGCGCAAGCCCATCCGGCGGCGGGTGAGCGCGGCCATTGGGTCCGGCGGCCCGGGGTCAGGTGGCCCGGGGTCAGGTGGCCCGGGGTCAGGCGGCCCGGGGTCAGGCGGCCCGTGCTACCTGGAGAACGGCCGGCCGGTGCCGGGGGTCGGGTGCTAGTCCCCCGGGACCGATACCACGGGACCGTGCGCGTGGCTCAGGACGGCGTGGGTGACCGAGCCGACCCCCCGGGCGTGCGGCTCACCGGGCCCGTGCCGTCCCAGCACCACCAGGTCCGCCCGGGCGGACGAGCCGGCCAGCACCCGGCCCGGGTGCGCGTGCATCACTTCCGAGCGGGCTTCCACCTCGGGGAACTTCTCCCGCCAGGTGGTGACCGCGCTCTCCAGGCGGCTGTTCTCCTCGGCCTGGTCTTCCCTGCGCCCGGAAAACGCCCCGGACCTGGCGTGCACGGCGACCAGCCGGGCCTGGCGCAGCGCCGCCTCCTGGAAACCGAATTCCAGGGCCGCCGCGGCCTGGCCCGGGTCACGGACGCCCACCACGATCTCGCGGTCTGCGGTCGTGGTCTCCTCACGCGCTACCACCACCGGAACCGGCGCGTTGGTCGCGACGTACCTGCTCACCGAGCCGAGGATCAGCGCACTGAATCCGCCGGAGCCGCGCGACCCCAGCACCAGCATCGAGGCGTCGGGCGCGAGCCCGATCAGGACCTCGTCCGGGGATCCGGTCATCTGCTGGGTGTCGACGGACAGCTCCGGCGCTACCGCCGCAGCCCGCTGCGCGGCCACGGCCAGGGCCTGGCTCATGGAATGCTCGATCGTGCCCGCCACCGTGTCCGGGTTGGCCGGGTTGGGAGACATCCGCGGTGGCAGCACCGCGATCGTCACGATCCGCAGCGACGTCCCGCGGAGCACGGCCTCCCGGGCCGCCCATTCCACCGCCCGCAAGGACTCCTGCGAGCCGTCTGCCCCCGCGATTACTGGCTTCGTCGCCATGCTGTCCTCCCAGCGCCCGTCCCTTTGCTCTGCTCTTTACCCAGTCTGGTCCCTCGGGTCCCACCGGTGACGGTCAGATCCCCAGGAACTCCCGGTGCTGCCAGGCCAGCCGGAGCAGGGCCTGCCCGGCGGTCTGGACCGGCTCGGCGCCGCCGGTGTAGCGGGTCACGCTCGCCTCGGTGAACGGGATCGCGGCCGAGCCGTCCTGGGTGACCACCCGCCCCTCGGCGTTCTCGCCGACCAGCCCCCGGAACACGCGGTCGAACACGGCGGCCTCGAACACGGCCACGGTCAGGATGTCGGTGGCCAGCGTCAGCGGGTCGACCCCCAGCCCGAGGCAGCTGACCCGCAGGGTGCCCGCGGCCCGGGCCTCGGCCAGCTCGCGGTGGAACGGCCAGCGCCCGTAGTCCAGCCGACCGCCGCGGGTGGGGTACTCCTCGGACCCGCCGAGCAGTTCCTCGCTGAACTCCCGGGTCATACAGCGCCACAGGCTGAAGTCGTGACGCTGCGCGGCCCGCGCCGCCGAGATCGGCTGGAAGATGCCTGCGGGCATCACCTGGTACAGGCCTCCCGCGTGGTTGACCCGGGCCGGGTCCCGCCAGTGCAGCAGGAACGAGGCCGAGCCGTCACGGGCGCGGCGCAGGGTCAAGGTGGTGACGGCGGTGAGCGCGGAGCGGTGCGGCAGCGCGCACGGATCACCCACCGAGGCCCGCAACGGCAGGGCGGCCAGAGCCGGAGTCCCTCCCGACACCCAGGCCGCAGTCAGCTCGTGCCCCACGGCCGCGCCCACGTTCACCGCGTCGAAGTAACGGGACGGGCCGAACCGCAGCCGTGGGCGGCTCGAACGGGCCACGCCGCCCAGATCCGCGCCCAGCAGCCGGTAGCAGACCCGGTTCTCGAACAGGGCCGGCCGGTCCAGGGCCTCGATCGCCGCCGTGTACGTGGGGTAGGCCGGTCCGGTCCCGGTGTCCGGCAGCACGTGCGCGGCGGCCGCACCGCTCGCCGCCACGGCGGGCGGCGGCGGGCTGGCGACCCAGCTGAGGGGCACGTCCGCGAGGTCCAGCGGGGTGGCGGGCAGCCATTCCGGCCAGCACAGCAGGTCGGTGCCGGCCACCCGGGGCAGATCCGGGTACAGCCCGGCGGCCGTCGCGGCCAGCACCGTCCGGTGCTCGTTGAGCAGGCGCCTGACCCGGCGCCACTGGGCTGGCGCTTCCCCCCTAGCCTGGTCCATACGCACGGTTCCCCCTCTACCCCTTCTGGAGTCATCAGCATGCGTCAGCCGTTGCTGCAGATCATCATCGGCAGTACCCGCCCAGGCCGGGTCGGCCCGTCTGTGGCTGAGTGGATCACCGCCAGCGCCCAGGCGCACGGTCACTTCGCGGTCGAGGTGGTGGACCTGGCCGAGGTCAACCTGCCGATGTTCAACGAGCCCCGGCATCCGCGGCTGCAGCAGTATGAGTACCAGTACACCAAAGACTGGAGCGCCACCATCAGCCGGGCGGACGCGTTCATCTTCGTGATCCCGGAGTACAACTACGGGTTCAACGCGGCCGTTAAGAACGCGATCGACTACCTGAACCACGAGTGGCACTACAAGCCGGCCGGGTTCGCCAGCTACGGCGGCGTGGCGGCCGGTACCCGGGCGGTGCAGATGCTCAAGCAGGTGCTGACCACCCTCAAGGTAACCCCGCTCTTCGAGGCGGTGAACATCCCGTTCGTGCAGCAGTTCCTGGACCAGAACAAGAAGCTGCAGCCCAACGAGGTCATGACCGAGGCGGCGACCGCGATGCTGGACGAGCTGGCCCGGGTGGAAGCGGTGCTGCAGCCGCTGCGTGAGCCCGAAGCGCCGGAGCCCGGCCGAGCCCGAGACCGAGGACATCGACCCGGAGGCCGAGCCGGCCCGGTCCAGCTGAACCACGGGCCAGCTGAACCACCGGCTAGCTGAACCACCGGCTAGCTGAACCGCGGCTAGGTCCTGGCCCCGTATCCGCCGCCACCGGGGGTCTCCAGCACGAACACGTCCCCCGGCTCGAGCTCCGCGCGGTCGCAGCCGGCCAGCCCGGTGACCGAGCCGTCGGCTCGTTCCACCCACTGGTCCCCGAGCTGGCCCGGGGCCCCGCCCGCCAGGCCGTAGGGCGGGACCCGCCGGTGACTGCTCAGCGTGCTCACCGTCATCGGGGCGAGGAACCGGAGCCGCCGGCGGCCGCCGTCGCCGCCCGGCCACCGGCCGCCGCCGCCGCTGCCCCGGCGGATCTCGAACGACTCCAGCCGGACCGGGAACCGCCATTCCAGGATCTCAGGGTCGGTGAGCCGCGAATTGGTCATGTGCGTCTGGACCACCGAGGTGCCGCCGAAGCCGTCGCCGGCGCCCGAGCCGCTCGCCACCGTCTCGTAGTACTGGTACTCCGCGTTGCCGAAGGTGACGTTGTTCATGGTGCCCGACCCCTCGGCCATGACACCCAGCGCGGCGTACAGCGCGCCGGTGACCGCCTGGGAGGTCTCCACGTTGCCGGCCGCCACCGCGGCCGGGTAGGCCGGGGCGAGCAGGCTGCCCGGCGGGATGATGACCCGGACCGGCTTGAGGCAGCCGGCGTTGAGCGGGATCTCGTCGTCCACCAGGGTGCGCAGCACGTACAGGACCGCGGCCATGGCCACCGCCGAGGGCGCGTTGAAGTTGCCCGGCAGCTGGGCTGAGGTACCGGTGAAGTCGATCCGCGCGGTCCGGGCCTGCTGATCCACCCGGACCGCCACCTTGATCACGGCCCCGTTGTCCAGCTCGTAGGCGCACTCGCCGTCGTGCAGCCGGGCGATGACCCGGCGCACCGCCTCCTCGGCGTTGTCCTGCACATGGCCCATGTACGCGGTCACCACGTCCAGGCCGAACTCGCGCACCAGCTGCCCCAGCTCGGCCACGCCCTTCTCGTTCGCGGCGATCTGCGCCCGCAGGTCCGCGAGGTTGGCGCCGGGGTTACGGGACGGGAACTCGGCCGACGTGAGCAGCTCCATGGTGGCCGCCTCGCGGAGCTCACCGCCTCCGGCCAGCCGCCAGTTGTCGATGAGCACGCCTTCCTCGTCAACCCGGGTGCTGAAGGCCGGCATGGAACCGGGGGTGATGCCGCCGATCTCGGCGTGATGCCCGCGGGACGCCACGAAGAACAGGAGGTTGGGCCCAGCTTCATCGAACACGGGGGTGACCACGGTGATGTCGGGCAGGTGCGTGCCGCCGTGGTAGGGGTCGTTGAGCATGAAGACGTCGCCGGGCTTCATCTGCCCGCGGTTGCGGCGCAGGACCATGGCGATGCTCTCGCCCATGGAGCCCAGGTGCACCGGCATGTGCGGGGCGTTCGCGATGAGCTGCCCCGCCGCGTCGAAGATCGCGCAGGAGAAGTCGAGACGTTCCTTGATGTTGACCGAGTGCGCGGTGCCCTGCAGCCGCACCCCCATCTGCTCGGCCACGGACATGAACAGGTTGTTGAAGATCTCCAGCATCACCGGGTCAGCGCTGGTGCTGGTGCCAGAGCGCACCGGGCGGCCGCCGGGCCGGGTCAGCAGCAGGTCACCGCGGGCGGTCACCGCGGCCTGCCAGCCCGGCTCCAGCACGGTGGTGGCGAAGTCCTCGGTAATGAGGGCCGGCCCGGGCACCACCCGGCCGGGGCGCAGCGTGCCGCGCGGCAGCAGGTCGACCTCGGCCCAGTCGCCGCCGGCGAACATCCGGGCCCGGGCCGCCGGCGGCGGCTCACCCGTCTCCCCGGTGATGGGGGCGGGGGGATCGTCGTGGCCCGCAGTCACCTCGACGGACACCGCTTCCACGATCACCGGCTTGTCCCGGGTCAGGAAGGAGAAGCGCTGCCGGTAGGCCGCCTCGAAGGCCTCCATCATGCTGGGCAGCCCGCCCAGCGGGACCGGCAGGGAGGTGTCTGTGCCCTGGTAGCGCAGGTGGGCCCGGCGCACGCTGCGCACCGCCCCGCCCCCGGCCAGTTCGTTCCGCGCGGCGGCTTCCAGCTCTCCCGCTACCTGGTCCAGCCGGGCCGTCACGCCGCTGGACAGCTCCGCCTCGACCGCGGTCTCCCGCATGGCGGTCACCGAGGCCAGGCCCATGCCGTAGGCGGACAAGACGCCGGCCAGCGGGTGGATGAGCACCTCGGTCATGCCCAGCGCGTCCGCGACCGCGCAGGCGTGCTGGCCGCCCGCGCCGCCGAAGGTGGCCAGCACGTACCGGGTGATGTCGTAGCCGCGCTGGACCGAGATCTTCTTGATCGCGTTGGCCATGTTCGCCACGGCGATGTCCAGGAACCCGGCCGCCACCTCCGCGGCGCTGCGCTGGTCCCCGGTGGCCGCCGCGATCCGCCGGGCCAGGGCGCTCGAACCGGGTGGCCACCAGCCCGGCGTCCAGCGGCTCGTCGCCGCCCGGCCCGAACACCCGGGGAAAGGAGCCGGGCTGGACCCGGCCCAGCATGACGTTGGCGTCGGTCACGGTGAGCGGGCCGCCCCGCCGGTAGCAGGCGGGTCCCGGGTCCGCCCCCGCCGAGTCCGGGCCGACCCGGTACCGGCTGCCGTCGAAAGCCAGGATCGAGCCGCCGCCCGCCGCGACGGTGTGGATGCTCAGCATGGGCGCCCGGATCCGGACCCCGGCCACCTCGGTCTCGTACTGCCGCTCGAACTCGCCGGCGTAGTGCGACACGTCGGTCGAGGTGCCGCCCATGTCGAAGCCGATGACCCGGCGGTAGCCGGCCGCGGCGGCGGTCCGGGCCATGCCGACGATGCCGCCGGCCGGCCCGGACAAGATGGAGTCCTTGCCGCGGAAGCGGTGCGCGTCGGCCAGCCCGCCGTTGGACTGCATGAACAGCACCGGCGTCCCGTTCAGCTCGGCGCTCACCCGGTCCACGTAGCGGGACAGGATCGGGGACAGGTAGGCGTCCACGACCGTGGTGTCCCCGCGGGACACCAGCTTCATCAGCGGGCTGGTCGCGTGCGACTCCGAGACCTGGGTGAACCCGACGTCCCGGGCGATGTCGCCGATCCGGGCCTCGTGCGCGGGGTAGCGGTAGCCGTGCAGGCAGACCACGGCCACGGCCCGCAGCCCGTCGGCGTAGGCGGCCCGCAGCTCCCGGGCGGCCGCTTCCTCGTCGAGCGGCTCGATCACCTCGCCGTCCGCGCTGACCCGCTCGCTCACCTCGATCACCCGCTGGTACAGCAGCTCCGGGAGGACGATCTGGCGGGCGAAGATGCGCGGCCGGTTCTGGTAGCCGATCCGCAGCGCGTCTCCGAACCCCCGGGTGATGACCAGGACGGTGGGCTCACCCCGGCGCTCCAGGAGCGCGTTGGTGGCGACGGTGGTGCCGAGCCGGACCGACCCGATCTGCCCGGCCGGGATGGGCTGCCCGGCCGGCACCCCGAGCAGCCCGCGGATCCCGGCCAGCACCGCGTCCTCGTACCGGCCAGGATCCTCCGAGAGCAGCTTCCGGACGGCCAGGCGGCCGTCCGGGCGCCGCGCGACCACGTCGGTGAACGTGCCGCCCCGGTCGATCCAGAACTCCCAGCGCCCGCTCATCACCTCGCATCCTAGGCAACCCGGGGCCCGGTCACCCGGCCCCGGGTGGCCGGGGCCGGGCTTCCCGTCATCAGGAGTCGGCCGCGGCGCTGGCCAGGACGCCCCGTTCCGCCTCCCGGTCGAAGATCCGGGTGATCTCCTCCACCGAATGGCCCTTGGTCTCGGGCACGAACCGGTACACGAAGGCGATGGCCATCAGGCACAAGCCTGCGAAGCAGACCAGGACCCAGTCCAGCCCGATGGCGCCCATCCAGACCGGGAACACCTCGATGAGCGCGAAGTTGGCCAGCCAGTCCACGGTCGCGCCGGTGGCCGCGGCCTGCCCCCGGACGGAGGTGGGGAACACCTCGCCCTGGAGCAGCCAGCCGGTGCCGCCCACGCCGATGGCGAACGAGGCGATGAACCCGGCCAGGCCGATCATCACGACCACGATCCGCGGGGTGTCGGTGAAGTATTCCAGCCCGGCCGCCGCGACCAGCGCGAACACGGCCATGCCGATGTAGCCGCCCATGGCCAGCTTCCGCCGGCCCACCTTGTCGATGTAGCGGAACGCGAAGTAGGTGGCGCCCACGTTGACCACGGTGAGCATGAGGGTCACCTCGACGCCGGAGATGGTCTTGTCCACGAGCGAGTTGCTGCCCTGGAACAGCGGGCCGAGCAGGTGCGGGCCGTAATAGAGCGGGACGTTGATCCCGGTGATCTGCTGGAAGATGAAGAACACGCAGACCACGATCAGCGCGCGCCAGACCCCGCGGGTCCAGTTCCGGGACTTGGTCTGCTCCCGCCGCTGGTCCTCTTCGCGTAGCAGGCCGGCGGTGTACTCCACGTCTTCGACGCTGACGTCGGCCCCGAACTCCTTCATGGCGGCCTGGACCCGCTCGTACTTGCCCTGCCGGAGCAGCCAGCGGGGCGACTCGGGCATCCGGGTCCGCAGGCCCAGGCCGATCAGCGCAGGCACCGCGCCGAGGCCGAGGATCAGCCGCCAGTCCACGGTGCCCGCGGCGCCTGGCGCGATCTTCAGGATGACCAGCGCCACGACGTAGGAGATCAGGATGCCGACCGTGATCATCCACTGCTGGAGCATGCTGAGCGCGCCGCGCCGTCCGCTGGGCGCGTACTCCGCGATGTAGGCGGTGGCGATGGCCGAGTCGGCCCCGATGGCTATGCCGATCAGGGTCCGGGCGATGAGCAGGATGGCCGCGTTGGGGGTGACCGCGGCCAGGATCGAGCCCACGGCGTAGATGAGCGCGTCGGCGATCAGCAGGGTCTTACGGCCCAGCCGGTCCGCCGTCAGGAAGGCCAGGACCGCCCCGGCCGCCGCACCCAGCGAGGCGCCCGCCACCAGGTAGCCGAGCCAGAAGCTGCTCAGGTGGTAGGGCACGAAGTTGAGCGCCGCGCCGATGTTCGACGTGTCGTAGCCGAACAGGAAGCCGCCCAGGCAGGCCAGGATGGTCAGCTTCCAGTAGAACGCCGTGGGCTGCCGCTGGTCGAGCACGTCGAGCACGTTGGTCCCGGCGCCCTCGCCGGTCTGTGTCTGCGCCATGCGCGACAACTCACCCGTAAAGGGCTGTTCAAACCCCCAGGTCCTAGTGCACTGGCTCCAGGATGACCACCGGGATCTGCCGGGTCGTCTTGCTCTCGTAGTCCGCGAAGCCCGGGTTGGCGGTCTTCTGCGCGGTCCAGATGCGGTCCCGTTCCGCGCCCTCGGCCACCCGGGCGACGAACGGCAGCGTCTGGGTGCCGATCTCCGCGCTGACCCGGGGGTTGGCCAGCAGGTTGTAGTACCAGTCCGGGTTGGTCGGTGCGCCCCCCTTCGACGCGAACACCGCGACGCCGTCCCCAATGTCCTGGTACGCCACCGGGTTTACCCGGGGCTGGCCGGTCTTGGCGCCCACGGTGTGCAGGAGCAGGAGGGTCCCGCCCTCGAACGGGCCGCCGACCTTGCCCCCGTTCGCCCGGAACTCGGCGATGATCTGGTTGTTCCAATCCTGCGCTGCTGTCACTGTCACTCCTCGCCGCCTACGGTCCGGTGATCCATTAAACCCCCCGGGCGGGACAGGGAAACCAGCCGCAACACCCGAGGCCTTCTTGTTACTTAACGTTATTGGTATGTTACCCTTCGTGAATGCACGCTAACGGAGTGGTGTCAGCCACTGAGCCGGACCTGGCCAGGTACCGGGGCGCCGTCGCCGATCTGCTGCTCGAGATCGCCAGCCATACCGGCCCGGAGGATCTGCCCAAGGCGGAAAGAGTCCTGACCGAACGGCTGGCGGACGCGGAGTTCGCGGCGGTCCTCGCGGCCAGCCCGGAGGGCCGTCCCGCGGCCGTGGACCGGCTGCTCCGCGAGGTGCGCCATTACCAGCCCGGCGCCCGCAATTGCGCGGCTGACCTGGTCGCCCATATCCGGATTCACCTTTTCGCCCTGATCGACGTCATGTGGTGGGGCTCGACCCGGGCTTTCGTGCTGGACTCAGATCTGGCCGGCGCCGCTGACCTGGTCGATCTCGAGCCACTGCGCCGCCGCGGGGAACTCCATTTCCGCTATCGGCGCCAGGCCCGGACCCTGCCGCTGCGGGCGGTGCGCGCGGTGGACCGCCGGCTGCGGCCGGACCACACCCCGCGCACCGCGGGCCTGCGCTTCGCCCAGGCCCGGCCGCAGGTGGTCGCCCTGCTCAACCGGCTGGCCGCCGACTTCGCCGCCGCCGCGCCCGCGGCGCCGCCGCTCTGGGTCACCAGCCTGGCCCGGAGCGTTGAGCACCAGCGCCGGCTGCGCGCGCTCGGGTACACGGCCACCCTGCCCAGCGCGCACTGCGTCGGATACGCGATGGACATCGAGATGTCCTGGTTCCGCCGCTTCGGCGCCGTGGCCACGCTGGCCGGGCTGCTGGCCGAACGCCAGCAGTCGGGCGAGGTCAACACCATCGACGAGGGCCAGACGTGGCATCTGTGCCTGAGCCCGGCCGCGGCCGGGCGGCTCGCACCGGGCCCCCCGGCCGCCGGCCTCCGGGCCACCGACCTGGGCAGCTAACGCCGTGTGCGGCATCGCGCTCATCCTCGGCCCGCACCCGGACCGCCGGGCCTTCGGCCAGATGCTCACCACCCTGGCGCCGCGCGGCGAGGTGGAGGAGACGATGGCGACCGAGCGGCTGCTGGCCGGCACCCAGCGGTTGCGGATCGTGGACGCGGACCGGGCGATCCAGCCCTTCACCTCGGCCGACGGCCGCTGGGTGCTCTGCTACAACGGCGAGGTCTTCAACTACCGGGTGCTGCAGGCCGAGCTCACCCGCCTGGGCCACCGGCTGCGCACCGACAGCGACACCGAGGTGGTGCTGGAGTCGTTCCTCGAATGGGGGGCCGGCGCGGTCACCCGGCTGCGCGGCGAGTTCGCGTTCGCCCTGGCCGACACCGTGGCGGACCGGGTCTACCTGGCCCGCGACCCGCTCGGGGTCAAGCCGCTGTACTGGTCCCGCCCGGACGAAGGCCTGTACGTGGCGTCGGAGATCAAGGCGCTCACCGGGCGGGGCGCTCCGGTCAGCGAGGTCCCGCCGGGACATCACGGCTGGGCCGGACCCGCGGGGCCTGTCCTGCACCCCTACGTGGACCTGCTCCGGCTCGGCGACCAGCAGCCGGAGATCGAGGACCCTGACGAGGCCGCCAAGCTGGTCCGGGCCGCCCTGGAGGACAGCATCCGGGTACGGGTCGACACCGGCCTGACCGTCGGGGTCATCCTCTCCGGCGGCCTGGACAGCACCCTGACCCTGCTGCACGTGCGCGAGATGCATCCCGACTGCGTGGCGTTCACCGTCGGCGCCCCGGCCAGCGAGGACCTGGCGTACGCCCGCCGCCTGACCGCCGACCTGGGCGTGCCGCACGTGGTGATCGAGGTACGGCCCCGGGACATCCGGCTGGCCGACATCCGGGAGGCCATCCGGCTGGGTGAGCTGACCGAGTACGGCGACGTCATCAACGAGGTGGTCTCGGTCCCCTTGTTCCGGCGCATCCACGAGCTGGGCGTCAAGGTGGTGCTGTCCGGGGACGGTTCCGACGAGCTGTTCGGCGGCTACCCGATGTACTTCCGGGCCAGCCCGCAGCAGGCCCGGCGGCTGTTCCAGCACAAGATCCGCAACTTGTGCCGGACCGAGCTGCAGCGCCTGGACCGGGCGAGCATGGGCCAGGGCACCGAGTTGCGCGTGCCGTTCCTGGACCTGGCCCTGGTCGAACTGGCCCTGCGGCTCCCCCGCGCGTTCAAGCAGCGGGACGGCCAGGACAAGTGGATCCTCCGGGAGGCCTTCGCGGACGTGCTGCCCGACTACGTCCGGCGGCGCCCGAAGGACATGATGTCCTACTCCTCCGGGCTGCATGAGCGGGCCCGGCTGTTCAAGCCATTGTTCCCCCGGCTGTACAACTCGTTCGGCTACGGCCTGCTGGAGCCGATGCGGCGGGACTTCGACACCGTGCTGGAGCGGTGCGGGCATGACCTGGACCGGGCCATCGCCGACGGCGCGGCCCGGCCCGACTACACCCTCGCGGAACGGGCCCGGGACCTGGCCGGGGCGGCCCGCTGGAACGCGGTGCTGGCCGTGCGGGAACGGCGGCCCGGGCGCGGGAGATGACGTCCCGGAGTCCGCCCGATATCGTGGGCAGCGCCCGGTTCCGGACGATGAGGTAGACCGGGGTCCAAGCGCTTCGATTTCCGGTCGCCGGGAGGACCCGCATGGCGACGCTCGCCGACGTGGCCCGGCACGCGGGAGTGGCCGCCAGCACGGTTTCCTATGTGCTCAGCGGGAAGCGCCCGGTCTCCCTGGCCACCCGCTGCCGGGTGGAGCGCAGCATCGAACTGCTCGGCTACCACCCGCACGCCGGCGCCCGCGCCCTGGCTAGCAGCCGGTCCAGTGTCATCGCGCTGGTCGTCCCGGTGTGCAGCGACCTGTACCTGCCGGTGATGACGGAGATCGCCATCGCGGTGACCACCACCGCCCGCCGGTTCGGCTACGACGTGCTGCTGCTCACCAACGACGAGGGTGCCGAGGGAATTCGCCGGGTCGCGGTCAGCGCCCGCGCGGACGCGATGATCCTCATCGACGTGACCATGGAAGACGAGCGCATCCCGATGCTGCGTGACGTCAGCATCGACGTGGTGCTCATCGGCGTGCCCGCCGACCCCAGCGGCCTGGGCTGCGTCGATCTGGACTACGCCGCAGCCGGGGAACTGTGCGCCGGGCACCTGGCCAGCCTGGGGCACCGCGAGGTGGCCTTCATCGGCGAGGCCGCGGCCGTGTACCAGCGGCGCAGCGGGTTCGCCGAGCGGACCTTACGCGGGGTCATGGACGAGGCGGCGGTCCGGGGGATCCGGGTCGTGCACCGGCCGTGCGAGGGCAGCCACGCGGCGGCCGCGGCCACCGTCACCGCGATCCTGGCGGATCAGCCGGGCACCACCGGCCTGATCGTGCAGAACGAGGCCATCATCTCCCCGCTGCTCAGCGTGCTGCGGACCGCCGGGCGGGTCGTACCCGAGGCGGTGTCGGTCGTGGCCCTCTGCTCCGACCAGGGGGCGGAACGGACCTCACCGCATCTGACGTCGGTGGCGATCCCGGCGCAGGACATGGGTCGCCGGGCGGTAGAACTGCTGGCCCGGCGACTGGATGACGGCGCGGGCAGCGAGGTGGTCCTGCTCCCGCCCCGGCTGACCGTGCGCGGCAGCACCGCCCGCGTGTGAACTGGCGCTCACGCACCGGGCACGATGAGGGCCCAGACGACCTTGGCGGCCCGCTCGTCCGGCGAGGTGCCGCGCGACTGGCGGGCCGGGTAGTAGTAACCCCAGCGGCTGCTGACCGCCTCCACCATTAAAAGACCGCGCCCGGTCTCGCCGTCGAGGCTCGTCTGGCCGGGCACCGGCGGGGCCATGTTGCCGTCCCAGATCTCCACCAGCACCTGCCGCCGGTCGGACGCGAGCCGCAGCCCCAGGGGCAACTGCCGCCCCTCCACGTCGTAGCCCGGCCGGCCCGCGACCGGGTCGGTGCAGGCGCGCAGCGCGTTGGTCATCAGTTCCGAGACGATCAGCTCCACGCTGTCGCCGGCCTGCGCCTGCCCCCACTCGGTGAGCACCAGCCGGGCGTGCAGGCGGGCGCACGGGACGGCGCCGGGCAGCGCGCCCAGATCCAGCCGGGTCTGCAGCGGCCACTGCGGGGGACGGTCTGGATCGTCCCGGGCCTGGCCGTCCTGGGCGGTGTCGTCCTGGGCCGCGCGGTCCTGGGCCGTGCCGTCCTGGGCCGCCGTCCGGCCGTCGTCCCGGACGGCATAGTCCTGGGCGGCGTCGTCCCGGGCGGATACCGCGACCGGTCCGTAGTAGCTGCCCGGGACGGCCAGGCCGTACTGGCTGGTCCCGGCGGAGCCGTAGGACGCGCCGTAAGGGGCCGAGCTGAACTGGGTGTCCCGGGCCATGAAGCCGTACTGGCCAGCGGGAATGGGGAAGCTGGAACGCCGCGCTGGGAATGGGCCGGTACCGGTCCGGGGCATCTCGCGGATCACCTCGCCGGAGTCGGATACCTCAGCAGTTAAGTACCGCCACCCCACCTGTGCGGGCGCGTATCATGCGTCACAGCATTGTGCCCCAGCATGCATCAAGCCACGCTGTTGTGCAAGATGCCCAACCGTATTATGCGGTTCCCCAGTCTATCGTGCATAGCCCGCCCACACCACAGCCAAGCCCTGGAGGCACGCCGTCATGGCCGCCAGTCCCAGCCCCACAGTTCGCCGCAAGCGGCTCGGCATCGAGCTCCGCCGGCTGCGCGAACACGCCCGCTTAACCTGCGAAGAGGTCGGGCAGCGGCTTGACTGCTCGGGAACCCGGATCAGCCGGATGGAGACCGGGCGGATCAGCGTGCGGCCCGGAGACGTCCGGGAACTGCTGGAGATCTACGGCGTACTCGGGGACGAGTCCGACGCGCTCGTCCAGCTGGCCCGTGAAGCGCGGCGCAAGGGCTGGTGGCACACGTACGGCCGGGTGCTGCCCACGTGGTTCGAGCCCTACATCGGCCTGGAGTCTGAGGCGGCGGCGCTGCGCGACTTCCAGTGCATGGTGGTGCCCGGCCTGCTGCAGACCAAGGAATACGCCCGGGCCGTGCTACGCACCGCCCCCACCGCCGGACCGGCCGAGGACATCGACCGGCAGGTGGCGTTGCGGATGGACCGGCAGGCCACTCTCGACCAGCAGGAGCCGCCCGACCTGTGGGTAGTGCTGAGCGAGAACGTGCTGCGGGCCCAGGTCGGCGGCCCCGGCGTGATGCGCACCCAGCTCAGCCGGCTCATCGACGTGGCGGGGCAGGCCAACGTGACCCTTCAGGTCCTGCCATTCGGTGCGGCCGCGCAGGTGCAGCCGATCAGCCCGTTCACCATTCTGGAATTCCCCCAGGCCGCGGATCCCGCCGTGGTCTACTTGGAGCACCTTACCGGCAGTCTTTTCCTGGAGAATGAAGACGAGGTCCGGCGCTATATAGTGGTGTTCAATCACCTCCGTGCCGAAGCGCTGGGCACGGCCCAATCCATCGACCTGATTGCGCAGGTGAGCAGCGGATTCAGCTAATTTTCCCACAACAACTAGTAAGGCTAGTAAGCAGAGATCTAGACCACCCAAAGGAGGTGCGGGATGACCCCCTCAGGCGCTGACCTGTCCCGTGCCAATTGGCATACGAGTAGCTATAGTGGCGGCAATGGTGGCCAGTGTGTCGAGGTCGCCGTGGACCTGCCAGGAGTAGTCGTGGTGCGTGACTCGAAGGCCAGGCAGGAAGGCACGCTCATCTTCAGCCGGACCGCGTGGGCCGGCTTCGTCTCCACCGTCAAGAAGTACCCGCACGGCGGCTAGTCCGGGCGGCCCGTATCGATCCCGGTCAGTGGCCGGGATCGATGCGGGCCAGCACCCGGCCGTGCTCGGTCAGCGAGCGGCCCTGCTTGAGCTGGGCGTCGTGGATGACCTGCAGCGTCGCGATGATCCCGTCCAGCGCCTGGCTGTGCTCGCCCAGACTGCGCCCCTGCCCGACCTGGTCGTCGCGGAGCGCCTGCAGAAGCTGGCGCTGCGTTCCGAACGCGGTGTTCAGGTCAGCCACGTCCCGGTCCACCATCGCGAACAGGTCGGCGGCTCGCTGACTCTCGTTCTGCGCCTCAGCTAGCGCGGCGACCTGAACCTCCAGGTATTCCAGCCGCTTACGGATCTCGTCGAATTCCTGCACCGCTCGCCTCCGGCCACTGGCTCCTGCTCACCGAGCTTAGGGCGTACCGGACTATGAGGTGGGCGATTAGCCCCCATCCGCGCATCGTGCCCGGGCCGCCCCGGCGGTGGCCACCACCGGCAGGGCCAGGTTATGGCCGGCTGTTTCCGCCAAATCTACGTTGTGCGGAAACCATTGTCCCGGCGTCGGCAGCTGCTCATTCCCCGGAGGCGGCTACCAGGGCCTGGGCCTAACTCTTGGCGCACGCGTCCCGGATGCGGGCCAGCACCTCGACGGTGGGCACGCGCCGCCCGGCCTGCACGCACAGCTGGTCCATGACCGCGGAGTAGTGGTCCACGTCCCGTCGCTTGTCCAGGTACAGCGCGCTGGTCAGCTGCTCCAGGTAGACCACGTCCGGGAGCTCGGGCGCGGCGAAGCGCAGGATGCTGAACGAGCCGGCCGCGGCGGCGTGGTAGCCGCTCTGCAGCGTCACCACGTGCAGCGCGATGTTGGGCTCCGCGGCCAGCTCGATGAGCCGGTCCAGCTGGGCTTCCATCACCCCGGGGCCACCCAGCCGGCGGCGCAGCGCGGTCTCGTCCATCACCGCCCACAGTTTCGGGCCGTCCGGCCGGGACAGGATCTGCTGGCGCTTCATCCGCAGGCTGACCCGGCGGGCGATCTCGTCTGCCGGGGCGGCCGGGTGCCCGCCGCGGATCACCGCGCGGGCGTACTCGGGGGTCTGCAGCAGGCCCGGCACGAACTGCATCTCGTAGGTGCGGATCCGGGACGCGGCTGACTCCAGCCCGACGTAGAACTCGAACCAGCCGGGCAGGATCTCCCCGTACTGATGCCACCACCCGGGCCGGGCGGCCTCGCGGGCCAGCCGGAGCACGTCGGCCCGCTCGGCTTCCCCGGTCACGCCGTACAGGGTGAGCAGGTCGGCCAGGTCACGCTGCTTCATGCTGACCCGGCCGTGTTCCACCCGGCTGATCTTCGACGCCGACGCCCGGATGACCTGGCCCGCCGCCTCGCAGGTGATGCCGTGCGCCTCACGCAGGCGGCGCAGCTGGCTGCCGAGCGCGATGCGCAGCGCGGTGGGCCCGCTGGCGACCAGGTCCGGCGGGGCCGGACCGGCCGGCCTAGCGGTCGGTGCGGGGTCGTGCTGCGGCGCGGGGGCTGGCATCCGGGCTCCGGCTGGTGTGCTGATGGCCTAGTGTCCCATTCCGGGCACCCGGATCGCTACGTGCCGGCCGGACCGGAAGCGACAGCACGGCCGGATCGCTGACCTCGTGCACGACCTGCACCTCCACCGGGGCCAGCCGGACGGCGGTGGCGGGCGGCTCGCCGGACCCGGTGTTGCGGGCGAACCGCGGGTGAGCCCCGCCCGACACCTGCAGGCGCAGCCGGTGCCCGGCGCCGAACTGGTAGGCGGTCGCGCTCATCGGCACCGTGATGGCATCCGGCCCCTCCCCGTCGCCCGACGCTCCCGGGCGGTGCCTGATGATGCCGTCGCACACGTTACGTGAACGCCCCCGGGGATCCACGTCGCACAGCCGGGCGAACAGATCGAAGTGCGGGCCGGAGGCCCGGACCCGGACCCGGACGCTGACCGGGCCGATCACGTCCAGCGCCGCGGTCAGCGGCGCGCTGGTGAAGACCAGGACGTCGGGACGGGCCTCCAGGGCCCGGTTGTCCACCGCCCCGGCCTTCCTGGTGAGGAGCTGCCCGCCTGCCGAGGGCGTGGGATCGGCCGGGTCGTAGCGGAACGAGGACACCCCGGGCTGGGCCGCGTCCTGGGGCTCCGGCGGTTCGGCGGCGAGGGTGCCGCCGGCGCCCAGGTACCACGGCTGGCGGGCCAGCTCCGGCGGGGGCCAGTCGGCCAGGTCACGCCAGTCCCCCGAACCGCCGACGTGGACCCGCACCGGGAGGTTTTCGTTGGGGATCGGGGTGGGGGGCTGAGCGTCGGCGGTGTAAGCGCGCAGCCAGCTGAGCGCCTCGCCCAGGACGACCGGGAGGTCCTGGCTGAACCCTGACGAGTGGGTCCAGGGGCCGACGACCAGGCGGGCGGGGGTCCCGCTGTCCCGCAGCTGGCGGTAGCGCTCCAGCACCTGGTCCAGGCAGGGGTCCCACCAGCCGGTGAGCAGGCTGGCCGGGACCGGGGGCACCGGGCGGTCCGCCCCGATCTCCAGGGACGCCCAGTACGGGTCCGCCGGGTCCGGGTTCTGCAGCCACTCGTCGAGGTGACCCACCCGCCTGCCCAGCGCCGCCGGGTAGGCGTCGATCAGCGGGAGCTGCCGGGCCACCCGGCGCAGCCGCCGGGCCACCCGTAGCCCGGACCGGATCAGGGCGGCCATTCCGCGCTCGAAGCTCAGCATGGCGGCGGTGGCCACGAGCACGTTCTCCAGGGCGAAGGAGCCGCCGGGCCAGACAAAGGAGTACAGGTCGGATACCCCGTTCTGCGACACCATGGCCCGCAGTTCGGGGGGCGGGTCCGCGGCCAGCGCCCACTGGACGTAGCTCAGGTAGCTCGGGCCGATCGTGGCCAGCACCCCGGTGAACCAGTCCTGCTCGCGCAGCCAGGCCACGGTGGCCAGGCCGTCGGCCTGCTCGTGGCGGAACGGCTGGAACTCCCCGCCGGACCCGCCGGTCCCCCGGCAGCTCTGGATCACGACGTGAAACCCCCGCTCCGCCACCAGGCCGCCGAACAGGTGGTCCCAGGGGAAGCCGCGGCCGTAAGGGGTGCGGACCAGCACCGTGGGCCGGGGGGTGCCCATCTGCGGGATGTAGTGATCGGTGATCAGCGGCACCCCGTCGGCGGCGGGTACGGCCAGGCCCGCCTCGACGCGGACCGCGCATTCGGGCGACGGCAGGTCGCGCAGGTCGCGCCGGGACAGCCGCATCATCAGCCGGACGTGCCGCGGCAGCGTGGCTCCCCGGCTGGGGGATGGCTCGGTCATGGTGGCTCCTTCGCGCCGGGCACAGGTTGACTACGTACGCTGTACGTTGTTCTGGTCCGCACAATACTACGTACGGTGCACGTGGATAAGCTGCGGGGCGGGGGCGAGACTCAGGTGGCTGCGTCAGGACCAGAACCGGGCTCCGGGGCCGGGGTGCCGCTGTCGATCTGGGATCTGCCCGAGCAGGGCGGCCGGGGGCCGCGGCCGAAGCACAGCCGGGCCTCGATCGCCGCCGCGGCGGTAGCCCTGGCCGACGCGGAAGGCATCGACGCGGTCACGATGCGGCGGATGGCGGCCGACCTCGGCATGGGCACCATGTCGCTGTACAACTACGTGCCCACCAAAGACCACCTGGTCCAGTTGATGATCGACGAGGTCAGCGGCGAGTACCGCTACCCGCACCCGGCTCCGCCGGATCACCGCACGGCACTGCTGGACCTGGCCCGGCAGGGCCGGGGCATCACCCAGCGTCACCCGTGGCTGCCCCGCCTCATGCAGCGGCCACCCGTCATCGGGCCCAGCGCGCTGCGTTACATCGACTACTTCCTCGGCCTGCTGAGCGGCTCCGGCCTGGACACCGGGGCCAAGATGGAACTCCTCGGGCTGGTCAACGGATTCGCGATCTCCTACGGGGGGGTCCAGGCGGCGCTGGCCACCGAACGCGCCCGGACCGGGGTGACCGAGCAGGAACAGTCCGCCGCGCAGGTAGCCGGGCTGGTCGCGGCCGCGGTCAGTGGCCGTTACCCCCACCTGGCCGCCGCGCTGGCTGGACCGCCGCCGCCCGACCGGGACGCGGACGAGATCTTCGACCGCTGTGTGCTGCGGCTGATCGACGCCGCGCTAGGCGCACCGCCCGGAAATGGCAGACCTTGATCATTCCGGAAACGGTGTCGCAGGTCCGCCCGGGCGCGGGCTGACCCCCCAAGAGGGGTCATGACGGCTGGTTGATGATCAGTTTAGGATCATGTCTCGTAACAAAGGTCGAGGACGGGTATCTCCTGTTACCCCTGTCACCGGGAGGGGGGGTCCGCGGTTAGGGGTGAGGGGGGAGATGCCCGTCCTCGACGGCTCGATAGTACAGGTCCAATTTCGTGGGTGCCGCCCGCCCAGCTCTAGCGTACTTCTCGCGGACCCGGCCTACATACTGCTTGGCCGTCTCTTCACTAATGCACATTCGCCTGGCCACGGACTCATCGCCATGCCGGTGGCGTAAAGCTGAAGCGCACGCGTTTCCTGCGCGCTTAGCAGGGGCCGGTCAGGGGCATCGTCCGTGGCGAAGATGTGGGCCAGCCGGGACGAGATCCAATCCTTTCCCGTGGCCACGGCCTTAATGGCCGCCCGGACCTCCGAGGTCTCTTCGTTCTTAAGCACATAGCCGAGCGCGTCGGCCCGTATCGCGTCCCGGACCGAGACGGGCTTGTCCGAAGGGCCAGGACCAGCACCGCGGGGCCCGCGGCCCGGATCACCGCCACGTTGCGCTCCGCCTTTCTCCGGTCACTCTGCGTGCTTTAGTCCCGGAGCCAGGCGGCGGTGTCCGGGGGGAGGAGGCCGTCGCGGAGTTCCCCGCTGGCGATCAGCAGTTCGCGGTGCGCGGGGAGCTCCACCGGGTGGGCGGAGAGGTTGACGACCACCGTCAGGGCGCCGCCCCGGCGGTAGCTGAGCACGTCCTGGGGTGCGGGAAGCCAGGTCAGGGTGCTGTCGGCCAGGGCGGGCTCGGCGCGGCGCAGCCGCAGGGCCCGGCGGTACAGCTCGAGCATGGAGCCGGGGTCGCCCGCCTGGGCCTCGGCGGTCAGGTCCTTCCAGTCGCCGGGCTGCGGCAGCCACGGCGCCGCGGCGTCCGACCCGAAGCCGAACGGGGGTGCGTCGCCCGACCAGGGCAGCGGAACCCGGCAGCCGTCCCGCCCCCGGTCGGTGTGCCGGGACCGTTCCCAGATCGGGTCCTGCAGCAGTTCGTCAGGCAGGTCCTCGACCTCGGGCAGGCCGAGTTCGTCGCCCTGGTAGAGGTAGACGCCGCCCGGCAGCGAGAAGGTCAGCAGCGCGGCGGCCCGGGCCCGGCGGGTCCCCAGCCGCAGGTCGGACGGCACGCCAATGCGCCGGTCACTCATGCTGAACGCGGTCTCGGCGCGCCCGTACCTGGTGACGTGCCGGACCACGTCATGGTTGCTGAGCACCCAGGTGGGCGTGGCGCCGACCCGGGCGTGCGAGTCCAGGGTGGCGTCGATCACCTCGCGCAGCGCGGGGGCCTCCCAGCCGCAGCACAGGAAGTCGAAGTTGAACACCGAGTGCAGCTCGTCGGGGCGCAGGTAGCGGGCCAGCCGCTCGCGGTCGGGCAGCCAGATCTCGCCGATCAGCACCCGGTCCCCGGAGTAGGACCCGGCGATCCGCCGCCAGTCACGGTAGATCTCGTGCACCTCGTCCCGGTCGATGAACGGATGGGCGGCCGGGCTGTCCAGCGCCGCGCGGCCCGGTCCCGCGCTGGCCCGGGGCGGGCTGTCCGGGTCCAGCCCGTCCCGGGCCGGGCCGAGATCCGCCAGGGCGGGGTCTTTGGCCAGCAGCCCGGCGGAGTCGATCCGGACACCGTCCACCCCGCGGTCGAACCAGAACCGCAGCACGGAGGCGAACTCGGCCCGGACGTCCGGGTGGGCCCAGTTGAAGTCGGGCTGGCCGGGGCTGAACAGGTGCAGGTACCACTCTGCTGGCCCACCCTCGTCTGCCGGCCCACCCTCGGCGCTGTCTTCGGGACCGTCCCCGGGGGCGCCGCCTGATCCGGGGGCCCGGGACCAGGCCGGCCCGCCGAACATCGCGGGCCAGTCGTTCGGCGGCAGCTCGCCGGCCGCGCCACGACCGGGCCGGAAGTGGTAGCGGGCGCGTTCCGCCGAGCCGGCCGGGGCGGCCAGCGCGTCGGCGAACCACTGCTGCTGATCCGAGCCGTGGTTCGGGACGATGTCGATGATGATCCTGATCCCGAGGGCGTGCGCCTCGGCGATCAACTGCTCCGCCTCGGCGAGGCTGCCGAACAGCGGCTCGATCGCCCGGTAGTCAGCCACGTCGTAGCCGGCGTCGGCCATCGGCGACGGATACCAGGGCGCGAACCAGATCGCGTCGATGCCCAGCTCGGCCAGGTACGGCAGGCGGGCCCGGACGCCGGCCAGATCACCGATGCCGTCGCCGTTGTGGTCAGCGAAGCTGCGCATGTACACCTCGTAGATGACAGCCGTCTGCCACCACTCATGCGCCGCGGCGCGCTGGCCCGGGTGGGGCACGTTACCTCCTGGGTGGTGCGGTCGGTGGGCGTTCATCCCTTGAGGCCTCCGGCGGTAAGGCCGGACAGAATGTTGCGCTGGAAGATCAGGAAAAAAACTATCGTGGGAATCGCGGCGATGGCGGACGCGGCGATGATGAGGTTCTCGGGCGTGGTCGTCGCCCCCGTGATCCCGACATTGATCGTCTCCCTGGTGGGGGTGTAGCCGCTCTCGACCAGCAGCGGCCAGAGGAAGTCCTTCCAGACGGCGACGAACCCGAAGATCGTGACGACACCCAGGATCGGCCTGGAAATCGGCAGGACTATCGAGCGCAGAGCCCGCACCGGGGACGCGCCATCGATCGCCGCGGCATCCATCAGCTCGGAGGGAATCGAATCGAAGAAGCGCTTGAGCAGGAAGATGTTGAAGGCGTTAGCGACGGATGGCAGCCAGATGGCCTCAGGTGTGCCGATCAGGTTCACATGCAGGAGAGGCAGGTTGGCCACGGTCAGGTACTGCGGCACGATCAGGACGGTGGAGGGAATCATCAGAGTGGCCAGCATCATGCCAAAGATGGCGTTACCCAGCACCGGCCGGAGCTTTGAGAACGCATAGGCAGCGGCAACGTCGAAGACGAGCTGGAATGCGAGCGCACCGAACGCGTAATAGAGGGTGTTGAATATCAGCCGGCCGACGCTGAGGGTATTCCAGGCGGTGACGTAGGTGCCCGGATGGATGTGGGCCGGGAAAAGCGTCGGCGGCACCTGTCCCGCTTCTTGGGTGGACTTGAGCCCGTCGGTGAACAGGAAGTAAAGCGGGCCGATGAACACGAGGGTGAAGACCACGACGACCAGGGTCAGGACGATCCGGTAGGTGAGCTTGCTGCCCCGCCGGTTCAGCTGGGCCGTGGATATCAGTGTCCGTGACGACGCGTTGGGCTGCGCCCTGCGGCGCCTCGACGTCGCGGCTCTGGCGGGGACCACTGACACGTGAGCTCCTGTCTCCTAGCCGCGGTCGCGGCTCAGCCAGAGGTAGGCGCCGGAGAAGGCGCCGAGCACCAGCAAGAGCACCACGCCGAGCGCCGAGGCGCTGTTGTAGTTGCTTGAGCCACTCATGGAGAACGCGTACATGTAGATGAGGTCGACCACCGACAAGGTGTTGTTGTTCACTCCTGGCCCGCCGGTCAGGATGAACGCCTCGATGAACATCTGCATGGTGGCGACGATCTGCAGCAGCAGCAGCGTCGAGAGGATCACCCTGGTCTGCGGCACCGTGACGTGCCAGATCCGGCGGAACAGCCCGGCGCCGTCCAGTTCCGCGGCCTCGTACAGCTCGCCGGGGATGTTCTGCAGCGCGGCGAGGTAGATCAGCGTCGCGGCGCCCATGTTCATCCAGGTGGCCGCGATCACCACGGAGATCATCGCGGTGGTCGGCATGGTGGTCCCGGGCGACTGCACCCACTGCGAGGTCGGCAGGTGCAGGAGCTGCAGGATCCGGTTGAACAGTCCCGTGCTCGGGTCGTAGAAGTAGGCGAAGAGCAGCAGCGCCGAGGCCGGCGGCAGCATCACCGGCAGGTAGACCAGGACCCGGAGGTAGCCCTTGGCGTGCCGCAGCTCGTTGAGCAGGATCGCGGTGAAGAACGGCACCGCGTAACCGAAGACCAGGGCGAGCCCGGTGAACTCCAGCGTGTTGGCCCAGGCGGTCCGGAACTCCGGATCGTGGAAGATCCGGATGTAGTTCGCCCAGCCGGCCCACGTGGTCACGCCCAGGTGGGTCTTCTGGAAGCTCATGATGATCTCGCGCACCATCGGGTACCAGGAGAAGAGCGCGAAGCACAGCACCGCACCGATGAGGAACCCGTGCGCGGAAAGGTTGCGCCGCAGCTGCTGGCTCCGCCTGCTGCGGGCGGCCGGCCGCACGACCCGGCCGGGGCTGCCCTTGGCCTTGCGCAGCGGGACCGCGGTGTCCGTCATCGATTCTCCGGATTCTCCTGGGACGAGGCCAGCCAGGGACTCGCCGCGGGGGCCGGAAGCCCGGCCCCCGCGGCCGCCACTTACCCGCCGCTGTTGGCCAGGAGCGTGTTGACGTTGCCCGCTGCCGCCGAGAGCAGCTTGCTGTAGTCAGGGTTGGGTTCGGTGAGCGCGTCGAGCATCGGCGTGTTCAGCGCCGCGTACAGCGCCTGGGCGTCGGGCGGCTCGCCCATCCCCTTCTCGCGCGCGGCGGCGAACGTCGAGTAGTAGGACGTGTGGATCGTCGCGCTGGCCTCCAGCAGCTTCTGGTTCTTCTGCTGGGTGGCGCCGGTGAACAGCTGGGGCTCGGGGAAGCCGACCGGGAACCCGTCGGCCTTCTGCCGCGCGTAGTTGAACTGGCCCAGGCCGGGCGTCAGGTCCTCGAAGTTGAGCCACTTGATGCCGGCCCGGATCTGGGCGGGCGTGTCGCTCTTCGCGAACATGTAGCCGTTGCCACCCGACAGCGAGCCCGCGGGGGTGCCGCTGGTGCTGGGCAGCGGGCCCATGCCGTAGTCGTTGATGCTGCCGTGGTCGACCGGGACGATGGTGTTGTAGATGTCGTCCGGCGCCGCGATGTACATCCCGAGCTTGTTGGCGGCTATCTGCTGTTGCAGGGTGCCCCAGGCGAGCTGCTGATTCGGGCTCATGCTGTGGTCGACGAACCGCATCTGGTGCAGGGCCTGCAGGATCGCGGTGGACTGCGGCGCGTTGGCCGAGCTGTTGAAGGCCGCCTGGCCGTTGGCGCCCACGACCTGGCCGCCCATCGCGTCTATCTCGGAGGTGAAGTGCCAGCCGCCGACGGGGCTGGCGCTGTAGTCGCCGTAGCCGTAGATGCCGTGGCCGAGAGCGGCGATCGCCTTGGAGTCCTTCTCCACGGCGGCCCAGGTGGTCGGGGGCGTGTTGGGGTCGAGCCCGGCCTGGGTGAACAGCTTCCTGTTGATGACCAGGCCCTGCGTGTAGTTGGAGGTCGGCAGCCCGTAGAGCGTCTTGCCCGCGGTCTCCGCGGCCATCGCCGTCGGGACGATGTCGTGCAGCGCCGGGACCGTCTTGGTGTTCACGTAGGAGGTGATGTCGGCGGCCTGGCCTGCGTCGAGGACCTGGTTGAGGTCGGTGAAGTAGGCGTAGAAGAGGTTGGTCTCGGTGCCGGCCTTGAGCGTGGCGGTGAACTGGGCCGGGACCTCGCACTGGCCGGTGTAGGTGACGCTCTTGATGGTGATGTTGGGGTTGGCCTTCTCGAAGGCGGCGACGTCCTCGTTCCACTCCTTGTGCTGAGCCGTCGCGGTGGCTGGCGGCGAGCAGTTGACGCTGATGGTCACGTGGCCATCGCCCGAGCCGCCGGACGAGCCGCTGCTTGAGCACGCGGCGGCGCCGAGGCCCAGAGCCGCCACGGCGGCGACCCCGGCGATCGTCCGGGGGCCGGGCCACCGGGAGAGCTGTCTGTTCGTGGTGCCAAATCTCTTCATGACGACCTCGATGTCGGGTGGATGGGCGAGTGTGCGGGGGGTGATGTGAGCTCGGTCACCAGGTACCGCAGACGGTATATGCGCTTCCATTTCGTAGCAAGAGTTGGACTATTTTTTGAACGATAACGACTTCACAACGCAGAAGATCGACAACGCGGCGCTCCGCGGACGAGGCCGGGCTTTGCCCTCCTGACCTGGGCTAAGTGACAGGACAGGCTCATCGGGCCGGACAACGGCGGGCAGAACGGCGGGGATCACCCCGGATGTTCGGGCCGAAAGGGGCTTACTCGGGGTCGCAAACTATTGCAAGTTCTTGCGGTAATCGCCGTATAGTTGCGCCATGACACGGCGGCTAGCGGAAGTGGCCAAGAAGGTCGGGGTCAGCGAGGCGACGGTCAGCCGGGTGCTGAACGGCAAGCCGGGCGTCTCCCAGACGACCCGGGACGCCGTGCTCACCGCGCTGGACGTGCTCGGCTACGAGCGGCCCACCCAGATGCGCGGCGAGCGTGCCCGGCTGGTCGGGCTCGTGCTGCCCGAACTGCAGAACCCGATCTTCCCCGCACTGGCCGAAGTGGTGGGCGGCGGCCTGGCCCAGCAAGGCTTCACGCCGGTGCTCTGCGTACGCGGGGCCGGCGGCCTGTCCGAGGCCAGCTACGTCCGGATGCTGCTCGACCAGCACGTATCCGGGATGGTGTTCGCCGGCGGGAACTTCGCCGAGGCGGACTCCCCGCACGATCACTACGAGCTGCTGCTGGAACGGGGGGTGCCCGCCGTGCTGGTCAACGCGGCGGCCGAGCACCTCGGCTACCCGCGGGTCTGCGTCAACGACGCGGCCGCGGTGGAGCAGGCCCTCGGCCATCTGCTGTCGCTGGGCCACCGCCGGGTCGGCCTGGTGATCGGCCCTGAGGACCACATGCCGTCGCGGCGGAAGCTGGCCGCGTTCACGGCCCTGGCCGCGCGGGCCGGCATCGCCACCGCCGGCGCCGTGGAGCACACCATGTTCTCGGTGGAGGCCGGGCACGCGTCCGCCGCCCGCCTGGTGCGGGCGGGCATCACCGGCATCGTCTGCGGCAACGACCCGCTGGCGCTGGGCGCCATCCGGGCGGTGCGCCGGCTGGGCATGTCGGTGCCCGGCGACGTCTCGGTGGTGGGCTACGACGACTCTGCGCTGATGACCTGCACGGATCCGCCGCTGACCACGGTCAGGCAGCCGATCGACGCGATGGGCCGGGCCGTGGTGAGCACGCTGGTCCAGCAGGTCGAGGGGGGCACGGTCGCGTCGTCGGAGCTGCTCTTCGAGCCTGAGCTGGTCGTCCGGGGGTCCACCGCCCGGGTCAAGCCCTGACCCAGATACCCCCGGCCCCTTTACGGCGTCCTTAATCCGTGTTAGGGCCGAAACATGACCCCGCTTGCTGCTCGATCCCGATGAGATGGTGCAAGGTCTTTCCCGGCCAGGAAGACCAGATTCCCTGCGTGCGCACGTTCGTGTCCCAGTTGCTCGCCGACCACCCCGATCGCGCGGACATCGTCATGTGCGCGGCCGAACTCGCGGCCAACGCGGTCCGGCACACCGCCAGCGGCCGGGACGGGTTCTTCGCCACCGAGGTGACCTGGACCGGTCAGACCGTCCGGGTCGCCGTGGCCGACGGCGGCGCGGGCACCGTGCCGCCGCTCGGCCCGGATCTCAGCGGGCCCGGCGCTGACAGCGGGCTGGGCCGGCTGGCCCAGCTGGCGTCCCGCTGCGGCACCGAAGGCGACCACCGCGGCCGGGTGGTCTGGGCCCAGTTCCTGGCCAGTACCGAGCTGAACGGCAACGGCGGCGCGCCCGGCGCCACCTCGACGCCGCTGGCCGCGGAGCAGTCCACCGCGGCCGAGGCCGCCGACCTGGCCGAGCGGTACCAGGGCTGGCACACCTGGTTCGGGCACTGGACCCGGCAGTGGTGGGCCATCCCCAAGCAGGCCTCCAGGGCCACGGCCCTGATCGCCGAGCCCACGGCCGGCGCCCTGGCCCGGCGGCTGGATTCGCTGGGCGCCGCGCCGTAGCGCGGCGCCAGATTAACCAGTGCGCCGCGCCGTAGCGCGGCGCCGGACAGGACTGGGTGTGGCTCCTCAGCTGCTGAAGGCCGCGTCGAACGAGGCGGCTGGCGGCTCGAGGTCGAAGTGCTTCAGGTAGGCCAGGGCCTCGGGCGCCCCGGCGAGCCGGTCCATCCCCGCGTCCTCCCACTCGACCGAGATCGGGCCGCGGTAGCCGATCGAGTTGAGCATCCGGAACACGTCCTCCCACCGGACCTCGCCCCGCCCCGCGGACACGAAGTCCCAGCCCCGGTGCGGATCACCCCAGGGCAGGTGGGAGCCGAGCCGCCCGTTGCGGCCGTCGAGCCGGGTGCGGGCCTCCTTGCAGTCCACGTGATAGATCCGGTCGCGATAGGCGTCGAGGAACGCCACCGGGTCCAGGTCCTGCCAGACGAAGTGACTCGGGTCGAAGTTGAGGCCGAACGCGGGCCGGTTGCCGACCGCGTCCAGGGCCTGCCGGGTGGTCCAGAAGTCGTACGCGATCTCACTGGGATGCACCTCGTGCGCGAACCGCACCCCCTCGGCGTCGAACACGTCCAGGATGGGGTTCCACCGCGCGGCGAAGTCCGCGTAGCCCGCCTCGATCATCTCCGGCGGGACCGGCGGGAACATGGCCACCGTGTGCCAGATCGAGGAGCCGGTGAACCCCACCACGGTCGCCACCCCGAACGCGGCCGCGGCCCGCGCGGTGTCGGCCAGTTCGGCCGCGGCCCGCTGGCGGACCCCCTCGGGCTCGCCGTCGCCCCAGATCCGGGCGGGCAGGATGCCCTGGTGCCGCGCGTCGATCGGGTGGTCGCAGACCGCCTGGCCGACCAGGTGGTTGGAGATGGCCCAGCAGCGCAGCTCGTACTTGGCCAGCAGGGCGTGCCGCCCGGCCAGGTAGCCGTCCTCACCCAGGGCCCGGTCCACCTCGAAGTGATCACCCCAGCAGGCCAGTTCGAGGCCGTCGTAACCCCACTGGTGAGCCAGCCGGCAGACGTCCTCCAGGGGCAGGTCGGCCCACTGGCCGGTGAACAACGTGAACGATCGGGACATGATCGGCTCCGGGTGGTTTTCGTTGCGGCGATTTTGCTGGTGAACTTCCGGGCTCAGACCGGGGTCCACCGGCTGTCGCGCGCGGCGCTGGCCGAGACGGCCTGCAGGACGTGCTGGACCTGGAGTCCGTCGGCGAACGAGGGCTCCGGGTCGGTGCCCTGGTCGATCGCGAGGACCAGGTCACGGACCTGATGCGTGAACGTGTGCTCCCAGCCCAGCACGTGCCCCGGCGGCCACCAGGCGGACAGGTACGGGTGGCCGGGCTCGGTGACCAGGATGCGGCGGAATCCCGCGGTCGCCTGGCCCGTGCCGCTAGCAGAGTCCTCGGTGTTGTCGCAGAACTCCAGCTCGTTGAGCCGCTCGAGGTCGAACGCGAGGCTGCCGCGGGCCCCGTAGACCTCGATCCGCAGGGCGTTCTTCCGGCCGGAGGCGAACCGGGTGGCCTCGAAGGTGGCCAGCGCCCCGGATTCGAGCCGGGCGGTGAAGGCCACCGCGTCGTCCACGGTGACTGGCCCGGTGGCGGCCCCCGAGGTTCCGGAGCGCAGAGCCGCCGGGGATCGGGCGCTCGGGCACGAAGGTGACGGCCACCCCGCAGACCCCCGAGATCAGCTGCCCGGTCAGGTACTGGGCCAGGTCCACGACGTGCGCGCCCAGGTCGCCCAGGGCTCCCGAGCCCGCGTGCTCCTTCTGCAGCCGCCAGGTCAGCGGGAAGGCCGGGTCGGCCAGCCAGTCCTGCAGGTAGCTGGCCCGGACGTGCCGGATCTCGCCGACCCGGCCGCTGGCGACGAGCTGGCGGGCCAGCGCGAGGGCCGGGACGCGGCGGTAGTTGAAGCCCACCATCGAGCGGACCCCCCGGGCCTGGGCCCGGGTGGCCGCCGCGGCCATGGCCTCCGCCTCGGCCACGGTGTTGGCCAGCGGTTTCTCGCACAGCACGTGCTTGCCGGCCTCGAGCGCGGCGATGGAGATCTCGGCGTGCGAGTCGCCGGGCGTGCACACGTCGATGAGCTGCACGTCGTCGCGGTCCAGCAGGACGCGCCAGTCGGTCTCCACCCCGCCGAACCCGTAGCGCTGCGCGGCGGCCTCCGCAGCCGCCCGGTCCCGGCCGCACAGCGCGGTCAGCACCGGACGCAACGGCAGGTCGAACGCGTGCGGGGCGGTCCGCCAGGCCTGGGAGTGCGCCGCGCCCATGAACGCGTAGCCGACCATGCCGACGCCGAGTGCTTCAGTCACGCGATCCCCTGCCTGCTCAGTCGATGGTCGCGACACACGGATCCCAGTCTGCCGGCAGCGCGTCCGGGATGTCGAACGTGGTCGGGACGCGCTCGAACGTACCCGCAGCGATGGAGCGCGCCACCGCCTCCATGGTGTCCAGGACGTGCAGCGCCAGTTCACCGGACGCCCGGTGCGCCGTGCCGGCCCGGATGGACCGGGCCAGGTCCAGCACCCCCAGGCCCCGGCCCGCGGCGGACCCGGCCGCCGGGATCGTCTCCCAGTCGTCGCGGCCGGCCCGGCGCAGCCGGATCTCGCCGTCGAACCGGTTGGGGTCGGGCAGCGAGAGCGTGGCCTCGGTCCCGGTGATCTCGACGAAGCCGTGCCGCCGGAGCGGTGAGTCGAAGCTCAGCACGAGCGTGGCGGCCGGCCCCCGGGCGTACCCGATCAGCGCCGAGACGTAGGTCGGCACCTCCACGTCGAACGTGGTCCCGGCCCGCGGGCCGCTGCCGATGACCCGGCTGCGCTGACTGCGCCGGCCGAGCGCCGCGACCTGGTCCGCGGGACCGAACAGGGTGGCCAGCGTGCTGAGGTAGTAAGGCCCGATGTCGAACAGCGGGCCCGCGCCGCGCCGGAACAGGAACTCGGGATCGTGGTGCCAGCGCTCGGGCCCGGGGTCCTGCATCAGGGTCAGCGCGCTCTGCGGCTCGCCGATCGCGCCGCCCGCGATCAGCCGCCGGGCCGTCTGCAGCCCTGGGCCGAGCACCGTGTCCGGGGCACAGCCGACCCGCACGCCCGCCCGGGCCGCGGCGGCGAGCAGGCCGCGGCCGGCCGTGGTGTCCAGGGCCAGGGGTTTCTCGTTCCAGACGCTCTTGCCGGCCGCGACCGCCGCCAGCCCCACCTCGGCGTGCGCGGCCGGGACGGTCAGGTTCACCACCAGCTCCACGTCCGGGTGCCCGGCGGCCTGCGCGACGCCGCCGGCCCCGGGCACGCCGTACCGGGCCGCCTGGGCCTTGGCCCGTTCCAGGTCGAGGTCCGCGCAGAACAGCACGCGCAGGTCCGGGAACGAGGTGAGGTTGCGGAGGTATTCGTCGCTGATCGTGCCGCAGCCGACGACGGCCACGCCGACCGGATTAGCTGGCACCGGTCAGGGCACCGGGTCAGTGGGCACTGGTATCACGGGGCCGGGCCAGGCCGTGCGCGGCCAGCCAGGCCAGGCTGTCCCCGACCGCGGTCATCATGTCGGTCGCGCACCGGTCGAGTTCGACCACGTGCCACGCGGCGGGCGCGGCGGCCAGGATCTCCGCGACCGGCATCCGCCCGGCACCGACCGCGGTCATCGGGTCGTCGCGGGTCACCGGGCCGTCCTTGACGTGCAGGTAGCGGACCCGCTCGCCGAGCCGCCCGAGCAGCGCTGGCACGTCCTGCCCGGCCACCGCGGCCCAGTACGTGTCCACTTCGAGCAGCACCGCCGGGTCGAGCGCGGCGGCCAGGGCCTCCAGGGCCGGCGTCCCGTCCGGCAGCGGGGCGAGCTCGTGGTCGTGGTTGTGGTAGCCGAGGCGCAGGCCCTCGATAGCCAGCCGGGCCGCCATGCCGTTGAGCTCCGCGGCCACCGCCCGCACGCTGTCAGCGTCGGCGAACCGGTCGGGCGGCAGGTACGGGACGATGACGGTGTCCGCGCCGAGCAGCCGGGCCGCCGCCGCGACCGGGCCGGCCTGCCCGCCCGCCGGGTTGGCGTGCACGCTGCAGACCGCCAGGCCGGCCGCGGCCAGGTCGGCGGCCAGCGCGGCCGGATCGTTGAGGATGCCGAACGGTTCCACCGCTCCGTAACCGAACGCGGCGACCTGGTCCAGGACGCCTTTCCGGTCCACCGCAAGCTGGTCGCGCACGGTGTAGAGCTGCAGCGCCGGGGGGTTGCTGGTCGTCACGTTCCTCAGGCTCCCGTAGTGCTGAGACGGTGGTTCGGGGACTGTTGTTTCGAAACTTTTTCGCTCTGTCATTCAGGGTAGATTCGGCGCTTTGGGCGGTCAAGAGCCCCGGCGGGTTACGCTGAACTGTCCAGAGTTTCGAAAATCACGACGCCCAGGAGCTGCCGTGGTCCGCGAGACCGGGCGCAGCACGCTGGCGGGCATCGCCGCGGAGGCGGGCGTGTCGGTGTCCGCCGTATCCAAGGTGCTCAACGGCCGGACCGACGTCGCGGCCGGAACCCGGGCCCGGGTCGCCGCACTGCTCCGGCGGGACGGGTACCAGGTCGCGTCCCGGCTCGGCTTCGGCGTGGTAGACCTGCTGATCGCCACCTTGCACACCCCGTGGGCCGAGGAACTGCTGCGCGGCACCGTCCAGGCCGCGGACGAGGCCGGGACCAGCGTCGTGGTCAGCACCGTGGACTCACCCGGCGGCTTCACGGCCTGGCTGGACCGGGCCACCGCCCGCGGCACCGACGGCGCGCTCCTGGTCCTGCACCTGCCGGACAGCAGCGAGCTGCAGGGGCTGGCCGCCGCCCGCATCCCGCTGGTGGTGATCGACCCGCCAGAGGAACCCGGCCCCGGTATCCGGTCGGTGGGCACCACGAACTGGCAGGGCGGCCTGACCGCGACCCGGCACCTGATCGAGCTGGGGCACCGCCGCATCGCCATCATCGGCGGCCCGGAGCAGCTCTGGTCCAGCCGCGCCCGGCTGGCCGGCTACCGCGCCGCCCTGGAGGCGGCCGGTCTTCCCCCGGCCGGGGAGCTCATCCGCCGGGACGACTTCTGCGCCGAGGGTGGCCGGCGGCAGGCCCGCGAGCTGCTCGCGCTGGCCCAGCCGCCCACCGCGATCGTGGCCGGCAACGACCCGCAGGCCTTTGGCGTGCTCCAGGCGCTCGGCGAGCGGGGGTTGCGGGTCCCCGACGATCTCAGCGTGGTGGGCTTCGACGACGTCCCGGTAGCCTCGTGGGCCACTCCCGCCCTCACTACTGTCCGTCAGCCCCTCGCGGCCATGGCCGCGACCGCTTTCCGGATGCTGCACACCCGGCCCGGTACTGCTGAGCCGCACCACATTGAGCTGGCTACCACCCTGGTCATCCGGGAAAGCACTGGCCCGCCGCCCAGGGTCAGATAAACGTCATCTCGGCTAGTTGACCTAGTTTGGTGCGCTAGTCTGCCCCTGATTCAGCCGTGGAATCCAGGGAGTCCCCTATGCCTCGTCGTTTCCGGCTCCGGCCCGTCACCGGGCTGGCCGCGCTCGCCGGCCTGAGCGCTCTGCTCGCCGTGGGCTGCAGCGCCGGCGGCGGCAGCTCCGCGGCGCCGGGCGGGCTGGAGAAGACCAACCTGGTGGTGGCGGCCGTTCCGGCGGTCGACTCCGCCGGGGTGTACATCGCCCAGCAGCGCGGGCTGTTCACCGCCGAGGGCCTGCACGTCACGATCGTGCCGGCGCTCAGCGGGAAGACGGCTATCAACAAGCAACTGGCCGGCCAGTACGACGTCACCAGCGGGAACTACGTCTCCTACATCCTGGCCAACGCCGACCCCCAGGCGGCCGGCCTGAGCAAGCCCGCCGACTTCCGGGTCCTCTTGCCGGGTTCGATCATGGAGTCGAACAACCAGGACATCATGGTCCCGGCCGGCTCGAGCATCCACACGGTCAGCGAGCTGAGAAACAAGACGGTCGCGGTCAACGTGACGCACAACATCGGCCAGCTGCTGGTCAGCTCGATTCTCAGCGACAACGCGGTGCCGGCCGACAGCGTGAGGTTTGTCCCCATGCCGTTCCCGGCCATGGCGAAGGCTCTCCAGGACCACCAGGTGGACGCCGCGTGGTCGCCCGAGCCGTTCATCACTCAGGGCGAGGAGAATTACGGCACGATCCCGCTGGCCGACAGCGACCAGGGCAACACGGAGAACCTGCCGATCGCCGGGTACATGGTGACCGCGAGCTGGCTGAAGAAGTACCCGAACACCGCGGCGGCCTTCCGCCGGGCCCTGGTCAAGGCCCAGACGATCGCGACCAACGACCCGGCAGCCGTCCAGCGGGGGATGGAGGCCTTCGCGAAGGTGCCCGCCAAGGTCGCGGCCATCGAGGCCCTCCCGCAGTTCCCGACCGAGATGAACGCGACCCTGCTGGCGCGGCTGGCCGGCCTGATGCTGACCTTCAACATGATCAACCAGAAATACGACGTCAGCCAGATGATCACCAAGTAGCGCGGCACCGCTGCCGGGCCCGGACTGCCGGGCCCGGCTGCCCGGGCCCGGCTGCTCAGGCGGCCAGCATGTCCGCCGAGACCTGCCAGAGCAGCGCGGCGTTGTCGGCGTCCAGGGCGTAGGCCGCCACCCCGCGGCGCGAGCCCGGCTGGTTCAGCCCCGCTTCGTTGCAGTCCTCGAAGTACCGGCCGCCGACGCCGTCGAGCAGCGGCGAGGTGGCGACCAGCACGGACGTCGCGGCGCCCTGCTCCGGGGTCTTCCAGCTGGCGCCGCCCCCGCCCGACTGGCGGCGCAGCCGGTCCAGCTCCTCGTCGGTGACGTAGCGCTGCAGGCCGGTCCGGATCCCGCCCGGCATCAGCGCGTTGGCCGTGACGCCGTCCCCGGCCCAGCGCCTGGTCGCCTCCACCGCGAACAGCACGTTAGCCGTCTTCGACTGCCCGTACGCGGCCCACGGCTCGTAAGGCCGCTCCAGGAACCCGATGTCCTCGAAGACCACCGGGGACCGCAGGTGCGCGGAGGAACTGACCGACACCACCCGGGCGCTGCCCGCGGCGGCCAGGGCCCGGTGCAGCCTGGTGGCGAGGGCGAAGTGGCCCAGGTGGTTGGTGGCGAACTGCATCTCCCAGCCTTCGGGGGTGCGCATCAGCGGGGAGGCCATGATGCCCGCGTTGTTGACCAGGATGTGCAGCGGCCCGTCCCACTGGGCCGCGAACGCCGCCACGGAGGCCTGGTCGGCCAGGTCCAGCCGGGCCACCAGCAGCTGCTTGTTACCAGTGGTCTCGGTAATGTCGGCGGCGGTGCGCTCACCCGCTTCGACGTTGCGGACCGCCAGCGTCACTTCGGCGCCCGCCCCGGCCAGCGCCCGGGCGGTCTCGACGCCGATGCCAGACGCGCCGCCGGTCACGATGGCCCGGCGGCCGGTCAGGTCGATGCCGTCCACGACCTCGGCGGCCGTCGACTCGGCCCCGAACGGCGTGGTGATGGGTGTGCTCACAGTCATGATGTCCCTTGGCTGGCCGGTATGATGGAAACGGAGGAGCCTCCACTACTCTCTTTAGAGTAAGCGGAGCTTCCTCCGTTTAGCAAATCCGCGCTGGGCTGGGCACGAATCGCCACCGGGCTAGGCACGATCCGCGCTGGGCTGAGCAGCAGAAGGAGCGCCGTGACGCAGATCGCCGACCGGCCGATGCGCGCCGACGCCCAGCGCAACCGGGCCCGGCTGCTGGAGGCCGCCGTCCGGGCCTTCTCCCGGGAAGGACCAGAGGTGACGCTCGACGCGATCGCCAAGGACGCCGGAGTCGGCATCGGCACGCTGTACCGGCACTTCCCCACCCGCGAAGCCCTGGTGGAAGCCGCCTACCGCAACGAGCTCGCCCGGCTCTGCGACGCGGTCCCGGATTTGCTCCGCGACCTGACGCCGGCCGAGGCCACCCGGCGCTGGATGGACCGGTTCGTGGACTACATGACGACCAAGCGGGGCATGGCCGACGCGCTGCGCGCGGTCATCGCCTCGGGCCGGAACCCTTACGAGCAGAGCCGCGGCCAGCTGATCGCCGCGATCACCACGCTGCTCGAGGCGGCCGGGCGGGACGGGTCGCTGCGCCGCGACGTCGAACCCGCGGACGTGCTGGCCAGTCTCGGCGGCGTGTCCCTGACGGCTGGGGAACCAGCGCAGCGGGAGCAGGCCGGACGCCTGCTTGACCTGCTCATGGACGGCCTGCGGTACCAGGAGCGCGGCTGACGCCCCGGGCCCGGGTACCGGACGTGGCGGCGGGCCGCACCGCGATCACCCGCTGAAGCCGGGGATGCCGGTCCCGGCCTTGGTGGTCCCTACGTGCAGGTACACCGGTCCGCTCTTGCCGCACGCCTGGAAGGTGAAGGGGACCTTGAGCGACCTGGTGGCCCCCGGGGGATAGACCCGCAACGCCACCGCGGTGCGCTCGCCGCAGGACGCCGGCGGGAAGTTGGCCACGTCAGTGATCTGGAGCAGCACGTGGGCGGTAGCGCCCCGGCCCAGCGTCACCAGGCGGTTGGCCGAGGCCGGACCACGCCCCGCCGCGCGGCCGAGCTGGTGGCCGCCGGCAGCCAGGGCGGAGACGCCCGGGTAGCCGTACAGCGTGCACGCACGGCTGGAGGTGTTGGACAGCTCCAGCTGGTAGTAGGCGCCTCCGGCGTAGCCGTTTCCCGGGATGCCGAGCCACGCGGTGAGGGCGCCGGTACCGCACCTCGAAGGGATCGCCGCCGCGGCTGGCCGGGCCGGCGTGGCCGTCTTCGCCGGGCTTCCGGACGCGGCCAGAGCGGTGGTCGGGATGGCGACCGCGGCGCAAGTCAGGGCCAGGGCGGCCAGGCCGCGCCGCGCCGCACGAGTAGTTGGCTTCATGGGTGCTCTCCCTCGGGTCCGCGTCTTCCCGGGACCAGTCGCCGGGAATGACCAATCTCGTCAGCTAAGACGGCAACCGGGCAGGAATGGTTAGAAGATCTCGTCAGCCCCGGCGGCACGCGCCCTCCGCCGCCTCCCGGCGGATGTGATACTTGTCGGCTATGTCCACGTGGATCTTGAGGGATGCTGCGTCCGGGCCCGGCCTGCGGGTCGCGGTCAAGGACCTGATCGACGTCGCAGGCCTCCCCACCACGGCGGGAAGCCGGGCCGTCGCCGAGCAGGCCAGGCCCGCCGCTGCCGACGCTCCCTGCCTGGCCGGGTTGCGGGCCGCGGCGGCCCGGGGCGAGGCCCGCCTGGTCGGCAAGACCAACCTGCACGAGCTGGCCTACGGGATCAGCGGGATCAACGCGGCCTTCGGCACGCCGGTCAACCCGCTCGATCCGCTGCGGGTTCCGGGTGGGTCATCGAGCGGCTCGGCCGTGGCCGTGGCCAGCGGCGAGGCCGACGTCTCGTACGGCTCAGACACCGGCGGCTCGATCCGGATCCCCGCTGCGTGCTGCGGGATAGCTGGCCTCAAGACCACCTGGGGGCGGATTCCGCTCACCGGGGTCTGGCCGCTCGCGCCGAGCCTGGACACCGTGGGGCCGATGGCGCGGGACGTGGCCGGCCTCATCGCCGGGATGCAGCTGCTGGAACCGGGGTTCTCGGTCACGGCCGAGGCGCCCCGGGTCGTCGGCCGCGTCGTGATCGGCGCCGACCCCGTCATCGACGCCGCGGTCAACGCCGTGCTGGCCGCGACGGGATGGGAGGTGGTCCAGGTCGGCCTGGACGGGCTCGACCGGGCGACCGTCGCCGCGATGACCGTGCTCGACGCGGAGGCATGGGCCTCCGATGGCGGCTACGCCGAGGCGGTGCCGGACAAGATCGGCCGGGACGTGCTGGCCCGGTTGCGCGGGGCGAGCACCATCACCCCGGCGGCACTCCGCGCGGCCCGGGAGGATGCGGCCCGCTGGCGCGCCACCTTGTCGTCGCTCTGGGAGCGCGTCGACCTGCTCGCCCTCCCGACGTTGCTGGGATTCCCGCCCACCCTGGACGAGGCGCCGGAGATGGTCCGTATTCGCGGCCTCACCTCCCCGGTCAACCTGGCGGGAGTGCCGGCCCTCGCGCTGCCGGTGCCCACCGGCGGCCCGCTCCCCGCCAGCGTCCAGCTGATCGGTCCCGCCGGGGGCGAGGAGAGCCTGCTCGCCGCCGGTGTCATCCTCGAGCAGGCCGTGCTGGGGTCGCCGGGACCGGCCTTACTGGCCTAGCGGGGAACGATCACCCCGGGCTGATCGCCCAGCGGATTCCGCGGATGACCGCGTGGCCGGCCGGGCGGACCACGGCGCGCTCGGTCAGCGGCAGCTGGGGCAGGTAGAGCGGGCGGCGGGCCCAGCCGGGAAGCAGCGAGGTGGCCGCCGCGGCCAGGACCCCGTACGGCGCCCGGGCGACCAGCGGCAGCGGCGGGGTCAGCAGCAGGAACCGGGCCGCCGCGCGCGCCTCGGCGGTGCCGCGCAGTTCGGCCCGGTACTGGCTGATCCGGTCGGCGAGCTCGGCCTCGGTGCGAGGCGGGTCAGGCACCCCGAGTTCGGCGGCGATCCGGGCCACGTCGGCGACGTAGCCGTCGCGCCCGGCCTGGTCCAGGGGCTCGGCCCCGAACCGGGTGTGCGCCCGCAGGAAGCTGTCGGCCTCGGCGATGTGTACCCAGGTCAGCAGGTGCGGGTCCGACGCCGCGTAGGGCCGGCCGTCCGGCGCCGTCCCGGTCACCCGGCGGTGGATCGCCTTGACCCGCCCGGTCGCCGCCTGCGCGTCGGCGGCCCGGCCGAACGTGGTGACGGCGAGGAAGTAACTGGTGCGCTGCAACCGTCCCCACGGGTCGCCGCGGTAGCCGGAGTGCGCGTCCACACCCGCCATGGCCAGCGGGTGCAGTGACTGCAGCAGCAAGGCGCGGATGCCGCCCACGAACATCGAGGAGTCGCCGTGCACCCGCCGGATGGGGCGGTCCTCGGCGAACCAGCGGTCACCCTCGGCCTGGTGGATGACCCGGCGACGGTTCGGTCCCTCAGGCCCCGCGACCCGCTCGAAGATGGACGCACCGATACGGCGCCGGACCGAATCCGCAGCCTGCACTCTCACCTGTCCAGTATTACTGCCGGGCACCTGTCCAGTATCACGGCCGGGCCATCGTTCCCCGCACCGGGTGAGGGGATGTCTCGTTGTGATATGGGGTTTGTGATGCGTTCTTTTGCGAACCACAGGGCAATCGTGTTGTCATTGTCGGACAGAGCGTAACTGTCCGGCACCCGGGGGCCGTCGGGATCGGATCAGCAGCGTGGAAAGGGGATCCGCCGTGTCTCGGCTCGTCGCTGCGCGTGAAATCAGCCAGATCGAGACGACCTACAGCAGTGACCTGGGGACGTTCTCCTGGTCGTGGGTCGTGCGGGCCGACGGGGAGGTCCAGTACCGGCTGAGCCACGTCGACGGCCGCCGCGAACGCAACCCGTGGCGGGCCGTCCGCCACTTAACCGCTGTCGAACTGCGGGCGATCCACGCCGACCCGGCCCGGGCGACCGATCTGCTGATGCGCCTGGCCCGTGAACGCGGGCACTTCCCGGTGGACAACCGCGGATGACCAGCCGAGCCCGGGCGGCCTACTTGCAGGCGACCGCCTTGAAGAACGTGTAGCAGAACGTGCCGTCGGGGCGGGCCGCGCGGCGCAGGTCGCTGACCCCGGCCGCCCAGTCCCCCGCGGCCATCAGCCCCTGGCCGACCGCCTGGTCACCGACGCCCTCGACCATGGCAGCGAACGTCTTGCGGGTGAAGCCCTCGGCCAGGGCGGGCCGGGCGCCGTCCACGTAGACCATCCGGGGCGACACCCCGACCTCGCTGAAGCCCGCCTGGACCAGCAACGGATACAGCCGGCGCCCGATCAGCGCGTCGCCGCCGGCCTGGCGCTGCAGGTCGATCAGGCACTGGATGGCCCGCCGGGCCTGGTCGCTGTCGGGATGGAAGTAGGCCGAGCCGTGATCTCCCTCGATGACGCTGAGCGTGCCGCCGGGGCGCAGCACCCGGCCCAGCTCGGCCAGGGCGGACACCGGGTCGCGCAGGTGCTCCAGCACGAAGCACACGAAGACATGATCGAAACTGCCCGGTCCGTAGGGCAGCCGGTAGAGGTCAGCCTGCTGGAAGGTCACCTGCGGGTAGCCTGCCCGCCGGGCGCGGTCCCGCGCCTGCGCGAGGGAGGCGGCCGAGATGTCGATCGAGGTGAACCAGGCCTGCGGGCTGTGGGCGGCCAGGATGACCGTCTGCGCGCCCACCCCGCAGCCGGCTTCCAGCACCCGGCTGCCGGCCGGGTAGCGGGTGTCGGCGTGCAGCAGCCCGGTCAGCGTGCTGGCCTGGTCGTGCAGCCGCACTTCCTCGCCGGCCGAGTACCCGTGGACGTAGTCGATCCCCATGCGCATCTCCCCGGCGAGATCTTACCCGCCCGGGCCCGCGGGCCCGGGCGGGTCAGGACCCCGCCGGGTCTAGCTCAGATCCCGCACGCCGACGCGACGGCCTCGGCGGCCGCCTCGCGATTGCCGACCGCGGGAATGCCCGCCCGCTCGAAGTCGGTGACGTAGATCGCCGCGGCCGCGGCCGGGGAGGACGCGGCGTTCAGCGTGGGGACGTACTGCGACCAGATCTGGTTGAAGGTCAGGATCGCCGCCAGCTGGGTCTGCAGGTCCGCGGCGGGATTGCCGGTCACGTACCCGCCCGGCAGCGGCGTCCAGCCGATCAGGCCGCCCCCGCCGTCCCCGACCGATTCGGGGTTACCGCCGGACTCCTGCCAGATGTTCCCGGCGATGCCGGCCGCCGCGTTCCCGGTGTAGCCGTGCGCGGTCAGGAAGCCCACGATGGCGGCGTAGTTGGCCGGGAGCATCCCGCTGGCCGATCCCGAACAGGACACGCCGTGACCGGCCGGCGCACCGGTGGCCGGCGCACCAGTGGCTGACGCGCTGGTGGCCGGCGCGCTGGCCGGCGAACTGCTCGCTGAACTGCCCGCCGACTGGTTGTCCACCGTGCTGGTGGCCGCCACGCTCGCCGCGTGCCGGGCCTGGTAGGTCCCGTTGCGGACCGAGGCGGGCGGGTCGGCCGGGACGCTGAACACCTGCCCGGTGTAGATCAGGTTCGGGTCGCTGATCTTGGCCTGGTTGACGTGATCGAGCCACTGCCAGTCACTGGCGTGACCGTAGAACTGCTGCGCGATCCCGCTCAGCGTGTCCCCGGTGCGCACCGTGTAGGTCCGCGCCGCCCGGCGGCCTGGATGCGTGGCGCGCTCCCGGGAAGTCAGGTGGGCCCGGGTGACCGGATGCCGCTGGGTGTCCAGGCCGGTGTGCCCGGCGGCCGCCGCAGGCGCCCCGGCAGAGGCGAACGCGGTCTGCGGCGCCGCCGCCAGCGCGCCCAGCACCGCGACCGCCGGTGCGGCCTGGCCGGCCCGGCGGGCCACCTTCGCGGTCGGCGAGGGCGCCGTGTGCCGCCCGACCCTGCGGAACTTCCTGCTCTTGCTGTGCGACTTTGCTGCTTTCAAGGACCCGCCTTACGCCGACGCGCGCCCAGCTACGCGGCACCCTCCGCCTCTCACCAGGCCTGACAATTTGCTCATCCGGCAGCATGGCAGCACAGGAGTCTCATTGTGTATCAATCCGGACAAAAAGTAGATATGAGCTAGGACACCGCTGTTTCAGGCACGATCGGGTAGCAATCTCCCGGCCCGGTTCAGCGTCTCCCTCAGGTTGGTCTCGGTGGTGAGCTGCAGCGCCTCGGGGAGGGTCAGCCAGCGCAGCGGCGCGTCCGGCCGCTCCGCCGCGATCGCGTCCGGTGTCCGGGTGGCCAGGAAGAAGCGCACGTCGGCGTGCTCGTGCGCGGGGTCGTCTCCGGCCGCCGGGCACGGCGACGATGACCACGTGCCGCAGCTGCGCGTCCGGCCACGGGACCAGATCGGCCAGGCCGGTCTCCTCGGCCGCCTCGCGCCGCGCGACGCCGAGCGGGTCCCGCTCGCCCGGGTCGCCGTGCCCGCCGACCTGGAGCCAGGCCTGCTGGCGCGGATGCCAGCGCAGCAGCACCCGGCCGCTGTCCGGGTGGACGACCAGCGCCGACCCGGTGACGTGCATGGGCAGTGACCGCGGGTACGGGTCCGGCGAGCGCTCGAGGAGCGCGCGCACCCGCGCGACGTCGGCGGTCTCGGCCTCGCCGTCGGGCTGGTAGGTCTCGAGCAGATCCGCGATCGTGGTCACCGGCGCAACCTACCCCAGGACAGCCGGCCCTGCCCCGTTTGGCGCACGGGGCAGGGCCGGCCGGTCAGGGCACCGAGACCGGGACGGCGGCCTCGGCTTCGGCCGGCTCCGGCACCTCAGCAGGCTGGCGCAGGCTCGCGACCGTGATCGGCGCCACGGCCACTGCCGTCGCGGCGATGACGACCAGCACCAGCCACGTGCCCACGTGGCCCCACTCCCCGAGCAGCAGCAGGAAGCCGGGGATGGTGCAGGTGGTGAAGGACAGGATCAGCGTCAGCCAGCCGGCCGGCGCCGTCAGGCGGGTCACGCCCATCGCGAGCACCAGCCAGAACAGCGCCCACAGCACCGACCACTGCAGCCAGAGCAGGCCGATCGTCGGGTCATGGAACTTGACGATGTTGGTGATGCCGAAGGCGGCGGCCATGATCGCCACCCAGGCGGAGTACCAGCCGAGTCCGACGAGCGACTGGCCGGCCAGGTTGCTGATCCCCACGTACAGGTAGGTGAACCCGAACAGGAAGATCCCGGAGTCCAGCAGGATGTCGTCGGCGGTCGGGGCCGTCGCGATCAGGTAGAACGGGATGGCTACCTGGAGGGCGCCGACGAAGATGTTGAACGGGGCGGCGCTCTTGGCGTCGATCCGGCCCAGGAACAACAGGCCGTTCACGAACAGCACCGCACCCACGAACATGAGTCCTACAGCGGACATCGCCGTCTCCTAGGGGTGAGGATGGCTAGTTGTACGAGTCGACGGGCGGCAGGGTGTCGTTGAGCAGGTAGTCACCTGCGTGCAGCAGCTTGAAGTCGAGCGGGTTGTGCAGCGACAGCGTGCGGGCGTTGCGCCAGTGCCGGTCGAACCCGTACTTCTCCAGGACGCTGCCCGCGCCGCCCACCTTGAACAGGTACGACCCGTTGAACAAGGCGGCTTCGGCGGCCGCGTGCCGCGCCTGGCCGGTGACCAGGGACGCCTCACCACGGATGCGGGCGTCGCCGAGATGCGCGACGGCCTCGTCGCACAGGTCGGCGGCGCGCAGCGACAGCAGTTCGGCGGCGTCCACGGCGGTCTTCATCTCGCCGACCCGCAGCTGGGTGTAGAGGTCGTCCACGGCGCGCTCGGCACTGCTCTCGTACCAGACCCGCGCTTTCGTCCGGACGAACTCGACCGCGTCGTCCAGCGCGTTCTTGGCGATGCCCACGAACACGCCGGTGTGTACCGCCTGGTAGTTCAGGGAGGTGATGTCCCCGCCTCCGCCGCCCTCGGTGTCCGGGCTGCCGAGGATCAGCTCGTCGGGGATCCACACGTTGCGGAACTCGGTCGTGCCGCTGGCCGTGGTCCGCTGGCCGAACCCGGTCCAGTCGTCGTGGACCGTCACGCCTTCGGCGTCGGTCGGCGTGTAGAACACCCGGACCTCGTCGGTGCCCTCGATGCGGCAGGGGCCGAACGTGAGGTCTCCGGCCAGGCTGCCGGTGCAGTAGAACTTGCGGCCGTTGAGCCGCCAGCCCGTACCGTCCCGGGTGATGGTGGTCTTGAAGTCGTTCACGCTCTTGGTGCCGACCTCGGAGTACGCGTTGGTGATCCACAGCTCGCCGCTCCCGAACCGGGGCAGCCACCTGGCCTGCACGTCGGGGGCGGCGAACTCCTGCAGCAGCCGGATGCCGCCGGTGTGCAGCTGGTACATCTGGCCGATGTTGGAGTCGCCCGCCGAGATGGCGATCACGACCCGCATGAGCTCCGCGAAGTTACCCCCGTAGCCCCCGTATTCGCGCGGGACCATGAGGCCGAGGAGGCCGGACGCGCGGAACGCCGCGCACTGCTCGTAGGGGAACGCGCGGTCCCGGTCACGCCCGGCGGCGCCGGCCCGGAACTCGTCGCGCAGCCCTTCCGCGACCTGGACCGGGTCGTCCAGGTCGATGCCCGGGAGCGGGACGCCCCGGCTGGCCGTGCTCGGATTCGTGGTCGGGATTCCAGTGCTCTCAGTGGTCGTCACAGCAACGTCCTTTCCGGTGACACAGGGTGAGTTGGTTGAGTCATGAGGGCCTGCCGGATGGCCAATTGGGCGGGTTCCGGAGAGGCGGGCCGCTTCTCGTTACCCGAGCGACGCGTAGCTGCCGCGCCAGAACACGAGCGGGGCCGCGTCGTCGCCGCTCGTCTCCACCTCCCGGACCCGGCCCACGACGATCTCGTGGTCACCCCCCTCGAGGCGGTGCTCCACCGTGCATTCGAGGCTGGCGATCACGTCCTCCAGCCGTGGGCTGCCGGTCCGGCCCCGGCGGTGCCGGACCCCGTCCCAGGCCGCGGCCAGGCCCCGGCGGGCGAAGTTGGCCGACAGGTGCTGCTGCCGGGCGCCGAGGACGTTGACCGCGAACGCGCCGTGACCCAGCACCGCCTCCAGCGTCTGGCTGGAGCGGTCGAAGCAGACCAGGATCAGCGGCGGGTCCAGGGACAGCGAGCTCACCGCGTTGGCCGTGGTGCCGACCGGCTGGCCGTCGATCCCGACCGAGGTGACGACGGTGACGCCGGTGGCGAAGTGGCCGATCGCGTGCCGGAAGTCCGCCGCCGACACGTCGCCGTGGGCCACCCGCGGGTCAGTGCTAGTCACGGTCATAGGGGTGGTCATGATCAGAGCTGCCCGTGGTTCGGCGGCAGGACGCGGTTGAGCCGGAAGTTGCCGACATGGTGATACTTCCAATCGACGGGATCGTGACTGGCGTGCGTGCGGGCGTTCCGCCAGTGCCGGGACAGGTCGAGCCGCTCGTCGGCCGCACTGGCCCCGGCCAGCGCGAACAGGTCGCTGGCCACCTCGACCGCGACGTCGCTGGCGAAGGCCTTGGCCTCCGCGACCGCGATCGAGCCGCGGGCCGCCGCCCCGGCGTCGCGGGGCACCCGGCCCACCTCCTCGAGCGTGGCCGCGGCGGCGGCGAGCAGCGCCTCGGCCGCGCTCACCTGGGTGGCGAGCCGGCCGAAACGGTGGATCGTGTGCGGGTCGGCGGAGGCGACCTCGGCCCAGCCAGCCCGGGTGGCCTCGAAGAACGGCCGGGCCCGGGTCCGGACGAACTCGCCGGCGTCGCGCAGCGCGCCGCCCGCGATCCCCACCTGGATCGCGGCGTGCACCAGCTGGGCCCGCGCGCCGAGCTGCTGCGGCACCTCGAACGCGGAGCCGTAGGGGATGACCAGGCCGGGGTCCACCGGAACCTGGTCGAAGACCGCGGAGCCGCTGACCGTGGCCCGCTGCCCCATCACGTCCCAGTCCTCGCCGATCTGGACGCCCGGGGCGTCCCGCTCGACGAAGGCCAGGACCAGGCGGTCGTCGTCGTCCAGCGCACTGACCCCGATCCAGCGGGCCGAGATCGCCCCGGTGCAGTAGTACTTCCGCCCCTCCAGCCGCAGGCCCGCCCACGACCGGCCGGCACCGAACGCAGCCGGGTCTTCAGGTCCTGGGCGTGCTGGCCGCCCCGCTCGGCCAGGCCGTTGCCCAGCCGCGCGCCATCCAGCACGTCCGCGAACAGCCGTTCCTGCTGCGCGGGACGGCCGTGGACCGCGAGCACGTCCACGAACAGGAAGTGGGCCTGCGGGATCTGGGCGATCGCCGGGTCGGTGGCCGCGATGGTCCGGATCACCTCGGCCAGCACCACCGGGGACAGGTCCGGGCCGAAGTGCGCGGCCGGGACGGTGATACCCAGCAGCCCGCTCGCGTCCAGGGCGGCCAGCTCGGTGTAGGGCACCGCCCCCGCCCGGTCCCGTTCGATCACGCCGCTGGCGATCGACTCGGCGTAGGCCCGGGCCACCGCGAGCGCCTCCGTTGCGGAGAAGAGGACCTCAGCCGGCGCGGCGGGTGAGGTGACACTCATCGCGCGCCCACGAGGACCGGGCCGGGTGCGGTCAGGCCGGCCGCCGGGTCGGGCACCGCGGCCGGGTCCAGGCCGGCTTCCACCTCGAGCGCGCGCACGATCGGGAGCACGTCCCGGCCGAACCGCTCGATCTCCTCGTGGTAGTGCAGGAAGCCGGTCAGGATGAGGTCCACGCCGAGCTTGCGGTAGGCGATGATCCGGGTCGCGACCTGCTCGGGAGTGCCGATCAGCTGGGTGCGGAACCCGTCGTTGTACTGCACCAGGTCCTCGAACGAGGAGTCGGCCCACATGCCCTTCTTGTCCGCGGTGGACGCCCCGGCCTGCTGGACCGCGGCCCCGAAGCCCTCGACCGCCTCGACGTGCGCCTTGGCGATGATCTCGCGCAGCTGCTCCCGCGCCTCGGCCTCGGTGTCCCGGACGATGACGAACCCGTTGAGCCCGAACCGCGGCCCGTCGGTGCGCCCTGCGGCGTCCGCGATCTGCCGCAGGTTACCGAGCTGCTCCGCGACCCCGTCGAAGTCCTTGCCGTTCGAGAAGTACCAGTCGGACAGCTGGCCGCCGTTGCGCTGGGCGGCCGAGGAGTTGCCGCCCTGGAAGATCTCCGGGTGCGGGCGGCCCGGCCAGGACAGCGGCTTGGGCTTGAGGCTGAAGTCGCGGATCCGGTAGAAGTCACCGGCCAGGTTGGCCTCGTCCTGCGTCCAGATCCGCTTGAGCGCGAGGATGAACTCGGCGGTCCGCCGGTACCGCTCGTCGTGCTCCAGCCACGGCTCGCCGAGCTGGCGGAACTCGTCCTTGAACCAGCCGGACACCACGTTCACCGCGACCCGGCCGCCGGACAGGTGGTCCGCGGTGGCCACCCACTTGGCCAGCACCCCGGGGTGCCACAGGCCCGGGTGGACCGCGGCGATCAGCTTGAGCCGCTCGGTGGCCATCAGCAGGGCCAGGCTGAAGCTGGTCAACTCGTGCTGGAACTCGGCGCCGTAGCTGGCGGTGTACCGGACCTGGCTCAGCGCGTAGTCGAACCCGGCCCGCTCGGCCAGCCGGGCCAGGATGCGGTTGTAGTCGAACGACCAGTCGGTGCGCTGCTCGATGGTGCTGGTCACCAGGCCGCCGCTGACGTTGGGCACCCAGTAGGCGAAGCGGAGCGGCTCGGTGGTGGGATCGGTGGTCATGGTCAGCCTCCAGGGATTAGTTGCCGTCGTCGGGGGAGGTCATGAGGCCCCGGCGCCGCAGCACCGGGATCAGGCCCTCGCCGGCCTGATAGACCTCTTCCAGATGCGGGTAGCCGGACAGGATGAACTCGTCGATGCCGAGCGCGTAGTACTCGGCGATCCGTTCCGCCACCTCGTCGTGGCTGCCGACCAGCGCGGTGCCCGCGCCGCCGCGGACCAGGCCCACGCCCGCCCACAGGTTCGGCGACACCTCCAGGGCGTCGGCGCGCCCGCCGTGCAGCGCCGCCATCCGGCGCTGGCCCTCGGACTGCGAGGCCCGCTGGATGGCCTGGGCCCGCTCGATCGCGGCCGGGTCGAGACCGTCGAGCAGCCGCTGGGCCTGGGCCCACGCCTCGGCCGCGGTGTCCCGGGTGATCACGTGCAGGCGGATCCCGAAGCGCACCTCCCGGCCGGCCGCCTTGGCGCGCGTCCGCACCGCGTCCAGTTTTTCCGCAACGGCCCGGGGTGGCTCACCCCAGGTCAGGTACACGTCGGCGTACCTGGCGGCCACGTCGAGGGCCGGGGCTGAGGACCCGCCCAGGTAGATCTCGGGCCAGATCCGGGCCGGGACGATCTGCCCGCCGCGCACGTCGTAGTGCTGGCCGGTGAACGTCACCGGCTCGCCGCTCCACAGCTCGCGGACGATGTGCAGGAACTCACCGGCCCGCTCGTACCGGGCGTCCTTGCCGAGGTGATCACCGAACCGCTGCTGTTCCACGTCGTCGCCGCCGGTGACCACGTTGAGCAGCAGGCGGCCACCGGAGATGCGCTGGTAGGTCGCGGCCATGTGCGCCGCGAGCGTGGGCGACATCAGGCCGGGCCGGAACGCGACCAGGAACTTGAACCGCTCGGTGACCTGGGTCAGCCCGGCGGTCATGATCCACGCGTCCTCGCACCACGAGCTGGTCGGGGTCAGCGCGCCGGTAAAGCCGACCTGCTCCGCGGAGCGGGCGATCTGGCCGATGTAGCGGATGTCCGGCGCCCGCTCACTGCCGCCCTCGGTGCCACCAACCGTGGCCCGGCTGCCCGCGGCGCCGACCGCGTTGCCCAGGCTCAGGTCAGTCCGCGAGTCACCGTTGGTAGGCAGGAACCAGTGCAGTACGACGCCCATCTGCGACTCCTCCGGTACGGGTCGGGTGGCCGGGCTCCAGTGGCCGGGCTTCCAGTGGCCGGGCATCCAGTGGCCAGGCTTCCAGTGGCCGGCCCGGCCACGGCGGCTGCTGGTGCGTAATTCCTTGATTCTCGATCTAATTTATAGGAAGTTGGGTTGGCTGACCAGGGAGTGACCCCCGGCTGGGCGGCCCTGGCCCCGGCGGCGCCAGCGGAACTAGCTTCAGCATGCGGGGCGCCCCGCCAGGCCGTCCAATACCGATCCGTGGGGGCGTGGTAAGGTTTTCCTATTAAAGCGATCGCTATCCTGGTGTTAAACGGGCGCCGGGTGAGAGGGGTCGTGTGCGGATCGAGCAGCTGGAATACGTGGCCACGGTGGCCCGGCTGGGCTCGTTTCGGCGCGCCGCAGACGAGTTGCACATCTCTCAGCCCGCGCTGAGCGGCTCGGTCCGGAGCCTGGAACGCGAGCTCGGCGTCGACCTTCTCGACCGGGGCCGGCACGGGGCGCGGATGAGCGACTCCGGCCGCGAGCTATTCCCCTACATCCTGACCCTGCTCGACTCGTTCGACCGGCTCCGGCACGCGGCCGGCGAGCAACACCGCAGCGTCCGGCTGGTCCGGCTGGGCACGGTCAGCGCGGCCACGGCGCCGCTGCTCGCCCCGACCATCCAGCAGTTCCGGCAGAGTCACCCGCTGACCCAGGTCGAGGTGATCGGGGCGCAGCAGGTCGAGATCCACCGCGGCGTCCTGGAGGGCAGCTTCGATCTGGGCCTGGTGAACTACCTCGACGGCGACGACCTGCCCCCCGAACTGGAGACCACCCGGCTCCTGCACGGGCGCCCGGTCGTCGTGCTGCGGGCCGACAGCCCGCTGGCCCAGCACGCCACCGTGCGCACCGCCGACCTGCTCGCCGAGCCGGTGATCGTGATGCGATCTGGTTATGTCATGCACCGCTATCTGCACCGCCTGCTGCAGGGGCAGCCGCCGGCCTTCTCCTACTCCACCGACGGCGCCGAGATGGGCAAGCTGATGGTGGCGGAGGGCCTGGGCCTCACCGTGCTCCCGGACTTCAGCGTGATCGGCGATCCGCTCGAGCAGCACGGGGTGATCACCTGGCGGCCGCTGGCCGACGACCACACCGGGGTGGACCTGGTCATCCAGCGCGCCCGGTCCGGCTCACCCCCGCTCGCCGCGCGGGACCTGTACAACATCTTCGTCGAGCGGGCCCGGGACTACACCGCCACCCACCCGGGAACAGCTATCCGCCCGGACGGGGACGATCCAGGGAACCGGCCCCGCCGCGGGAAGACCCGAGTTCGGTCATGATCTCCGGCCGGGTGCCGATGGTGGCGGCGCCCTCGCCACTGACACACAGCGACGCGGCCGCCGTGGCCAGCCGCACGGCCTCCGGCACCGGCCGGCCCCGGAACATCTCGGTGGTCAGCGTGGCCGCGAAGCAATCACCGGCGCCGGTCGGGTCGGCCAGGACCCGCACCGGGTCCGCGGTGTACTCCGCGGACCCGTCCCGGGTCAGGACCTGGCACCCCCGCCGGCCCCGGGTCACCACGGCCAGGCCGCCGTGCCGGGGCACCGCGGCCAGGAGTTCGCTCACGTAGGGGGCTTCGGTCTCGGACACCACCACCACGTCCAGCGCCGACGAGACCTCGGCGGGAAAGTCCCGGGCAAAGTGCTCGATCTGCGCGCCCAGGCCGGCCCACCTCCGGACCAGCCCCTGAGGGGTGAGCAGGACGAAACGTGACCGGGCCTCCGCGACCAGTTTTTCCAGTGTTATTTCCTGGGCCACGGGCGCGATATGCAAAATATCACTGTCCGGCAATTCGCCCAGATCCTGAATACTCCCGGCCCAGTCTTCAAGCCATTGTTCGCGGGCATCCCCCATCGACACGTTACGGAACGTCGTGGTCGACTCAGCGGGCTGCAGGGTCAGTGCGACTTCCCCCGCGTAAGGCTGCCAGTACGGCTCCAGCTGGACCGGATTCGCTCTTCCCACGATCGCGGCGCTAAGGCCTAGCCGGGCCGCCTGCAATGCGGAGTAGACTACTGAACCGCCCAGCACGGAAGAACCCCCCGCCTGGACGTCCAGGGTTGGGTTACCCAAAGCAAGGTAGTCTAGGCGCACTGTGATCCGCTCGTAGATTGGCCGATGGAACTCGATGCATAGTACATCAGTAGATAGCGGGCAACGTAAAGACAGCCTCGTCACACTGCCCGCGGAATTGCTGCCGACGGCCAGCGGAAGGAGCAGTGGCCCGACCGCCAGCGGTCTCCTGATCGGGGTGGACGGGGGCGCCACGAAGACGATAGCCGCCGTATTTGACCTGGGCGCAGGCACAGTGACGGCGGCGGAAACCGGGCCAAGTAATCCCGAAGCGGTGGGTTACGAGGCGGCGTCAGCTTCCATTAATGAGGCGATTAGCGCGGCCCTCGGGCAGGCCGAACCGGTAACGGCGGCAGTACTGGGTGTCGCGGGAATAGACACCGAATCTGAACGCAAGCGCCTGCTGTCCGGCGTGACCGCACTCAACGCGCCGGTCGTATTGGCCGTCAATGACGTCGTGACTGCCTGGGCGGCCGGCTCGCTCGCCGCGCCCGGTATCGCGGCCATCTCCGGCACCGGAACCAATACGTTCGGAGTTAATGCGCAAGGTGCGGCCTGGCGCTGCGGCGGGTGGGGTCATATCGTCGGCGACGAGGGATCCGGGTACATGGTCGCCGTCGCCGCGATTCGCGAGGTCCTCGCCTACCGGGACGGAAGAAGGGATTGGACGCCACTCGTCCCGCGGCTGCTCGAATTCTACGGCCTGCAGCACATCGAGGACATCAAGCCCGTCATTTACCGGAACTTCGACAAGGCCCGTATCTCGGCCTTTGCGGTGCAGGTGGGTGAGGCCGCGGACGAGGGTGACGACGTGGCGGCGGGCATCTACCGGGAGGCCGCGGTGGCCCTGGCCGAGCAGATCAGCGCCGTCTACGCCGCCCTGGACTTCGGGGGGCCGGCCGAGGTGACGCTGATCGGCAGCAATTTCCGGGCCGGGGAGGTGTTCCTGGGCCCACTGCGGGAGCACCTGAGGCACGTGACCGGCGGCCGGGACTTCGCGGCGCCCAAGCTGCCCGCCGTGGGTGGCTCGCTCTGGCTGGCGGCCCGGGCGGCGGGGGCCGAGGACCGCCTGAACGTGCAGCACCTCGCGGCGGCCCTGCATGACGCGGACGCTCAGGGCTTCCTGGCCACGCCGCCGTAGGTAGTGACCTGGGCCCGGGGCCGGTGGCGGTCAGTCGAAGAACTCACCCTGGTCCACGCCGGCGGCCACGTCCGCGGGCAGCAGGCTGAGCCAGCGGCGGCCGATCTGCTCGCGGCGCTCGGGCGGCACCACGCCGACCAGCCGCAGCCGTGAGATGCCGCCGTCGGGATAGATGTCCAGCCGCACGAGGGCGGTGCTCTCCCCGGCCCCGATCCGGAACCAGTGCTCGGTGTCCGGGACCAGCCGGGTCCGCGGCAGCAGTTCCGCGCCGGTCTGCTCGTCGCTGAGCCGGGCCAGGCCTGGCGCGTTGCCGGCGAAACGGGTGGTGTCGATCACGGCGTGGTGCAGCACGCCCGGCACCGCCAGCCGCACCACCAGCCAGTCGTGCCCGTCGTCGCGGCGGCGGGCGGTCTCCCAGCCGTCCGACATGACCTGGGCCCGCCCGGGCGCCAGCGCGTTGGCTGGCCGCGAGAAGAACATGTTGCTGCACGCCGCTACCCGCCCGCCAGCGGCTGGTCGCGGCCAGGTCCACCCGGCCGCCGAGCCGGCGCGGGTCGGGCACCACCTCACCGAACACCCGCAGCCGGGCCACGCCGCCGTCGGGATGGATGGTCAGCCGGACGTGCGTGACCAGCTGGTCCGGGGCGGTGACCGGCACCAGGTTGGCCCGGTCACCCCCGAGATCGGCCTGGCCCGCCAGCGGGGTCCAGGTGGCGCCCAGCACCTCGGCCACGCCGGGGTAACCGAGCAGCGTGGCCCCGGCGACCGAGCCGGACTCCGGGTAGTTTCCCCGGAAGTGCGCGGTGTCGATGTTGACCCCGCGCACGATCGCGGGCGCGGCCAGCCGGACGATGACGAAGTCCGCACCCGGTTCCCGGCGCCGCCGGGTCTCCCAGCCGTCGTACTCCTTGCCCCGGACCCCGAAGGCCGCCGGATCGTGCACCGCGCGGCCCCGGCTCGATGAGGTTGCGCGCGTCCGCGAAGAACTCGTCGTTGGCGTAGACCACCGTGCCGCCCAGGGCCCGGCTGGCCAGGTCGGGCAGCCCCGTGAAGTCCTCCGGCTTAGCGCTCACGATCTGCCTCCCAGGCGGCTGACCAGCTGCCCGGCCCGCGGGCCGGTCCGGCCGGGTGCCCGGCTCCGGCCGGGTGCCCGGCCAGCCAGGTCTGCCGGACCACGCCGGTCAGGGTCCGCCCCGCGTAGGGGGTGACCGGGTTGCGGTGCCGCAGCGCGGCCGGGTCCACCACGAACTTCTCCTCGGGGGCGAAGCAGCACAGGTCGGCCCGCAGGCCGGGCCGGATCGCGCCCCGGTCGGCCAGGCCGGTGAGCGCGGCCGGGGCGGTGGCCATCCAGCCCGCCACCCGGTGCAGGCCGATACCGCGCCGGGCCGCCTCGGTCCACACCGCGGCCAGGCCGAGCTGGACCGAGGCGATGCCGCCCCAGGCGTCCCCGAAATCACCGCTGTCCATCCGCTTGGCCGCGACTGGGCACGGTGAGTGGTCGGACACGACGCAGTCGATCGTGGCGTCCAGCAGCCCGGCCCACAGCCCGGCGCGGTTGGCCTCGTCCCGGATCGGCGGGCAGCACTTGAACTGGGTGGCGCCGTCCGGGACGTCCTCGGCGCGCAGGGTCAGGTAGTGCGGGCACGTCTCGGCGCTGACCGGCAGGCCGGCCGCCTTGGCCGCGCGGACCGCAGGCAGCGCCGCCGCACTGGCCAGGTGCACGATGTGGGTCCGGCACCCGGTCTGCCGGGTCTGGGCCAGCAGCGCCGTGATGGCCCGGACCTCCGCCTCGGGCGGGCGGGAGGCCAGGAAGTCCGCGTACCGCCGGCCGTGGGCGGCAGGCGCCGCCGCGATCACCTCCGGGTCCTCGGCGTGCGCGATGAGCAGGCCGCCGAAGCTGGCGATCTCGGCCATGGCCGCAGGCGAGCTGGCCGGCGTCGAGCGGGGCGAACTCGTCCACCCCGGAGGGGAGCAGGAAGCACTTGAAGCCCACGACCCCCGCCTCGTGCAGCGGGCGCAGGCTGGCCAGGTTGCCGGGCACCGCACCGCCCCAGAACGCGACGTCGGTCGCCAGCTGGCCGGCCGCGGCGGCCTGCTTGGCCCGCAGCGCGGGCACGGTCACCGTCGGCGGGATGCTGTTCAGCGGCATATCCACGATCGTGGTCACCCCGCCGGCGGCCGCCGCCGCGGTCGCCGTGGCGAAGCCCTCCCACTCGGTGCGGCCGGGCTCGTTCACGTGCACGTGGCTGTCCACCAGCCCGGGCAGCAGCACCTCGTCGCCGGCCAGGGTGACGGCGCCGTCCGGCGCGCCGGCGTAGCCGGTCAGGCCGGCGATGAGCCCGTCGCGCACCAGCACGGTCGCGGCCCGCTCGCCCTCCGGGGTGATGACCCGGCGTCCCCGGATGGCCGTCACGCCCGCCCCGGCCCTATCGGGGTGCATCTCGCCCCGTATAGAGCGCAAAAGGCACCACGCTAAGCGTCAGGACCACTTCCCGATCCTCGCACACGGCGATCTGCGCGCTGGGGAGGCTAGGGTCGGCGGGGTGACTGACTCCGGCCAGGTGCCCGTCGCCGAGCTGAATGAGGCGACCGTCGCCACCGCCGCCGGCCTGCTCCGGCCGGCCTGCGCCAGCACGCGGTGGATCGAGCGGATGATCAGCGGGCGACCCTACCGCTGCGTGGAAGCCCTGACGGCTGCCTCCGACGGTGTCCTCGCCACCGCGGGCTGGCCGGACATCGAGCACGCCCTGGCCGCCCATCCGCGGATCGGTGCCCGCCTGCCAGACCCGGACGCCCCGCAGGACCGGGGCGCCCGGCCGGACGGGGGCGCCCCGCAGCACCGGGAGGCGGCCTGGTCGCGGCAGGAGCAGTCCGGAACCCGGGACGCCGGCCCGGACGTCCAGGCCGGGCTGCGGGCCGGAAACGCCGCCTACGAGGAACGGTTCGGGCACGTGTTCCTGATCTGCGCGACCGGGATGTCCGCGGCCAGCATGCTCGCCGCGCTGCAGGCCCGGCTCGGCCACGATCCCGCCACCGAGCGCGAGGTGGTCCGGGACGAGCTCACCAAGATCGTCCGGCTCCGGCTGGCCAAGACGTTCGAGTAATCGACTTTCGAGTGACTGAAGGGGCATAACCACCCGGATGAGCATCTCCACGCACGTGCTGGACGCGACCACGGGACGGCCCGCGGCCGGGCTGGAGCTCGTCCTCAGCCGGCAGGACGGCGGCGGGTGGCACGAGCTGGCCCGGCGCCGGACCGGCGTGGACGGGCGGGTCGCCGATCTGGCCCCGGGCCCCGGGGCGGGGGTGTACCGGATCGTGTTCGCGACCGAGGCCTACCTCAAGGCCCAGTCCGCCGCAGCGGAGACGTTTTACCCGGAGATCGCGGTGACCTTCCGGATCACCGACCCGGCCGGGCACCATCACGTGCCCCTGCTGCTCAGCCCGTACGCCTATTCGACCTACCGTGGCTCCTGACCGCGGGCACCGCGACCGGAAGAGGGGCTCCGTGACCGAACCCAGTGCTGTGACCGAACCCATCGCCATTGCGGGCTGCTACGTCGCGACCGTGGACCCGGCGGGCAGCGAATACCCCTCCGGCCACGTCGTCATCGACCAGGGCCGGATCGCCGCGGCCGGTCCCGGGCCGGTCCCGCCGGAGTTCGCCACGGCCACCCGGATCGACGGCTCCGGGCGGCTGGTCACCCCCGGCCTGGTCAACACCCACTCTCACCTCAATCAGTGGATCACCCGCGGGTACGCCACCGACGAGACGCTGTTCGGCTGGCTGCAGACCCTGTATCCGATCTGGGCCCGGCTGACCCCGGAGCTGCTCAGCGCGGCCGCGGCGGCCAGCCTGGCCTGGCTGACCCTGACTGGCGCCACCTCGAGCACCGACCACCTGTACGTGTTCCCGGCGGGTGCGGGCGACCTGCTGGAGGCGGAGATCCTGGCCGCCCGCCGGATCGGGATCCGCTTCCACCCGACCCGGGGCTCGATGAACCTGGGGCAGTCGGCCGGCGGCCTGCCGCCCGACTCGGTGGTCGAGGACCACGACACGATCCTGGCCGCCTCCCAGGCCGCGATCGACCGCTGGCACGACCCGTCCCCCGCCTCGATGACCCGCGTCGCGGTCGCCCCCTGCTCGCCGTTCACGGTGACCGGGGAGCTGATGCGGGACTGCGCCGCGCTGGCCCGCGCGGCCGGTGTCCGGCTGCACACCCATGTGGCCGAGACCGCGGACGAGGAGCAGTTCTGCCTCGACACGTTCGGCCGCACGCCCGCGCAGTACGCCGAGGACCTGGACTGGCTGGGCCCGGACGTGTGGCTGGCCCACTGCGTGCACCTGTCGGACGAGGCGGTGGCCCGGTTCGCGGCGACCGGCACCGGCGTGGCCCACTGCCCCACCTCCAACGGCCGCCTCGGAGCGGGCATCGCCCCGGTCCGCAAGCTGCTCGACGCGGGCGCGGTGGTCGGCCTGGGCGTGGACGGGAGCGCGTCCAACGAGTCCGGCCGCATGGTCGGGGAGCTGCACCAGGCCATGCTGGCCGCCCGCTACGTCGGCGGGCCGCAGGCGCTGAGCGCCCGGGACTGCCTGCGGATGGCCACCATGGGCGGCGCCCGCTGCCTGGGCCGCGAGGCCGAACTGGGCTCGCTGGAGCCCGGCAAGCTGGCTGACCTCGCCGTCTGGCGGGTCGACCAGCTCCCCGGGGCCGGTATCGCGGACCCGGTGACCACGCTGGTGTTCGGTGCGCCCGCGCTGGAGCACCTGTTCGTCGGCGGCCAGCAGGTGGTAGCGGGTGGCGAGCTGCGCACCGCTGACCCGGCCGACCTCGCCGCGGCGGCGGCCCAGGCGAGCGCCGTGATCGCCGGATAACCCACAGAAAGGCGTGCGCCCATGGTCCAGCTCGGAGCGAACCGCTACGGCAAGGCCGAGGTCCGGGTGTTGCGCGTGGCCCGGGGCGCCGGCCCGGGCGGCGGCGACGTGATCAGGGACTGGAACGTGTCCACCAGCCTGTCCGGCGACTTGGCCGCGACCCACCTGACCGGCGACAACTCTGCGGTGCTGGCCACCGATACGCAGAAGAACACCGTGTACGCGTTCGCCCAGAAGCTGGGGCCGGTCGAGCCGGAGGTGCTGGGGCTGGAGCTGGCCGCCCACTTCGTGAGCACCCAGCCGCAGATCACCCGGGCCCGGGTGGCGATCGAGGAGTACGGCTGGGCCCCCATCGGCGGGACCAGGCATTCGTTCGCCCGGACCGGCGAGATGACCCGCGTGACCCGGGTCGTCCACGACGCCGGGGCCGGGGTGAGCGTGGTGTCGGGCCTGGAGAACCTGGTCGTGCTGAACACCACGAACTCCGAGTTCTGGGGCTTTCCGCGCGATGAGTACACGACGCTGGCGGAGACCCGGGACCGGATGCTGGCTACCCAGGTCAGCGCGTGGTGGCGGTACCGGGGCGCCGGGGCGCCCGAGGCCGGCCCTGGCCCCGGGACCGGCGCCGGCTGGGGCGCCACGTTCGGGCTCGCCCGGGAGGCGCTGCTGTCCGCGTTCAGCGAGACCTACAGCCACTCGCTGCAGCAGACGCTGTACGCCATCGGCGGGCGGATCATCGAGGCCGTGCCGGAGGTGTGCGAGGTCCGGCTGGCGCTGCCGAACAAGCATCACTACCTGGTGGACCTGGCCCCGTTCGGGCTGCCCAACGACAACGAGGTCTACTACCCCGGCGACCGTCCCTACGGCCTGATCGAAGGCACCGTGCTGGCCGACGACGCCCCCGATCCCGGCTCCGCCTGGACCTGACGGCCAGAAAATGAGCGGCGGCACGCGAGTGCCGATGCGATCATGCCTGGCGTGAGCGACGATCTGTGGTGGGCCATGCCGGCGCTGGCCGGGCGGCTGATCCGGCTGGAGCCGCTGGCCCTGGAGCACGCGCCCGGGTACCTGGCCGCCGCGGGTACCGGCGAGGCGGCCGCCGAGGTGTTCCGCTGGATGAGCCCGCCCGGCGGCGCGGTGGCCCAGCCGGTCACGCTCGAGGACGCGACCCGGCATATCGCCGCTGCCCTGGACGCCCGGGACCGCGGCGCCCGGCTGGCGTACGCCCAGATCGACGCGGCCACCGGGGAGTTCGCCGGCACCACCTCGTTCTATGAGGTGAACCCCGCGCTGCGGGCGCTGAGCATCGGGCACACCTGGCTGGGCCAGCGCTGGTGGCGGACCGGGCACAACACCGAGTCGAAGCTGCTCATGATGACGTTCGCGTTCGAGACCCTCGGCGCAGTCCGGGTCGTCTGGCACACCGACATCTTCAACACCCGGTCGCAGGCCGCGATCGAGCGGCTGGGCGCGACCCGGGAGGGCGTCTTGCGCAAGCACCGGCTGCGCTACAACGGAAGCTGGCGCGACACGGTCCAGTACGCGATGGTGGACGACGACTGGCCGGCCGCCAAGGCCGCGCTGGCCGCCCGCCTCGGGCTAGCCAGCACGGCGAAGACGGTCGATCCCGGCTAGCTCCCTGAGTCCGTCAGCTGGTGGCTGTCGGCCGCGGTCAGGCTGCAGCCGTAGATCCGCTTCAGCTCCGCGATGACCTCCAGGGTGGACACCCCGAACGCCTGCTCCCCCTCGAACGCGTGCAGCACGATGCCTTCCAGCAGGTCACCGAGAGACAGGTCCAGGTATTCGGCCAGGCCCTTGAGCACCTTGAGCAGGCTGCGCTCCATCCGGACCCCGGTCTGGACACGCTCCACGGTCGTCATGTTACCTTTGTACCATGGTACGCAGCTCCCCGGAACCTGGCCCTCCCGAACACGACCCTCCGGACCACAGCCCTCCCGAACACGGCCCTCCGACACGCGGCGCCGCCCGCCCGGCCCCGGTGCGCCGCGCCCGGCTCAGCGGATCCGTGCGGCTGCCCACTGGATGCGAGGCCGCCCTGTTCCTGTTCACCCCGCGCGGCGAGAGACTGTGGGCCGACGGCTGGGATCCGCAGTTCCCCGCCCCGGCCGACGACGACACGGAACCGGGCACAGTGTTCGAGACCGTCCACGGCCCGCAGCGCACCACCTGGGTGGTGTGCGCCCGGGAACCCGGCCGGTCCGTCCGCTACGCGCGGGTCGTTCATGGCCGGAACGCGGGCACCGTGACCGTCACCCTGGACGATGCCGGGACGGCCACGGTGGACTACGACCTCACGGCGCTGTCCGACGCGGCCGCCACCGACCTGGCCCAGTTCGCCGCGCACTATTCCCAGTACCTCCAGCACTGGGAAGAGGCGATCGCGGGCGCTACCAGCACCCCGGACCCGCCCCGGGCCCCCGGCGCCTGAGGACCTGGAACCAGCCGTGCCGGACGTCACACCGGGCCTGTTCACGATCGGCCATTCCAACGTGGCCCTCGACGATTTCCTGAGCCTGCTCCAGCAGCACGGCGTCCAGGCCGTCGCCGACGTCCGCACGGTGCCCCGGTCCCGTTATGTGCCGCACTTCAACGCGGGACAACTACGTGACGCTCTGGCCCGGTGCGACGTCAGCTACCTCCCATTCGGCCGGGAACTAGGGGGCCGCCCGGAAGGAACCGGGTTCTACGACGCGCATGGCCATGTGCTCTATGGCCGGCTCGCCGCGAGCCCGGCGTTCCAGGAGGGAATCGGCCGGGTGCTGGCCAGCGCACAGACGCAGCGCATCGCCCTGCTCTGCAGCGAGGAAGATCCGGCCCGCTGCCACCGCCACCTGCTGATCGGGCGGGTCCTGCGGACACGTGGCGTGGCGGTGGCCCATATCCGGCGCGACGGGCGGATCGAGACCGAATCGGACCTGGCGGCGCGGGAAGTCAGCGACGCCCCGCCGGACACCCTCTTTGACGGCGACCCCGGGGAACGCCAGTGGAGATCTCCCCGGCCGGTGCGGCCACCGCCGCACCGGACACATCAGCCATGATGTCGAGATCAGCGGGCGGAGGTCGCCGAGCGACGCCGCCCGCGCAGACCCCAGCAGGGAAAGGACGAGCATGGGACAGCTGACGGGCCTGCGGGCGCTGGTCACCGGCGGGGCGTCCGGCCTGGGCGCCGCGATCGCCGCGGCGTTCACGGCCGAGGGCGCGGCGGTGGTGGTGCTGGACATGACGCAGCAGCCGCCCGGGCTGCCGGCCGGGACCGGTTACGTCCAGGCCGACATCACCGACGACGACGCGGTGCAGGCCGCGGTGCAGTCGGCCGCCGAGCGACTGGGCGGCCTGGACGTGCTCGTCAACAACGCGGGCATCGGCGCCCAGGGCAGCGTCGAGCAGAGCACCGACGCCGAGTGGCAGCGGGTGCTGGACGTGAACGTGATCGGGACCGCCCGGGTGTCCCGCGCAGCCTGGCCCTACCTGCGGGAGTCCGGGCACGGCGCCGTGGTCAACACGGCCTCGATCGCGGCGACCGCCGGGCTGCCGGACCGGGCCGTGTACTCAGCCAGCAAGGGCGCGGTGGCCGCGTTGACCCGGGCCATGGCCGCCGACGGGATGCTCGACGCCATCCGGGTCAACGCGGTGAACCCGGGCACGGCCGACACGCCCTGGGTCGCGCGACTGCTGGACGTGGCGCCCGACCCGGCCGCCGAGCGGGCGGCGCTGGAAGCCCGGCAGCCGCACGGCCGGCTGGTGTCGGCCGAGGAAGTCGCCGCGGCCGTGGTCTACCTGGCCTCCCCGGCGGCCGGATCGACCACGGGCAGCGAGTTGGCCGTGGACGGCGGGATGGGCGGCCTGCGGCTGCGACCCCGGGTATGACCCGGCCGCAGGCGCCGGCCCGGGCGCGGCCCTGACCCGCTTCGCTACGGTGGTGGCGGACGAGGCGTGGACGGAGCTAGATGCCTGCTGACGGCCTGCTGGACATCGACCTGGCCTACGGGCGCCAGGGCTTGCGTATCTCGCTGCCCGCGGACGCCACCACGGTCGTCGCGCCGGCGTACCATCCGGCCGCGCCGGATGTCCCGGCCGTGCTGCGGGACGCGCTGCGCCAGCCGGTGGCCGGGCCGCCGCTGCGGGCGGTGGTACGCCCGGGACAGCAGGTGGCCGTGTCGGTCTGCGACGTGACCCGGCCGCAACCCCGCGAGGCCATGCTGCGCGCGCTGCTCGCCGAGCTGGAGGGGCTGGTCACAGCCGACGACCTGACCGTACTGGTCGCGACCGGCACGCACCGCGGCAACACGGCGGCCGAGCTGGGCGAGATGCTGGGCCCCGAGCTGGCTGCCCGGCTGCGGGTCATCAACCACGACGCGCGCGACGAGAGCATGCTGACCTGGTGCGGGGAGCACGGTGACGGGGTGCCGGTCTGGCTGAACAAGTACTGGGCCGAAGCGGACGTGAAGATCACCACCGGGTTCGTGGAGCCGCACTTCTTCGCCGGGTTCAGCGGTGGACCGAAGCTGGTCGCGCCGGGCCTGGCCGGCCTGGACACCACGCTGACCCTGCACGACGCGCGGCGGATCGGCAGCGAGCAGGCCACCTGGGGGGTCTGCGAGGGCAACCCGGTGCACGACGACGTGCGGGCGATCGCCGCGGCGACCGGGGTGGACTTCGCACTTGACGTCGTCCTGAACCGGGAGCAGCAGGTCGTCGGGGCGTTCGGCGGCGAGGTGCTGGCCATGCACGCGGCGGCCCGGAGTTATGTCCGCGAAGTCTCCATGTGCCCGGTGGACGGCCTGTTCGACGTGGTGGTGACGACCAACGCGGGGTTCCCGCTGGATCAGAACCTGTACCAGGCGGTCAAGGGCATGTCGGCGGCGGCCACGGTGGTGGCGCCCGGCGGACTGATCATCTGCGCGGCCGAGTGCGCGGACGGGTTCCCCGACCACGGTTCGTTCCGCGCGGAACTGGCCGCCGAGCCGACACCGGAACGGCTGCTCGCCTCGATCGCGGCGCGGACCACGACCGTGCCGGACCAGTGGCAGGTCCAGGTGCTGGCCCGGGTGCTGCGCCGGGCCCGGGTGGGCGTGCACGCGTCCGGCCTGACCGAGGCCGACCTGCGCAGCGCGCACCTGTTCGCGGTGCCGGACATCGCCGCCGCAGTCGCCGCCGAACTGGCGGCGGCCGGGCCCGGCGCCCGGGTCTGCGTGCTGCCCGAGGGTCCGCAGACGATCCCGTTCCTGGGCGCGCGATCCCCGGCGGGCGAGGCGCGGTAGTGGACGCGGACCAGGCTGGCCGGACCGGGGCGGACGACGCCGGCCGGGGTGAGGCGGCTACCCCGGCGCTTCCGCTCGGGTTCGCCACCGTCGACCTGGACCGGCCGCGGCGGCAGGGACTGCCGGAGGTCGTCTACGCCCCGGGCAAGCAGCCCGCTGAGATCGCGGCCATCGTGACCGCGCTGCTGGACCGCACGTCCGGGCCGGTGCTGGTGACCCGGCTGGAGGCCGGTCCGGCGGCGGAGGTCGCGGCGGAACTCGCGCGGGCTGGCCCGCGCGGGCCAGCTGAGCATGGGCCGGGGAGCTACGACGCCCGGGCCCGGCTGCTGTGCTGGCGGCCCGCCCCGCCAGACGGATGGCGGGTGGCGGTAGTGACCGCGGGCACCGCGGACGGGCCAGTGGCCGACGAGGCGGCCGCGGTGGCCTGCGCCACCGGCCTGCAGGTCACCGAGTTCCGCGACGTCGGCGTGGCGGGGCTGCACCGGCTGCTCGCCGTGGCCGGGGACATCGCCGCGGCCGACGTGGTGATCGTCATCGCGGGCATGGAGGGCGCCCTGGCCAGTGCGGTGGCCGGCCTGGTCGGCGTCCCGGTCGTGGCCGTGCCCACCTCGACCGGGTACGGCGCCGCGCTGGACGGCATCACCGCACTGCTGGCCATGATGACCTCCTGCGCGGCCGGGGTCTGCGTGGTCAACATCGACTCGGGGTTCGGCGCCGCCATGGCCGCCCACCGGCTGGCGTTCAGCATGCGCCGCCGGGCCGCGGGACTCCGGCCGGGCGGACCAGACGCGCCGCCAGCCCCGGTGAGGCGCCCGTGATCCTCTGGCTGAACCCGTTTTCCGGCGTTTCCGGTGACATGCTGCTCGGCGCGCTGCTGGACCTGGGCGCGCCGCTGGACGCGGTCCGGGCCGCCGTGGCCAGCACCGGGCTCACCGGCTGGGAGCTGACCGCCGGGCGGGTGCAGCGCGCCGGGCTGGCGGCCTGCCAGGCCCGGGTCAAGGTGGATGACGACGTGCCCGCGCGGCACGCCGCGGAGCTGCTCACGATGGCCCAGGCCGCGCTGCCCCCGGCCGCAGGCCGGCTGGCCGCCGCGGCGATCACCGCCCTGGCCGAAGCCGAGGGCCGGATCCACGGCGTGCCCGCCGCCGAGGTGCACCTGCACGAACTGGGCGGGGTGGACACGATTGTGGACACCGTAGGAGTGGCCGCGGCGCTCGACGCGCTCGGGGTCAGCGCGGTGTGGTCGGCGCCGCTCACGCTCGGGGCCGGCGTCATCGAGATGCGCCACGGCCAGTTCCCGGCCCCGGCGCCGGCCACCGTGGCGTTGCTGGACGGAGTGGCGGTGACCGGGACGCTGACCGGCCCGGCCGGCGGGGCGGCGGAGACGGTCACCCCGACCGGTGCGGCGCTGCTGCGCGCGGCCGGCTGCCGGTACGGGCCGCTGCCCGCGATGCGGGTGGCTGGCAGCGGGTACGGGGCGGGCGCGCGGGACGTGCCGGGGCGGCCAAACGTGCTGCCCGCCCTGCTCGGCGAGCCGCTGCACGATGAGGAGCCGGCCGATCCGGCCGGGGACACCGAGACGCTGATCATGGTCGAGACCACGGTCGACGACGTGACCGGGGAGTTGCTCGGCGACCTGCCCGGGCTGCTGCTGGGCGCGGGTGCCCTGGACACCTGGATCACGGCCGTGACCGGCAAGAAGGGCCGCCCGGCGCACGTCGTCACCGCGCTGTGCCGGCCCGGCCAGGCGGGCCCGGTCCAGGCGCGGCTGCTCAGCGAGACGGGCAGCCTCGGCGCGCGGCGCCACGCCGTGCAGCGCCGGGCGCTGCCCCGGCAGGAGGTCGAGGTGACCGTCCAGGGGCACCGGATCCGGATCAAGGTCGGCCCGCACCGGGCCAAGCCCGAGCACGACGACGTGGCCGCCGCGGCGCTGGCCACCGGCCTGCCCCGCCGCGTCCTGGCCGGGCAGGCCCTCCAGCAACTGGCCGGGGCGGCCTTCAGCCAGCTGGCCGGGCAGGCGCCGGACTGGCCGGAGGACCCGGCGTAAGCGGACCAGGTAGCCGAGCCTGTAGTCGAGCCGGGCAGTCAGGCGTTCAGGTAGGCCAGGACGGCCAGCACCCGGCGGTTGTCGTCTTCTGAGGCGGCCAGCCCGAGCTTGGTGAAGATGCTCGTCGTGTGCTTGCTGACCGCCTTCTCGGTGACGAAGAGCCGTTGCGCGATGGCCACGTTCGACCGGCCCTCGGCCATCAGGGCCAGGACCTCGCGTTCCCGCGCGGACAGCCGGGTGATCGGCTCGTCACGGGCGCGGCGGCCGAGCAACTTGGACACCACTTCGGGATCCATCACCGTGCCGCCCGCCGCCACGGTCCGGATCGCGTCGACGAACTGGTCGTCGTTGAAGACCCGGTCCTTGAGCAGGTAGCCGACCGCGCCCGACTGGTCGGCGAGCAGTTCACGGGCGTACAGCTGCTCGACGTACTGCGACAGCAGCAGCACCGGAAGGCCCGGCACCTGCTGCCGCGCCGCCAGCGCCGCCTGCAGCCCGTCGTCAGCGAACGAGGGGGGCAGCCGGACGTCCACCACCGCCACGTCGGGCCGCTGGTCCAGGAGCGCGCACAGCAGGTCGGGCGCGCTGTCCACCGCCGCGGCGATCTCGAAGCCGTGCGCTCCGAGCAGCCTGGTCAGCCCGTCCCTCAGCAGGAACAGGTCTTCGGCGACGACAACGCGCACGGCACCTCCATGGCGATCATGGTCGGCCCTCCCGGCGGGCTGCTCACCGCCAGGATGCCATCGAACGCGCCCAGCCGCTGCTCCACGCCCCGCAGCCCGGACCCCCGGGCCGGGTCCGCCCCGCCCGCCCCGTCGTCGGCCACCTGCACCCGCAGCAGGCCCGCCGTGTGCTGCATGCGGATGTGCACCCGGCGCGCACCCGAGTGGCGCACCGCGTTGGCCAGGGCCTCCGCCACGGCGAAGTAGCAGGCGGACTCCACCGGCGTGGTGAGCCGGCCGGGCAGGTCGATGTCCAGGTCCACCGGGAAGGGGGTGTCCAGGGCCAGGGCCCGCACCGCGTGGCCGAGACCCCGGTCGGCCAGGACCGGCGGGCAGATGCCGCGTACCAGGTCGCGCAGGTCGCCGAGGGCGCGCAGCGACGTCTCCCTGGCCTCGGCGACCAGGGCCAGCGCAGCCTCCGGGCGGGCCGGGAGCATGCGCTCGACCGCGCGCAGGTTCATGCCCAGCGCGATGAGGCGGGCCTGGGCCCCGTCGTGCAGGTCCCGCTCGATCCGGCGCAGTTCGGTGGCGGCGTGGTCCACGGCCAGGTCCCGGGTCTGGGTCAGCTGCTGCACCCGGCCCTCCAGCTCGAGGTCCCGCCCGGGAATCAGGGTCGCGCGGGCGTGCGCGCCGATCGTCCGCGGCACCAGCCACGCGGCCACCACCAGGAACGCGCTCGCCTCCGCCCCGGCCAGCATGGCCATCTGGCGGCTGTCGACCAGGATCGCGCCGTAGAGCAGGGCGGCCGCACCAGCATCGGGGCCCGGATAAGCCCGGAGGCAGCGACTGCCAGCTCGCCGCGATCATGAACCCCCGGACGGCGAACGAGGCCAACGCTACGGGGACCAGGTCCGCGGCAATGACCGGCCACCTCGCCACGGTCACGACGGAGGCCAGGACCAGGGCAAACGTCCACGGGTGCACGCCGAACACGGTCAGGCCGAGCAGCGCGACGGGGACCAGGAGAACGCCCCAGCGATTCTCCAGCATCCGGTGCCGCAGGTAGGCGACCATGCCCGCGGTGTGCGCCCGCAGCGCGGTGGCGCTGCGCGGAAGCAGCCACAGGCCCAGGGTGAGCAGCAGCAGGGCCAGCAGGACCAGCAGGCCGCCGGGCCATACGCCGCCGCCGGGGTGAATGACCGCGCCGCGGTGCATCCAGATCACCGCCCCGCCTGGGCCGCCCTTCATCTGGACGTGGATTGGGCCCTTTCCGGAGAGCCGCGCCGCCGGAGCCTGAACCCCCCGCCCGAAGGCGGCTGCGGGTGCGTAGGACCGCGTGGGCACCGGGAACGTTGACCGTCTGGGCTGCGGCCGACGGCTTGATCGTGACCTGCGTGATGTTGTGCCCCGGGGTGGCGACTGGCCTCATGGTCCCGGGGAAGCGGGCTCTGCGGGCGATGGACCACTGGACTGGGGGCCTCTTGAGCACGCCGAGCGCGGAGACCACCCAGCTGACCGTCGGCCCGGGCGCGGTGGCGGCCACCACGAGGCCGCTAATCCCCGCGACCACCATGGTGACCGGCAGCACCACCGCCGCCATGACCGGCCGCCAGAGCGCCACCACGACGGCCAGCAGGACCACCGCCACGGTCCACAGGCGCAGCCCGAACAGCACCGGGGCCATCGCGGCCACGGGCACGAGCAGGATGCCCCGGCCCAGACGACGCAGGAGCCGGCCGATAACCCGCCACAGGACGGTCACGAGGATTCCCATGTCGCCCATCGTGACGCGCCCGGCCGCCCGGCGCTATGGGGGCGTACCTAGTACCCGGGTGGGCCTGGGCCTACCGCACGCAAGCCCAGCGACAGCCGGCCGCGGTATTCGAGATAACCTCGGGGAACGTGCCCGGGCCCAGGTAGTTGATTCAGGGTCATGGCCGCTGCGGGCGGGTGGCGACGTATTCACGGCGGCTGTCGTGTAATGGCCGCAGCGCTCTAGTGATTTCCGGGGGACGGTGTCGAGACTCGCGCGGCAGCTTCGTCCTAGGACCAGGAGCGCCACCCAGGCGCGCCACCCAGAAGGAGCAGCCATCATGGACTGGAAGCTGGAAGTAGTCGTGGTGCCGGTCACCGACATCGACCGGGCCAAAGAGTTCTATCTCGCGAAGCTCGGGTTCGATCTGGACGCCGACACGCAGCCCACACCGGACCTGCGGGTGGTGCACATGACGCCGCCCGGGTCGGCCTGCTCGGTCGTGATCGGTCCCGCACTCATCAGCGCGGACGCCCCCGGGGGAGCCGCAGCGCGGCTCCAGCTGGTGGTCAGGGACATCGGCGCGGCCCGGGCCGAGCTGACCGGACGGGGCGTCGAGGTCTCGGAGATCCAGCAGCTCGACCCCCGGGACGGCGGGAAGTTCATTTTCTTCGCCGACCTGGACGGCAACCAGTGGGCGGTGCAGGAGATCCGGGATCGGATCGGCGCGCCACTCGACTGAGCCAGCTGGCTGCGGAGCCGGCCGGGGCGGCGGCTGGTCCCGGCGGCGCCGCACCGGCGGGGTGGCGCCAGGTCGTCCGCCCCAGCTCCCTGTGTCACGCCGCGTCTGCACCAATCCGTGCCCAGGAGCACGGCCATTCCCGGACCCGGTGATCCAGTACCGTGCGATATCGTGCAATCACGAAAGGTACCGCATTATGCGCGGCTTAATGCGGCCTATATGGAGGCGCACGTGCTGATAGCGGAGGCGCACGTGGCTGACACGGGAGGCGGACGTGACTGACGAGCCCGACTGGGTACCGCCGGGCGTCAACACCGGGCGGGCGAACGCCGCCCGCGTCTATGACTACCTGCTGGGCGGTAGCCATAATTTCCTGGCCGACCAGGACGCGGGCCGGGCTTTTACCTCGGTCGACCCCAACGCCCGGACGTTCGCCCGGGCCAACCGGGCGTTCCTGGGCCGGGCTGTGCGGTACCTGGCCGGGGCCGGCATCCGGCAGTTCCTCGACATAGGTTCCGGCATCCCGACCCAGGGCAACGTGCACGAGGTCGCCCAGCAGGCCGACCCCGCCACACGGGTGGTCTACGCGGACATCGACCCGGTCGCCATCGCGCACAGCAAGGTCATCCTGGACGGCAACGACAACGCCGCGGTGATCGACGCCGACCTGCGGGCGCCAGAGAAGATCCTGGGCCATGAGGCCGTCGCACGGCTGATCCGGCCAGGCGAGCCCACCGGGCTGCTGCTCGTCGCGGTACTGCACTTCATCGCCGACGCTGACGACCCCTGGAACCTGGTCGCCCGGCTGCGGGACACCCTCGCACCGGGCAGCTACCTCGTGCTCAGTCACATCACGGCGACTGGCGATACCCCGGTGGTGAAGGCCTTCGAGAAGGCGTACAACCGGACCGTGTCCACCCCCATCCAGGCCCGGCCGCCAGCGGACATTCTGCGCTTCTTCGACGGTTTCGAGCTGGTAGAGCCGGGGCTGGTCTACGTCCCGCTGTGGCGGCCCGACGCACCCGCCGACGTACCCGAGGACCCCAGCCGGTTCGGGAACCTGGTGGGAGTCGCGCGGAAAGCCTGACCGGTGAGCTGGCTATCCACGGCGGCACCGGGCAGTCGGCGCTGTTTCGGCTAGACGGAGGCGGCATGAAGGTTTTCCTGTCCAGCGACATGGAAGGCACAGCCGGGGTGGTCGACTGGGCGCAGTGCGTCGGCGACGGCCCGGAAGCGGCCGCGGGCCGCCGGCTACTGCTCGCCGAGGTGAACGCGGCCATCGAGGGCGCCCTGGCGGGCGGGGCCACCGAGATCGTGGTCAACGACTCGCACTCGACCATGCGCAACCTGCCGCCAGACGCGCTGGCGGGCCGGGCTTCCTACATCTCCGGCAGCCACAAGCCGCTTTACATGATGCAGGGACTGGACAGCAGCTTCGACGCGGTGCTGTTCGTGTCCTACCACGGCTCGATCGGGGCCGCCGCGGGGCTGTCGCACACCTACAACCCGCGGGCGGTGATCGAAGCGCGGCTGGACGGCGTGGTGACCGGCGAGGCGGGCATCAACGCGCTGGTGGCCGCGCACTACGGTGTGCCGGTGGTGCTGGTCACCGGGGACCGGTGCGCCTGCGAGGAGACCGCGGCCCTCATCCCCGGCGTCCACATGGCCGTGGTCAAGGAGCCAGTCAGCCGGGTGGCCGCGCACAGCCTGCACCCGGCGCGGGCGTGCGCGCTGATCCGGGAGATCGCGGAGCGCGCGGTGGCCGGCGCGGCCACGGCGCAGCCACCGCCGCTGGGCCAGGCTGCGCTGGAGCTGTCCGTCCGGACCACCGACATCGCCGAGGCGGCCAGCTGGGTCCGCGGGGTGGAACGCACCGGCCCGCGGGAACTGCGCTGCACCGGGGACGACCCGCTGGCCACGTACCGTTCGTTCTGCGCGGCGATCCTGCTGACCCGTGGGGTCGCCGAGATAGTGTGAGCGGCGCCGTCAGGCGCGCAGGTAGCTGGTTCCCAGGGCCGGCTCCAGCAGGCCGAACGCGTCGGCGGCGGCCTCGGCCAGCCAGGCGCAGATCTCCGGCCTCGGCTGCCCGGCCAGGCTGCGCTGCCGGGCCTCGGCGTACAGCACCCGGTGGACCGAGGCGAGCAGCGCGGCGGCCAGCCGTTGCTGCGGGCCGTCGGTCCCGGTCTCGGCGGCTATCGCGTCGCCCAGGGCACGCTCGCGCAGCAGCAGCATCTCCAGTTCCCGGGTGGTCAGCACCGGGCTGTCCGCGATCATCCGGGCGAAGGCCGGGCTGGACAGCCCCAGGGTGACATCGGCGTGGGCGACCGCGGCCGCGTAGTCACACCGGATCGCGCTGAGCATGCTCTCTCCCGGCCTCCGGGCGGCCACCACCTCGGCCAGGTGCCCGATGACCGTCTCGGCGCGGTCGAAGACCAGGTCTTCCTTGCGCGCGAAGTAGTTGGTGACCGTCATCTTGGCCACCCCGGCCGCGTCGGCCACCTGGGAAATCGTCACCTCGTCGAAGCCGTGCGCCACGAACAGCCGGGTGGCGATGTCCGAGATCGCCTGCCGGGTCTGCTGCTTCCGCCGTTCGCGGAGTCCGGATGTCATGCCCGCAGCCTACCCGTAAGTTAGGACGAGCACAAAATTAGGTTTGACATAAATTTATGTCCCGCCTAGATTAATGCACATGACACAGACCTCGTGCCCGCCGGCCTCGATCGAGGCCGCGGCTCCCCGTGCTGGCCCGGACCACGACGCTGGCCCGGACCGCGAGTGCCGGCCCAGACCGCGAGTGCTGGCCCAGGCCCCCGTGCCGACCTGCTCACGTCCCTGCGGCCGCTCGCCATCGACATCGGCGTCCCGCTCGGCTCCTTCTACCTGCTGCACGACGTGTTCGGGGTCAGCCTGTGGCTGTCCCTGGCCCTGAGCAGCATCCCGGCCGCAGTCCGCGCCATGGCCGGCCTCGCCGCCGAGCGGAAGGCGAACCTGCTGGCCTTGCTCATGCTCGTGGTCAACCTGGCCGGCATCGTGGTCAGCTTCCTGAGCGGCGACCCCCGGGCGATGATCGCCAAGGACTCGCTGATCAGCAGCGTCATCGCGATCTCCATTCTGGCCTCGGTCGGGCTGCACCGCCCGCTCATGTCCGCCGGGCTCAAGCCGTTCATGACCAAGGGCAAGCCCGAGCGGATCGCGGCCTGGGACCGGCTGTCCGCCGGATCCAGGCGCTTCCGCCGGCTGGAGCTGGCGTTCAGCACGATCTGGGGTGTGACGCTGCTGGCTGACTGCGCGGCGCGCCTGGTGGGCGCGTACACGCTGCCGGTGACCACGATGGTCTGGCTGAGCACCGTCTTCACCCTGGGCGCGATCGGACTGGCCATGGTGATCGGCGGGGTCGCCGCCACCCCCATCCAGAAGATGATCGACACGGAGACAGCCGGACGCTGACCCGCCCGGCCAGAGCCGCCCCGGCCCGGGTGGCCCGGCCGGGAGACCGGCACCCGCGAGGAGAGGATCGCGCTATGCGCGGCAAGGGCATCAACTACGACACCGGGTTCTTCCCGGGCGGCGTGAGCAGCCGCGAGCAGTTCGACGCGGGTATCGTCCGCCGCGAGATGCAGGTGATCGCGGGCGACCTGCGCTGCACGGCGGTGCGGATCTCCGGCGGGGATCCGGCCCGGCTCAGCGTGGCCGGGGAGCTCGCGGCGGCCGCGGGGCTGGAGGTGTGGTTCGCGCCGTTCCCGTGCGAGCTGTCCGCCGCAGACCTGGCCCCGCTGTTCGCGGAGTGCGCGGACCGCGCCGAGCACCTGCGCCGGTCCGGGGCCGCAGTCGTGCTGGTGTGCGGCTGCGAGCTGTCGTTGTTCGGCGCGGGCTTCCTGCCCGGCGACACGGTCTACGAGCGGATCGCCGGGCTGCAGGCCGGTGGCGGGCAGCTGCACAGCGCGTTCGCGGCGCTGCCCGGGAAGCTCAACGGGTTCCTGGCCGCGACGGCCGAGGACGCCCGCGGCCGGTTCGGCGGCCCGCTGAGCTACGCGTCCGGCATGTGGGAACCGGTGGACTGGACCCCCTTCGACGTAGCCGGCGTGGACGCGTACCGGGACGCGGGCAACGCCGACCGCTTCGGGCTGGAGCTCCGCCAGCACCTCCAGCACGGCAAGCCGCTCGCGATCACCGAGTTCGGCTGCTGCGGCTACGCGGGCGCCGCGGGCCGTGGCGGCCTGGGCTGGGCCATCCTCGACACCAGCGCCGAGCCGCCCGTCCTGGACGGCGACTACGTCCGCGACGAGCACGAGCAGGTCACCTACCTGCGCGAGCTAACCGAGATCTTCGAGGCCGAGGGGGTGGACCTGGCCTTCTGGTTCACCTTCGCGGGCTACAAGTTCGTGCCCGGCACCGGTTCCCGCCGTGACCTGGACCTGGCCAGTTATGGCGTGGTGAAGATGGTCCCGGGCGGCCCCGGTTCCGGCTACCAGGGTCTCGGCTGGGAACCCAAGCGCGCGTTCGGGGCACTGGCCCAGGCGAGCTGACGCAACTCAGCGAGCTGACGCAACTCAGCGGGCGGGCGATCCGGGGCCGGTGCACTATTCTGTGCGTTATCCCGGTCCCCGCCGCGGTATCACCCGGCTCCGCGGTGTCCGCTCGGCTAGCGAGGAGCCCCCATGCTGCGTGACGCGGCTGCCGTAACTCGCGGCCGGTAGCGAGATGCTGGCCCCACTGGCGCGCGGCCGGTCGGCTGTGCGCGCGGCCCCCTGGCCCGCCCGCTGGCTGACTCTGTGCGCCCTGCCCGCGGTGGCCGCGCTGATCGCCCTGGCCACGGGCAGCGCCGCGGACGGACAGCTCTTCCTGCCGCTGCTGGCGGTGCCACCGGCCCTGGCCGGCATCGGCGCGGCGACTCCGCGCCGCCCACTGGCCTACGGCGCCGTGATGATGCTGACCGCGATCGCGGCGGCGCCGTTCACCACCACGGCGGAGGTGCCCGTGGTCACCACGGTGTCCATCCTGGTGGTGACCCTCATCAGCGCATTGGGGAGCGCGCGGGGCGGGCAGGAGAACCAGCGACTGGCCGACGTTACCTCGGTCGCCGAGGCCGCGCAGAGAGCCCTGCTGCGCCCGCTGCCCCGCCAGGTCGGGCCGCTGGAGCTCGGGGTCGTGTACCTCGCGGCGGCGGCCGAGGCCCGGGTCGGTGGCGACCTGTACGAGGTCACGCGGACCCAGTTCGGCATCCGCCTGATCGTGGGCGACGTCCGGGGCAAGGGCCTGGACGCGGTGGAGATCGCCGCGGACGTCCTGGGGGTGTTCCGCGAGGTCGCCCACGAGGTCTACACGCTGGCCGAGGTGGCCAGGCGGATCGACGCGAGCCTGGCCCGCCGTCCCGCAGCACCGCTCGAAGAGTTCGTCACCGCGGTACTGGCCGAGATCGACCCGGCCGCGGGCAGCCTGACCATCTACAACTGCGGTCACCCGCCGCCCCTCATACTCAGTCCGGCCGAGAACAGGCCAGCCGAGAACGAGCAGAGTTCAGGTGAGCGGAGTCCAGCCGAGAACAGGCCGGGCGGCAGTGACGGTCAGGTCGCGCCGAGGCGGCTGCGGGTCACCGCGGTGGACGTGCCCGCACCAGCCCTGCCGCTGCGGCTGATGTCGCTCGGCGACACGTCGGGCGCGGAGCGCACGGTGCCGTTGCAGCCCGGGGACGCGCTGCTGCTCTACACCGACGGCGTCACCGAAGCCCGGGACGCGCGCCGGGAGTTCTATCCACTGGAAGAGCGGATAGCAGAGGTGGCCGCGAGGGCCGGCGGCGCGGATGGCGACCTACTGGACCTGCTGCGTGACGACCTGGTTCGGTATGTGGGCGCGCCCCTCGACGACGATGCGGCCCTGCTGCTGGTCCGGGTCTCCGGCCCGTGGGATCGCCGGGCGGTCCCGCCGCCCCGGGCGGCCGTCCCGCAACCCTGAGCCTCAGATCAGGGGACGACCCGCACGCTCAGCAGGCTGGGCGGCGTAGGCGTGTCACTGACCACGGCCGGGTCCGTGGGCGGCGCGGTCGGAGTGAGTGAGCCGACGGGTGTCGAGGGCACGGCTGTCGTGGGCACCGGCGTCGTCGGCACCGGCGTGGTCGGCACGGGCGTGGTCGGCACCGGCGTGGTCGGCACCGGTGTCGTGGGCACCGGCGTGGTCGGCACCGGTGTCGTGGGCACCGGCGTGGTCGGTGCGGGCGTCGTGGGCGTCGGCGACGCGGACCGGTGCGGCTGGCCCGTCGCGGACGTCTGCGGGGTGGCAGTTGCCCGGGCCACGTCGGCACTACCGCCGTCGGCGGCGGCGCCGTGCGTGGCCGCGACCGGGCTCTGCCGGGGCAGGAGGCTCGGCGCGGCGCTCTGGCTGGACGCCGGCGGGGCCACGGACGGCGTATTTGACCCCAGCGGGCTGGGCAGCGTCGCCAGCGTCCAGCTGATGAACCCGACCGACGCGACGCCGGTCAGCAGCAGGGCCCCGCGGACCGGCAGGCTCGCCTTCCGGGCCGGGCCAGGCCGCCGCGGCCGCTGACCCCGACGGCCTGGGCCGGGGCGGGGGCGAAGCGGGGCGCCCGGTGCGACGCCGTCGGCGGCCCCGGGCCCATGGCCAGCCGCCAGCGAGCCAGCCACCAGTGAGCCTGCCACCGCCGGACCAGTCAGCCCAGCTCCGGCCGCCATCGGGCCAGCCACCGCAGCGTCAGCCCCTACCGGGCCAGCCCCCACCGGGCCAGCGGCGGCCGGAGAAGCCAGGCCGGTACCGTCTGCCCGCGCGGGCAGAGTCGTGGTCGGGTCGCCCGGGCCCGGCGCTTCCGGGCCGGACAGGATCACCCTGAGGTGCTCAGCCCGCACGGCGACGTCCCAGGCCGACGGGGGACGGGCGGCGGGATCCTGCCGGGTCAGGTCGGCGACCAGCGCGGCGGCCGCGGGCGGCACGGATGGCGGCAGCGGGGGGATACCCCGGTCCAGGTGCGCGAGGGCCACGGCCAGCGGCTCGCCTACGAACGGGACCTTCCCGGTCAGGCACTGATGCGCGACGACACCCAGCGCGTACAGGTCAGCCGCCGGCATCGCGGGAACACCCGAGATCCGTTCCGGGGCCAGGTAGGCCGGGGTCCCGATCAGCATCCCGGGCTGGGTCACGGGCTGCGTCACCGGATTTTCCCCGGCCGCGGTGGCGATCCCGAAGTCGGTGATCTTGACCAGGCCATCGAGCCTGACCAGCAAGTTCCCGGGCTTGATGTCCCGGTGAACCAGGCCGGCCTGGTGCGCGGCGGCCAGTCCCCGGGCCACCTGGGCGACGACATCCATCACGTCCCCGGGAGGCAGCGGCCCGTCGTCCAGGATCCGGGTCAGGGACAGCCCTTCCACCAGCTCCATGACGAGGTACCCAGGTTCCGTCCCCCGGGCTTCCCCATAGTCGAAGACCTGGGCGATGTTCGGGTGCGACAGCGAGCCCGCATGATGCGCCTCGGCGCGGAACCGGGCCAGCCCGTCCTCGTCGTCGGCGCGCTCCGAGCGCAGCAGCTTGATCGCTACTCGCCGGTCAATGGCCAGGTCAGTACCCCGCCAGACGTCCCCCATACCGCCGGACGCAATGAGCGCGTCCAACCGGTAGCGGCCCCGCAACACAATCCCGGCAACCCCCACGCCCTAGAGTTACCCCTTCTACGCGATGATCACTCGTCTGACCCGATGCGTACCAAGGGAAGCGGACTCAGGCCGCTAGCCCCTGTTCAACCTTCTTGCCCCTGTTTGCCAGGATAGGCGGGACCGTGGCCAGCCGCGAGATCGGAGGGCGAGGCGAGGCAGGTGCTGAGCAACCTGGCGCTGCGTTCGGACCAGGTCATCCCGGCCCGGGCCCAGATGGGGTCGAGCCTGGGCTTCCACATCATCCTGGCCTGCCTGGGCATCGGTTTTCCGGCGGTCGTGATGACCGCGCACTATCTCGGTCTCCGGGGTGACACCGACGCGCTGCTGCTCGCCCGGCGCTGGTCGAAGGTGATGGCCGTGCTGGTCGCGGTAGGAGCCGTGAGCGGGACGGTGCTGTCGTTCGACATGGGCCTGCTGTGGCCGGGACTGATGGGCACGTACGGCTCGGCCATCGGCATCCCGTTCAGCTTCGAGGGCATCTTCTTCCTGCTCGAAGCGGTGTTCACGGCGATCTACCTGTTCGGCTGGGACCGGCTGCCGCGCTGGCTGCATTTCTGGACCCTCGGGCCGATCGTGATCAGTGGCATCCTCGGTGCCCTGTCGGTGGTGGCCGCGAACTCGTGGATGAACGATCCGTCCGGCTACACCATGGCGCACGGCCAGATCACCAGCGTCAACCCGGTCGCGGTCTTCTTCAACGGAGCCACCTACTACGAGGCCCCGCACATGATCCTGGCCGCCTACATGGTCGCGGGCGGCCTGGCCGCGACGCCGTACGCGGTGGGCCTGCTCCGCGGCCACCGGGACCGCTACACCCGGCTCGGCTTCGGCGTGCCGTTCGCCATCGCCGCGATCGTGACGCCGGTCCAGATCGTGGTGGGCGACACCGCGGCGCGCGCGATCGCCAGCCAGCAACCGGTCAAGTTCGCGTCGATGGAGTACGTCGCCCACACCACGCGCGACGCCACCGAGTGGATCGCGGGCATCTGGTACCACGGCCACGTGATCGCGGGCATCGGACTGCCCGACGTCAACTCGCTGCTGGTGGGGTTCTCGCCGCACACCCGGGTGACCGGCTGGGACAGCGTGCGGGCCGCCTACCGGCCGCCGCTGCCCACTCTCATCCACCTGAGCTTCGACCTCATGGTCGGCATCGGAACCCTGCTGCTGCTCTGGGGGATCTGGCTGGCCTGGTCCTGGTGGCGCCACCGTGACCTGCCGCAGGGCCGCCCAGGCACGGTGTTCCTGGTCGGGGGCGCGCTGTCCGGGGTCGCGGCCACCGCGGCCATGGAGGCAGGCTGGGTCGTCACCGAGGTCGGCCGCCAGCCCTGGACCGTGTATCACGTGCTGCTCACCAGCCAGGCAGTGACCACCGCCAGCGGGGTGACCGGCACGCTGGCTGCGACCCTGGTCATCTACGGGGCGCTGACGGCGGCCACGTTCGCGGTCCTGCTCGTGATGCAGCGCCGCTGGAGCGCGGGGACCCCAGGGCAGCCGGAACCCGCCGTGCCCTACGGGCCGCCCGCCGGGCAGGTCGCGCGACCACCGGAGCCGCCCCGATGATCCCCGACGTCGTCGCGGCCGTGCTCGTCCTGGTGATCACGGCCTACGCCGTGCTGGCCGGGGCCGACTTCGGCGGCGGCGTCTGGGATCTGCTGGCCGGCGGAGCGGCGGCCGGGGCGCCGCCGCGGCGGCGGATCGACCGTTCCATCGGGCCCGTGTGGGAGTCCAACCACGTCTGGCTGATCATCGCCTTGGTCCTGCTCTGGACGGGTTTCCCGGTCGCCTTCGCCTGGATCTTCACCACGCTGTTCGTGCCGCTGAGCGTGGCCGCGCTGGGCATCGTCCTGCGCGGGGCCGGGTTCGCGTTCCGTTCGCAGGTGCAGACGCTGCGCTGGCAGCGGGTGAGTGGCGCGGTCTTCGCCCTGGCCTCCCTGCTGACCCCGTTTTTCCTGGGCACCGCCATCGGGGCGATCGTGACCGGCCGGGTGCACGGTGCCGACGGCGATCCGGTCTCCTCCTGGGTGAATCCGACGTCCCTGCTGACCGGGGCCCTGTTCGTGGCCACCTCCGCGTACCTGGCCGCTGTCTACCTGGCCACCGACAGCGAACGCGCTGGTGAGCCTGGGCTGCGCCGGTACTTCACCCGGCGGGCCCTGGCCGCCGCGGTCGTGGCCGGCCTGCTGGCCGCGATCACCATGGCGGTCCTGCACACGGCGGCGGCCCGGGTGTTCTCGATCCTGACCGCCGGGCGGGCCCTGCCGCTGGTGGTGCTCTCGGTGCTGGCCGGCGCCGCCGTGCTGGTCCTGCTGGCGCTGGACAAGACCAGGCTGACCCGGCTGCTGGCCGCCCTGGCCGTGACCGCCGTGATCTGGGGCTGGGCGCTCGCCCAGTACCCGCTGCTGCTGCCGCCCCGCCTGACCGTTCACGATGCCGCCGCGCCCGCCGGAGCCGGCGTCGCGGAACTGGTCGTGGTGGGCATCATCGTGGTGCTGGTCGGCCCGTCGTTCGTGCTGCTGTACAGCCTGGCGCAGCGGGGCACGCTCCGTGAGACGGACGTCCGTTAGGTCACGTCGAGGCGGCGGTTGCGGCGCGGGGGTTGACGCCCATGTCCTGATGAGCGACCCTAAACGGCTATTCAGATGATTTCCCGGCAAATCTGGCGGGACGGATTTCAGGCGGCTCCAGGAACGAGGGTAGGCGGATGGAAAGCCAGGGCCAGCTGCCCAGAAGACGCCGGGGATTCTGGCCGGAACTGCGCCCCCGCCGGGGAAACCCGCGCGGGCGCCGTCCCACGGCCCGGCTGATCGCCGTAGCGGTCGCCCTGACGCTCGCCGCGGCCGCCTGCGGTGGCAACGGGTCCGGGAGTTCGGTCAAGGACGGTGGCGTGTTCCGGCTGGGCAGCAACTCCAGCATTGACTCGCTGAACCCGTTCGTCGCGTTCCAGGGTGACGCTTACGTCACGTTCGAGTACATCTATCCGATGCTGGTCCAGTACAACCCCAAGCTGCAGTTCGTGGCGGACTTCGCGCGCAGCTGGTCGGAGAGCCCGGACGGGAAGGTCTGGACCTTCCACACCCAGCCGGGCGCCAAGTGGTCCGACGGCAAGCCGCTGACCGCCGCCGACGCGGCCTGGACCTACAGCACCATCCTGAAGTACCAGGACAGCGCCACCGCCAACTCCGCGGGCTACGTCGCGCACCTGAAGAGCGCCGTCGCACCGAACGCCACCACGCTGGTGCTGACCTACAAACGGCCGGTAGCCAACGTGCTGTCCCAGGTGCAGCAGGTGCCGATCCTGCCCGAGCACGTCTGGGCCAAGTACGCCACCGGCAATGGGAAGGCGCTGACCCGGTTCACCAACAACGCGCCGATCGTGTCCGGCGGCCCGTTCATCCTGACCAAATACACGCCGAAGCAGATCGCGCTGTTCAAGCGCAACCCGACGTTCTACGGCCCCAGGCCGCACATCGACGGGTTCGGCCTGCAGTTCTTCCAGACCACCGATGCGATGATCACCGCGCTGAAGAGCAACCAGCTAGACGGGGTCGAAGTGGTGCCGCCGACCTCGGTGACCACCCTCAAATCGGCTCACTTCGTGGTGCGGTCCAGCCCGGGCGTGGTGTTCGACGACTTCATCATCAACTCCAACCCGCAGCAGCAGGCCAGCCACAAGGAGCTGCTGAACCCGCTGCTGCGGCAGGCGTTCGACGACGCGATCGACCGGCAGGCCATCGTCAGCACATCCCTGCTCGGCCACGGCGTACCCGGAGCGTCGATCATCCCGCCCGCCACCGGCCACTGGTCGGACCCGGCGATCAAGCCGGCTCCGTTCGACCTGAGCAAGGCGAACCAGCTGCTCGACCAGGCGGGCTACAAGATGGGCCCGGGCGGCGTCCGGATGGCCAACGGCCATCCCATGTCCTACACGGTGATCATGCCGACCGACATCCAGAACAGCTACGGCCAGCGCTCCTACCAGATCATCCAGGGTGACTTCAAGAAGATCGGCGTGCAGCTGAACCTGAAGGTGCTGGACGACTCGGCCGCCTACAGCGCGATCACGGCCAACAGACTACAAGAACTTCGAGATCTCGATGTGGGACTGGTACCCGCTGACCGACCCGGACTTCATGCTGTCCGTGCTGACCTGCGGCTCCTGGAACGTCTGGAACGACACCGGCTACTGCAGCAAGGCCTACGACAACCTGTACCAGGCGCAGAGCGCGGCCACCAGCCCCGCGAAACGACAGCAGATCGTCTACCAGATGCAGCAGATGATCGCGAGCGCCAAGCCGTATCTGGTGCTCGACTTCCCGGACGCGATCGAGGCGCACTCAACCGCCTGGGCCGACCTGCCGCTGGTCGCGGGCATCTCCTGGAACTCGATGTCGAAGATCCCGTTCGAGAGCGTGCACCAGGCGGGCTGAGGCGGTGCGCAGCGCGGATTACGTCATCAAGCGGGGGTTCTTCGCCCTCGTCACCGTGTTCGTGGCGATCACGATCAACTTCTTCCTGTTCCGGGTGCTGCCCGGCAACGCGGTGACGAACCTGTCCCGGGTGCCGCACTCCAGCCCCCAGCTCCGGCACGCGCTGACCGTGGAATTCGGCCTGGACAAGCCCAAGTGGCAGCAGTACCTCATCTACCTGCGTGAGCTGGCCCACGGGAACATGGGCATCTCGTTCACCTACCAGCAGCCGGTGACCCATCTGCTGCTGGCGGACCTGAAGAACACGATCCCCATGGTGACCGTGGGCACCGTGGCCGCCATCGTGGTCGGGGTGGCGACCGGCGTCTTGTCGGCCTGGCGGCGCGGGACGGTACCGGACCACCTCAGCACGAACGGGGCGATCGTCTTCTACGCGTTCCCGACCCAGTGGCTCGGCCTGGTTCTGCTGATCATCTTCGCCGGGTACCTGCCCGCGGCCGGCATGAGCGACCCCTTCCTGTTCGGCGCGGAGCCGTTCTGGCAGCACCTGATCGACATCGGCAAGCACATGATCCTGCCCGCCGCGACCCTCATGCTGACCGCTTACGGCAGCTACACGCTGGTGGTCCGGTCCTCCATGCTGGAGACGCTCGGCGAGGACTACGTGCTCACCGCCCGGGCCAAGGGGCTGCCCGACCGCCGGATCGTCCGGCGGCACGCGTTCCGCAACGCGCTCCTGCCGATGGTCACCCTGGTCGCGCTGGACCTCGGCTACATCGTCGGCGGGGCGCTGCTGATCGAGGTGATCTTCAGCTGGCCCGGCATCGGGCTGGCCATGTACGACGCGATCGGGCAGCGCGACTACCCGATGCTGCAGGGCGGCTTCCTGATCCTGACCCTGGCCGTGATCATCCTGAACTTCGTCGCCGACCTCATCTACTTCCGCCTGGACCCGAGGATCTCCCAGTGACCCTGCCGCTACAGGACCCGCAGCTCGCCGTCGAGACCGGGGGCCAGCCGTTCAACCCGCACTGGTTTCTTCCGCACCGTGCTCCGGGAGCGCAAGGCCGCCGTCGTCGGCCTGTCGATCATCGTCTTCTTCGTCTTGCTGTCGATCGTGGCCCCGTACATCTCGCCGTACAGCATCACCCAGCAGACCTGCGCGGTGTTTGCGCCCGCCGTCTGGCGCGCACTGGCTCGGCTGTGACGACGGCGGGATCGACATGCTCAGCGAGCTCATGCAGGGCGGCCGGATCTCCCTGGTGGTCGGGTTCGCGGCCACCCTGGTCGCGATGATCATCGGTGGCGGGGTCGGCATCCTGTCCGGGTACTTCAGCGGCTGGATCGACATCGGGCTGATGCGTATCACCGACTACCTGCTGGTCATCCCGGACCTGGTGCTCATGATCGTCATTGCCGACGTCTGGGGGGCCAGCCTGTTCCACGTGATCATCGTGATCGGCATCCTGGAATGGACCTCGACCGCCCGGATCATCCGGGCCCAGGTCATGAGCGTGCGTGAGCGGGTGTACGTGAAACGCACCCGGGCGATGGGGGCCAGCAACACGCGGATCATCTGGAAGCACATCCTGCCCCAGGTCGGCCCGCTGCTCATCGCCAACACGGTGCTGACCATCGCGATCGCGATCTACCTGGAGACCGCGCTCGCCTTCCTCGGCCTGGAGGACCCGACGGTCACCACCTGGGGCACGATCCTGGAGAACGCGTTCCAGCGGACCGCGATCTCCTCGGGGGCCTGGTGGGCCATCGTGCCCGCCGGGCTCGTCATCGCCGCCGTCATCGTGGGCTGCTTCCTGTTCGGCCAGGCCGTCGAGGACGCGCTGAACCCGCGGCTGAAGGCGGCCAACCTGTCGGTGCGCCGGTGGCGGCTGCGCCCGCTGGTCGGAAGGGGGCGGGACGCGATTTGAGCCTGCTCGAAGTCGACGACCTGCACGTCTGGTTCGACCTGCCCCGCGGGGGCCAGGTCCACGCGACCGCCGGGGTGAGCTTCTCACTGGACCCGGGCGAACGCTTCGGCCTGGTCGGCGAGTCCGGATGCGGCAAGACCACCACCATCCTGGCGCTGATGGGCCTGCTGCCGCCTAACGCGTCGCTGGCCGGAGAGGTGCGGGTGGACGGCCGCAACATCCTGGCCGGCGGGGAGGACTCGGTGCGCGCACACCGCTGGACCGACGTCGCCATGGTCTTCCAGGGCGCCATGAACGCGCTGAACCCGGTGAAGAAGATCGGCTGGCAGATCGCCGAGCCGATGGCCTTCCACGACGTCGCGCACGGCGCGGCCGCCCGGCGGCGGGCAGGCGAACTGCTGGAACTGGTCGGCATCCCCGCGGCCGCGGCCGAGCGGTACCCGCACGAGTTCTCCGGCGGCATGCGGCAGCGGGCCTCGATCGCCATGGCGCTGGCCTGCGACCCGAAGATCCTGCTGGCCGACGAGCCGACCACGGCGCTGGACGTCATGGTCCAGGCCCAGATCCTGGACCTGCTCATCCGGCTGTCCGGCGAGCTGGGCCTGGCTCTCGTGCTGGTCACGCACGACCTGCCAGTCGTGGCGCAGGTCTGCGACCGGGCAGCCGTCATGTACGCGGGCGAGATCGTGGAATCCGGGCCGATGGAGACGCTCTTCCACGCGCCCCGCCACCCGTACACCCGGCTGCTGTTCGCCGCCACTCCCGACCTGTACGGAGAGGACGAGGTGGTCTCCATCGCCGGTGCCCCGCCGCGGCTGGACCGGGACCTGCCCGGCTGCCCGTTCCGGCCGCGCTGCGACTCCGCGTTCGAGCCCTGCGCCGACGAGCGCCCGGTGCTCCGGGCGGTCGGTCCCGGCCACGAGGCCGCCTGCCACCTCACCCGCCAGCCCGCCGGGCAGGCGCCGTGAGCGAGGCACCGCAGCTGGGAAAGGCACCGCTGCTGGAAGTGGACAGCCTGGTCACCCAGTACCCGGTCCGGCGCGGCCTGACCGAACGGCTGGCCCGCGAGCCCCGGCTGACGGTGCATGCGGTGGACGGGGTCAGCTTCAGCCTGGCCCGCGGCGAGATGATGGCCCTGGTCGGCGAGTCAGGCTGCGGCAAGACCAGCACCGCGCAGACCATCTTGCGGATGGTGAGCTCCACGTCCGGGACGATCCGGCTGAACGGCACCGACATCACCAGGCTGTCCCAGCAGCAGATGCGCCCGCTGCGGCGCAAGCTGCAGATGATCTACCAGGACCCGTACGAATCCCTCGATCCCCGGTTCCGGGTCCAGGACGCCGTCGAGGAGCCGATGCTGGTGCACGGGATCGGCAGCTCCCGGGCCGAGCGCCGCGACCTGGCCGTCAGCGCCCTGGAGCGGGCGGGACTGGTCCCGGCGGAGCAGTTCCTGGAGCGCTATCCGCACGAGCTGTCCGGCGGGCAGCGGCAGCGGGTCACGATCGCCGCCGCGCTGGTGCTCGGCCCGGACCTGCTGCTCGCGGACGAGCCCGTATCGATGCTGGACGTCTCGGTCCGGGCGGGCGTCCTGTCGCTGCTGGACGGGCTGCGCCGCGACGGTGACATGGGCATCCTCATGATCACCCACGACCTGTCCACCGCCGCGCACTTCGCCGACCGGATCGCGGTCATGTACCTCGGCCGGATCGTGGAACAGGGCCCGGCCCGGGACGTGGTCCGCAATCCGCAGCACCCCTACACCAAGGCGCTGCTGTCCGTCGTCCCGAACCGGGACCCCCGGCAGCGCAGCATCCCGCAGATCCTCCTGGGTGAGACGCCGAACCCCGTCGACGTGCCGGTCGGGTGCCGGTTCCACCCGCGCTGTCCCATCGCCGAGTTCCAGTGCACCAAGGAGGACCCCGGCCTGCGCCCGCCCAAGGCCACGGTCGCGACCGGCCACGAGGCCGCCTGCCTGCTCGCCTGACCGGGGGTCTCAGGGCCTGGCGCAGCCTTCGAGGGTGGCCACCGCGTAGCCGCCCAGGGTGGGGAGGTGGTAGCCGCCTTCCTGGACGAACACGGCCGGGCGGCCCAGCGCGGCGATCTGGCGCCCCGCCGCCCGGTAGGCGGCCTCGGTGACCCGCAGCGGGCTCTCCGGGTCAGCGTCCGCCGCGTCCAGGCCCAGGGACACCACCACGGCCTCTGGGGCGAACGCGCGCGCCTCCGCGCACAGCGCGCCGAGCGCGGCCAGCCAGCCGTCGTCGCCGGTCCCGGGGGCCAGCGGCAGGTTCCGGTTGAAGCCCGCGCCGGGGCCGGTGCCGCGCTCGCCGGGGTAGCCGGCGTAGTGCGGGAACCAGCCCGCGCCCGGGTCGACGTGCAGCGAGCCGTACCAGACGTCGGCCCGGTCGTAGAAGATCATCTGGGTTCCGTTGCCGTGGTGCGCGTCGATGTCCAGCACGGCGACCCGGGCCGCCCCGGCCGCCCGGAGGGCCTGCGCCGCGACCGCGGCGTTGTTCAGGTAGCAGGACCCGCCGTAGGCGCCGCGGGTGGCGTGGTGCCCAGGCGGCCGGCACAGCGCGTAGGCCAGCGAGGAGCCCGAGCTGACCAGGTCCGCGGCGGTCTGCGCGGCGTCCGCCGCGCCCCGGATCGCGGTCCAGCTGCCCGGGCCGACCAGCGTCATCGTGTCGTAGCAGTACAGCCCGGCCCGGCCGTGCACGGCGGGCGGGATCCGCAGCGGCAGCCCGGCCAGCAGGCCCGGGGTGGGGAACACGTAGGGCACCACCCGGTCGCGCCCGTACTCCGCGGGCAGCCCGGCAGCTTCCCAGTCCGCCCAGACCGAGGCCAGGTGATCGAGCAGCGCGGGGTCATGCACCTGGCGCAGGACGGCGTCGTCGTGCTCCACGCGCGGCGGTCACCGGCGCGCCCGCCGCGGCCAGCGCGTCGCGCAGGACCAGCGCCCGGGCCGGGACCTCGGTCCCGGGCTCCCGCAGGCCGAGCCATACTTCGCCAGCGGGATCGTGCCGCAGGCAGTCCTCACTCCACACCACTGGCACCGGCAGGCTCACCCGCACCCTCCCCAGGACGGCGCGGCGGGTTAGCATCGCGGGATGCCGCGCGTTCCTGATCTTGGCATCACCATCGGCCTGCTGCCACCGGGCCCCACCGGGTCGGTGCTCGACGTGCCCGGGGCCGGGCTGGGGCACGCCACCGTCTGGCGGGACGAGCCGCCCCCGCCGGCCGGCCGCGGCACGGCGCGGACCGGGGTGACCGTGATCGACCCAGGCGGCGACCTGTTCGGCTTTCCGGTCCCGGCCGGCGGCGCGGTGCTCAACGGGGCGGGCGAATGCACCGGCCTGCTGACCGCGCAGGAATGGGGGCTGGCCGAGACGCCGGTGTTCCTCACCTCGACCATGCAACTGGGCCGCGTCTACGACGCGGCCTGCGAGCTGCTCATGGATGAGCAGCCCGCGATCGGCGACGAGGACGTGATCATCCCCCTCGTGGCCGAATGCGACGACAGTTTCCTCAACGAAAACCGCCGGATGCAAGTGCAGCGTGACGACGTACGGGCCGCGCTGGCGGCGGCCCGGGCGTCCGCCGGGGCGCAGGCCGCCCACGAGGGCGCGGTCGGGGCGGGCACCGGGATGAGCTGCCTGGGATACAAGGGCGGCATCGGGACCGCGTCCCGCGTGGTGCCGGACGGGGCGACCGTCGGGGTGGTCACGATGACCAACTTCGGCGACCGGGAGCGGCTCACCGTAGCCGGGGTGCCGGCCGGGCGGCTGCTGCCCGACCCCGGTGAGCCGGAGGCCCGCCCCCGGCCCGCGGGGTCGTGCATCGTGGTGGTGCTCACCGACGGGCCGCTGGACGCGGCCGCCTGCCAGCGGCTGGCCCGCCGGGCCGGCCTGGGCCTGGCCCGGACGGGCAGCACCGCGCACCACGCCAGCGGGGAGATCTTCCTGGCCCTGGCCACCGGGCTGCGCGCGCCCCGGGGGGCCGCTCCGCCCCGGTCCCCCGTCACCGGCGGCGCGCTGAACGACTACTTCGCCGCCGTGGTCGAGGCCACCGAGGAGGCCGTGCTGAACAGCCTGCTGCAAGCCCGGACCGTCACCGGCCGGGACGGCCACACCTCCTACGGGCTGCCCGCGGGGCCACTGCGCGCCCTGCTCGAGAGCCCGGCGCAACGACCAGGGAGATCGCGATGACCAGCTCCGGACCGCCCGTCGCCCCCCGTGGCCCCGGCGCCGACCCGTACGCCTGGATGCGCGACCGGGACCAGCCACAGCTGCGGGAGTACCTGGCCGCCGAGCGCGCCTACTACGACGAGCAGACCGCGGCCCAGCGCGCGCTGCGCGAGGACCTGTTCGCGGAGCTCGCGGCGCGGCTCCGGCCGGCCGAGGAGTCGGTCCGGTGGCGCCAGGGCGGGTCCTGGTACTTCACCGCGACCGTGGCCGGCCAGCAGCTCGAGCAGTTCTGCCGGGCCGCGGGCCGGGACGGCCCCGGCGAGGTGCTGCTGGACAACAACCTGCTGCTCACCGATCCGGCCGCGGCCGGCAGCTACGCGGAGCTGGGGGTACGCGAGGTCAGCCCGGACGGGCGGTACCTGGCCTACTCGGTCGACTTCGACGGCGACGAGGTGTACCAGCTACGGGTCCGGGACCTGGCTACGGGCACCGACCTGGCCGAGCGCATCGAGCGCACCTACTACGGGCTGGCCTGGGCCGCCGACTCCCGGTCCCTGCTCTACGTGGTCACCGACCCGGCGTACCGGCCGCACGAGGTGTGGCGGCACGAGCTGGGCACCACGGCGGGCCGCGACTCGCTGGTATACCGCGAGGACGACGAACGGTTCGAGCTGACCGTCCGGGCCACCCGCAGCGGGGCCTGGCTGCTGATCGAGACGGCCTCCCGGAACACCACCGAGACCCTGCTGATCCCGGCGGACGACACCGGCGTAGCGCCGTTCGTTATCGAGCCAAGAAGGCCGGGCACGGAGTACTACGCCGACCATGCCCGCGGGCCGGACGGGGGCGAGCTGTACCTGGTCACCAACGCGGGGGCCGCGGAGTTCCGGCTGGTCCAGGCGCCCGTGACCGCGCTGCTGGCTACGGGCCCGGGCCCGTGGTCAGCAGCGCGCTGGACGGAAGTCATCGGGGCGGCCACGGACACCCGGCTGGTCGGGTGCGACGTGTTCGGCCGCTACCTGGTGGTGGAGCAGCGCCGCGGCGCCGCGACCCAGCTGCGCGTGGTGGACCGCGAGACCGGGGCGCAGCACCTGATCGAGGCGGGCGGCCCGGAGCGGGCGCTGGCCCTGGCGGTGAACGAGGACTACGAGAGCGCCGCGGTGACGGTGCGGACCGAGTCGCTGACCGAGCCGCCGTCCTGGTCCGACGTGGACCTGGCCAGCGGCGGCTGGGAGCTGCGCAAGCGCCAGGACGTGCCGGGCTATGACCCGGCGGGGTACGTGAGCGAGCGGATCAGCGCGCCCGCCGCGGACGGCACCATGATCCCGGTCACGGTGGCGTACCGGCGCGGGCTGCGCCGCGACGGCTCCGCGCCGGTCCTGCTGTACGGGTACGGCGCGTACGAGGCGTGCTCATGGCCGGAGTTCAGCGTCGTCACGCCGAGCCTGCTGGACCGCGGGTTCGTGTACGCGGTAGCGCACGTTCGCGGGGGCGGGGAAGGTGGCCGCCGCTGGTGGGCCGAGGGCCACCTGGACCGCAAGCGGACCACGTTCACCGACTTCGTCGCGGCCGCCGACATGCTGGCCGGCGGCGGGCTCTGATGATCCGGGCTGGGCGGCCCCGGACCGGATCGTCTCGCGCGGCCTGTCGGCCGGCGGGCTGCTGCAGGGCGCGGTGTTCTCCATGGCGCCGCAGCGGTGGCGGGCGGTGGTCGCCGAGGTCCCGTTCGTGGACGTGGTGACCACGATGCTCGACCCGTCCATCCCGCTGACCATCACCGAGTGGGACGAGTGGGGTGACCCGCGCGATCCGGCCATGCGGGCCTACCTGAAGTCCTACAGCCCGTACGACAACGTGCCCGGCGGCCCGCGGCCGGACCTGCTGGTCACCGGGAGCCTGCACGACCCGCGGGTGCTGATCCACGAGCCGGCCAAGTGGGTGGCGCGGCTCCGGGCCACCGACAGCGGCATGGAGCCGGCCGGGCGGCCGGGTCCTGTTCCGGCCCGAGCTGGGGGCCGGGGCGCACGTCGGCCCGGCCGGCCGGTACGACCAGCTGCGCTACGAGGCGGAGATCCTGGCCTTCGTCCTGACCGCGGCCGGCTGAGGCCGCCGAGAGGAGGCGGGCGCCATGCGCGGGCTCGCGGACAAGAGGGTTCTGGTCAGCGGGGGCAGCAGCGGAATCGGCCAGGCGACCGCCCAGCGCTTCCTCGAAGAGGGCGCCCGCGTGTTCCTCTGCGGACTCGACCCTGACGAGGTGGACGCGGCGGTCGCCGGGTTGGCGGCGTTCGGGACGGTGGCGGGAATCGCGGCGGACGTCAGCCGCGAGGACGACGTGACGCGGCTGGTCGCCTCGGCGTGCGAGGCGCTGGGGGGCGTCGACGTTCTGATCAACAACGCGGGAGTCGCCTGGCGGGAGCCCTTTCTCAGGATCACCGCGGCTCACTGGGACCAGATGATGGCGGTGAACCTGCGCGGGATGTTCCTGGTGGCGCAGGCGGTCGCCCGGGTGCTGGTGGACCAGGGTGGTGGTGGGGTCATCGTCAACATGTCCTCGACGAACGGCCTGGGCGGCGAGGCGGACTACGCCCACTACAACGCGACCAAGGGGGGCGTGCTGCTGCTGACCAAGACCATGGCGGTCGAACTCGGGCCCCGTGGCGTCCGGGTCAACGCCCTGTGCCCGGGCTACATCGAGACGCCGCTGAACGCCGCCATCAGCGCGGACCTCGGCGGGAAGGACTTCGCCGACGCGTACGCGAGCGGCAGCATCCCGCTGGGCCGTCCGGGCCGGTCATCGGAGGTGGCCGCGGTGTACGCGTTCCTGGCCTCGGACGACGCGTCCTTCATCACCGGCGCCGAGATCGTCATCGACGGCGGGCAACTCGCGGTCATGTAACCCGGCCCGGCGCACGGTGTCCCGCGCCTGGTTCCGGGCGCGGGACACCGTCGGGTTGCCGGCGTCTAGTAACGACGCGCGCAGCTGGACTTGATCACGATGGGTACAGATTCGGTCTGCTTGGTGGTGCCGTCGCTGGCCCAGAAGGTGATGGTGAACGTCGAGTTCGCCTGGAGGCCAGCCGGGATGGTCGTCACGGGGTAGGCCTCGTCAATGGTCTGCGGTCCGTCGGTGAAGGGGCCCGTTCCGTTGCTGGAGCCCGGCGGTATGGGCAGGGCGCCGGGGCTCCACGTGTCGTTGGCCAGATTCTCGTAGAGGATGACGTCGCTGTAAGAGCCGCCGGCCGGCAGGCCGGACGCGCCGAAGCTCAGCGGCACCGACCAGCTCCCGGACAGGTTGAGCTCGAGATACTCCGATCCGCCGCCGGTGGTGAAGCAGGCCGGCCTGGCGGTGTACTGATCGGTGAGCTGCCAGCTGGGACTGGCTGCTGCCGCGGCCGGGGTGGCCAGCGCCCCCGCGGTGATGGCGGCCGGAGCCAGAACGGCTGCTGCCCGCCAGTGTCTGAAGGTCATGATGTCCGCTCCCTAAACCTGGTGGTTAACGCTCCGCCGGGTGGCGAGCGTTATCGCGTCGGCCAGGCGTGGGGAGGCCGCGGGCCGAGATGGCGCAGCCGGGCACAGTGGATCCCGCTGCGCGGTCCACGTAAATGACTACGGGCCGCGCGCCAAGACGGTTCAAGATTGGCGTTCTGCAGCGGCCCTGCGGCCGGAATCACCACGCAACGTCGCAGTCAGGTAAAGACGCGGTCAGGTAAAGACATTGGTCACGTAAAGAGAGCTCAGCCTCAAAAGCCTGCGGTCCCTAGAAGAAGGTGCGTATCACGTCGGTAATGCGGTCCTCGCCGTCGAGCACCGGGATCCACCGCCACTTGTCGAAGGTCGTGCACGGATGCGAGATGCCCAGGCAGAGCTCGTCGCCAGGCGCGAGCCCGGCCGCGGCGGGGACGGACAGCACCGCGTGCTGGTCGAACAGCCGCCTGACCACCGCGCCGCCGGTGTCGAGGGTCGTCCCGTCGGCCGCGCGTCCGTGCAGGACTACCGGGTTCCCGGCGTCGAACGAGACGTCCCGGCGGCCGATTCCCAGCACCGCGGTTTCGCGCTCGGGCCGGGAGAGAACCGGAGCCCAGGCTTCCAGGGCCGGTTCCAGGACGGGGACGGCCGGCGCGTCCCGTCCGGCGGGCGCGATGCGGCTGTACAGCCCGTGGTCGTGGGTGACGTAACACCCGCTGCGCAGCACCAGGGTCCAGTCCGGGCTCCGGCCCAGCACGTCGACGACCTCGTCGAAGTAGGCCGAGCCGCCGGCCGTCACCACCGGCGGCTCCGGGAACTGTCCCGAAGCGGCCAGGGCCAGGGCCAGCTGCCGGAGTTCCGCGCAGTACGCCCGGGCCTTCTGCGCGGTCTCGGCGGGCGTGGGGGCCTGCAGGGAGCCCTCGTAGCCGGCCACCCCGGCCAGCTCGAGTCGCGGCGCGCGCCCGACCGCGGCCGCCACGGTGAGCGCCTCGGCGCGGGTGCGGCAGCCGGTTCGGCCGTCCTCGTGGCCGAGTTCGACCAGCACGCGCAGCCGGCCCGGGAGACCGTAGGCGGCCAGGATCTCGTCCAGCCGGCTGACCCCGGTGACGCTGTCGACGTAGCAGAGGAAGGAGAACTGCTCATCGGAGGTCAGCTCACGGGCCACCCAGCTGATCGAGGCGTCGTCCACGAGCTCGTTGGCGAGCAGGACGTTCCGCACGCCGAAGCGCCGGAACATCCGGACCTGCGACACCGACGCGGCAGTGACGCCCGCCGCGCCGCCGTCCAGCTGGGCGGCGAGAATCTGCGGCGCCATCGTGGTCTTGCCGTGCGGGAACAGGAGGACGCCGTTCGCCGCGCAGTAGGCGGCCATGGCCGAGATGTTGTGCCGCAGGGCCTGCTCCCGCAACAGGACCCGCGGCGTGCTGAGCAGCCCGGCGCCAGCCCCGGGACGTTCGCGGGCCAGTTGCCCCGCGGTCAGCGGCGAGCGGTGCGCCGGACCGCCGAAACCCTTCTCCGTCGCGTCGATGGGCCAGCGGCGTAGCCCGGCGACCTGCTCCACGTCGTACATGGCCCCGTCCGGACGGGGCCCGGCCTGCGGGCTCAGCTGCCGACTCCTCCGCTCGGCCAAGGAGAGCGCACCGGCCCGGCGTCGTCGTCTGCCTCCAGGGCCGCGGTATCGGCCGGACGCTCCGGCTCGGAGAACCAGCGTGGCGGCTCGGCGAGGGCCCCATGGCCGTTGCCGGCCGCGTGCGCCTGGTCGTCAGGAAGACCCAGACGTCTGCGGTTAGCCCGGTCGACTCCGCGCAGCACCACCTCGGCCATGGCCAGCTTGGCGTCCAGCGTGGCCCCGGCGACGGCACCAAGATCCAAGGTCACCCGGTTGGCGAGCGCCTGGTCCCAGGGAGTGGCCACCACCGATACCTGCGTCCCCTCGAAGCCCTCGCGGATCCGGGTAAACCACCGAGCCTGCTCCGGGTCGTCGTTGTTGAACTTATCCACCACGATCGTGGCCTCGTCCATAAGCAGATTCAGGTGCGTCTTTTCCCGCTCAGTCAGCGGCCTTTCCTTTTCGCCTTCGTAGTTCCGGTACCGGCTGAACACCTGATCGATGGACCAGAAGCCCAGCTGCGACGCCTCCGTCACGAAGACGTACTTGTCACCATGCAGCAGGGTGCCGACCTGAAGCTGGGAAAACAGTCCTGTGCCGCCATCGTTGATGACGATATTGGACATGCACTGGAGGAACTCCAGCACCGTCAGGTACTCGTGCTCCCCAAAGTCGATCCCTACGCACTCATCGGCGGTGTCGCCCCGGATGACCGCCACACCCTGGAGCCAGGCGACGGCGTCGCGCAGATCGGCGTAGACCTTGATGCTCGCGTCCGTGCACGCCTGATAAAAGCCCCGGATGGACAGCGTCCGCTTGTCCGGCGGCAGCGCCTCGACCGGGACGCCGCCGAGCCGGATGTAGCCATGGGGCATGTCGTCGTTGCTGTCGGCGAGGATGACGCGGTCGGCGGGCCGCGCGGCGGCGTAGATCGCCGCGAGGGTCACGGCCACGTCAGTCTTGCCGGTGCCTCCGAAGCCCGAGCCCAGGGTGATCACGCCCGACTTGAGGGACGGCTTCCGGATGGCGTCGACCGTCTGGCGCCGCCACTCTGCTACCGCCTCGCGCTTAGTCCGCTCGCGCTTGCCGGGCGGGATCACCAGCCTGCGCTTGAGCGCCCGCCTGGAGACGGCGCCCCGGACACCGTCTTGCGCCGGGGCCAGAGCACTCGGGGAGGACGAGGGGGCCGCCAGCCAGGCGGCGCGGTCGCTGCCGGGAAACTCGGTCCACCATGACCCCAGTTCGTCTGGGTACTGGGACATCGCATCCCTCCAAGGTCTGAGTGCGTCTAGGCCAAACTAACCCACGTCCTGGGACAAGTCCCGTGCACCGGCCACTCGCCGCATCCGCACGGCCAGGGCGGCCGACGGCACAACCTTGCCGGACATGTACGTGGACAGCCGGGACCGCGACGTTCCCAGACGGGCAGCGAAATCCTGTTGCGACAGGCCAGACGCGCTCACCAGATTGCGGACCTCAGTGGCCACCTCGGCGCGCTCCGAATCGGCAGCCATCTCGCGGGCCCGCTTGACCACTCCCTCGAGGAGTTCAGTAGTGCCGTAAGGACGAGAAAGCCGGACGGCTTCCAGCACTTGCTGGGCGACTGGTCCCCAGGGGTCGGCTCGGATCGCCCGCGCCAGCCGGCGCCAATCGGGGAGCGTGCCCCGCTCGACTGCGGCGAGCACACCCTCGAATGGCCAGGTCTCCACCGGATCGTCGGGCAACGCGGTGATGTTGCGGAACTTCAGGGGGGTAGTCATGTCACCATCTCCACCGCGACTGCCCGGCAGACGGCAGTCACATTCCCCCAGTCGGCCCAGCGATTATCCCGGCCTTTGTAGTCGCGAAGCTGCTTGATCGTCCCAGCGTCCGCGGGGCGCGGATCGGCCAGCTGCCGGGCGAGCTGGGTGGCGACACCCGCTGCTTCCGCGCCTCGCTGGTCAGAGTAGTAATCGTCGAGACGCCCGAGCACGTCCGCGGCATGAGAGATCCCACGTCGGTCGGACAGCGCGGCGACATCGATGTAGTCGCGCACCTGATTGCGCCGCACAACTAGGTAGCCCTTGATCCGCAGGGTCTCGTCCGCGGTTGGCACCCGGAGCACCTGCCCGGACGGGAGGGTAACTTCTGCCACTTCCAACGGCCGGTTGCGGATGAGCTGACGAACACCGGACTCAATGTCGCCGAGCTCGCGCAGGATGATCTTCCCGGGGGTAACCCGGTTAGTGACCCACCCGTCGGTCGCCTCGATCGCGTCGAGCACCGCATCGAAACGAGCGCTCAGATCGGTCAGGACGTGGCCATGATCAGAAGAGGAGCGGTGGTTGGCCCAGAGTGCAGCCGCCGAGCCGCCCACGAGGACAGCATCAGGCACGACCTCCTGCGTGCGCAGGCCTCCACACCTCCTCCACACTGCCTTCACGTGCCGTGCCGCTGGTTCAGCGAGCCTGAGCAGTCGGCACCGAAGGTTCGGGTGCCTGCGGTGAGCAGGGGGGCGGTCAGGTGAAACTGGGCCAGGTGAACGAGGCGTTCCGATCACGTGCGCTACAGCGAGTTGTCGCTCCCGTGGTGGTGCTGGCCGCCACCGCCGCGGCGGCGCCCGCGGCCATGGCCGCAGACAGGCCGGTAGGGGTGGCGCACGAGAAGACCGCGAAGCAGGTCCACCTGAACCGGGACGGGTCGCTGTCCGTCGTCACCCGGCTGGCCTGCGACCCCGGGTGGGAGTCGAGTGACTTCACCGTCTTCGTCTCGCAGGGAGACGTCAGCTCCGATGGCCTCGTCGAGCCGGCCATTCCTTGTGACGGCCGGCGGCACGTGGTGCGGTACGACGTGCCCGCGCCGGGGAACGGCACGTTCCACCGCGGCCAGGCGCACGTCAACGGCCAGTTCCTCGTGTTCAACGTGGAGTCCGGCGATCCCTCCGCGGCCCATGAGCTGACCACCGTCCGGTTCCGCCGCTGACCGCGTCACGGCCAGCCGTGATTCGTCCCCGGGGGTTCAGGACGCGGGCGCACCCGCGGCGGGGACCGTCACGGACGCCTCACCGGCGAGGGCCAGGGCGGTGGGCAGGTCGGGGGCGCTCCCGGTGCCGCCTGCCGCCCGGGTGGACAGCGCGCCGGCGGCGCAGCCGAGCGCGGCCGCCTCGGGCAGCGCCAGCCCCCGCAGCAGGCCCGCGATCAGCCCGGCGTTGAAGCAGTCGCCGGCCCCGGTCGCGTCCACCGGCACCACCGGGGGCACGCTGACCCGGTGCCGCCGGCTGCCGTCGGCGCACAGCGCCCCACGGGCGCCCAGCTTGACCACGAGGCGGGACCCGGCCGCGGTCAGCACGGGCACCGCCGCGGACAGGTCCGGCTCGCCGCTCAGCCGGACCGCCTCGGCCTCGTTGGGCAGCAGCAGGTCGGCCCGGGCCAGCGCGGCGGCGAGCCGGTCGTCGCCCCACCGGCCGGACGGATCCCAGTTGGTGTCCAGGGACACGGTCGCCCCGGCCGCCTGCGCGGCCGTCATCACCGCGGCCAGGCCGGGTCCGAGCGAGTCCTCGACCAGGAAGTAGGAGCTGAGGTGCACGTGCCGGGCCCGGGCGAGCAGCCCGGCCGGGACGTCGGCGGCGGTCAGCGAGCCCACCGCCCCGAGCGCGGTCAGGATGGCCCGGTCACCACCGTTCGACAACGCCACCGTCATCCCGGTCGGGATGTCCTCGCGGACGGCTACGGCGCCGGTGGCGACCCCTTCGGCGGCCATCTGATCCAGCATGAACTGCCCGGCCGGGTCGGCGCCGACCGCGGCGACCAGCGCGACGCTGAGCCCGAGCCGGGCCGCGGCCACCGCGGTGATGGACGCGGACCCGCCGACGACCAGCGACATGCTGGGTACCAGCTTCTCCTGCTGGCCGAACTCGGGGGTCACGTCGTCACCGAGCACGAGTACGTCCGGGTTGCAGTCACCGACGACCACCAGGTCGATGGGCCGATCCAGCCCGTCCGGATCCAGCCCGCCCGGCGCGGCCGAGTCTCAGGCGGTGACAACGTCGACTCCGGCGTCCTCGAGCCGGGCCGCGTCCTCGGCGGCGATCCCGGCGTCGGTGACCAGCACGTCGATCTCCTGGGCGGTGCAGATCCGGGCGAACGCGCGGCGGCCCACCTTGGAGCTGTCCGCGGCGATCACGACCTTGGCCGCCTGCCGGGCCATCAGCCGGTTGATGCTCGCCTCGCCCTCGTGGTGCGCGGTGGCGCCGGCCACCGCGTCGATCCCGTCCACGCCCAGGATGGCCACGTCCAGGGCGACCTGCTCCAGCACCCCGGTGGCCAGCGGCCCGGTCAGCTCATACGACTGCGGCCGGGCCACCCCGCCGGTCGTCACGATCTTGATGTGCTGGCGGACGGCCAGCTCGGTCGCGATGTTCAGCGCGTTGGTCACGACGGTGACGGCGGGCGGCGGAACCTGGGAGTTCAGGTCGGAGCGGGTGGCCAGGGCCCGGGCCACCTCGGTCGTGGTGGTGCCGCCGTTCAGCCCGGTGATCTGGCCCGGCCGCACCAGCCCGGCGGCGACCGCCGCGATGCGCTGCTTCTCGGAGGGATGGCGTTCGCTCTTGTAGCGCAGCGGCAGGTCGTAGGTGACGCCCTGGGCCACCGCGCCGCCCCGGATCCGGGTGAGCATCTGCTGCCGGGCCAGTTCGTCGAGGTCGCGGCGGACGGTGGCCTCGGACACCCCGAGCGCCTTGGCGGCCTCCTCGACCTGGAGCTGCCCGGCCACCGCGAGCAGTTCCAGCAGCTCATTCCACCGCCGATACCGGGTCACCGGCACCTCCGATCACGTGCAGCAGGCGGGCGACCTCGGCGGCGACCGCGTCCCGGCCCGCCGAACCGTACCGCCGGGGATCGACCAGGCCGGGGTCACCATCCAGGCTGGCGCGGACGGCGGCGGTGAAGGCTTTGTTCAACTGGGTCGCCACGTTGATTTTCGTCATTCCGGCGCGGACGGCCGCGGCCAGGCCGGCGTCGGGGACCCCGGACGAGCCGTGCAGCACCAGCGGCAGGCTGACCGCGTCGCGGATCTTCGCGATGAGCTCCAGGTCCAGGGCCGCGTCGCGGGTCAGCATCGCGTGCGAGCTGCCGACCGCGACCGCCAGCGCGTCCACCCCGGTCGCCGCGACGTAAGCGGCCGCCTCGTCCGGCTGGGTGCGGGCGCCCGGCGCATGCACGCCGTTCTTCCCGCCGATCTCGCCCAGTTCGGCCTCCACCCAGATGCCCCGGTCCTGGCACCACCGGGCCATATCCGCGGTGGCCTGGACGTTGTGACCGTAGGGCAGAGCCGACGCGTCGTACATCACCGAGCGCAGGCCCAGCCGGGCCGCGGCGTGCACCAGGTCCTCGTCGGTGGCGTGGTCCAGGTGCACCACCACCGGCACGCCGGCCGAGTCCGCGATCGACAGGCAGGCCCGGGCGATCGGCTCGAGCGCGCCGTGGTAGGCGACGCAGTTCTCGCTGATCTGCAGGACCACGGGCGCGGCGGCGGCCTGGGCCCCGGCCACGATGGCCTCGGCGTGCTCGATGCCGATCACGTTGAACGCGCCCACGCCGCGGCCCGCCGCCCGGGCGGCGCCGACGATGTCGCTCATCCCGGCCGCGATCATCAGCCGACCTCCCTGTGCGCGTCGGACGCCGCGGGCGTCACCACGGTCGCGTCCAGCAGGCGGCCGTAGTCCGCCGGGCTGAACTCCCCGGCCACCAGGGCCATGGCCGTCGCGGTGCCGAGCGCGACCGCGTGCCGCAGCCGCTCGTCCCACGGGCGGCCCAGGGCCAGCCCGTGCGCGAGGCCCGCGGTCACGGCGTCGCCGGCCCCGGTCGCGTTCCCGGCCACCACGGCCGGCGGGACTGCTTCCCAGCAGCCGTCGCCGGTGTCGGCGTACAACCCTTCCGCCCCGAGCGAGACCACGACCGCCCCCGCACCCGCCGCCCTGAGTTCCCGGGCGGCCGCCGCCACGGCCGGCCGGTCCGCGCCGCTCTTCCCGGACAGTGGCCGCCCGGCGAACGTCTCCAGCTCGGCCAGGTTCGGCTTGACGACGGCGGGCCCGGCGGCCGCGCCCAGCCGCAGCGCGTCTCCGTGCGCGTCCAGCAGCACCGGCACCCCGGCCGCGGCCGCCATCGTGGTCAGCTCCGCGTAGCTGCCGGGCGGCAGCTCCGGCGGCAGGCTGCCGGACAGGACCACCGCCGCGCACCCGGCCAGGGCCGACGCGTACTGGTCCCGGAACTCCGCGTACGCCTCCGCCGCGATCACCGGTCCGGGCTCGTTGAACGCGGCCGTGTGCCCGGTCCGCCCGTCCACGACCGTGAACGTGCGGCGCGTCTCCCCCGGCACCGGGGTGAACGCCGCGGGCACGGCCAGGGCCGCGAGCCCGGTCGTCACCGCCTCGCCGGTGCTGCCTCCGGCCAGGCCCATCACCAGCACCTCGGCCCCGAGCGCGTGCAGCGTGCGGGCCACGTTCAGGCCTTTGCCGCCGGGCCGCACGTACACCGCGTCCGGCCGGTTCACCCCGGTCCAGTCGACGGCCGCCACGTGATGGGTGACGTCCAGAGCCGGGTTGAGGCAGACCACCCCGATCCTGGCCACCCCAATCCTGGCCACCCCGACCCTCTCCACCCCGATCCTGGCGACTTCGCTCACGTAGGCCGCCTTCTCAGCCCGTCGTGAGGATGACCGAGCGGGCCAGGTTGCGCGGGCGGTCGGGGTCGAGCCCGCGGTCCCGGGCCAGGGCCACGGCCAGCCGCTGCACCCGGACCAGTTCGGCGAGCGGGTCCTCGTCGCTGAACCAGGCGGTGCCGCCGGCCGCGGCGATCTCGCCGTCCAGCCCGTCCGGCGGGGTGCCGAACATCCACACGACGCTGCCCTCGCCGGTCACCGCGACCGGGCCGTGCCGGTACTCCATGGCCGGGTAGGCCTCGGTCCACATGCCGGCCGCCTCACGGAGCTTGAGCGCGGCCTCGTTGGCCAGGCCGTAGGTCCACCCGGTGCCGAGGAAGGTGAACTGGCGGGCCGCCAGCATCTCCGGCCGGAGGGGCTCGGCGAGCACCCGCTCGGCCGCGTCGGCGGCGGTCCCGGGGTCGTGGCCCAGATGCGCGCGGAGCAGGACCAGCTCGGTGGTGGCGAACCGGGTCTGGACCACGGACTCCTCGTCCGCGAAGGACAGGTCGATCACGGCGTCGGCGGCCTGCGGCACCGGGGTCCCGGGCACCGCGGTGATCGCCACCCGGGGCACGCTGCCGCGCAGCCGGTCCAGCAGCTGCACGATCTCGGTGGTGGTCCCGGACCTGGACAGCACCAGGACCCGGTCGTACGCCCGGCCCAGCGGCATCTCGGACGCGGCGAACGCGTCGGTCTCCCCGTGCCCGGACGCCTCGCGGGCGGCCGCGTAGGACTGGGCCATGAACCAGGACGTGCCGCAGCCCGCGACCGCGACGCGTTCCCCGCGGGCGGGCAGGACACCCGCGACGTCCGCAGCCAGCTGACCCGCCCGGCGCCAGCAGGCGGGCTGGGACGCCACCTCCTGCTCGGTGCGGCTGCCTTCGGCCACATCCTCACCCGTCGCTGACTGACCTACCACCGGGGCCTCCTCGCCCATGGGTTGCTTCCTCTTTTCTCGGGGGTTCTGACTCAGGGTTATGGCTCAGGTCCCGGCCAGGCCGGTCGAGGCCACGGAGCGGATGAAGTGCCGCTGGGCCAGGAAGAAGATGGCCAGCACCGGGACCAGGCTCATCACGTTGGCCGCCATCAGCAGGGTCCACTCGGTGGAGTGCGCGCCCTGGAACGTGGCCAGGCCCAGCGGCAGCGTCATCTGGTTCGTGGAGGTGACTACGATCAGCGGCCACAGGAAGTTGTTCCAGGAGTCCAGGAACGTCAGCGCGGCCAGCGTGGCCAGCGCCGGGGTGGCCAGCGGCAGCACGATCCGGATCAGCACCTTGAGCCGGCTGGCCCCGTCCACCCGGGCGGACTCCTCGTACTCCAGCGGCAGGGTCCGGAAGAACTGGCGCAGGAAGAAGATGCCGAACGCGGTGGCCGCGTTGGGCAGGATGAGCGCGCCGATGTGGTTGATCCCGACCGCGGCCAGCACGTGCACGCCCAGCCACTTGGTGATGAGGAACTGCGGGATCATCGTGACCTGGAACGGCACCATCAGCGTGGCCAAGATCACCGCGAACAGGGCGGCGCGGCCGAGGAAGCGGAACCGGGCGAACGCGTACCCGGCCAGCGAGCAGAACACCAGGTTGCACAGCACCGTGAGCACCGTGACCACAGCGCTGTTGATGAAGAACCGGCCGAACGGGGCGCTGTTGAACGCGTCCGCGTAGTTGGCGAACCGGAGTACGTGCGGGATGAGCACCGGCGGGAAGTGCAGCGCCTCGGTGGGAGTCTCCAGTGAGGTGACCACCAGCCAGTAGAACGGGAAGATCAGCACCAGCGTGGCCGGGAGCAGGACCAGGTGCCACGGGCTGAACGGCAGCCGCCACCGGCGGCGGACGTGGGGGACGCCGCCGGCGGAGGACTCGATCCCGCCGCGGGCGGGCGCAGAGGTCGCTGTCATGTTAAGACCTGTAGTGGGTGAATCGCCGGCCGACCCGGAACTGGATCGCGGTGACCACGAGGATGATGAGGAACAGGAAGTAGGCGATGGCCGAGGCGTACCCGAAGTTGAAGTCCACGAAGGCCTGCTCGTAGAGGTAGTAGACGAGGACCGTGGTGGCGTTGAGCGGGCCGCCCTGGGTGCTCAGGTAGACCTCGTCGAACAACTGCAGCGCGTTGATCGTGAGCCACACGGCCAGGAAGAGCGACGCGGGGCTGAGCAGCGGCAGGGTCACCCGGCGGAACCGCCGCCAGGCCGTGCACCCGTCGATCGAGGCCGCCTCCAGCAGGGCCGCCGGGACCCCCTGCAGCGCGGCCAGGTAGATGACGACCGAGAACCCGGTCCAGCCCCAGATCGTCATGATCACGATCACGTACAGCGCCTGGGACGGGGAGTTCAGGAACTCCTGCTGCGGGACCCCGACCAGGCTGAGGAAGTAGTTGACCACCCCGTAGGAGGGGTCGAACAGCCAGATGAAGACGATCGCCTCGCTGATCGTCGAGATGGCCATGGTCGCGTAGGCCGCGGTCCGGTAGAAGGAGATGAACCGGATCTTCCGGTTCATGGCCACGGCCAGGAACAGCCCGACGATCATCGTCCCGGGCACGAACAGCGCGGTGTAGATCAGCGTGTGCTGGATGGCCTGCCCGACGATCGGGTCGTGCACCAGCTGCCGGTAGTTCTTCAGCCCCACGAACGGCGTGCTGGGGGTGAGCAGGTTGTTGCTCTGGAAGGACATGACCGCCGACCAGACGATCGGCACCGCCCAGAACAGCAGGATGATCGCGACCCCGGGGGTGACGAACGCCCACCCCGCGAACTGCTCGGACGCCGTCACCCGGCGGCGTACCCCGCGAGCCCCGCCGGGACGCCCAGGCCGGCCTGGCTCTGGGCGCCTCCGGCGGAGGATGATTCCGGAAGCGGCCACGTCAGCCGGCGGCCAGGATCTGGTTGACCTGCGCCGCCGCGGAGCTCAGCGCCGCCTGCGGCTGACTCTTGCCGAGCAGCACGGACACGATCATGTTGCCCAGGACCTGGGAGATCTTCGGGTAGGTCGGGATCTGCGGCCGGGACTGCTTGACGTTGGCCAGGTTGGCCACGAACGCGCTCACGCCGGGCAGCGTGGAGTCCATCTGCTGGTTGAAGCCCGCCGCGTTGCCCACCGACGCCCGGGTCGGCAGGTCCCCGGTGTGCAGCGACCAGTACTTCACCTGGGCGGGCGCGGTGAGCCACAGGAGGAACTTCTCCGCCGCGGAGACCCGGGTGGCGCCGTTGTTGAACACGACCCAGTTGTCTGGCCCGGAAATGGTCTGGTGACCGGCGGCCGCGCCTGGGTAGGCCGGCATGACCTGGACGCCGTCGTGCACGTTGGGGAACGCGGACAGGTCCCAGGGCCCGGTGACGACCATCCCGATCTTGCCCGAGTTGAACAGGTTGGCGTACGCGGAGTCAGTCGGGTCCAGGTACATGGACTTGTCGGTGACGGCCATTTTCTGCAGGGTGGTCAGCGACTTCAGCCCGGCGGGCGAGTCGAACGCGGCCTTCTTGTTGTCGGCGGTCAGGATCTGGCCGTCGGCCTCCCAGAGCAGCGCCTCCCAGTGCCACACGGTGTCCTCGGAGCCGGGGGTCACGTACGCCGTGCCGAACTGCTTGATGGCCGGGTCGGTCAGCTTCTTCGCGTCGGCCTGGAACTGCGACCAGGTCCAGTCCGGTCCGGGCAGCGGGAGATGGGCCTTGGCGAACAGCGTCTTGTTGTAGACCACGGCCAGGTTGTCGACCAGGGCCGGGACGCCGATCACCTTGCCCTTGACCGTGGCCACGTCCCGCTCGCCGACCCAGAAGTCGTTCCAGTTGACCCCGGGGCGCTGGACCACCTTGGTCAGGTTCACCACCTGCGGGATCTGCGCCACGTTCGGCGCCCACGACCCGTAGAGGTAGGCGATGTCCGGCGGGCTGCCGCCGCGGACCGCGGTCAGCACCTTCTGCAGCGTGTTGTCGTTGTTGACGTACAGGCTGCTGACCTTCTGGCCCGGGTTCTCCTTCTGGTACTCGGCGACCAGGTGCGTGAACGTCTTGGCCTCGGCCCCGGTCCAGCCTTCCCAGATCGAGATGGTGGACCCGCCGCCGCCTCCGCCGCTGTTGCTGTCGGTCCCGCACGCGGCCAGCCCGAGCGCGAGGGCCGTGAGTCCTACGAGCGGGCCTGCCAGGGTGGCCCGCAGTCGGTTCCTCGCCATGCTGCTCTCGCTTTCCGGCCCGCCGGTGCTTCCGGACCCAGTACTTCCGAACCTGGCGGACGACCAAAGTTGCATGAAGTCGTGATGTTTCGCGCAATATTGATCGATCGAAGTAGCAGGTGTCAAGCCCGTGAGTCAACCCGTTTCCAGGTCGTGCCGGACCTGTAACTCCGGACGTAACGGACAAATCTCGACTGTATAACGACCTGGAACGCCCGGGAACGACCGCCAGAGCCCGTTCGCCCGCCTGCCTGGCCGGGTCATGAGCGCCGTCCGGTCTTCGTTGCGGCGTATTTTTTGCGTGCTCTTGCGCGCAAACCGCCACAATGGAACACTACCGAGCTGTGATCAAGGTAACCTTCGTCGGCGCCGGCAGCATCGAGTTCACCCGCAACGTGGTGACCGACCTGTGCGGCTATCCCGAGTTCCGCGGTGAACTTCATCTCTCGCTGTATGACATCAGCGCGGAGCGGCTGGCCCACGCCGAGCGGCTGGCCCGCCGGATCTCCGCGCAGTCCGGCGCCGACGCGACGGTGAGCGCGACCCGGGACCGGCGGGAGGCGCTCGAGGGCGCCCGCTACGTGATCAACGAGGTGCAGGTCGGCGGGTACGACGCGACCCGGGCCGACTTCGACATCCCGGCCCGGTACGGGGTGCGCCAGACCATCGGCGACACGCTGGGCATCGGCGGGATCTTCCGCGGCCTGCGGACCATCCCGGTCACCACCGCGCTGGCCCGGGACATGGCCGACGTCTGCCCCGACGCCTACCTGCTCAGCTACAGCAACCCGATGGCCATGCTGCCCTGGTCGGTGTACGAGGGCACGCCGTTCAGCCGGGTGTTCGGGCTGTGCCATTCGGTCCGGGACACCCAGGCCTTCCTGACCGACCTGGTCGGCGCGGACCCAGACCGGGTCCGGTTCCTGACCGCGGGCTTCAACCATCAGGCGTTCGTGCTCCGCTTCGAGCAGGACGGCCAGTCCCTGTACCCGCGGCTGGCCGAGGTCATCGACGGCTCTCCCGAGCTGCAGCGCCGGGTCCGGGTGGAGATCTACCGCCGGTTCGGCTACTTCCCGACCGAGTCCAGTGAGCACTCCGCCGAGTACGTGCCGTGGTTCATGCGCCACGACGACCAGATCGAGCAGTTCCGCATCTTCGTCGGCGACTACCTGGCCCGGTCCGAGGAGAACCTGCGCGAGCTCGAGTCGCTGCAGCAGGCGCTGGCTTCCGACGAACCGCTCGACCTGGAAGCCACGCACGAGCTGGCGTCGCTGTTCATCCACTCGCTGGAGACGGGCACCGAGCGCGAACTGCACGTGAACATCCGCAACGGGGGGCTGATCACCAGCCTGCCGGACGCGTGCTGCGTCGAGGTGCCCTGCGTGGTCGGGGCGAGCGGGCCCAAGCCGGTGCCGGTGGGCGCGCTCCCGCCGCAACTGGCCGCGCTCAACCGGACCTTCCTCAACGTGGTCGAGCTCACCGTCCGGGCCGCGCTGGAAGAGTCCCGCGACCACGTGTACCAGGCCGCGCTGCTCGACCCGAACACGGCGGCCACGCTCACCACGGCCCAGACCGTGGCCATGTGCGACGAGCTGTTCGCGGCGCACCGGGACCTGCTGCCCTCAGCGTTCGGAGGCTGACCCGTGCGTACCCCCCGGCTCATCACGGCGGTCCTCACCGCCGTGCCCCTGGTCGTCGCGATCCCCGCCGCGACCGCTGGTGCGACGGCCGCGGCCGCTGATTCGGCCCCCGTGGCGGCGGCCCCGCGGATCCCCCCGCCGGTGCACCACGGCGCGCTGCGGATCAACGGCCAGCCCCGGGACGGCGCGGTGGTCACGGCGTCCGGCCTGGTCTGGCACGCGCCCCGGCTGCCCCGCGGGATGAAGCTGCTCAGCTTCGCAGGTCGCCTACACCTGGCAGAGCTGCGCGCCCAGCGGGCGGCACTGCACCACGGCGGCGGACTCGACCGCCACGCCGTTCGCCGCCCGCCAGTACCGCGCCGGGCACGCCGACACGGGCCGGCGGCTGCGGGTCACCGAGACCGCGGCCGAGGTGGTCCAGACCAAGTCGCGGAACTTCACGTTCAAGGTCCTGCGGCGCTCCGTGCGCCGGCTGGCTGGCGTCCCGGTCCGCGCGTACCGGTCGCAGCAGCGCCCGGTTAGTTATTTCCGCAACGGAACCCCGGAGCGGCACACTGCCTCGGCTGAAGAGTACTTCCAGGTCAGCGCGCCGCACTACAACGCCGGGGACGGCAAGCCCAGCCAGCGCTACCGGGTGGACCGGGGTCCGTGGCGGCCGATGCCGGCCAATCGCGTGTTCTACACCGGGAAGCTGGCCGTCGGCCCGCACCAGGTGAGCGTGCGCACCACGAACCGGGCCGGATCGACCGAGCTCGGGTTCGGCTGGCGGGTCGTGCCGCTGCCCGCCCCGCTGGCCTGCCAGCCGCGCGCCGGGCAGCCGTGCTGGTACCCGCCGCATCTGGCCGCCAACCACCGGCCGATGCGCTGGGACTGGCAGATCGGCCGGACCACGCCGCTGAAGCGGACCGGAAAGCGCGCGGTGGACATGTATGACATCGACGGGTTCCTCACCACCCGCGCCGAGGTGCACACCATCCAGACCCGCTGGCCGGCCAGCACGCTCGCGCACCCGAAGACCATCTGCTACCTGGACCTGGCCTGGGAGGACTACCGCCCGGACGCCAGCCCGCCGGCGCGCGGCGGCGTCTTCCCCTCGGCCACGCTCGGCAACGTGTACTTCGGCTACCCCGAAGAACGGTGGGTGGACTTCCGGCAGCTGGACGCGCTCAAGCCCATGCTGCGCGAGCGGATCGCCATGTGCGCGCGGAAGGGGTTCTCCGCGGTCGAACTGGACGACATCGACAGCTTCGACCCACCGTCCACCACCGGGTTCCGGCTCACCCCCGGCGACGCGCAGAACTACCTGGCCTACGCGTTCAACCTGATCCACGCCGACGGGATGACCGGGATGTGGAAGAACTCGCCCTTGCTGTCCTGGTGGGGGCGGAACTACGCGGACGGGGCCGTGCTGGAGGAGTGCTACACCTACCACATGTGCACCGCGGCTGAGCTGCGCGGCAGCAGCCAGTACGGGATCACCTGCACCGCGCTGTCCGGCGCGACGCCGTGCGGCTGGGACGACTTCACCACGGACAAGACCGCGGCCCAGCCCAACGGCAAGTGGGTGGGCGACGCCGAGTACGGGGATGATCACTTCGTCTGCAACCCCGGCCAGACGGGTGCGAAGTGCAAGGGCCAGCACTCGTACGCGGCGTTCTGCCGGGCGTTGTACGACCCGCCCCTCGGCTTCGCGGCGGTCAAGTTCGACGTGGACCTGGACGGACGGGTGTTCTACCCGTGTCCCAGTGGGTCCTAAGCCACCCGGCCGTCTTCCAGCCTGAGCACCGAGTCGGCCAGGTCGATCAGGGCCTCGTCGTGCGTGGCGACCAGCGCCGTGATCCCCTCGGAACGGACCACGGTGAGCAGCAGCCGCATGATCTGCCGGCCGGTCTCCAGGTCCAGCTGGCTGGTCGGCTCGTCGGCGATCAGCAGCTCCGGGCGGCCCGCCAGCGCCCGGGCGATCGCGATGCGCTGCTGCTGGCCACCGGACAGCTCGTCCGGCCGGTGCGCGGCGTGCTCGGAGAGCCCCACGACGGACAGCATCGTCGCGACCCGGTCCTCGCGGGCCCGCGGCGGCGCGCTGGTGATACGCAGCGGGACGCCGACGTTCTCGGCGGCGGACAGCATCGGGATGAGCCCGAAGGACTGGAAGATGAACGCGACGGTGCTGCGGCGCAGCGCCAGCCGGTCCCGCTCCGGCATCCGGGTCAGGTCGCGGCCGGCCACCTCCAGCTCGCCGGTGGTCGGGGTGTCCAGGCCGCCGATGATGTTCAGCAGCGTGGTCTTGCCCGACCCGGACCGGCCGCAGACCGCGACGAGCTGGCCGCGGCGGACCGTGAACGACACCTCGCGGAGGGCCTGCACGGCGGTATGCCCGCTGCCGAAGGTGCGGGACACTCCGTGCGCCGCCACCATCTCGCTCACGAGCCGTTCTCCTGGTCGGGCCAGACCCCGATGTGACCGGGCTCCTGCTGCAGCCGCACCCGGTCCCGCATGCCGAGCTCCTCGGTCATCTCGCGCGGCAGCTGGACCCGGCCGGCCCGGTCCAGCACCGCGTACTCGACCGCGTGCCGGGTCGCGTTGCCATGCTCGTCGGCGCGGTCGTGGCGGAGCGTCTCGGTACTGGTCCGGCCGTCCCGGATGGCGATGGTGCGCCGCACCTCGGCCGACACCGCCGGGTCGTGGGTCACCACGAGCACGGTCACGCCGAGCTCGGAATTGGCCGTCTGCAGTGCCGCGAACACCTCCCGGGCGGTCGCACTGTCGAGCTCGCCGGTCGGCTCGTCGGCGAGCAGCACCCGGGGCCCGTTGGCCAGCGCGGTGGCGATCGCGGTGCGCTGCTGCTCGCCGCCGGACATCTGGGCCGGCGTGCGACCCGCGCAGTACCCCACGCCGAGCATGTCCAGCAGGTCCGTCGCCCGCCGGGCCCGCACCCGGCGCCCCACTCCCGCGAACCGCATGGGCAGGATGACGTTCTGCCGTGCGGTCAGGTACGAGAGCAGGTTGCGGGCGGTCTGCTGCCATAGGAAGCCCACCACGGCGCGCCGGTAGCCCAGCCGGTCGCGGGCGGTCATCGTGGCCAGGTCGTGCCCGGCCACCCGGGCCCGGCCGGCGGTCGGGCTGTCCAGTCCGGCCAGGATGTTCATCAGGGTGGACTTGCCGCTGCCGGAGGCGCCCACGATCGCGGTCAGCTCGCCTTCGTCGATCAGCAGGTCCAGTCCCTGCAGCGCCTGCACCTCGATCCCCTCCGCGGCGTAGATGCGGACCAGCCGGTCGCACATGATGAGGGCGCCCTCACCGTAGGAGCTACTGGCGCCTCCGGCGCCGTAGGCGGCGCGGGCGTGCTCCGCCTCGGCGCCGAGCTGGCTGAGGCCCGCCGCGGGCGCGACTGCCTCCGGGTCCGGGCCCGGGTCCGGGCCGTCCCCCGGATCCGTTGCTGTTATCGGCCGCGCCTCCGGTTCATCCCGGTGATCCATTCGCTGTCCTCACCCCCGCTACGTCATTCACGCGCTGTCCCCACCCCGCTGTCTGATTCACGCGCTGTATCACCCGCCCGCCGTTTCGCCCACGCGCAGGGCCTGCGCTGGCCCGCGGCCGCGGGCCAGCCTGCTGGAGATGGTAAGCGTGAGGCCGCCGAGCAGCAGCAGGGCCACCGCAGCAGCCACGATGGCGACCGGGTCGGCGCGCAGCGGCACGGTCACCGGAGTACCCGTGAAGGCCGCGAGGTTCACCGCGGGCCCGGCCAGCGGCACCAGCAGCAGCGCGCAGACCGTCCCGCCCACGGCCGCGGCCACGATCGCGGGCAGGGTCTCCACCGCCACGATCCGCCGCGACTGGTCCGCGGCCAGGCCCATGGTGGCCAGCCGGGCCAGGGTCAGCTCCCGGGACCGCGCTCCGATCACCAGGGTCAGCAGCACGACCAGCAGGCTGAACCCGGCCGCCGCGGCGGCGCCCTGGGCGAAGGTGACGAACCCGCCGTGCGGCAGTGGCGCGCTCGCGATCGCGGCCTGCACCCGGGACCGCAGCGTGACCGCGGCCCCGGGGACCGCCCGCTTGGCCGCGCGGACCAGGGCGGCCTGATCCAGCCGCGAGCCGGTCAGCACCAGGACGGTCGGCGTCGGGGCCTGCGCCCCCAGAGCCCACCGGGGCAGGACCGCGAACTGGGTGCCAGCCGGCCCGCCCGCGACCGCGGAGACTGTCCCGGCGACCCGGATCTGTAGCTGCCGGCCCGCCACAAACAGCCCACTGCGTGGGCCGAGGATGACCCGGCCGGCCGGCGAGATGAGGGCGGGCACGGTGTTAGCTGACGGAGTGCCGCCTGAAGGGCTGGCTGATGCGGGCCCCCGGGCCAGCGCCGCAGCCGGGAACGCCGGGCCCGGGGTCGTGGCGGCCAGGGCCGCGTACTGTCCCGGCTCGACGATGACGACCGGCAGCTGCAGGCCCTGGCCAGACGTGCCCTGGGCCACCGCCACCGCGGCCCACCGCCGGACGCCCGGCACCGCGGTGATCTCGCGTTGCGCCGCGGGGGTGATCCCCGGGCCCACGGCGGGCGCGGTCACGACCGCGTCCGCGCCGGCGACCTGCCAGGACGCCGCGACATCGGCGCTGGCCACCGCGCTGCGCGCCATGCCAGCGAACGCGATCACCGCGAACGCGAGGACAAGCGCGAACGCGGGCAGCAGGCCGGCCTGCGCGGCCGCGCGGCCGCGGGCGAAGCCGACTAGCAGCACGACCCCCCGGCGGCGCCGGGTCAGCCGGGACAGCTGGCGCAGCAGCACCGGGTAGCCCCGCATGACCAGCAGGGCGACCGGAATCGCGACGAGCACCGGGGCCGCGCTGGTGAACAGGTCCACCTGGCCGGGTGGGGGCAGGCCCTGCTGGCGGAGCAGGATCAGGCCGCCGACCGCGCCCAGGACCAGGGCGGCGTCGGCGACCCAGCGCCGCGCGGTCACGATCCGGCGCGCCGCCGGGGCAGGGCCCGCGGCCGCATGGCGGGGGGTGCGCTGCTGCCACACCGCCAGCAGGGGTGGTCCTGCCAGCGCGGCCGCGACGATCAGGGCCGCCAGCCACCAGGCCAGCGGCGAGGCGGGCCCCGGGGTCACCGCGACGGCGGCGCCCGCCCCGAGGGCGGCGGCTGGCAGGGCCGCGGCGGCTCCGCCGCCCAGGGCCACGGCGCCGACCTGGCGCAGTGCGGCACCCCGGGCCCGCATCATCGTGAACTCACCGCGGCGGCGGGCCGCCACCAGCCGGGCGCCGAGCAGGACCACCACGGCCGCGATGACGGCCAGGCTGACGAACATCAGCGAGAGCACGCGCTGAACCGCGTCGTCGGTGGCCACGAACGACGGCAGCGAGGTAGCCAGGCCGCTGCTCAGGCTCACTTGGATGGTGGCAGCCGGGCCCGCGGAGGCGTTGAGGCTGGTGCCCACCGACGTCGCGGCGGGCAGGTAGCCGACCGCGGCCAGCGTCCGGGCCAGGCCCGCCGCCTGATCGGCGGTGACCCCGGCCAGGTCGAGCGGGAAACTCCAGAGGGCGTGCAGCGGCGCGCTCAGATAGCCCTGCAGGGCGGGCAGTTCGGCGGCGGATACGAACGCGCCGGAGCTCAGGTAGGGCGGGGAGTCCGGGGTGGGATAGGTCAGCTGCGGTGCGGCGGCGACCGGGTCGACAGTCCAGAAGGACGAGGCCGGCCGGAGCGGCCGGAGGATCCCGGTGACCAGCACCGCCCGGCCCGCGGCCTGCAGCCGGGAACCCGGGTGCAGGCCGAACCGGGCCGCGGTGGCCTGGGTGACGGCGACCTCCAGGGTCAACGCGGTGCCGGTGCCGGTGCCGGTGCTCGTGCTGGATCCGGCGCTGCCACCGGGCAGGGCCCCCGCGGCCAGCCTGGCGTTGCGGCCCAGCCCGCTGCGGTAGACGAGTTCCAGCTGGGGCGGGGCCATGGTCCGGTCCGGGGGCCGGCCGCTCACCGTGAACGGGGCCGAGCCGGTGGCCATGCCGGACCAGTCGGCCGTGGCTGGCGCCAGCGGCAGGCCGTCGCGGCCCAGGCCGTCCGACAGCTGGCGCTGGGCCAAGGCCAGCTGGGCGGCGGTGAGGGTCCCGCCGCCCAGGCCGTTGATGCTCGCGTCGGCCAGGACCGTGGTCGTCGAGGAGGACGCGGCGTGGAAGCTACGCTGCAGGACCGCGGTCCGGTAACCCAGGCTGGCCCGGGGCACGGCGACGGCGACGAACGTGCAGACGAGCACGAGCAGAGCCAGGGCCAGACTGGCCGCCGCCCCGGTGCCGGTCACGGCCGTCCCGGCGGCGCCGATCCGCGCCCGCAGGTTCCCCGGCGTCATCCTGTCTCCCCGGCTCGCAGCCCGGCTGCGGGATCGGGCCGGTAGGCGCCCGCGACGGCGGCCACCACGACCGGCACTGCAGCGATGCCCAGCGCCAGCAGTGCGGTCCAGCCGAGCGGGATCACCACGCGCACCGGCGGGAAGGGGGTACTCCCGCCCGGGGTCAGGGTGACCGCGGGCACCAGCAGGTAGGCCAGCGCGGCCCCGATGAGCGCGCCGGCCACCGCGCCCGGCACGCTGAGCATGAGCTGCTCCAGGCTCAGCTGCCCCGCCCGTCCGGCCCGGCCCACGCCGAGCGCGGCGAGTAGCGCGTGCTGCAGGCGACGTTCGCGGATCGCGGCCAGCACGCTGACCACGAAGCCGACGCAGGCCAGCAACCCGGCCGCGGCCACGATCACCAGCAGCGACACCTGCGAGACGTTCGGCAGCGGGTCGCCGAGCAGCCGGGCCGCCGAACCGGCCCAGGTCACCACGGTGGCTCCGGCCGGCCACCCCCGCGGCGGACCGGGGCGGCCAGCGAGCCACCACTGGGTGACCGGCAGCGGCGGCTGCGACTGCGCGGCGAGGGCCTGCTGGAGCCAGGACTGGTCGATGATCACGGCGGGATCAGTGCCTCCGATCCCCGGGAAGGCCCGCACCTCGGCCACCAGCCGGACCGGGATGCTGACGTTGCCCACTGGCAGCGGCAGGACCTCGCCGAGGTGGGCGCCCGAGGCGCTGGCGAACGACCGGGTGGCGAGCACCGGGATCGGCAGCCGGGGCGCCCCGGCGGTGAGCGCCAGCTGGCCTGCCACCGGCTGCGGCGGCGCACCACTGACCTGGACCAGGTGCCCGGACCCGACCGTGAACGTCAGCGCGGCCGCATCCCCGCTGGCCCGCCAGGAGGTGACGGTGGGCGCGATCCCAGGCGCCCGCGGGTCGGCGAGACCCGCGGCGGAGGCCGCGGCGTGCCACCGGAGCAGGGCGGCCGCCCCGGCGAACGGGGCCGGGAAGCCGCCGGAGGTGCGCGGGGAGACCGCCAGGCCACGGACGGCCAGCGTCATGCGGGCGGCCGCGCGGCGCTGCTCGGCCCGGAGCGCGGCGCGCCCTGCCGCCGCACTGAGGTACGGCGGCGCCGGAAACCCCGGCAGCTGATAGCTCACCGTCAGGCCCAGCAGGCGCAGCGGATAGCGGGCCCCGCCCGCCGCGTCGAGGACGGCGGTCAGGTCATGCTCCTGTCCATCGGCGGGCAGCGTCCCGGCCGGGACCGTGTAGACGGTGCCCGAGCCGTCCTGCACGGACAGGCTGACCTGCCCGGCGCCCAGGCTGACCTGCCCACCGCCCGGCCCGCTGGGCTGGCTACCGGGCTGGGCGGCGCGGGACGGCAGCAACGCGGCCACGACGGCGAGCCGGGCAGGATGACCGGGCAGGACCAGGCCTGGTCCCGGGACGGCGGGGGTGATCCGCCGCCAGAGCTGGACGGGCGACAGGCTGGACAGGTCCGGCCGGAGCAGCACCGTCGCCGGTGCCTGCCTGGCGCCGAGAGCCAGGACGCTGAACCCGCTGTTGAACGCGGCGACCGGCATCGCGGAACGCACGCCGCGGGTTCGCGGGAACGTCCCGCCCTCATCGAGCGGCAGCGGCGCGGGCAGGCTGACCCGGACGTCGGCCCCGGCCATCAGGGCCGCCTGGTCCAGCTGGGACTGCCGCCAGCTCTGGTGCTGGGCGAGCGCCAGCGTGCCGATGGCCACGGCGAGGATTACCAGCAGCACCGGGCTGCCTTCGCGCACGGCACGCCGGCTCACCTGCCAGCTGGCCAGGGCGGCGGCGAGCCGCCGGCCGCGCGTGCTCAGCCGGTCCAGCAGGCGCGCGGCGGCCGGCAGGATCCGCAGTGGCAGCAGGGCGATCCCCGCCAGGGCCAGCACCGGGGCCACGGCGAGCACCGGGTCGACGCCGAGCGTTCCCCCGGAGAGCCGCGGGACTGCGGAGTAGCGACGCAGTTCCCAGAACGCCAGCACGCCCAGGGCGATGAGGGCCGCGTCCAGGCCGGCCCGGGCCGTAGCGGCGAGCGCGGCGGGCCGGCCCCGGCGGGCCCGGACGGTGCCCGGCGTGACCGGGCGCAGCGACGGCCACATCATCACCACGATGACGCCCGCCACGATCACGACGGCCGGCCACCAGGCGTCCCCGGCGGTCACGCCGCGCAGCACGCCGGGCAGTCCCCCGGCCAGGTGGCCGGCCGGGAGCCGGTTCGCTGACATGAGCCTGTCGGTGAGGTAAGTGCCCGCGACGATCCCGGCGAGCGCACCCGTCACGGCCAGCAGCACCGCCTCGGCCAGGGACGCCCGCAGCAACTGCCCGCGGGCCGCGCCCCGGGCCGACAGCATCGCGGTCTCCGCCTCGCGCTGGCTGGCCAGCAGCCGCGCGGCCAGCGCGGCCGCAGCGGTGGCCAGCAACAGCAGTTGCAGCGAGCCGATGAGCAGCAGCGACCGGGACACGACCAGGCTGCTGGCCAGCGCGGCCAGAACCTGCGGCAGCCCGGTGGACACCTGGAGACCGCCGAGGTCCGGCCGGCCCCGCCAGCTGGCCACCAGGGCATTCAGCCGGTGCCCCAGCGGACCTACCCGGCCGGGAGGAATGGCCGCGGTATCCACGGTGATGAGCCAGGAGGCGGCGCTTACTGGCAGCCCGCCAGGCCCGAGGATGGACTGGTCGGCCAGCATCGGGCCGTATGTGACAAAAGTTCCCTGAACGAACTTTCCTGAGGTACCTAGCAGGCTGAGTCGCCAGTACGGCCCGGTGGGGTCTCGCGGCCGGAACAGGCCGGTGACCCTGAGCCGTACGGGCGTGCCGGTCAGGCTGTCGCGCAGCGTCAGGACCTGGCCGACGGAAAAATGCAGCAGGCCGGCCGTGGTTACCGGCAGCGCGACGGCGAGCGGCGCGCCGGCGCGCCGCGGACCGGGCCAGGTCCCGGCGGTGAGCGTGACGTGGGACCGGACGCCACTGAGCACCGCCGCCTGGATCTGCGGTGGCTGGGACGCACCGTGCGGGGTGGGCAGCGCCAGCTGATCCGACCAGCTGCCGGTGGCCAGCGTGAACGGAACGCTGCCCAGGGCCGAGCGGACCGAGGAACGGATGACGGACTCGTCGGCGCGGGCCCGGGCCGTACCGAACTGCCCGCTGATCTGGATCGGGGTGGCTGGCGCGCGGGCCAGCCGGGCATGAGCGGCCGCGGGCAGCGCGCGGCCGGCGAAACCGGCCAGCCCCGTGGTGACGGTCACCGACACCAGGATGGCCAGCAACAGGCTGGCGGGCAGCAGCGGCGCGGACCGGGTGCGCCGCAGCACGAACCGCACCTGGGAGCCGCGCGCCGCCCCGCCGCCACCGGACCGGGCGGCGGCGGCACGCACGTCCGTCTCCAGGCTCCGGCCCATAAGGTGACGCTACTTACCGGCCGGCCGCCTGCCAGGTCCGGGGAAATGATGGTTACCCCTTTGGCGCGCAATCGTTAAGAACCCTGGCTGTGCTGGCCAAAACTACCCGGCCGGCCCCCGGCCCGGTTCTTCAGCCCGGGGGACGGCGGGCTCCCCGGGCGGGGCCGGCGGGTGAGCGTTGGCGGGGACGGTTCCAGGACCGAGGACAGATTCATGGCCGAGGACGGGTTCATGGTCCGTGGGTCGGGTTCATGGTCGTGGGCGGATTCATGGTCGTGGGCGAGGAAGGATCCATCGTCGTTGGCTGCCGAGACCGGCGGCGCCCCTTCCGCCGCGCTGTCCGCGGGCCGCCCGTTCTCCCACGGACGCGCCCGGTAGAGCCAGTAAGCCCCACCACCCAGCGCCACCAGGCAAAGGATCCAGCCCAGCGCCGTCGTGCCGACCCCGACGTACTTCAGGCCCGAGGCGAAGATCACGAACGTGATGATGGGCCTGATAAACCGATCGGGCGCCCTCGACGACAGGTAGGAGCCGACCAGGACGGCTGGCACGCTGCCGACCACGAGGGAAGCGGTCACCCCGAACTGGACCGTGCCGAAGATCAAGGCACCCAGGGCCGCGGCCGCGGTGAGCGGGACCGCCTGCGTCAGGTCGGTGCCGACCAGCTGGCCGGCGCTGAGCAGCGGGTAGAGGAAGAGCAGCAGCACGATCATCAGCGACCCGGACCCGACCGAGGTCAGGCCGACGATCACACCGCCGATCATGCCGATCAGGATGGTGGGCACCGGGCGCACGGTGATCTTGTGCACCGTACCGAGCCGCTGATTGCCGGATCTGCGGTCCAGGATGTAGCGGAACACCATGGCGGCCGCCCCGACCAGCAGCGCCACGCCCAGGATGACCTCGACGTGCTGTTGCTGCGCGGAACTCCCGCCGAGCAGGTGCAGCAGGTACGCGCCGACAAACGCCATCGGTACCGAGCCGACCACCATCCAGCCAACCAGGCGCAGGTTCACCGTGCCCTTGCGCAGATGCACGGTCGCCCCAACCGGCCGCATCAGCACGGCGGCGACCAGGTCACTGGAGATGGCCGCGGACGGCTTCACCCCGAACAGCAGGATCAGCATCGGCGTCATCAGGGCGCCCCCGCCCGCGCCGGTCAACCCGACCAGCAGCCCCACGACCGCGCTGCCCAGGACGATATAGGGGTTCAGGGTCATCGCTGGCTCATCTTTCTCCCGGGCTGACAGTCAATTCCTATTAACAAGGTTTCCAAATATAGACATTGTCTTGAGCGTGGGGAAGAAGTCTCTCGCCAGTGGTGAACAGCCCGGAAACTGGCACGATATTACCTATAATTACTGGCAGCTTAATAGGGAAAAAGGCTGCCCGGCTCATTCGCTGGCCTGGGCGCCGCTGGCACTGCCGCGGTCATGCTGCGGCTACCCCGGGCCGAGGCAAAGTGAGCAACAGCGGTCGGGACGGTGACGGGCTGGCCACGTCAGTATGGCTGGCATGGCCGAGCTGCAGCAGATCATCCAGTTGGTGGAGCAGAGCCTGGACGAGCCGGGCCTGGACGCTGGTGAGCTGGCCAGCCGTGCCTGCCTCTCGCGCTTTCACTTCGACCGGCTGGCGAGCGCGGCGCTGGGGGAACCACCGGGCGCATTCCGTCGCCGACTGCTACTGGAACGCGCGGCGCACCGGCTGGTGTCCACCCCGGCGACCGTCATCGACATCGGCGCTGAGGCTGGCTACACCTCACCGGACGCCTTCACCCGGGCGTTCTTCCGGGCCTACGGCACCACCCCGACGGGTTACCGGCGGCAGCGCAGATCAGTGCACGACCTTCAGACCGCCAACGGCATCCACTTTCACCCTCCGGGCGGCCTGCGGCTGCCCGCCACGCACAGGAGCGACCCCATGGACGTCTTGACCAGGATGTATGACCATCACGTTGAGCTGACCGGCGCCATCATCGACCGGCTCACCGGGCTCCCTGCAGAGGTCCTCGACCAGCCGATCGAGCTGCCGGTCGAGGGCATTGACGCCCGCCCCAGCCTGCGGGCAGTCTGCGAAAAGCTCGTCCGCCAGCTGGAGATGTGGGTGAGCGCCGTCGAGGGCGCGACCAGCATCCCCGCCGGCCAGACCTCACCTGCGGCGCTCCGGGCCCGCCTGGGCCAGGCCGCCCCGCGATTCCGGGCCGTCATTGCGGACCGTGTCGCAGCAGGCGAAGGTGAGGACACGTTCCTGGACGCGACATGCCAGCCACCGCAGACATTCACCCTCGGCGGAGTGCTGGCGCACGTCCTCACCTTCGCAGCTGTGCGCCGCACCCTGGCGATCGGCGCGCTGGAGTCCGCAGGTATCGACGATCTCGGCGCCGGCGATCCGATGCACTTCGTCGGAGGAGAGGGCTCAGACGCCTCCGGAATCACCCGCCACTGGGGGTAGAACGCACACCCAGGGGGTGAAAGCACCGGAGGGTGAAAGCACCGGGGGGGTGAAAGCACCGGCAGGCCAGACCCTCCGCCGGCGGGCAGGAAATTCCTACTAATTGAGTTTCAGATATAGACATTCCCGCGACCGCTGGGAAGAATGCAGCCGCCGATGATGGCCGCAGGAAGGCGCGGCGGCTGCTCGCGGACGAGGCGGCGGGCTGCTGCGGACGAGAAGGATACGGCCTCGTGGGCATCTATTCTTATCGCCAACGTATTCGAAATTGGGATGCCGTCTGCACTAGGATTCGATACTATGGTCAGGCAAGGTTAACCGCCGGATCTGCCGGGAGGTGCTCAGGTGCCAGCCGACCCGATGCGCCCCGCAGGCCCGGCCGGGCCCGTTCAGCAGCCCGGCGGCTTACCCGCAGCGCAAGGCTGTGACGGAGAGCGTGAGGACTGGTACGCCTGGGGCCCGGATGCCGAGGGCAGTGATCCCTGGGACGGGGATCCCCCGGACCGGGATCTCCGCCGTGGCGCGGACAACTGGGACCCGGACAACTGGGATCCAGAGGACGGGAATCCGGAGGACTGTGAGCGTGCGGGCCGGGATCTCCATCTCGATGCGGATGACCATGATCCGGATGCGGGTGGCCCGCCCGCCGGGTCGGTGTTCGCTCAGGGCCGGTGGGGTGACGAGCTGGCTCCTGACCCCGTCCTGGCGACGCTGCTCGATCTCACCGGCCGTGAGGGCCTGGAGTATCTGGATGATGATCAGCTGACCGGGGTGCTGCAGGCCGCGGCGCGGCTGGCGTCCTGGTCGGCGTCGCTGAAAATCGCCGCCACCTCCCGCCTCGCGGCCCGCCGCGAGGCCGACGGCCGCAAGAGCGGGGACTGGCGGCCGTTCGACCACGTCGACGACGAGGTCGCGGTCGCCCTCACGCTGACCCGGCGCAGCGCCGCCCGGCTGCTGGACCTGGCCCTGAGCCTGGACCGGCTGCCGCTGACCCGCGCCGCGCTGGCGGCCGGGCTGATCGACGAACGCCGCGCCGAGGTCATCGCCGAAGAACTGCTCCGGCCTCGACGACGAGCACGCCGCCGCCGTGGAGAAACTCATCATCGGCAAAGCACCCGGGCTGACCAGCGGGCAACTCCGCGCCCTGGTCCGCCGCGCGGTCCTGTCCGCCGACCCCAAAGCCGCCCGCGAGCGGAAAGAAAAAGCACTGCAAGACGCCCGGGTCGAGATGTTCCCCGAGACCGCCGGCACCGCCGCGCTGTCCGGCCGCGACCTGCCCCCCGCCGCCGCGCTGGCCGCTGACAAGCACCTCACCGCCCTGGCCCAGGCCCTCCAGGCCGCCGGGACCCCCGGCACCCTGGACACCCTGCGCGCCCGCGCCTACCTCCACCTGCTCACCGGCCAGCCCGCCACCACCCTCATCCTGCAGACCACCCACCCCGGCCCCCCAGCCCGCCCGCCAACCCCCGGCCCCGGCACCGGCACCCACGCCACACCAGCACCCGGCACCGGCGCACCCGGCAGCGCGGCACCCGGCAGCGCGGCACCCGGCAGCACAGGACCCGGCAGCGCTTCACCCGGTCCCTGTCCCGGGCCGGGTCCCGCCCCGGGTCCCGGCCCGGGCGGCCTGCCTGGGCTGCGCGGCACGGTCAACCTGACCATGCCCCTGCTCGGCGTGGCTGGGCTGGACCCAGTCCCCCGGCGACGTCCCCGGCTACGGCCCCCTCGACGCCGAGGACTCCCGCACCCTCGCCGGCCTGCTCGCCCAAGACCCCGGCAGCCAGTGGTGCGTCACCCTCACCGACCACGCCGGGCACCCCGTCGCCCACGCCTGCGCACCCCGCGGACCCCAGCCACAACCCGGCACCTCACCCGGTCCCGGCCCGCCAGCCAGTCACGGAGCACGAGCCAGTCACGGAACACGAGCCGGACCCGGTGACCGGCATCCGGCCGCCGGGCCGCCGGACAGCCAGCCGGCCGGTGATGGACCACCAGCCACACGACCCTCAGCCGCTGGCCCCCCGGACTGGCTCCGCAACCTGACCTTCACCACCCTGCAAACCCGCGACTGCACCCACCCCCGCGAATCGCGCGGCTACCGGCCCAGTCCCGCCCTGCGCCACCTCATCCAGATCCGCAACCCCACCTGCACCGCCCCCGGCTGCCGCCGCGCCGCCACCCACTGCGACCTCGACCACGTCACCCCCTACGACCACGGCGGACGGACCTGCGAATGCAACCTAGGACCCGCCTGCAGGCACGACCACCAGTGCAAGCAAACCCCCGGCTGGACCCTCACCACCCCCACCCCCGGCACCCTGACCTGGACCACCCCCGGAAACCGCACCCACACCACCACCCCCGCCCAATACCCGGAATGAACCGCCCTCTTGCGAGCTGACGCCAGGCGTCCGCGGTGGCCGGGATTAAACTGAGTACTCAGTCAGGACGGCACCAGCGCCGCCCCGTAATCTGGGCCAAGAATGACGAGAGCGGTGAGGCTGATGAGCGGTCGGGTCGCAGGCAAGGTCGCGCTGATAACCGGGGCGGCCCGGGGACAGGGCCGGGCGGACGCGCTGCGCCTGGCTGAGGAGGGCGCCGACGTGATCGTGGTGGACGTGTGCGCCCCGCTGCCGTCTGTCCCCTACGACTCCGCGACCCCGGAGGACCTGGCCGAGACGGTCAGCCTGATCGAGAAGACCGGCCGCCGGGTGATCTCCGGCATCGTGGACGTGCGCGACCTGGACAAGCTGCGCGGGATCGTGGACGACGCGGTCCGGCAGCTGGGCCGGCTGGACGTGATCGTGGCCAACGCCGGGATCTGCGTGCCGAAGCCGTGGGATCAGGTGACCCCGCAGATCTACGAGGACACGATCAGCACCAACATCACCGGCACCTGGAACACGGTGATGGCCGGGGCCCCGCACCTGGTCCGTGCGGGCGGCGGGTCCGTCATCTTGATCAGCTCGGCGGCAGGCATCAAGGTGCAGCCGTTCATGGTGCCGTACACGACGAGCAAGTTCGCCGTCCGCGGCATGGCCAAGGCCTTCGCGGCCGAACTGGGCCAGCACAACATCCGGGTGAACAGCGTGCACCCCACCGGCGTGAACACCCCGATGGGATCGGGGAACATGCAGGCCGAGATCGGCGCGGCGATCGCCGGCTACGACCGGCTGGGCGCGATGTTTATCAACATGCTGCCGGTGGAATCGACCGAGCCCGAGGACGTCGCGGACACTGTCCTGTTCCTCGCCAGCGACGAATCGAAGTTCATTACCGCACACGAGATCGCGCCGGACGCCGGCGTCACGGAGTTCTGAGATGGCAAGTACCAGAGACTGGTTCGAGACCGTCGCTGAAGCCCAGCGCCGCGCCCGGCGGCAGCTGCCCAAGGGCGTGTACCTGGCCCTGGTCGCCGGCGCGGAGGCCGGGGTGACGATGAACGACAACGTCACCGCGTTCTCCGAGCTCCGGCTCCGGCCGCACGTGGCGGACCTGCCCGCCACGCGCGAGCTAGCTACCACCGTGATGGGCCAGGAGGTCAGCCTCCCGGTGCTCATCTCGCCGACCGGCGTGCAGGCCGTGCACCCCGACGGTGAGGTCGCGGTGGCCCGGGCCGCGGCCGCGGCGGGCACAGCCATGGGCCTGTCGTCGTTCGCGTCGAAGCCGGTCGAGGAGGTCGGGAAGGCCATCGACAAGCTGCTCTTCCAGAGCTACTGGGTCGGCAGCCGCGAGGACATCCTGGCCCGCGCCGAACGGGCCCGCGCGGCCGGCGCCAAGGGCCTGATCGTGACGCTGGACTGGGTGTTCGACTCTCGCCGGGACTGGGGCAGCCCCTGGATCCCGGAGAAGCTGGACTTCAAGGCGATGCTGCGGTACGCGCCCCAGGTAGCGATCAAGCCCGAGTACCTGGCGCGCTGGATCCGCAGCGGCGCCCTGCCCGACCTCGGCGTGCCTAACCTGGGCGCCCGCGACGCGCAGATCCCGACCTTCTTCGGCGCGTACGGCCAGTGGATGGGGTCAGCGCCGCCGACCTGGGAGGATCTGGCCTGGCTGCGCGAGCAGTGGGGTGGCCCTTTCATGATCAAGGGCATCACCCGGCCAGACGACGCGCGGCGGGCCGTCGACGTGGGTGCCACCGCGATCTCGGTGTCCAACCATGGCGGCAACAACCTCGACTCCACCCCGGCCACCATCCGCTGCCTGCCCGGTGTGGCCGACGCGGTCGGCGACCAGATCGAGGTGCTGCTGGACGGGGGCATCCGGCGGGGCAGCGACGTGGTCAAGGCCCTGGCCCTGGGCGCGCATGCGGTGATGATCGGCCGGGCCTACCTGTGGGGCATGGCCGCCGCGGGCGAGCGCGGGGTGACCAACGTGATCGAGATCCTGCGCCAGGGGGTCAGCGAAACGCTACTGGGCCTGGGCAAGGCCTCCATCCATGACCTGTCACCCGACGATGTGATCGTGCCCGACGGGTTCGCGCTCGACCGCAAGATCTGAGCTAAGAACATGCCGGATGACCTCCCCGCCCGGGAACGCATCCTGGCCGCGGCCGAGCGGCTGTTCGCCGAGCGCGGCTTCGACCACACGTCCACGGCCCTGGTCGCGGCGGAAGCACGGGTCCCGCAGGGACTGATCTTCTACCACTTCAAGACGAAGATGGAGCTGCTGCTGGCCGTGATCCGGGAGGACCAGGCCAGCCTGCTGGACGTTCTCCCGCCCGCCCTGGCCCCGGCCGCTGACCCGGAGGACGGCCTGCGCCAGGCCGTCGCCGCGTTGTGGCGGCACCTGTCCGCCGTGCTCGGCGAACCCTCCCCCGTCCGCAAGATCATCATCCAGGAACTCGCCGCCCACCCCGAGATCCGCCAGCGCGCCCTGGAACTGCACGAGCAGATGGCCGCGAGCGTGGCCTGCTACCTCGCCCAGGCCAGCCCGCACCCCGGAAAGCCCGGGCCCGAGCACCAGGCCGCCGCCCGGCTGCTCACCATCGCCGCCGGGATGGCTCCGCTGCTGGGCGAGCCCAGCCTCACCCTGATCCCGCCCGACACCCTGGGCACGCTGATCAGCGACGGCCTGCGGGCCGGCGCCGTCGACTCCCCGGCGGTGATCGCACCGGTCCTGCCTGAACAGAGCCGGGAAGACACCGACGCAGGCTGGGGCGAACCGGCGGAACCGGACGACGACGAACGCCTCTACCGTGACCGGCCACCGCACTGGGATTCCGTGTAGCCGTCGCGCGGCCGGGGTCAGGCGTCCCGGGTCCAGCCGGCCCGCACCAGTCCGGCTCGGGGTCAGGCGGCGGCGGCCTCGGAGTCGGCGATCTGCATGTCCTTGAAGAACCGGCGGTGCACCCGCAGCTTCTCCTCGCCCGCGGGGACCTGGTGCCACATGCCCGTCCCGGGGCCCAGCCGGGTTGAGCGCGGCAGTTCCGTCACCACGCCGCGAGCCTTCTTCATGCTCGACTGGCCGGCATCGAGGACCACGATGCGGGTCGGCGTGACGGCCAGGATCCGGTACCGGTTGAGATGCAGGAAGACGAAGATCCCGGTCAGCGCGGCCAGCCACTGGCTGGAAGTCTGCGCGCCGATCACGGCCTGAACGGGCTCGCCAGGCCGCAAATACTGGGTAGCGGAGTCACGCATTGAGTCACGGAGCGCCACGAGTTCTCTCCTAAAGAAACGGTCAGGGGGTGCAGTCGCACCGGTAGGTGCCAGGAACTGGCCTTCATGCCGGAAGGCGGTCCATCCCGTGCCGTCCCGTTCCATGCATCCCGTTCCACCCGTCCCGTTTCACCAGGAGGTACGCACGGGGCTCAGCCGGGCCAGTAGGAGCAGCGCACCCCGGTGTGGACCGTCTGGCGCAGATGCTCGCCGACGATCGCGTCCTCCTCGGTGACCCGGAGGATCGCCCGGCGGATGGCCTTCCCCACCGCCACCCGCGCCCGTTCCCCCTGATCGGGGAAGGATCGGGTGCGGCCGCCGAGCCCGGCCGCGCTGGCCAGCTGGGCGACAAGCCAGTCACGTTCGGCCCGGGCCCGGGCCACCCGGCCGGGACCATCACCCGGGTCCGGCTGGCCGAGCTCAGCATCGAGGCGCTTCAGGCGGTCCCGGTACTCCGCTATCGCCTCGTGGTCGAGGACCGCCTGGGCCGGACCGTCGTCACTACTGGCCCGGCTGAGGCCGGCCAGCCCGGCCACCAGGTCGGCCGCGCGCACGTCCTGGCGCGGGTTGGCGATCAGGACGGCCAGGTGGATCATCCCGATGCTGTCCGCGACCAGCACGCTCCGGCCGTGCACCGTGAGGCGCCACTTGCGGCCTACCCGATGGCATTCCGCCATCGGGCCAGACGGGCTGGGGTGACCGGGGCTGGGGTGACCGGCGCCGGGATGACCGGCGCCGGGATGACCAGGGCCGGGATGCCGGCCGGCTGGCTGGCCTGGCACCGGGAGGCTCAGCACGGGGAGACCTAGCGCAGCCGCCTCACTGGTGGCCGAATCCAGCTCACACCGCGCCGCCTCGCCGTCCGCTGGCCGTCCGCGGAGCCGGAACGCCTGGGCCAGCCGCTGCCGGGAAGCGATCACCGCCGGCCAGTGCGCCAGGGCCAGATTCTGCTGCACGGCCGCCCGCAGATGATCGATGGCCCGGTCCAGGTGCCCGGACGTCAGCGAAGCGACCCCGAGGGCCTGATGAGTGGTCCCGAAACAGGTGATACCGAGACCGCCCAGCATCGGCAGGGACGCGTACGGGCGGAGCAGCTCATAGGCCTGCCCGGCGACGCCGGCGTCTCCGAGCAGGGCCGCGGCCTCCACGATCCCGTTCATCGTCACCAGCCAGCTGCTGGAGCGGGGCAGGCTGGCCAGATCGCTGCCGCACAAGACAGCGAGCGAGCTCGCGGCCGTCTGCCGGTCCCCGCCGAGAGCCGCGGCGACGGCCAGCGCCGCAACAGACGAGTTGTCCACGGCGCTGAGAACCGGGCACTGCACCTGATCGCGCAGCATGGCCAGCAACTCCCGGAGGCGGCCCTGGTACCAGCGGATCGTCACCAGCTGGGCGCCGGGCCACCATTCACTGTCGGCGTCACCCGCGGCCGCGCCGCTCCGGGCGCAGATATTCGCCAGGGACTCGGCTTCCGCCAGGCGGCCTGCGCGGATCGCGAGCATCACGTCCATCGCGCTGACCACGAATCCGACCGCCAGATGGGGGCGCTGCCCAAGTTCGCCACGCAACTCGCCCAGCAGGCGCCCGGCGTGCGGGTCACCCTCGGAGTACGCGTTGACCGTCTGCCACAGCAAGCCCATCAGCAAGTCAGTGCGGCGCTCGGTACGGAAGCTCGCCTTGATCAGTTCGACGGCCAGGTCCCGGCGGAGCCGGACGTGATCGGGGCCGAGCAGGCAATGATGGGCCAGGCTCAGCGCCTCGGCCAACGGCACGGGATCCGCCGCGGCCCTGATTTCGTGCAGCACGGCCAGGATCGCGGCATGCTCGCCCCGCAGGTAGTCCGCCTCTCCCGCCAGCCGCGCACGAATGCGCAACCCGAGCGAAGAGTGCCCGTCGAGCGGGGCCAGGACATGCTGAAGCCGCGCCTCCAGCAGGACCGAACTGGTAACAGTCCGGCGCTCACCCACCCACAGCCCGGCCAGGCCCAGCGCCGCCAGGGCCCTGGAGCGGACGTCACCGGCCTGTTCCGCGAGCCGGTAGGCACGCTCAAAGTGCCGGCGGCTCGCCTGCAGATCGCCGTCCGCGTCCTGGGCCCGGGCTCCGTCCGCGAGCGCGTCGCGGAGCTTATCGCCCCACTCAGTGACCAGTTCCAGCCGACGCGTGGACAACACCCCGCCCGTCTCACCCGCCATGCGCCCAATCTATGGGGGAGGATGCGTACCGTCGAGACTGTTCGGCCGCAAGGTAGGTAATCAGTTACGCCAGAGCCATCACGGCGGGCACAGCAGAATTCCAGGCGGCCAAGACTGTCCTGCCCCAGCGGTGTCGAGAGGGTCCGCCTCTGACCGCCTGGGAGATCCGCCTCCGGACGCCAGCTACACCGGCCCGCAGTGCGAAGGCTGAAATCCGCCGCGACAGAAGAAATACCGACCAGGGCGGATAAGCGCAACGTCATATGATGATCATGACGTTGGGATATGCACCGCACCGTTCCTGTAGTGAGCACCGGTAATGAGCACAGGCGGGAACGCAGCCACACCGCCTGAAACGATCCGGGGTCTAAAACATCCAGGCCCTAGGTGCGGTCTTGTTCAGCGCTACGTGGTGCGCATGACTATTCACGCGCTGATGGGCGCTGGCCTGTCCCGGGCTCCCGCTGACGTGACCCGGCAAGGCCAAGACCGCGGCACCGAGACCGCACAGGGTGAGGCCGAGAACGAGAATCCCCCCCATCACCCTGCGGCGGACGATTCCCGCCGAAGGGGCACGGTGAGTACCGCCGACCTGCATGATGCTGTGCCTTAAAGACCTATGATTCTTCATAGTAGAATGTCCCCTTATCGGTGACTTAGACATCAGGGCATCTGCGAGTGCGAAACTACACCCCAATGCGTCATCAGATATGGCATTTAGCGCAATCCGGGTGGTAATCCCAGGTAAGGCCACGTTCAGCCCGGCAGGGTCCGAGATCAGCATCCCGGCGCACCGTGCACCCAGCCCGGCCACCCAACCCACGCACCCGGCCCGCGTACTAAGCCCGTTACCAGATCCCGTGTACCCCAATGCGGGTACTAAGCTCCTTACCAGGTCCCCGGGCGCCGGGCCACGCGAGCCCGCATCGTACCGGCCATCACTCACATTATTCCAGGTACCGTTAGCCCCACCCACCACACCAACTGCACTCAGGTCACGGCATTTCACTCTCCAGACGGGCAATTCTGCAATATGCACTGCAAAAACCAGTGTGGAGCCCGGCCGGCCGGGATCATTCCCGCCTCGTTCCAATTCATCTGAGATTTGCATTGCATGAGACGGCTTAGCACGGGTATCTACGTAGCAGGCCGTTTTCAACTACAGAAGACGCAAGGCACGATCATGGAATTTCGGGTGCTCGGGCCAGTAGAACTGTGGTCGGCGGGGCGGCAATGTGATCTTGGGCCGACCAGAGTGCGATCCGTCCTGGCCATCCTCGCGCTCACGCCGCGCACATTAGTTCCGACCGACGTTCTCATTGACCGGCTCTGGGATACGCAGCCGCCGGCAAAGGCCCGGGAGAGCCTTTCGGTCTACATGACCCGGCTCCGGGGATCACTCCGCCAGGCCATTGGCGAGAGCGTCCGCCTTACCGGGCGCGCCAGCGGCTACGAGCTTGACGTCGACCCAGAAACGATCGACCTGCACCAGTTCCGCCGCTTGCGGCGGCAAGCCGACGCATTGACCGCGAACGGCGACGCCGATCACGCCTCCTTGCTTCTGCGCGAGGCGGACGGGCTCTGGCGCGGTCAGGCGTTCGCGGGAATCCGCGGCGACTGGATGGCCCGGATGCGGGACAGCCTCGAAGAGGAACGCCGGGCGGCCATCCTGAAGCGCATCGAGTGCGAGCTGGAACTCGGCCGGCACGCCGACCTGGTCGGTGAGCTGCACCACCTGCTGGCCCAGTACCCGCTGGACGAGTCGTTCATCTCGCACCAGATGACCGCCCTGTACGGCAGCGGCAGACCCGGTGAGGCCCTCAGCCTCTACCGGGATCTCCGCAGCCGCCTCATCGAGGAGGAGGGCACCGAGCCGGGGCCGTTGCTAGCGGAGCTTCATCAGCGCATCCTGCGCCACGATCCCCAGCTGACGGTGCGGCCCACCGGCCCTGGTCAGAGCCGGATGCCGCGGCCGGACACACTGCCGCCCGGGACGTCGGAGTTCGTGGGGCGCAGCAAAGAACTCGAGCTACTCACCCGCGAGGACGGTGAAACGCCGCGGGTCAGTGTCATCGAGGGCCTGGCCGGGGTGGGGAAGACCGCGCTGGCGCTGCAGGCGGCCCGCACGGTGGCCGGGGAGTACCCGGACGGGACGTTCTACCTCAACCTGCACACCCACGATCCTGGGCACCCATCGCTCGACGCGACCGAGGCGCAGCATCGCCTGCTCCGGATGCTGACCGCGCCGGCCACCCAGATACCCGATACCCCCGGGGAGCGCGCCGCACTGCTGCGGGCGCAACTGGGCCGTCGTCGCGCCGTCGTCATTCTCGACGACGCCGACGCCGGCGATCAGATCCGCCCGCTACTGCCCGAGGCGGGCCAGTGCCTGGTTCTCATCACCACCCGGCGCAAGCTGCCCGGCCTGGAAGGCGCCCGCGCGCTGACCCTGGACGCGCTGTCCATCGACGATGCGATCACGTTGTTCCAGCGGGTCGCGGGGCACGACACGGCCCCGGAAGACGGGGAGGCCGCCATGGCCGTAGAGCTCTGCGGGCGGCTGCCGCTCGCGATCCAGCTCGCCGCGGGCAGGCTCGCACAGGACTACCCGCCCCGGCTTGGCGATCTGGTCGAGGAGCTCTCGCACTCGGCCGCGCGTTCCGCGAGCCCAGAATCAGCCAGCCCGGAGGTAATGTCGGCTCTTGATCTGGCCTACCGCTCGCTGGAACCGGCCCACCAGCGGTTCTTCCGGCGGCTGGGGATCAGCCCCGGCGCTCACATCAGCCTGCAGGCGGCGGCCGCGCTGAGCGGGGGCACCCTGGCCGAAGCGGAGGAGGGCCTCGCGGCCCTGCTCGATCACCACCTGCTGGTGCGGGCACCGGCCGGGCAGTTCCGGTTTCATGACCTCATCCGCGGCTACGCGGCCCTGCGCGCGGCGCACGAGGATTCCCGGGCCGAGCAGCGGCAGGCCGTCGGCAGGCTGCTCGACTACTACCTGCGCACCGCCGACGAGGCTGACCAGGTCCTTCATCCGTTCCGGCGGCGGACGCCGGTACCGCGGCCTCGCCTGGCGGCCGCGAGCTCGGCCCTGAGCACCCAGCAGGACGCCGCGGGCTGGCTGGAATCGGAATGGCACAACATCCTGCAGGCCGCCCAGTACGCGAGCCAGCACGAATGGAAGAAGAAGTGCGCCGATCTCACCCACGCACTGGCGGGCTTCATGGAGATCAGAGCGTACTGGGACGAGGCGATCGCGGCCCACACCCAGGCCTTGCAGGCCGGCCGCGACCTCGCCGACCCAGCCAGGACGGCCCGGGCCGCGCTGGAACTCAGCGAGGTGAGCCAGCAGACGGGCCGCTACGAGGTGGCCCTCCCACTGGCCGAGGACGCCGCCGAGATCTACCGGTCGCTGGCCGACCGGCGCGGCGAGGCCGACGCCCTCGATCAGATCGGCATGGCCCACCTGCGGGCGGGACGTTCACGTGAGGCGCTCGCCTATTTCCAGGAAGCACGGATTCTGTACCTCTACATCGCCGACCAGCACGGCGTGGCCACTACGCTCAGCCATTCCGGGATCGCTTCCTGGCAGCTAGGGCGATATCCCGACGCGATGGAGCACCTGGATGAGGCGCTTTCGGTCTACCGTAACGTCGGCGACCGGCGCGGCGAGGCCAAGACACTGAATAACCTGGGGAGAATGCAGTTGTACCTCGGTTATCATCGGGACGCGCTCCAGGGATACCTGAAGTCACTGGAGATTTTCCGCCAGATAGGCGGCCCGCAGAACGAGGCGATCCTGTACCACAATATCGGCGCTGTCTACCATTATAAGGGGAGCTACGAAGACGCGCTCACAGCTTACGGGCGTGGCCTCAAAATCTACCACGATATCGGTGACCTCTTTAATGAGGCAGGCGTCCTCAACGAAATTGGTGCGGTCTACCAGAGCGCTGAGCGCTTCGAGGAGGCGCTGATCTGCCACCAGAAAGCACAATCGGTCGCCGAGGAGATCGGAAATCTGAACCAGCAGGCCACCGCACTGCGCGGGATAGCCGGGGTACGCCGCGGATCCGGCCAGTACGGCGAGGCTTCCGATCTTTACCAGACCGCGCTGCGGCTGGCCCGGGAGATCGGTGACCCTTACGAGGAAGCCAAGATCCTCGAGGGCATCGCGGAGACGACGCTCAGCATGCGGCGCCCCGACGCCGCGCGGATCGCGCTCAGGCAGGCGCTGGATATCTTCGAACGCCTCGGCGTGCCGGAGGCCGAGTCGGCGCGGATCCGCATCGAGGCCATGGGCCGGCCCTGAGCGGCACTCCCTGAGCGGCACTCCCTGAGCGGCACCCGCCTGAGCGGCACTCCCTAACTCCGTGCTCCGCCACCTTTGATCACCACTGGAACGTCCCCGCCTCCGCTCTGACCTGGGTGTCAAGGGGAGCGTCAAGGCGTCTGCAAGCTCCCTGTCCGGGCGGGCGGCGCACTCTGTGAGTGGCCGCAGACATCGCAGGCGGCCAGCCTCACGAAGGGCGCCTTCCATGCGGGTGCGAGCGAGCGTCGGCCGATGAGTCACCTCTTGTCGCCGTCGGGCTGGGGAGTGCTGGCCGGGCTGACCGGGCTGGCCGGCTACATCCCGTACCTCCGGGACGCCTGGCGGCGGACCAGCGCCCCCGACCCGGCGGCCTGGCTGATCTGGACGCTGGAGTACAGCGTCCTGCTCACCGCCCAGGCCGCCCAGCATCCTCCCTGGGCCGCGCTGAGCCTGGCCGCACTGCAGCTCGCCGGCACGGCCGCGGTGCTCGCCGTGCTGGCGGCCCGCGGCGGGTGGCGTTTCGGGACGGCCCGCTGGATCCTGCTCGGCGGTGCGGTGGCCGTCATGGCCGGATGGCCATTCGCTCACGCGCCCGGGACGGCGATGTGTCTCGTCCTCGCGGTCGAAGGGGCGGCCATGGTCCTGGTCATGGCCGGCGCCTACCGGTATCCGGCCAGCGAGACCCCCCTGACCTGGCAGGCGTTCATCCTGGCCGGCCTGTTCGACCTGCCGGCCCTGGGCAGCCACGCTCCGCGGCTGCTGTACGTCTATCCAGCGTTTTTCGTGGTCATGGGCGCCGGGGTGCTGATCGCCGCGGCCCTCGGCGCGCGGGCGGTGCCCGTGCCGGCCGCACTGGTTCAGCGAGCACGGATTCAGCAGGCCCTGGCTGAGCAGGGACGGGGCCACCCGACACGAGGCCAGCGCCGCCTGCTGCGTGCCCCGGAGCCCGCCCCGCCGGCCCGGCGGCCAGCCTGCCCGGCCGGCCAGTGGGCCAGCTGCGGCGGTAGCTCCCACGTGCCCGCGCCGGACGCCCCGGGATCACGCCTTCCTGAGCGCAGCCGGGGTCGCTGGGGACGCGGTCAAGGCAGACACGGTCGGGGCAGGCTCGGTCAGGACAGGCTCGGTCAGGGCAGGCTCGGTCAGGGCAGACTCGGTCAAGGTAGTCGCGGTCCGGACCAGGCTGGCGATCGCCTCCTCAGGGGCCAGCCCGGCTAGGTCAGTCAGCACGAAGAGCGCTTCCGCGCTGACCACCGCGACGAGGTCGTTTCTGAGCCGGGCGACCACCGCAGGATCGGCCGCGACCAGCGGGTCGCTGAGCGGCGCGAGGGCCTCGTCGATCAGCCCGAACCGGAGCCCCGGCCGGGCGGCAGCCAGCTCGGGCCGGGTGATGGTGGCCGCGATCATGGCCCGGACGGCGCCCTGGTAGGTGAGCACGCCGCGAAGCAGGAACTCACAGGCGACGGCGATACGTTCAACCGGATCGGCGGAACCGGCGACCGGGCTGAGGGCCTGCGCCGGGCTGAGCCATAGGCCCGCCAGCGCCTCGTTCAGGAGAGCGGCCAGGTCGGGAAAATAACGGTAGGCCGTCGCCTCCGACACGAGCGCGGCCTTCGCCACGTCCGGCATCGTCACCGGGGCGCCCGAGCGGATGAGCTCGCGGCAGGCGCCGATGATGGCCGTCCGGGTGCGCTTCTTCTGGTTGGCCCGTCCGGTTTCGTCCTCGGTCGTCATCGGCCCCTCCCGAGACAGACATGCTAGTTCACTCTCTTCATAGTAGTTGACTTGCATCATAGGTGCCAGCCTCCTATAGTCATGAGAGTTAGCTCTCACGAAGGGAAGTCCGCATGATTGACGTCTCAGTAGTCGGACCGGAGGACGGCGAGGTGATCCACCTCGGCCCGACCCAGATGCGCATCCTGGAGGACGGCCACTCCACCGGGCACCGGCTCGGGGTCGGCGAGATCACCCTCGCCCCGCACACCGAAGGACCCCCGCAGCACCGGCACGCCCAGCACGACGAGGGCTTCTATGTGGTCTCGGGCACGGTGACGTTCACCGTCGCGGACAAGACCTACCAGGCCGCGGCGGGGACCCTGGTGATGATCCCGCCGGGCGCTCCGCACACGTTCGCCAACCCGGGCGACCAGCCCGCCGTGCTGCTGAACACCTTCACACCCGACCTCTACGTGCAGTACTTCCGGGACCTGCGGGACATGATCGCCGGCGGCCAGGACCTGACCCCCGCGGCGACCGTCGCGGTGATGAGCCGGTACGCCACCGTCCCCGCCACCGACTTCGCCTAGCCAGCTCAAGCATCGGAGACACCATGATCACCAGCACCTACCGCGTGAGCCTGGACGGCACCGGGCCCGTTGACGTGACGGTCAGCGAGTACGGCGAAGGCCGCCCGTTCCTGCTGCTGCACGGGGGCGGCGGACCCGACACGGTGGCCAGGTTCGGCGAGACGCTCGCGGCCGCCGAGCACGTCCGCGTCCTCGTCCCGATCCATCCTGGTTTCGGCGGCACCCTCCGGCCCGAGGCGCTGCACAGCGTCCGGGACCTCGCCGCGCTCTACGTCGCGCTGCTGGACCATCTCGGACTCGACGACGTGACAGTGATCGGGAACTCGCTCGGCGGCTGGATCGCGCGCCGAGATCGCCATCCTGAACTCACCCCGGGTCAGCCGGGCCATCCTCATCGACGCTGTCGGCCTGCAGGTCCCGGGCCACCCCGTCGCCGACTTCTTCTCCCTGACCATGGACCAGGTCTTCGAGCTCAGCTTCCACAACCCCGCCCGTTCCGCATCGACCCGGCCACGCTGCCCCCCGCCGCGCAGGCCATCGCCGCGGGTAACCGGGCCGCGCTCGCCGCTTACGCCGGTACGGCGATGACCGATCCCAGCCTCGGGGAGCGCCTCCATGACGTGGCCGTACCGACGCTGGTGGTCTGGGGTGACAGCGACCGGATCGCCGACCCCGAGTACGGCCGGGCCTTCGCGGCGGCCATCCCCAAGGCCCGGTTCGAGCTGCTCAAGGACACCGGCCACATGCCGCAGGTCGAGACCCCCGGCCTGCTGCTCGAGGCGATCCGCTGAACCGTCACCCGGGCTCAGTGCTCCTGCTGCCGGAGCCGACTTCGGCAGCAGCCAGACCAGGCCCAGGTCCAGCGAGGGCGATCGCGGCGACGACCACGACGCTGACGGTCATGGCGTGCGCGGCACCGTGCTGGGCCTGCTGGCTGAAGTAGACGGTCGTGACGACGGCCGAGCCGATGGCCGCGGCGAGCTGCTGGACGGCACTCAGCGAGCCGCTGGCGCTGCCGGCCTCGGCCGGGGCCACGTCGCCAATCGCGACGTCGTAGATGCTGGTAAAGCAGGCGCCCATGCCGAGCCCGAGAACGAAGAGGGACGGGGCCAGGGCCCACACGCTCACCGCGGTTCCCGCGGCCAGGACCGTGGCCCACAGCCCTGCGGCCCCCGCGAGCGTGCCGCCCAGGCCGATGACGACGAGCATCCGGCCGAGCTTCCCGAGCAGCGGGCGGCAGGCGAAGGAGGCGACGATGATGCCGATCATGACCGGGCTCAGGGCGATCGAAGCCGCCCGGGCGGTCAGCCCGAGCGCGTCCTGGAAGAACAGCGAGATGACGTAGGCCAGCCCGTTGACGGCGGCGAAGAACGCCAGGCCCAGCAGCAGGCCGGCGGTGAATCCCCGGTTGGCCAGCAGCGACGGCTGGATGAGCGGGGCGGTGGCCAGGCGCTGACGCAGCCCGAACCCGGCGAGCAGCGCCACACCGGCGGTCAGGCAACCGATGGGCAGCGCCGTCCAGCCCGCGGTCGAGCCCTCGATCAGCCCGTAGATCAGCGCGAAGATGCTGGCCCCGAGCAGGCCGGCGCCCAGGCCGTCGATGGGGACGTCGCTGACCGGGCGGTCGTGGGGCAGCAGCCGCAGTGCGGCGGCGAATCCGGCGGTGCCCAGGACGATGTTGATCAGGAATATCGGCCGCCAGCTGAGACCCGCGACGTCGGCGCTGATGATCAACCCCGCGACGATCGGGCCCAGCACGGCCGAGATCCCCATGACCGGCCCGAACGCGGTGAACGCGCCCCGCAGCTGCGCGCGGGAGAACGCGGCGATGAGGATGCTGATGCCCTGCGGAATCAGCAGGGCCCCGAACCCGCCCTGCACCAGCCGCCCGGCGATCAGCATGACGGGATCGACGGACAGCCCGCACCAGAGGGACGCGGCGGTGAACCCGGCCATGCCGATCAGGAACATGCGCCGCTTGCCGTAGCGGTCGCCGAGCCGGCCGCCCACGACGAGCAGGACGCCCATGGCCAGGGCGTAGCTGGCACCCAGCCACTTGATCAGCGACTCACCGCCGCCGATATCCCGCACGATGGTCGGCGCGGCGATATTGGTGATGGTCGAGTCCATCAGGTCCAGCACGTCGGCCAGCAGCACGACGGCCAGGATCAGGCGCAGGCGGAGGGTCAGGCGGCCGGGATCAGACTCAGCCTGGCCCGGGCGGGCGCGGTCGCTGGTGGTGGTCATGAGGTGGCTCGCTTTCTCGGGAGAGCTGATCGCGGGGTGGTCAAAGAGAGGGTGCGGCGGATCGCCGGCCCCAGGTAGTGCAGGGGGTTAGGCCACTGGTTCTTCCGGCCGGGGCGTCTGCACGATTCCATTGATGAGGACGCTGAAGCCCCACCGGAGCCGGTCCGGGCCTTCGCCGGACATGAGCTCCGGGCCGAGCGCGGCGATGTGCGGGAAGGTGGCGGCCGGCGCGTCCCGCAGGGCCTTCACGAGCGCGTCTTGTTCGTCGTCTGCGTCGATGGCCCGCTGGCGGGTGCCCTGCTCGGTGGCGGTCGAGGTGGCGAAGTGGAGCAGGAGGTCCACCGCCCAGGCGGCCCGGGACGGGGGCACGCCGCCCGCGCTGAGCAGGGCCAGGATCCCTTCGGCCAGGCTGAGGTAGGCGGGCCCGTTCGGCCGGGTCACCAGCGCTGACTGGGCCAGGCCGGGCTGCTCGAACAGGATGGAGGTGTAGGAGAACAGGATCTGGACGAGCCGTTCGTGCCAGTCGCCCGGCGCCGCGACCGGGGTCAGGTCGACCCGGCCCAGCAGTTCCTCGAGCATGGCCGCATGCAGCTCAGCGGTGTTGCGCAGGTACACGTAGAGCGACGCCGGGCCGGTGTCCAGTTCCTGCGCCAGGCGGCGCATGGTGACCCGGTCCAGTCCTTCGGCCTGCATGATGTCCACGGCGGCCGCGACGATGCCCGCGCGGGTCAGGGCCGGCTTGGCGGGCCGCTCGCGGCGGCTGGCGGTCGGACGGGGTTCAGGGGCCATGGCCGCAGTCTAACGAACATGTTCGTTAGAAACAAGTTCGTGACGAACATGTTCGTTACCTCGTCAGTCACGCACCCGTCCGGCAGACACGTCGCACGAGGTCCTGCCAGCCCCGGGCGATCCGCTCCCCGGTCGGCGCGGCCGCCTCGGTCAGGTCGGACGCCGACAGGTAGAGCAGCAGCGGGCCATCCAGGGCGGCGGTGAGCTGGATGGCCAGCACGTCGAGGTCGGCGGGGCCGAGGGGGATCTGGCCGAGCAGGACCCGGATGTGGGTCTGGGACAGGGGCGTCTGCGATCCGGCCGGGATGGGCTGGCTGCCGTCCAGGGCGGCCCGGGCGACCTCACGGTGCTCGATGAGGAAGCCGATCCGGGCCCGGCCGTAGGCGACCAGGCGGTCCAGCGGCGGCGCGCCCGGGCCCAGCGGCGGCGGCCCGGACAGGACCTGCTCCTGGAAGGAGCGCTCGTCGTCGTCCAGCAGGGCCTGGAAGATCCCCGCGCGGGTGCCGAAGCGGCGGAACACCGTCCCCTTGCCCAGGCCGGCCCGCTGGGCCAGGGCGTCCATGGTCAGCGTGTCCGCGCCCTCGCCCTCGAGCATGTCGCGGGCGGTGGCCAGCAGATGCTGCCGGTTGCGCACCGCGTCGGCGCGCTCGGCGTGCGGTGCCCCCACGGGCAGAACGGGCCGGTCCATGGGCGCCAGCCTACTGGCGGGAATCTAAACGGGGTAAAGTCCGTTTAGGCCGTAGCCCGCACCTGAGGAGGATCCACAGTGGGCATGACCGACGCAGCTGACCGCTTCACCACACTGCCCGACGCCCAGGACCTGGCCGCGACCGTCGTCGCGCTCGAAGAGCACGGCTTCAGCGTCGAGGTCGTCGACGGTCCCGATGACGCACGGACCGCCGTCCTGGCCCGGATCCCGGCCGGATCCTCCGTGATGACCAACACCTCGGTGACGCTGGCCGAGACCGGCATCGCCGACGCGGTCAACGACGGCGGCGCTTACGAGTCGGCGCGCAACAAGATGTTCGCGCTCGACTTCGAGACCCAGGCCCAGCAGATGAAGGCGATCGGCGGCCAGCCCGACTACGCCCTGGGCAGCGTGCACGCGGTCACCCGGGACGGAACCCTGGTCATCGCCTCGGCGTCCGGCAGCCAGCTCGCCTCCTACGCCTGGGGCGCCGCCAACGTCATCTTCGTCGTCGGCGCGCAGAAAATCGTCCCCGACCTGGCCGCCGCCCACCAGCGGATCTACCAGCACAGCCTGAAACTCGAGGACGCCCGCGCGCAGGCCGCCTACGGGCAGCACAGCTACGTCGGCAAGGTGCTCGAGATCCACCAGGAACTGCCCGGCCGGATCCATATCGTCCTGGTCCGGCAGCCGCTCGGATACTGACGGCCGGGGCTGACTACCGCGGACCCTGGGCCAGTTCGAGCAGGGTGTGCAGGTCCCTGGCCGCCAGCAGGGCCGCCACCCCGGCGAGGAGGACGATCGCGCTGCAGGCGGCGAGCAGGATGGTCTGGCGCCGCGGCGGCGCGGTGAGCAGGGCGGCGACGCGGCGGGGCACCGGGCCGGCCCAGGCTACGGACAGCCGGCCGGGGCGGCGCCCGGTGATGCCCAGGGCCATCCGGCCCGCGGCCCGCGTCCCGGCCCGCGGGCCGGGACCGGGACCGGCCAGCAGCGCCACCTGGCCGATGGTCTCCGCCACCAGCCTGCGGTCGCGGGTGACGGCGGCCGCGTGCTCGTCCGCCCACCGCTCCACGGTGTAGTCCACCGCCCGGGCCACCGGGATGAGCAGCGGGTTGGCCGCGGCCGCGAGCCGGGCCACGGTCGCGAAGAGATGATGACGGCCGTCCAGGTGCGCCTGCTCGTGAGCGATCAGCGCGGTCCGCCGCCGCTCGTCCAGGCGGTCGAGCAGGCAGCCGGAGACCACGATACGGCCCGGCCAGCCAGGGAGCGCGTACGCCTCGAGGGCCGATCCGGGCAGCACGACGACGCCGTCCCCGGCGGGCAGTCCGGCCGCCCGCCGGTACGACTCGGCCAGGGCCCGGGCCCGGTTGCGGAACATGACCGTGACGGCCACCGCGGCCCCGGTGAGGGCCAGCGCGGCGGCCACCCCGGCGGCGGCGGAGATCGGGTCGCCGCGCCGCATGACCTCCGGCGAGTAGTCCCCCAGCGTCGCGAGCAGCGGCGCCCGGGCGGCCGCGAAGGCGGCGAGCAACGCCAGCGCGGCCAGGCTGCATCCGGCCAGGGCCACGGCGGCCGTCGTGAGCAGCCAGGTCGCGTGGCGTGGTTCGAGCCGGGCGCCCAGCGGGCGGGCGGCCGCCCCGGCTAGTGCGGGGATCACCAGGGGCAGGTACAGCAGCCACATAGCCCTACCCCGCCTCCCCGTCCTCAGGATCCCCGCGGCTGGCCGCCGGGCTCCCACCGGCCAGCAGTTCGCGGAGCAGCCTCGCATCCCGGCTGGACAGCCCGGACACGAACCGGCTGAGTACGGCGTCATGGTCGTTTTCGCTGCCCAGCACCTGGCTCATCCGGCTGGCCGCCAGGCTGGCCTCGTCGACTGGCGTATAGGTGAAGCCGCGCCCGGCCCGCTGGCGGGCCAGCAGGCCCTTGGCGTGCAGCCGGGACACGATGGTCACCACCGTGCTGTACGACAGTTCTCCCCGCTGGCCGTCGGCCTGGTCTGGATCAGCCTGAGTGGCGGGGGCCAGCCGCTGGCGGACCTCGCCGGGTGTGAGCGGGCCGTCCGCGGCTCGCACAATCACCAGGATCTCTGCTTCGAGCGCGCCCGCGGCCCGCCGCTCGGCACCTGCGGCGCCGCTCACGCCGACCACCCCTTCCACCGGGGTATCATCTACAAAACCTGTAGATGTTCTACAGCCGCTGTAGAACCCGACCGGTCGAGTATGCCACACGGCACCGCATCGACCCTCCAGCGAAAGGCCTGGTATGACCCACCTGACCTACCTGGAGGCAGCCGTGGTCGGCCTCGTCCAGGGCGTCTCCGAGATGTTCCCGGTCTCCAGCCTGGGCCACAGCGTGCTGATCCCGGCCGTCATCGGCGGCTCCTGGGCCGCGGACCTGAACGTGGCCTCGGCCGAGTCGCCCTACCTCGCGTTCATCGTCGGGCTGCACGTCGCCACCGCCATCGCGCTCCTGGCCTACTTTTGGCGGGACTGGATCAGGATCATCGGGGGCTTCTGCACCTCGATACGGAACCGCGGGGTGCGCACCGAGGACCAGAAACTGGCCTGGATGATCATCCTGGCCACCATCCCGGTCGGCGTCGCCGGCCTGCTGTTCGAGCACGCGTTCCGGGTGATCTTCGCCAAACCGATCATCGCCGGGATCTTCCTTGCGGTGAACGGCCTCATCCTCATCGCCGGCGAGCGCTACCGGAGCCGGGCCTCGCTGGCAGCCGACGCCGCGATCGCCGCGGAACGGGAATCCGGGCCGGCCAGGGCGGCGCGGGAGCCCGAGCTCGTGGGCGCGGTCCGCGGCGCCCCCGCCAGGCCCGCCGCCCCGCGCCAGCAGGAACAGGCCGAGATGATCCAGGCCGACCGGCGGCTGGCCTCGACGAGCTACCCGCAGGCGGTCGTGGTGGGGTCCGCGCAGGTCCTGGCCCTGCTGGCCGGGATCAGCCGGGACGGGGTCACCATGGTGGCGGGCATGGCCCGCGGCCTGTCCCGTGAGGACGCGGCCCGGTTCGCCTTCCTGCTGGCCACGCCGGTCATCCTGGCCGCCGGCGCGCTGAAGGTCCCTGACCTGCTCGGCCCGCTCGGGCACGGGATCGGCGGCCAGATCCTCCTCGGCAGCGCGGCGTCCGGCGTCGGAGCCTACCTGTCGGTCCGCTTCCTGCTCCGGTACCTGCGGACCCGCACCCTCATCCCGTTCGGGATCTACTGCCTGGTCGCCGGCCTGGCCAGCGTGCTCTACCTGGGCCTGGTGAAGTAGTGCAGCACTTCATCGCCAGCTACGGGTACGTCGCCATCTTCGTGCTCATGCTCCTGGAGTCGGCGTGCATCCCGGTTCCCTCCGAACTGATCATGACCTTCGGCGGCGCGCTGGCCGCCGGGGCCGTCCCCGGAACCCAGCTCAACCTGGCCGGGGTGATCATCGCCGGCGTGGCCGGGAACGTGGCCGGCAGTTATGTCGCGTGGGCCGTGGGCCGGTACGGCGGCCAGGCCGCGCTGCGGCGGTGGGGCCGGCGGCTGCGGGTGCGCGATCACGACCTCGAGCGGGCCACCCAGTGGTTCGACCGCTACGGCCCCAGAGCCGTCCTGATCGGCCGCCTGCTGCCCGTCATCCGGACCTTCATCTCGCTGCCGGCCGGCATCGCGGGCATGGACCCGGTGCGGTTCGGGATCTACACCACCCTCGGCTGCATCCCCTGGACGGCCGCGCTCGCCTACGCCGGGTACCTGGTCGGCGCTAACTGGCACTCGATCGCGGACGGCTTCCGCGGACCGACCTATATCATCGCCGGCCTCGTGGTCATCGCCCTGGTCCTAGCCGTCTGGCGGTACCTGCGCGGGCGCCGGGCCGGACTCAGCCGGGGACGACCGTGACCTCGCCGAGGCCCAGGGCCTCGACCGGAACCCGGATCTGGGACGCGTCGCCGACCAGGATCGTGACCAGGCCGTTCTCCGGGAACGCCGCGACCACCGCGGCGGTGGCCTCCTCGACGCTGGTCTGGGCCAGGCGCACGTACAGCTGGGCCTGATAGTCGTCCGGCAGGTGCTCGCCCACCTGATTGGCCAGCGTGCCCGCGACCGACGCGGCCGTCTCGTACCGCAGCGGCGCGACCCCCACCAGGTTCTGTACGGCCGTGTCCCGCTCCGCCTCGGTCAGCCCGTCCGCCGCCAGCGTGCGCAGCACCGTGCGCAGGTCATCCAGGGCGGGGCCGGTGGACGCCGTGTCCACCGAACCACTGATGGCGAGGACCGCCACCCCGGTCACGCCCTCCGGCGCGGGCGGCGCCGGCGATCGCAGCACCTGCTGGAACGCCCGGATCCCGTAGGTGTAGCCCTTCTCCTCACGCAGCACCCGGTCCAGCCGGGACGTGAGCGTGCCCCCCAGGCAGTACGTGCCGAGCACCAGGGCCGGCCACACCGGATCGTGGCGATCCGGGCCGGTCCGCCCGATGAGCACCTGCGTCTGGACCGCGCCCGGCCGGTCCACGATCACCACCCGGCCGGTGTCGTCGGCGGGCGCGGGTGGCATGATCAGCGGTTCGGCGCGGTCACTGGTCCATCCGCCGAGCGTCCCGGCCAGCATCTCGTCCAGGTCGATCCCGGCCAGGTCACCCACGACGACCGCGGTGGCCGTGGCGGGGCGGACGTGAGCGGTGTAGAAGGCCCGCACCGCCGCGGCGTCGATCCGCGCGACGGTGTCCTCGGTGCCCCTGCGGGGCCGGGACATCCGCGAGGACGCCGGGAACAGTTCCTGCGCGAGCTGCCGGGCGGCCCGCTGGCCGGGGTCGGCCAGCTCGATCGGGATCCCGTCCAGCCGGTTGCGCACCAGCCGCTCGACCTCGCTGTCCGCGAACGTGGGGACGCGCAGGGCCTCGGCCAGCAGCCCCAGGGCCCGGGCCAGGCGGGAGAGGGGAACCTCCAGCGACAGCCGCGCGCCCGCGTAGTCGGCCCGCGCGTCGAGCGTCGCGCCGCAGCGCTCCAGCTCGGCCGAGAACTCCTCGGCGCTGAGCTCGCCCGCGCCCTGAGACAGCGCGTTCACCATGATGGCGGCCACGCCGTCGAGCCCGGCGGGTTCCGCGTCGAGCGGCACGTCCAGGCCGATCTCCACGGCCACCAGCTGCTGCCGGGGCCGGTGGCAGCGCAGCACGGTCAGCCCGTTGGCCAGCACGCCACGGTCCGGCGCGGGGAACGCCCAGGGCTTTGGCTGCCCGGGAGCCGGCTGCGGGTAGAGGTCCATGGTCACGGCGATGTCGGTCATGCCCCGGTTCCTTCCGGCTCGTAGACCAGCACCGCCCGGTTGTCCGGGCGCAGCCGCGCGGCGGCCACCGCCCGGACTTCCTCGGCGGTGATGTCGAGGAGCCGGCCGGCCGCGGTGAACGCGAGCTGCGGGTCACCGAACAGCACCGCGAACCGGCACAGCTCGTCGGCCCGGCTCGCGACCGTGCCGAGCCGGTCCAGCCATTCACGTTCCAGCAGGGCCTGGGCCCGGTCCAGCTCCGGGCCGTCCGGCGGCTCGGCGCCAAGACGGGCCAGTTCCTCGTTCACGGCGGCGTCGATCTCGGCGATCCCGCTGCCACTGGACGCCTTCACGTCCAGCCAGCCCAGCGAGGGCGCGCCCGCCAGGCGCAGCAGCCCGAAGCCGGCCGCGATGGCGGTCCGGTCGCGCCGGACCAGGCGGTTGTACAGCCGGGACGACAGACCGTCGCCGAGGACGGTGAGCGCCACCTCGGCCGCGTCGCATTCGCGCGTGCCGTCCTGCGGCATCCGGTAGGCGGCCATCAGCGCCCGGGCCGGGACGTCCTCCCGGATCTCCACCCGGACCTCCTGGCCGATGACGCCGGGGAGCGCGCCGTCGCGGGGCGGCGCCTTGCCCTCGAAGGAGGGGATGGAGCCGAAGTACTTCTGCACCCAGGCCAGCGTCTGCTCTGGATCGATGTCGCCGACCACGGCCAGAACTGCGTTATTGGGAGCGTAGTTCGCCCGGAAGAACAGGCGCGCGTCGTCGAGCGTCGCCGCGTCCAGGTCGGCCATCGAGCCGATCGGGATGTGGTGGTACGGGTGACCCGCCGGGTAGACCAGCGCGGCCATCCGCTCGAACGCGGTGCCGTAAGGCACGTTGTCATAGCGCTGCCGCCGCTCGTTCTTGACCACGTCACGCTGGTTGTCCAGCGACTCCTGGTCGAGCGCGGACAGCAGCGAGCCCATCCGGTCCGCCTCCAGCCAGAGGGCCAGTTCCAGCTGGTGCGCGGGCATGGTCTCGAAGTAGTTCGTGCGCTCGAAGCTGGTCGACCCGTTCAGCGAGCCGCCGGCCCCCTGGACCAGCTCGAAGTGGCCGTTGCCCTTGACCTGCGCCGAGCCCTGGAACATGAGGTGCTCGAACAGGTGCGCCAGCCCGGTCCGGCCCTCGACCTCCTGCCGCGACCCGACGTCGTACCAGAGACAGACGGCCGCGACCGGCGTGAGGTGGTCCTCGGACAGCACGAGGCGCAGACCGTTGTCCAGGCGGTGCTCGGTCGCGGTCAGGCCGCTGGAGCCGGCCCGTCCGGTGGCCGTTTGACCCACGGGCGCACGTCCCTTCGATGGCGAGCGGGAGATGTCCTGCCACTGTATTCAACGTCCGCTGTAGGCAACGCCTGCCCGGACCCGTTCTCCACACCACCGTCACCGTGGCTGCACGGGCCATCCGCCCCGCTCGGCTGTCCTGGACCTGACCGAAGCCGCCAGGCAGCACAGGAAGGCGCGATACCGCTGGTGAATGTTCCCCTCTGGGCCTGGGCCGCGTTCGTCGTGTTCGTGCTGGCGATGCTGGCCCTGGACCTGTTCGTGCTGCACCGCGGGGCCCGGGAGGTGTCACTGAGGGAAGCCGCCCTGTGGAGCGCGATGTGGGTGGTGCTCGCGCTCGGCTTCGGCGGGCTGCTGCTCGCCTGGCAAGGCGGCGCGGCGGCCGAGGCCTACCTGGCCGGCTACCTGATCGAGAAGAGCCTGTCGGTCAACAACATCTTCGTCTTCGCGCTGATCTTCTCCATGTTCGGCGTCCCGCTCCGCTACCAGCACCGGGTGCTGATGTGCGGCGTCATCGGGGCGCTGGTGATGCGGGCCGCATTCATCGCCAGCGGCGCAGCGCTGCTCGAGACGTTCCACCTGACCATCTACCTGTTCGGCGCGCTGCTCATCTACACCGCGGTCCGGGTACTCCGGCACGGCGGGACCCAGATCCGTCCGGACCAGAACCCGGTGCTGCGCCTGATGCGGCGGGTCGTGCCCACGACCGACGCGCTGCACGGGCCCAAATTCTTCACCCGGGCCGGCGGCAGGTGGCTGGCCACCCCGCTGCTCGCCGTGCTCGTCCTGATCGAGAGCACCGACGTGCTGTTCGCGATCGACTCCATTCCGGCGATCTTCGCGGTCACCCGGGACACGTTCGTCGTGTTCACGTCCAACATCTTCGCGCTGCTGGGCATGCGCGCGTTGTACTTCCTGCTGGTCGGCGCCGCCCAGCGGTTCGTCTACCTGCAGACCGGGCTGGCGATCATCCTGGCGGGCGTCGGGGTCAAGCTGCTGCTCACCGACGTGTACCCGATCCCCACCTGGGCTTCGCTGCTGTTCATTCTCACCGTGCTGGCCGGCACCTTCGGCCTGTCCTGGCGGGCCACCCGGAGCAGCCAGGCCACCCAGGGCAGCCGGGCCACCCTGGGCAGAGGGGTCACCCGGACGGGAGCAGGCCGGTCAGGATCCGGGTCATAGCCTGGTCGAACAAGGGCTCGCCCTGGACCGGGCCGCCGCCCGCGGCCGCACCCGCGTCCGCCAGCGCGGCGGCCAGGTGCGGGTGCTGGCCGGCGGCTGCGATCTGCAGGAGGTAACCGGCCAGCGAGTTCTGCCACTGGGCCGTGTCCTGCCCGGCCTGGCGCTGGCTGATCTCGGTCTGCGCGAACAGCCGCACGACGCCGGAGAACAGGCCGACCGTGACCAGCTTCTCGGGCCCGGTCAGATCCACGTTCGCCAGCGCGGCCAGCGCGCGCTCGATGAAGGCCACCGCGTTCGGCCCGGGAAGGTCCCCGGTGGCCGGGACGTCGAGCAGCCAGGGATGCCGGTGGAACACGGCCCGGCTCTGCCGGGCGAGCCGGAGCAGGTCGGCGACGGGGTCCCCCGACCCGGGTTCGCGGCCGGGGATTTCGCCGTACACCTGGTCGGCCATGAGTTCCACCAGCTCGTCCCGGGTGGCCACGTAGCGGTACAGGGACGCGGGGGCGGTCCCGATGGCCGCCGCGGCCGAGCGCATGGTCACCGCGCCCAGGCCCCGGGCGTCGGCCAGGACGACGCCCGCCGCCGCGATCTCCGCGCGGCTGTGCTCCGGGGCCGGCCCCCGGGCCGACCGCTCCGGGCGGGTCCAGATGCTCGGCCCGCGGGTGGCCGGGGTCAGCTCTTTCGTCATTGCGAACACTGTATTCAGTAAGTTAGGCTCGTCATATAGCGAACGGCGATCGCAGTTTTGCCGCCGACCGGCGGACGGGTTCGCAGCCGACGGACAGACGGGCCGAGGAGTCACGATGACGGGAACACAGGGTCACGATGACGGGAACAGCAGGAGCTGGCCAGTGGGCCAGCACGTGGACGCCGACGCAATTCGCGCGCAACGGCGCAGTAGCAGATCGCTTACGACCGGCTGGCCGGATCGGAAGGTGATCCGCTGCTGCTCGTCATGGGCCTGGCGGTGTCCAGGTTCTGGTGGCCGGCCGGGCTGGCCCAGGCGTTCGCCGACCGCGGGTTCGCGGTGGCCCGCTACGACCAGCGGGACGCCGGGGAGTCCACCCGGATGCCGGACACCGGGAGCACCAACCCGTTCGCCGCGCTGGCCCGCAAGCGGGGCGCCTACTCCTCCGAGGACATGACCGACGACGCGGTCGCCGTGCTGGACGCGCTCGGCTGGGAACGGGCGCACATCTTCGGCGCGTCGCTCGGCGGGATCATCGCCCAGCGCATCGCGCTCCGCCACCCCGACCGGGTGCTCAGCGTCGTGTCGGCGATGGCCATGCCCAGCGACGCGGTCGGCATCAGGGCCGGGCGCTACGTGCGCCTGGGCACGCTGGCCAAACTGTCCCGGATCAAGGTCCCCGAAGGCCGGGACGGCGACATCCAGCTGTCCCTGGCGCTCGCCCGCGCGGTCGCCTCCCCCGCCTACCCGTTCGACGAGCACGCGGCCCGGGAATGGATCGAACGCGAGGCCGACAGCGGGCCCCGGGACACGAAGGCGCAAAGCCGTCAGGTCGGCGCCCCCTGGCACGGCCCGAAGCTCCGCGAGCTGCACAAGCCCGTCCTCGTCCTGCACGGCGACCAGGACCCCATCCTGCGCGTCAGCGCGGCCCGGGCCACCGCGAAAGCCATCGACGGTGCCCGGCTGGTGATCCTCCCCGGCGTCGGCCACGACCTGCCCGCTCCGCTGTGGCCGGCCATCGCCGGCCAGGTCCGCCAGCTGGCCGACCAGGCCCAGACCGCCTAGACCTAGCCTAGACGAGCAAGCCCAGGGGATGCTCGATCCGGGTCGTGAAGGCCGCGAGCCAGCGCGCCGCGAGGGCTCCGTCGATGGCGCGGTGGTCCACCGACAGGGTGCAGCGCATGACGGTCGCCACGGCCACCGCGCCGTCGACGACGACCGGCTGCGGCGTGGCCGCGCCCACGGCGAGGATGCCTGACTGCGGCGGGTTGATGATCGCGGAGAACTCCAGCGTCCCGTACATGCCGAGGTTCGAGATCGAGAAGGCGCCGCCTTCCAGCTCGTGCTGCTGCAGCCGCCGGTCGCGGGCGCGCTGCGCGAGAGACTGAGCCTCGGCGGCGATCACCGAGAGGCGCTTGGTCTCGAGGCCGCGCAGCACCGGGGTGACCAGGCCGCCGTCGGTCGCGACGGCGATCGACACGTCGACGGAGCCCTGCGCCACCAGCCCCTCGTCGCTCCAGGTGACGTTGGCCTCCGGCACGTCACCGAAGGCCGCGGCGACCGCCATGATGACGAAGTCGTTGACTGAGATCTTCACCGGCGAGGTCTCGTTGATCCGCTCGCGCAGCCCGAGCAGCTCGTCGACGGCGCACTCCGTGGTCAGGTAGAAGTGCGGCGTCGTCGCCTTGCTCTCGGTCAGGCGGCGGGCGATGGCGCGGCGGATAGGCGTGTGCGGGATGAGCGTCGCGCCGGCCGCCGCCTGGGCGGCGGCCGGCGGCGGGACGGGCTGGGCGCGCTTCGCGGCGTCGTCCGCGGCCGGGTCGGGACTGGGCCCGAGCCGCTCGAGGTCGCGGCGGACGATCCGGCCGTTCGGGCCGGTCCCCTCGACGGTGGCCAGGTCGATCACCCTGCTCGCGGGCCAGCCTGCGCACGATCGGGCTGGCCAACAGGCGGGCCCGGGGCGGGGCTTGATCTGGCTGGCTCTCGTACGGCCGGTGCGCGGCCGGGGCGGCCGGGGCTGGGAGCGGGCGGCCGGGGCCGCTTCGCCGCCCAGCGCGGCGTCGATGTCGGCGTCGGTCTCGCCGTCCTTGACCAGCACCACGATGGGCGCGCCGATCGCGCCGGAGTCCCCGGCGGCGAGCACGATCCGGCCGACCACCCCGGCCTCCTCCGCGCCGTACTCGACGACCGCCTTCTCGGTCTCGATCTCCGCGAGCGGGGTCCCGACGGAGACGCTGTCTCCGGGGGCGACCAGCCAGGTGGCGATGGCCGCCTCCGACGCGCCCGCGAGCACGCTCGGCATCCGCACCACCGACGCCATCAGCCCGCCCTCCCGAAGCCGGCCCGGACCCGTTCGAGACCGGCGGCGACCTCCTCGGTGCGGGCGATCGCCGCGCGTTCGAGCACCTTGGAGATGCTCGGGCTCGCCTCGGAGCCCGTCACCCGCTGCACGGGCTGGTCGAGCCAGTCGAAGAAACGGCGCTGGACCTCGTCGGCCAGCCAGCCGCCGTAGGACGTGCCCTGCGCACCCTGCTCGACGATGAGCACCGCGTTGGTCTTCTTGACGCTGTCGCCGACGCATCGCCAGTCCAGGCTGGCCCGGTCGAGGAAGCGCAGGTCGATGAGTTCGGCGTCGACGCCGGTCTGCTCGATCGCCTGCCGGGCGTGCTCGACCATCGAGAGATAGGTCAGCACCGTGACGTCGTTCCCCTCGCGCCGGACCGCGGCCGTGCCGAAGGGAATCTGGTAGTCCAGGTCGTCCACCGGGATCTGGCCCTCGGAGGCGTAGAGATCGACGTGCTCGATCATGACCACCGGGTCGTCGATCGCGAGCGCCGCGTTCATCAGGCCGATGTAGTCATACGGCGTCGAGGCGGCCATGATCCGCCAGCCGGGGCTGGTGGCGAAGATCCCCGTGGGGTCCATCAGGTGCTGGGAGCCGTAGCCGGAGCCCATGGCGACCTTCGTCCGCAGCACGAGCGGCACCGGGTTGCGGCCGCCGAACATGTGCCGGGCCTTGCCGATCTGGTTGAACACCTGGTCGGCCGCGACCCACATGAAGTCGGGGTACATGAACTCGACGACCGGGCGGAACCGGCCGTCGAGGGCGAGACCCCCGCCCAGCCCGGCGAAGGCGTTCTCGCTGATCGGCGTGCCGAGCACGCGGCCGGGATACTTCGCGGCCAGGCCCTTGGTGGCACCGTTGGTGCCTCCCTTCAGCCGGTGCACGTCCTCGCCGAGCACGACGATGCGCGGATCCTCGCCCATCCGCCGGTCCATGACCCCGGCCACGGCGTCGATGAGCTTGCCGGGCTTGAGCTCGCCGGTGAAGTCCCGCTGCTCGACCGTGCGCGCGCCGGCCAGTTCGGACAAGTCACCGCGGATGCCGACGTCGACGAAGGCGGGGTCGGGCCACAGTCCGGGCCGGATCCGGCGGGATCCGGGCTTGCCGTCAGGGTCCGGCTCAACCAGCTCGGCGACAGCCACCCTCATGGCCTGCTGCGCCTGCTCGCGCACGGACGCGACGCCCGCCTCGTCGATGAGGCGGAGCCTGGTCATCTCGGCCGCCACGCGGTCCAGGGGGTCGCGGGCCCGCCACTGCGCCTCTTCCTCCTTGGTGCGGTAGCCGAAGGCGCTGCCGGGGAACGGGCCGTTCTGGTGGAAGTAGCGGTAGACGAGCGCCTCGATCGCGACCGGGCCCTCGCCCGCCCGCAACCTCTGCTGCGCTCGCTCCATGGCCAGGTGCACGGCGAGCGGGTCCATGCCGTCGACCCGCCAGGCCGGGATGCCGAAGCCGAGCGCGCGCCCCGACAGCCGTGGTTCGCCGGTGGCCTCCGCGACGGTGGTCGAGACGGCGTAGAGGTTGTTCTCGATGAAGAAGCAGACCGGCAGGTCCCACGCGGAGGTCAGGTTGAGGCTCTCCAGCACCGAGCCGATGTTGGTCGCACCGTCGCCGAAGTAGGTGACGGTCAGGTCGTCGGTGCCGGAGTGCTTCTGGGCCCAGGCGTTGCCCGCGGCCATCGGCACGCCGCCGCCGACGATGGCGTTCGTGCCGAGCGCCCCGGCCTCGAACCACTGCAGGTGCATGGATCCGCCGCGCCCGCTGCAGAAGCCCTGGGCCAGCCCGAGGATCTCGGCCAGCGTGCGCTGCAGCACGGTCGCGACCTCCGGCGTCACGAGGTCCGCCGGGTCGAGCACGCCCTTGGTCACGTGCGTGATGGCCTTGGCCAGGAACTGATGGTGGCCGCGATGGGAGCCATTGACGGCGTCCGTCGACCGGAGCGAGACGATCGAGCCCACCGCGCCGCCCTCCTGGCCGATGCTGGAGTGCGCCGGGCCGTGCACCAGGCCGTCGGCGGCCAGTTCGAGGACCGTCTCCTCGAAGGCCCGGATGAGGTGCAGCTGGCCGAGCATGGTGGCCAGCAGCCCGGGGTCGGCCGCCTTCCAGTCCGCCGCCGTCGTGCTCAGCTCGATCCACTCCGCGGCGGGGTGCAGGCGCTTGCAACGTGGCATCGGCATCTCCCTCGCTGTGCTGACCGCCTGGCAGGAGGTTATCGCGCGAATGTATCCATTTCAACGATTAATATAACGAAAATCCTGGCGGGGCCGATCAGATCTCGCAATAGTGGATACATAACTGGCCGAGGAGGACCTATGGGCATCGGCATCCCCGGACTGCGCGGCGGCGACCACGTCGGCGTCACCGTGCCCGATATGGAACAGGCCCACGCCTTCTTCACCGGCGTGCTGGGCTGCGACCACGTCTACTCGCTGCCCGGGATGCGGCACGACGACGACTGGATGCTCGACCACCTCAACGTCGACCCCCGCGCGGTCGTCGCGGAGATCCGGTTCTACCGGTGCGGCTTCGGGCTCAACTTCGAGGTCTTCGAGTACCAGCCCGGGCCGGACCAGCGCCCGCAGCCGCGCAACAGCGACCTGGGCGGCCATCATGTCGCCCTGTACGTGGACGACATGGACGCGGCGGTCAGCTACCTGCGGGAGAAGGGCGTGCGGCTGCTCGCCGGGCCGGTCGCGAGCCGCAACGCCTCGGCCGGGCAGCGCTGGCAGTACTTCCTCAGCCCCTGGGGCATGCAGTTCGAGCTGGTGAGCTACCCGGGGGGCAAGGCGTACGAGCAGGACGCCGCGGTGAAGCTCTGGCACCCGGGGCGTCCGGCCCAATGATCACCAGTCACGATCCTGGCTACCGCGAGAACGTCGCGAGCCACCGGATCGCGGACACCCTGCGCACCGCGATCCTGGGCGGAAACTACCTGCCGGGCGAGCGGATCAGGCAGGAGGACGTCGCGGCCAGTTCCGGCGCGAGCCGGATCCCGGTCCGCGAGGCGCTGCGGATGCTCGACTCCGAGGGGCTCGTCACCCTGGTCGCCAACTCCGGCGCCTGGGTCACCAAGCTGACCCTCAGCGAGTGCGTCGAGACCTACCTCATCCGCGAGCGGCTGGAACCCCTCCTGCTCCGCACCAGCATGCCGGCGCTCGGCCCCGCCACGGTCGGCCGCCTCGGCCAGCTGGCCGACCAGATGGAAGCCGGGGCCGGGCTCGACGCCTTCATGCGCGCCGACCGGGAGTTCCACCTGTCCAGCTACGCGGGGGCGGCGTCGACCGAGATGGGCCAGATCATCCACCGGATGTGGAACACGACCCAGCACTACCGGCGCGAGTTCACCAGGCGGGCGGCCAAAGACGGCCTGACCGCCACCCACCTGGAGCACCGCCTGCTGCTGGACTGCATCCACCGGCAGGACCCGGACGACGCCGAGCGGGTGCTCACCATGCACATCCGCCGCACCCGGCTGGAGCTCGAGAAGCATCCGGAGATCTTCGCCTGAACGTGGCCGGTACTGTTCGGTTCAGGCACCTCGATCCAGGCACGGGGGACTCGAAGGAGGACGGGTTTGACTACTGGCGCAGGGGACTTCGTGACCCCGCCGGGGCGTCCCGCGGGCGTGCGGCCCCTCGGTGCTCCCGGCCAGATGGGGGTTGACTACGAGGAGCGCGTCGACTTCGCCCGGCTGCGCGCCTACCGGATGGCGCGGGCCCGGGCGGCGCTGGCGGCCAGCGAGTGCGGCGCCTTCCTGCTCTTCGACTTCTACAACATCCGCTACACCACGCAGACCTGGATCGGCGGCGCGCTCGGCGACAAGATGATCCGCTACGCCCTGGTGTTCCGGGACCGGGACACGATCTCTGTGGGACTTCGGCTCGGCGGTGCGGCACCACAAGCTCTACTCGACGTGGCTGCCGGACGAGAACTACCGGCCCGGGTTCCTCGGCTTCCGCGGCGCGGTCGCCCCCGAGGCGGGTCTCATGCGTGACGCGGTGACCGAGATCAAGTCGCTGCTCACCGAGGCCGGGGTCGCGGACGCTCCGCTGGGCGTCGACATCGTCGAGCCCCCGTTCCTGTTCGAACTGGAGCGCCAGGGCATCACGGTGCGCGACGCCCAGCAGTCCATGCTGGACGCCCGCGTCATCAAGTCCGCCGACGAGATCATGCTGCTCAACCAGGCCGCGGCCATGGTCGACGGGGTCTACCAGGACATCGTCAACGTGCTGAAGCCGGGCGTGCGGGAAAACGAAATCGTCGCCCTGGCGAACAAGCGGCTGTACGAGTTCGGCAGCGACCAGGTGGAGGCGGTCAACGCGATCTCGGGCGAGCGCTGCAACCCGCATCCGCACAACTTCACCGACCGCATCATCCGGCCCGGCGACCAGGCCTTCTTCGACATCATCCACTCCTTCAACGGCTACCGGACCTGCTACTACCGCACCTTCGGGGTCGGCAGCGCGACGGCGAGCCAGCATGACGCGTACACCCAGGCGCGGGAGTGGATGGACGCGGCGATCGCCGCGATCAAGCCCGGTGTCTCCACCGACGTCGTGGCCCGCGTCCTGCCCCGGGCGGTGGACTTCGGCTTCGAGAACGAACTCGCCGCCTTCGGCCTGCAGTTCGCGCACGGGCTGGGCCTCGGCCTGCACGAGCGGCCGATCATCTCGCGGCTCAACTCGCTGGAGAACCCGCTCGAGCTCCAGGCGGGCATGGTCTTCGCGATGGAGACCTACTGCCCGGCCTCGGATGGTTTCTCGGCCGCGCGCATCGAGGAGGAGGTCGTCGTGACCGGCTACGGCACCGAGATCCTGACCAAGTTCCCGGCCCAGACGCTGTTCGTGGCGAACAAGTACTGAAGCTGGTCGGGTGAGCCGCCGGCGCCCCGTCAGCAGGCGGGCCAGGAACGTCATCGGCGTCATCATCATGGTCGGCGTGATCGGCTACGGCGCTGTCCTGCTCGGTCTGGGCCTGTCTGGCTTCGCCAACGTCCACACCCTGGCCACCAGCGGTGTGCCGGCCCTGGGCCGGGTGTCGGCGACCAGCGGCTACGGGAAGACGAGTATCCAGGTCACGTATCAGGTGGACGGACGCCCGGTACAGGGCACGGTGAGCGCCGATCCCAGCCGCGTCTACCTGGGAGAACCGCTGCCCGTGGTCTACGATCCCGGCCATCCGCAGGTCGTCGGCCTGGCCAGCGACGTGGGTGACACCGGTTCGGCCTGGGCCGACACGATCGTCGGGGTGATTTTCCTGGCCCTGGTCCCGCTGTCCTTCCTGCTCTCGCTGATCTCCGCACGCCGGCGCCGGCGCCGCGCGGTCTCGGCCACGCCCGGGAACTGACTCCATCTGATCTCCATCGCCTGGCCGCGGCGTTTCCATGGACGTGGCTGAACCTGGTCTCGACCCCGAGTCTGAGTCCCACCCAGCAGCCCAAAGGACGTCCTGATGCCCCGTCCGGTAACCCCGGTCGCCCGGGAGCGGGTTCCGGTGCGCACCATCCTGGCCACGATCGGGCTGGTGCTGGCCACCGTGCTGCTGCTGCTCCTGATTCGCGCGGTGGAGCGGGTCCTGATCTGGATCCTCATCGCGGGCTTCTTCGCGGTCGCGGTCTACCCGGTCGTCAACTGGATCGAGCGGCGGCTGCCCTGGTGCCGCCGGTCGCTCGCGACCTTGCTGGTCTACCTGCTGCTGGTGGTGGCGATCGCCGGGCTGGTGACGCTCTTCGCCCTGCCGCTGGCGCGGGAGGGCGCCGCCTTGGCCCATCAGCTGCCCCAGCTCATCGACGACGCCCGCGCGGGGCGGGGCCCGGTCGGGCACCTGCTCGAGCGGACCAGGGTCCTGGGCTACATCCAGCAGAACGAGGCCAGGATCCGCTCGTTCGTGACCGGCCTCGGGGCTCCCGCGCTCGGGTTCCTCAAGAGCGCGGCGACCGGCATCGCCGCCACGGTAACGATCTTCGTGCTCTCGTTCCTGATGGTGGTGACGGGCCGAGGCTGGTCGAGGGCACCCTGGCCCTGTTCCCCGGCGACCGCGCCGAGCACATCCGGTCGGTGGGCGCCGACTGCGCCAAGACCATCACCGGCTACATCTCCGGCAACCTGCTCATCAGCGTGATCTGCGGCGGGCTGACCTACGCGGTCCTGTCCATCGTCGGCGTTCCGTTCAGCGGGCTGATCGCGCTGTTCGTCGGGATCACCGACCTGATCCCGCTCGTCGGGGCCACGCTCGGTGCGGTCGTCGCCGGGCTGGCCGCCTTCGTCGACTCCGTGCCGTCCGGGATCATCGTGGTGGTCTTCTTCGTGGTGTATCAGCAGCTGGAGAACCATCTGCTGCAGCCGCTGATCTTCTCCCGCACGGTGCAGCTCAACCCGCTGACGGTCCTGATCGCGATCCTGCTCGCGGTCGAGCTGGCGGGACTCCTCGGCGCCCTGCTCGCGATTCCCCTCGCGGCCATGATCCAGATCATCGTCCGCGACGTGTGGCGCCAGCGCCTATCGCACTGATCTCCATCTGGTCTCCACCGGCAGCACACACCAGACGCTGCGCCGGGGCCTAGAAAAGGGTTATGCCTGCCGGGGCCCGGAGGATCATCGCGGGGGTGAGCAGCAGCCCGCGTAGCCTGCCCGCGCTACGCCGTGCGGCCGATATCGCCGACGCCTGCGACGCCACCTTGGTCCCGCTCCATGTCTGGGCTCCGCCGGCGCTGGAGGTGGCTAGCCATCAGTTTCCCTCCGAGCGCCTGTACCAGGAGTGGGAGGACGCCGCCTGGCAGCGGCTTTGGGGCGCCCTGGACACCGCCTTCGGCGGGCTACCCAGCGGTTTGCGGGTCCAGCCCGTGATCGCCCAGGGAACCCCGGGCTGGACCCTGGTCAGCGCCGCTTCCCGGGCGGACGACGTACTGGTCATCGGGATGGGCCGCAAGGGCCGGGCCAGCCGCCTGTGGCACGGCACGGTCAGCCGCTACTGCCTGGCCCACGCCACCTGCCCGGTGGTCGCCATCCCGGCCCCGGAACTGGAACCTGCGCTCCGGCACGGGCTGGCCGGCCGGGTAGCGGCCTGGGTCAGCACCGCGAGCCAGTAACTCACGGCGCACCGGGAGTTGGCGGTGCCCGCCAGTCGCGGATACTCCCCCCGGGCACCGGCCGCCCGGCCGCTGGCCACCACGAATGCGGGCACCACCTGCACCCCCCGCGGGCGGCGCACCCTTCACCCGGATGCTGCCCGTCTGTGCGCCTTGAAATGAACATGCCCCGCCTGAAGCCGGTATGGAGACCGTGTGGAGGACGCATGGAGAAGCCCGCAAGCGCCGCACAGCGGGTATCTTTGAGGGGATTGGTTAGGCACCTCGTTCGGTGAGGCGTCGACACGAACACAGGCCACTGGTCCGACGACGTCGAGAGACGCCCAGGGTCAGGACAGGTCTCCCCGGCTTAAGGGGTGACCCGAAGTGGCTGCGCCAGACGGTGCTACGTCGTGTCGTGCCAAAGCTCTGACGAGAAGGGGTGCATGCCGGTTTCCGGCCGGCGTCCTCCTGCGTGCTGACACTCCGTATGCCGACGCTGGCACCCGCGCGTGCCGAGGCCAGAGGGAGGCGAGACATGCACAGTAGACCGGGCCACCAACCGGCCCGCACCCAGACGTTCTCGTTCTTCCCGGGCGCGCGGTAACCACCCGCCTGATACGCAGATCCCTGCTCCGCCCCGCAGTGATGCGCGGCGCGGATGACTGCTGCGCGCCCTCCTGCTGCCCCCCGAGGGAGGGATGGCCATGACCATGATGACTGGGCCGCGCAGCGCGGCTCTTGATGAGCAGCACACCGGCGACATCCGCGGTGCGCTCGGCACCATCCGGGTCGATGACACTGCGCCGCGCCGCGGCGCATCCGCCACCCTGAAGACACTGCTGGCGCTCGTCGGCCCCGGGCTGATCGTCATGGTCGGCGACAACGACGCCGGCGCGTTCGCCACCTACGGGCAGGCCGGCCAGGACTACGGCACCCGCGCTGCTCTGGACGCTGCTGCTCCTCGTGCCCGTGCTGTACGTGAATCAGGAAATGGTGCTCCGGCTCGGCGCGGTGACCGGGGTCGGACATGCCCGGCTGATCTTGGAGCGGTTCGGCCGGTTCTGGGGCGCGTTCAGCGTCATCGACCTGTTCATCCTGAACGCGCTGACCCTGGTCACCGAGTTCATCGGCATCACCCTGGCCGCCGGGTACCTCGGCCTGCCCAAGGTCGCGGCGGTCGTGCTGGCCGCCGGGGTGATCGTCGGGTCCGCGTTCACCGGCAGCTTCCGGCGGTTCGAGCGGATCGCCGTGGCGTTCTGCGGCTCCAGCCTGCTGCTGGTCCCGGTGTACTTCCTCGCCCACCCGCGCGCGGCCGAGATGGCCCACGGCTTCGTGATCCCCCAGCTGCCGGGCGGCACCGGCCAGCTGTCCGCCGTGATGCTGCTGATCATTGGCATCGTCGGCACCACCGTCGCCCCCTGGCAGCTGTTCTTCCAGCAGAGCTACGTCGTCGACAAGCGGATCACCCCCCGGTTCATCCGCTATGAGAAGGCCGACCTGTGGATCGGCATCGTCATCGTGATCGTCGGCGCCGCCGCGCTGATGGGCGCCACCGCAGTCGCGTTCGCCCACTCCGGTGCGGCCGGGCACTTCACCGACAGCGCCGGACTGGCCCAGGGGCTGCAGGCCTACGCCGGGCGGGTTACCGGGGTGCTGTTCGCGGTCGCGCTGCTGGACGCCTCGATCATCGGCGCGTTCGCGGTCTCCCTGTCCACCGCGTACGCGATCGGTGACGTGTTCGGCCTGCGGCACTCGCTGCACCGCGGGGTCGGCAACGCGAAGGGCTTCTACGCCATCTACGCGGGCCTCGTCGCTGTCGCGGCGGCGATCGTGCTGCTCCCCGGCTCCCCTCTCGGTCTGCTGACCGAGGGCGTGCAGGTCCTGGCCGGCGTGCTGCTGCCCAGCGCGAGCGTGTTCCTGCTGCTGCTGTGCAACGACCGTGACGTCCTCGGGCCGTGGGTCAACGGGCGCAAGACCAACCTGTTCACCTCCGCTGTCGTGGCGGTCCTGGTGACCCTGTCGGTCATCCTGACCGCCTCGGTGCTGTTCCCGGCCATCACCGCCGGGCAGATCCTGGCCATCATCACCGGCTGCGGCGCCGCCACGATCTTCGCCGCCGGTTACGGCCTGACCCGGCGCCGTCCAGGGCCTCCCGCGGCCGTCGCCGGCGGCCAGGACGGCAAGGACGCCTGGCGGATGCCGCCGCTGGAGCTGCTGCACCGCCCGGCCATGTCTACCGGCCGGAAGATCGGCGTCGGAGCTCTGCGGCTCTACCTGCTGGTCGCCATGACTCTGGTCGCGGTAAGAATCGTCCAGCTGGCCCTCGGGCACTGACCGATCGTGCTGACGCCGTGAGCCGTCGGGCTGGCGGCGTCAGCCTTCGGCAGGCCCGGCCCGGCCGCCGCGCTAATTTAACTAATCCTGATTAGTGATAGAGTCCGGCCATGGACGAGAACGGATCAGGTCTCGCGGTGCTGAGCAGCCTCGAGGATCCGGTGCGCCGCGGCCTGTATGAGTTCGTATCCAGGAGCGTCCAGCCGGTCGGGCGGGACGAGGCGGCCGCCGCCCTGGGCATCGGCCGGCCGCTGGCGGCCTATCACCTGGACAAGCTGGCCGGACTCGGCTTGCTCACCGCCTCTTACCAGCGGCCCGCGGGCCGGGGAGGCCCCGGGGCGGGCCGCCCGGCCAAGGTGTACGCCCGTTCCGGAAGCGAGTTCTCGGCCGCCGTCCCACCGCGCGACTACGAACTGGCGGCCCGCCTGCTCGCGGTGGCGGTCGAATCCGACCAGGGCGGCTCGAGCAGGGCCGCGCTGCGTACCGCCGCTCAGCAGTACGGTGCTGGTCTCGGCGAGCGCAGCCGGGCCGCCCAGCCCGCGGGGCACGATACCCGGCAGGCCGTGCAGGACGCGCTGCGCGGGCCAGGCTTCGAGCCGTTCCAGGACGAAGACGGCACCGTCCGGCTGCGCAACTGCCCGTTCCACCACCTGGCCGTCCAGCATCGCGACGTCGTCTGCGGGATGAACCTGGCGCTGATCGAGGGACTGGTCGCGGGCCTGCGGGCCAGCGGGCTGCAGCCAGTCCTTCGTCCCCAGCCGGGTCATTGCTGCGTCGAGATCGGTACCAGCGCCCCGTCAGGCGGCGCGGCCAAGGCGGACGCGGCGGACGCGGCGAGGGCGGGACTGTCATGACGCAAGAACTGGCCTCCGAGCCCGCTGAGGCGACGCCGCCGGGGGCGCGGCCTGCGCCGGGCACCGTGCTGCGCCCCCGGCCGGAACTGCGGATAGCTGGCGCGCCAGCGGCGGCCGACCTGCCGGCCGCGGAGCGGGCCGCGGCCGGCTTCCTGGCCGCCCTGGGGGTTGACGTTGACCGTCCAGGGTTGCGGGAAACACCGGCCAGGATGGCGCGGGCCTACGCCGAACTGTTCGACGCCCAGCCGCTGCAGCTCACCACGTTCCCCAACGACGAGGGCTACAGCGAGCTGGTGCTGGCCCGCGCCATCCCGTTCCGGACGGTCTGCGAGCACCATCTGCTGCCTTTCTCCGGGGTCGCGCACGTCGGCTACCTGCCTGGCGACCGCATCCTCGGCCTGTCCAAGCTGGCTCGCCTGGTCGAGCACTTCGCGGCCCGGCCGCAGACCCAGGAACGGCTGACCAAACAGGTGGCCGACTGCCTGGCCGCGCGTCTTCAGCCTCGAGGCACTGGTGTGCTGCTGGAGGCTGAGCACTCGTGCATGACCGTGCGCGGCGTGCGGGCGCTCGGGTCCACCACCGTCACCTCCGCCTTCACCGGGACCTTGAGCACCGACGCCCAGGCCAGGGCCGAGTTCCTGGCCTCGGCTGGCCTGCCTCGCTGATCGTTTCGCCGCTACCACCCACAGCGCTATGACCCACAGGGGGAATCACCATGAACGACACGCTGGGAACACTGAGCGCGGCCGGGGTCTCGATCTGGCTGGATGATCTGAGCCGGGAACGGCTGGTGTCCGGCAGCCTGGCCGACCTTGCTGCCCACGACCATGTGGTGGGGGTGACGACCAATCCCAGCATCTTCGCCAAGGCCATCACCGGCAGTGACGCGTACGACTCGCAGTTGCGCGACCTGGCTACCCGAGGCGTCGACACCCGGGAAGCGCTCCGGGCGCTGACCACCTTCGACGTCCGCTGGGCTTGTGACGTGCTGCGGCCGGTCTACGACGCGACGGACGGGGTGGACGGCCGGGTGTCGATCGAGGTGGATCCGCGGCTCGCCTACGACACCGGGGCGACGATCGCTGAGGCGCGGGCCCTGTGGTGGCTGGTTGACCGGCCCAACCTGTTCATCAAGATCCCCGCCGCCCAGCAGGGGCTGGCCGCGATCGCCGGGTGCCTGGCCGAAGGGATCAGCATCAATGTCACGCTGATCTTCTCCCTGCAGCGCTACGACGCGGTCATGGACGCCTTCCTCGACGGAATGGAACGCGCCCGGCAGGCCGGCCATGACCTGTCGCTGATCGGGTCGGTCGCCTCCTTCTTCGTGTCCCGGGTCGATACCGAGATCGACTCCCGGCTGGACAAGATCGGAACCAGCGAGGCGGCCGAACTGCGCGGGCGCGCCGCGATCGCGAACGCCCGGCTGGCGTACCAGCACTACGAGCAGGTGTTCTCCTCGCCGCGGTGGACCGCGCTGAGCGCGGCCGGAGCCCGGCCGCAGCGGCCGTTGTGGGCCTCGACGTCGGTCAAGGATCCGTCCTACCCGGATACCCGCTACGTGGTCGACCTCGTCGCCCCGGGCGTGGTCAACACGATGCCCGAGGCCACCCTGCACCTGGTCGCCGAGCACGGCCAGGTGCCCGCGGACTCGGTGCACGGTCACTACGACGAGTCGCAGCAGGTGCTGGACCGGCTGGAGCGGCTCGGCATCCACTATGACGACGTCACGCAGGAACTCGAAGAGCACGGCGTCAGCACGTTCGACACCGCGTGGGACCGCCTCGGCGAACAGCTGGCGGTCACGCTGCGGACGCGATCAGCACAGTCAGGGAGCTGACCATGACCAGCCACGCGGCACACGTGATCGTCGGGGCGAGTCTGGCCGGCGCGAAAGCAGCCGAGACGCTGCGCGGGGAGGGCTTCGACGGCCCGCTGGTCATGGTCGGCGCGGAGCACGAGCGGCCTTACGAGCGCCCGCCGCTGTCCAAGGACTACCTGCTCGGCAAGGCCGACCGGGACACGGTGTACGTCCATCCGGAGCACTGGTACGCCGAGCACCAGGTCGACCTGCGCCTCGGCGTCGAAGTGACCGCCGTCCATCCCAGCCCGCATGAGGTCACCCTCGCCGACGGCGCCCGGATCGGCTATTCCAAGCTGCTGCTGACGACCGGATCCGCACCGCGCCGTCTCCCGGTACCGGGCGCCGGCCTCGACGGTGTGCTCTACCTGCGAAACCTCGGGGACAGCGACGCGATCAAGGCCGCCTTCCAGTCTTCGGGCCGGGTGGCGGTGATCGGCGCGGGCTGGATCGGCCTGGAGGCCGCGGCCGCGGCCCGCGCCGCTGGCGTGGCCGTGACGGTGCTGGAACGGGGGGAACTGCCGCTGCTCCGGGTGCTCGGCCGCCAGGTCGCGCAGGTCTTCGCCACCCTGCACCGGGACCACGGGGTCGACCTGCGCTGCGGTGTTCAGGTCGCCGAGATCACCGGCAGCAACGGCCACGCCGACGGCGTGCTGCTGGCCGACGGAACCCGCATCGACGCCGACGTGATCATCACCGGGGTCGGGATCACGCCCAACACCCAGCTCGCCGCGGCGGCGGGCCTGGACGTCAGCGACGGCATCCGGGTCGATGCGCAGCTGCGCTCCTCCGACCCGGACATTTTCGCCGCCGGGGACGTCGCCAGCGCCTTCCACCCCCGGCTCGGCCAGCACATCCGGGTCGAGCACTGGGCCAACGCGCTGCACCAGCCTCAGGCCGCCGCCCGGGCCATGCTCGGCCAGGACGTGGCTTACGACCGGGTGCCCTACTTCTTCACCGACCAGTACGACCTGGGCATGGAGTACTCCGGCTACGTGGAACCGGACGGCTACGACGAGGTCGTCTTCCGCGGTGACGTCGGCGGGCGTGAGTTCATCGCCTTCTGGCTGCGCCGCGGGCAGGTGCTGGCCGGCATGAACGTCAACGTCTGGGACGTCAACGACGCGATCGCGGGCCTGGTCCGCGACGGCCGGCCGGTCGGCCAGGACGCGCTGGCGGACCCGGAACGCCCGCTGGAGTCGCTCACCGGCCCTTGACCAGGCGTCCGCCTGCCCACACCGCGGTGATGTGGTCCGGGTCCGCGAGCAGGGAGATGTCGGCCAGCGGGTCCCCATCCACGGTGATGACGTCGGCGTCGTAGCCCTCGGCCAGCAGGCCGCTGCGCGGCGCCTGCGGACCGAGGGTGCGCGGCGCGGTGGCGGTGGCCGCTTCGATCGCCTGCCGGGGCGTCATGCCGAGCGCCACCAGATGCTGCAGCTCTGTCCCGTTGGTGCCCCAGGCGCCCGGCAGGTCCAGCCCGGTCAGTCCGAGGTCGGTGCCCATCGCGATGGTCACCCCGCACTCGATCGCCATCCGCACCATGTCGGCGTGAATGTCCGCGACGGCCGTCAGCTTGGCCGCCGCGTACGGCGGGACCTTGTCCAGGTGGGCCAGGATGTTCTCGATGATCGTCCGGGTCGGGACCAGGATGGTGCCGGTCTCGCGCATCGCGTCGCAGGCCTCCTCGTCCAGGTACGTCCCGTGCTCGATGGTCGCGACCCCGGCCCGCAGCGCGGCCATGATCCCGGGCTTGCCGTGGCAGTGTGCGGCTACCACCCGGTCGGCCAGCCCGGCCACCTCGACGATGGCCCGGAGTTCGGCGTCAGTGAACTGCTGGTGGACTGGATGGTCCACCTCGGACAGCACGCCACCCGACGCGCAGACCTTGATCACGGCCGCGCCCCGGCGCAACTGCTCCCGGACCGCGCGCATGCACTCGGACGTGCCGTCGGCCAGCCGGAACGTCCCGTCATAGTGCCCGAAGTCCTCGACCCACGACAGCGGGTACGAGTGCAGGTCGCCATGACCACCCGTGGTGGACAGGACGGCACCCGCGGCGTAGATCGAGGGCCCGTCGAGCACTCCTTCGCGGACCGCCCGCGCCAGGTAGACGCCGAGGCCGCCGACCTCCCGGACCGAGGTGATCCCCGCGTTCAGCGCGTTGGTCAGGTCCCGGGCCGACCGGGCCGCGCGCAGCGCGGTGGGCTCCTGCGGCAGCCGCGCCAGGTCGAGCGCCCGGCTGCCCATGAAGTGGCCGTGGCAGTCCCACAGCCCCGGCAGCACGGTCGCCGCCGTGCGGGTGACCGCGCCCGGCGCGGCCGGCGCGCCGGCCGCCGGGCCCGCGTAGCTGATCCGCCCGCCGTCGATCAGGACCGTGGCGTCGCGGACCGGCTCGCCGCGACCCGGGATGAGCAGCCCGGCATTGATCTGTTCCATGTCTCTCCTTCTGCTTCCGCCACCGCCGGGCCTATGCCCCGAGGCATAGGTCCCCGCAAAAGTGTGGCCCGGGGACAGATCCGCGCTGCTAGCGGGGTCCGTAGCGTTCAGGTCGTCAGCAGACGACTGGGACGAGGGTGCATCGTGATCGAGATAGATGGCTTGACCAAACGGTACGGGGAGAAGGCCGCCGTTGACGGGCTGAGTTTCGTGGTGGAGCCCGGGGTGGTCACCGGGTTCCTCGGCCCGAACGGGGCGGGCAAGTCCACGACCATGCGGGTCATCGCGGGCCTGGACCGGCCGACGAGCGGCACCGTCCGGGTCAACGGGAAGCAGTACCGCCGCAGCGCCGCCCCGATGTCGGAACTGGGCATCCTGCTGGACGCCAGGTCCGTCCATCCTGGGCTGTCGGCCCGCAACAACCTGCTGGCCCTCGCGCGGACGTCCGGCATCAGCCGTCGCCGGGTGGACGAGGTGATCGAGCTGGCCGGGCTGGCTGAGGTAGCGGGCGCCCGGGCCGGGGGTTTCTCGCTCGGCATGGGACAGCGCCTGGGAGTGGCGGCCGCCCTGCTGGGCCGGCCGCAGACCGTGGTCCTGGACGAGCCGGTCAACGGCCTCGACCCGGACGGCGTGCGCTGGATCCGGCTGCTGCTCCGGTCGCTCGCCGACGAGGGACGGACGGTCCTCGTCTCCTCGCACCTGATGAGTGAGATGGCGCAGACGGCCAGCCGGCTGGTCGTTATCGGACGCGGCAAGCTCATCGCCGAGACGAGCGTCGAGGACTTCATCGGCCATGCGGCGGCCGGCGACGTGCACGTGCGCACGCCCGAGATCAGGCGCCTGGCGGAGGCGCTCGCGGGGCCGGCAGTCACGGTCACCGAGGACGGCACGGACGTCTTGCGCGTGTCGGGCCTGACGGCCGAGCAGATCGGGACGGCCGCGTGGCAGGCACATCTGCCGGTTTTCGAGCTCATGCCCGCCCGGGCTTCACTGGAGGAGGCATTCATGCAGGTCACACAGGACAGCGTCGAATATCACGCCGGAGCGACGCGATGAGCGCCGCCTTGGCCCCGGCCCCGGCCGTCCCCACGGCCGCCCAGCCGGTCACCCAGGTGCGCGTCATCCGCTCGGAGTGGACGAAGCTGCGTGGCCTGCGCTCGACCTGGGCCTGTGCCCTGGTCGCGGTCGTCCTGATCGTCGGCGTGGGCGCCCTGGCCGCCGGGGGAAAGCCCTACCGGGTCTCGGCCGCCAATCCGGCCGTGACCGCGGTGTCGACCAGCCTGTTCGGCATCCTGCTGGCCCAGCTGGTGCTCGGCGTGCTCGGGGTGCTGGTGTTCAGCGGTGAGTACGGCACCGGGATGATCCGCGCGACACTGGCGGTGGTCCCGGCGCGGCTGCCGGTGCTGTGGGCCAAGCTGCTCGTGCTGGCCGGGCTGGTGCTGCCCGTGGCCCTGCTGGCTGCGTTCGCCGAGTTCTTCGTGGCGACGGCGATCCAGTCGGCCCGGGGCGGGTCAGGGATCACGCTGAGCGACCCGGGTGTGCTGCGGACTCTCCTCGGCGCGGCACTGTACCTGGCGGTCGCCGCCGTGGTGGGCCTGACCCTGGGCGCCCTGCTGCGGAAGACCGCCGCCGGTATCTCGGCGTTCGCCGCGCTGTTCCTCATCGCGCCGATCGTCGTGACGCACCTCCCGCACGCCATCGCGAGCGTCGCGCCCTACCTGCCCTCCAGCGCCGGCGGGGCGCTGTGGGGCCAGCCGCTGGTCACCCATCCGCTGGGCCCGTGGACGGGATTCGCGGTGCTCTGCGGGTATGCGGTGGTGCTGGCTGGCCTGGCCGCCTGGCAGCTGCGGCGCCGCGACGCGTGAACCGCGCCAGGTGCGAGGATGCAAGCGTGTCCTTCTGGAAGCCGGCCGAGGACCCGGGAACGCGGACCCTGCGTTCCTGGGCCTTCGACATCGGCTGCGCCGCGATCGCCTTCGTGGCGTCCCTGGCGCATTTCTCGTTCGGCCAGACGGCCCACCCTGCGTCGCTGCCCGTGGCGGCCAGCCTGGGCGTCGCGGCCCTGACCACCCTGGCGCTGCCGCTGCGCCGGGTCTGGCCGGGCCCGGTGTTCGGCTATACGCTGCTGGCCGCGGCGGTCCTCGCGGTGTGGCCGACCCGCGGGGCGCTGTTCCCGGTCGCGCTGGCGATCGCCCTGTACACGGTGGCCGCCACCATGAGACGGAGGGAAGCGCTGGCCGCGGCGGTGCTGACGGCCGGCCTGGTGGTCGCCGTGGTCGGCCACGACGGCACGCGTGACTGGGCGCTCGCGGTGTCAGACGCGGCCGGATTCGCGGCCGCGGTGCTCATCGTGGGCCTGTACGTGAATACCCGCCGGGCCTACCTCGCCGCACTGCGCGACCGGGCCCGCCGGATGGAGCGCGAACGGGACCAGAACAACGCGCTGGCGGCGGCGCTGGAACGAGCGCGGATCGCCCGCGAGATGCACGACAGCGTGGCCCATCACCTCACGGTCATCGTGGCCCTGTCGGACGGCGCCCTGGCCGCCGTGGCCCGCGCGCCCGCCGAGGCGTCCGAGGCCATCCGCGACGTGTCGCGGACCGCCCGGGAGGCGCTGACCGAGACCCGGCGCCTGTTCGCCGTGCTGCGGGCCGGCTCCGGGCCGGAGCTCTGGCAGCCGCTGCCCGGCCTGGCGGATCTCGACGATCTCCTGGGCACGGTCCGGGCGGCCGGCCTGCCCGTCCGGTACGAGCACGGCGGCAGCGCCGGGGATCTGCCCGCCGGCCTGCAGCTGGCCGTGTTCCGGCTGGTCCAGGAGGCGCTGACCAACACCATGAAGCATGGCGGCCCCGGCGCGAGCGCGACGGTCCGGCTCCAGGTCAGCCCGGCCGAGGTCTGCGTGGAGGTCGACGACGACGGGGCCGGCCACGCCGGGGAGGCCGGCGCTCCCGGCGGGGGCCTGACCGGCATGCGCGAGCGCGTCAGCGCCTTCGGCGGCGAACTGGATTGCGGTCCCCGCCAGCCGCAGGGGTGGCGGGTCGCAGCCCGCCTTCGCCCCGACCCGGCGGCCGCCTCGTGATCAGCGTGCTCCTGGTCGACGACCATGCCCTGATCAGGAAGGGTTTCCGGCTGATCCTCAGCGCCGAGCCCGACATCGAGGTGGCCGGCGAGGCCGCCGACGGGAAGACCGCGGTCTCGATGTGCGCCGCCCTGCGGCCGGACGTGGTGCTGATGGACGTCCGGATGCCCGGCAGTGACGGCATCGAGGCGACCCGGCAGATCGTGGCCGCCGGGCTGCCCGCCAGGGTGCTGATCCTGACCACCTTCGACCTCGACGAATACGTCTACGCCAGCCTGCGCGCAGGCGCCAGCGGCTTCCTGCTCAAAGACACCCAGCCGGACGCCCTGGCCGCCGCCATCCGCACGATCGCCGCTGGGGACGCGGTCCTCGCGCCGACGTCCACCAGGCGGCTCATCCACCAGTTCGCCAGCGCCCAGCCGGCCGGGCCGTCCGGCGGGCAGCACGCCGCCCAGATCCGCGAAGCCCTCACCGTCCGCGAGCAAGACGTCTTCACCCATATCGCGGCCGGCCTGTCCAACGGCGAGATCGCGGCCGACCTGCACCTCTCCGAGGGCACCGTGAAGATCCACGTCGGCCGGATACTGGCCAAGCTCGGCTTGCGTGACCGCGTCCAGGCCGTCGTGCTCGCCTACGAGTCCAGGCTGATCACCCCGGCCGCCGATCCGCCGGACCGGCCGGCCAGCCCGCGCTAGCGGCTGCCGGACCTGGCGACTGCCGGACCGGACTGCTGCCGGACCGGGCTGCTGCCGGACCGGACTGCCCCGCAGCCTCCCGTGCTTGAAATCCTACTATTCCCATTGATATAAGAGGAATATCCCTGCCTCGTCGGGCTCCCCGATGCTGTGGCCCGACTTCCACCGAGGAGCCCCTATCGTGCCCCAGCCCAAGCAGATCCGCCTGGCGATCAACCTGCTCGCGTCAGGGCGGCACAACGCTTCCTGGAAGACCCTGGACGATCCGGCCGGCCTGTCCACCGACATCGACGTGTTCCTGCAGATCGCCCGCACCGCGGAGCGCGGGCTGCTCGACGGGATCTTCCTGGCCGACAACTACGCCGGCCTGAACGAGGAGTCGCTCAAGCGCCCGTCCCGGGCCCTGGACCCCTCGGTGCTCCTGGCCGCGCTGGCCACGCACACGCACCACATCGGTCTCGTCTCGACGGTACCGGCCCTGTACGCCAACCCGGCCACCGTGGCGCGGGAGATCGCGAGCCTCGACCACGTCAGCAAGGGCCGGGCCGCGTGGAACATCATCACCAGCCAGCACGACCACACCTTGCGGATGTTCGGCCTGGACAGCGAGCTGCCGCAGCCGGCCAAGTACGACAAGGCCGGGGAGTTCCTGACCGTCGTCACGCAGCTGTGGGAGTCGCTGCCGCCCGGGGCGATCGTCGCGGACGCGGCGCGCTCCGCCTACATCGACCAGGACCTGCTCCGGCCGGTCGACTTCCAGGGCGACTACTACCGCGCGGCCGGCGTCCTCGGCATCACCGGCGGGTACCGTGGCCGGCCGGTGCTGTTGCAGGCCGGGGCGTCCGAGCTGAGCAAGCAGTTCGGCTCCCGGTGGGCCGACGCGCTGTTCACCAGCCACTGGATGAAGCCGGCCGCCCAGGAGTTCTACCGGGACGTGAAGCAACTCGGGGCGGAGAAGTGGGGCCGCGACCCCGGGAAGCTGCTGGTCGTGCCCGGCGTCTACCCCGTCCTCGGCGCCACGCAGACGCAGGCGCGGCAGCGCAAGGCGGATCTCGACGACCAGCTCGATCTGGAGTACCTGAAGGGCTCGCTGGCCAGCGTGCTGGGCGTCGGGGCGGACGACCTGGACCTGGGCCGTCCGCTGCCCTACGACAAGATCCCGCTGGCCAACCCGGGCCACGAGACCGGCCTGGTCCGGCGGGCGAAACTCGTCCAGGACGCACGGGCCCGCGGCGTGACGACCAGGCAGGTGCTGCTGGACTACCTCACCGGCGGTCACCGGATCGTGGTCGGGACCCCGGAGCAGGTGGCCGACGACCTGATCGACTGGATCGACACCGATGCGTGCGACGGCTTCAACTTCAACGTCAACCGGTACACCGACGGGCTGGACCACCTGGTCAACTGGCTGGTCCCCGAACTACAGGCCCGCGGCCGGTTCCGCACCGAATACGAGAGCACCACGTTCCGGGGAAACCTCGGCCTCGATGACGCCGCCTGATGCCCGCACGCCTGGCCGTCTCCCCGGTCACCGAGCGGCTCGGGTTCGCTGATCTCGTCCGCCGCCTGGCGGCCGAAGCGCCGCGGCGCGACCGGGACCGGCTGCTGTTCACCGACCTGCGGCCGGAGTTGCGCGCGAGCAGGATCGGCGCGATCCGGCTGCCGCGCGCCGACGGAAGCAGGCTCCGGCTGACGGAGTTCTTCCAGTTCATCCTCGACCTGGCCGTCGCCGACTCCAACCTCGCGCACAGCCTGCGCAACCACTACGTGGCCGTGGAGAACGCCATTCTGGACCCGGTCCCGGGCTCACCGCGCCTGCTGGCGCTGGCCGCCGACGGCCTGCTGTTCGGGGGCGCGGCCCAGGAGCGGACCGGAAGCTCGGGCGGCGAGCCGCCCGACACGAAGGTCGAGCAGCTGGGCGAGGACGAGTACCTGCTCAGCTGCCGTCGCTACTACGCCACGGGCAGCGTGTACGCCGACTACCTCAGCCTGCCGGTCACGCTCGGCGACGTCCAGCGAACCGTGTTCATCGAGTCCGGCCGGGCGGGCGTCGAGCTCCCGGACGACTGGGACGGCTTCGGGCAGCGCCTCACCGGATCCGGTTCGATCGTGCTCGACCAGGTCCGGATCACGGCCGCGGACTATGTCGGGCGCCCGGTCCCCGACGCCGGCCAGCCCAGGTACCCGTTCACGTTCAACCAGGTCCACCTGACCACGGTGGTGGCCGGGATCGCGAACCGGGCCCTGCTGGACGCCGTCGAGCTGGTGCGCGGCCGGACGCGCAACTACTACCACGGAACGGCGGGCCACGTTGAGGACGAGCCGGTCGTCCAGGCGGTGATCGGGGTGGCCTCCGCGAAGGCGTTCGCCGCCACCGCGACCATCGGCGCCGCGGCGGCCCTGCTTGAGCAGTCGTGGGACGCGCCGCAGGACTTCGGGCTGTCCCTCGAGGCGACGCTGGCCGCCAGCAGGGCCAAGATCACCGTCGAGTCGCTGGCCCTGGAGGTCATCGACGCGCTGACCCAGGTGGCGAGCGGCAGCACGCTGAGCACCGAGCGGGCCCTCGACCGCCACTGGCGGAACCTGAAGGTCCTCGCGTCGCACAATCCCTCGATCTACAAGCACCAGATCCTGGGGGCTTACGAGCTGCACGGGACGCAGCCGCCACTCAGCATTTACTTCTAGGGCCGCACCAAGCCCTCCATACTCAACTATTCCGATAGAGATAGCATAGTTTGGATGAGGTCCCCGAATCGCGGCCCGACACCGGCTGGAGGCACGTCCTGACTATCCCCGCCCCTGGCCCTATGCATCTGTCCGTCGCGCTCGACGGCGCTGGATGGCATCCCGCCGCGTGGCGCGAGCCCGGGGCGCGCCCGGCCGAGCTGCTCACCGCCGCCTACTGGGTGGATGCCGTCGCCGAGGCCGAGCGCGGCCTGCTCGACTTCGTAACCATCGAGGACGGGCTCAGCCTGCAGTCCTCCTATCGCGGCCGGCCGGACTCCCGCACCGACCAGGTGCGCGGGCGGCTGGACGCCGTCCTCATCGCGGCCCGGGTCGCGCCGGTGACCCGCCATATCGGGCTGGTGCCGGTCGTCGTCGTCACGCACACTGAGCCGTTTCACGTCTCCAAGGCCATCGCGACGCTCGACTACGTCAGCTCCGGGCGAGCCGGAGTCCAGGTCCGGGTGTCGGCCCGCCCGGACGAGGCGGCCCACTTCGGGCGGCGGGCCATCCCGCCGCTGGACCTGGGTGACCGCGCGGATCCGGCGGTCCAGCAGCTGATCGACGGGCTGTTCGCGGAGGCGGCGGACTATGTCGAGGTGATCCGGCGGCTGTGGGACAGCTGGGAGGACGACGCCGAGATCCGGGACACCGCGACCGGGCGGTTCGTCGACCGCGGCAAGCTGCACTACGTCAAGTTCACCGGGGACTACTTCAGCGTCAAGGGCCCGTCGATCACTCCGCGGCCGCCGCAGGGCCAGCCGGTGGTCGCCGCGCTGGGGCACGCGGGCGCGGCGTACCGGCTGATCGGCCAGGCCGCCGACGTCGGCTTCGTCACGCCGCACGACCCCGCCGAGGCGCGCGCCGTCGTGGCCGAGATCCAGGCCGCCCACGCGGAGGCCGGCCGCGGGCCGGAGACGATCAACGTCTGTCGCCGACCTGGTGGTGTTTCTCGCCCCGGACGCTCGTGCGGCGGCGGACCGGAAGGCCCGGCTGGACGAGCTCGCCGGGCGCGAGTACACCAGCGACGCGGCCGTCTTCACCGGCACCCCCGCCCAGCTCGCCAGCCTGCTTCAGGAGTGGCAGCAGGCCGGGCTGTCTGGCTTCCGGCTGCGCCCGGGTGGCATCCCCGCCGATCTGCGGGCGATTACCAGGGACCTGGTGCCCGAACTGCAGCGCCGCGGCGTGTTCCGCACGTCCTACGACGCGGGCCCGCTGCGCGGGCGGCTCGGGCTGAGCCGGCCCGCGAACCGCTACGCCGCCTCCGGGAGGAGCTGAACCATGGCCAGGCCACTGAAGCAGATTCACCTCGCCGCGCACTTCCCCGGCGTGAACAACACGACGGTCTGGAGCGACCCTCGCTCCGGCAGCCACATCGAGTTCGGTTCCTTCGCGCATCTGGCCCGGACCGCGGAGCGGGCCAAGTTCGACTTCCTGTTCCTCGCCGAAGGGCTGCGGCTGCGCGAGCAGAACGGTGAGATCTACGACCTCGACGTAGTGGGACGTCCCGACACGTTCACCGTCCTCGCCGCGCTCGCGGCGGTCACCAGCCGGCTCGGCCTGGCCGGGACGATCAACTCCACCTTCAACGAGCCCTACGAGGTGGCCCGGCAGTTCGCCAGCCTTGATCATCTGTCCGGCGGGCGGGCGGCCTGGAACGTCGTCACGTCCTGGGACGCGTTCACCGGCGAGAACTTCCGGCGCGGCGGCTTCCTGCCCCAGGAGGCCCGGTACAGCCGGGCCCGGACCTTCCTCGAGACGACCTGGGAGCTGTTCGACTCCTGGCGCGGTGACGAGATCGTCGCCGACCAGGCGTCCGGCGCCTTCCTCGCCGATCCGGAGGCGGGCCAGTTCGCCCACACCGACGCCGCACTTCGACATCAGCGGGCGCTTCAACGTGCCCCGCAGCCCGCAGGGACGGCCAGTCATCTTCCAGGCCGGTGACTCCGACGAAGGCCGCGAGTTCGCCGCGGCCAGCGCGGACGCCATCTTCAGCCGCCACGGCACGCTCACCGACGGCCAGGCCTTCTACGCCGACGTCAAGGGCCGCCTGGCCCGGCACGGCCGCCGCCGGGACCAGCTGCTGATCCTCCCGGCCGCGACGTTCGTGCTCGGCGACACCGACGACGAGGCCCGGGACCTGGCCCGGGAGGTGCGCTTCCAGCAGGTCAGCGGGCAGACCGCGATCGCCTTCCTGGAGCAGCTGTGGAACCGGGACCTGTCCGGCTACGACCCGGACGGCCCGCTGCCGGACATCGATCCCGACCCGGGCGAGAACACGATCGCCCGCGGCCGGGCCAGCGTGCGGATGTACCGGGATCCGCTGGCCACCGCGGCCCAGTGGCGGGCCCAGGCGGAGGCGGGCAAGCTGTCGATCCGCGAACTGATCATCGAGGTCACCGGCAGGCAGACCTTCGTCGGCGCCCCGGCCACCGTGGCGGACGCGATCAACCACCTCGTGCAGTCCGACGCGAGCGACGGGTTCATCCTCGTCCCGCACATCACCCCGGGCGGGCTCGACGAGTTCGCCGACACGGTCGTGCCGCTGCTGCAGGAACGCGGGGTCTTCCGGTCCGACTACGAAGGCAGCACGCTGCGTGAGCACCTGGGCCTTACCCCGCTGCCGGCTGGCCAGGCCGTCCGGGAGGTCGCGTCATGACCGCCGCCCCGCTGGCCGTGCTCGACCTGGTGCCGGTCAGTTCCGGCTCGAACGCCGCGCAGGCGCTGCGCAACAGCGTCGACCTGGCCCAGACCGCGGAGCGGTTCGGCTACGCCCGTTACTGGTTCGCCGAGCACCACCTCAATCCGGGGGTCGCCGGTACCTCCCCGGCCGTCGTGCTCGCCCTGACCGCCGCGGCGACCTCGACCATCCGGATCGGGTCGGGCGCGGTGCAGATGGGTCACCGCACCGCATTGTCGGTGGTGGAGGAGTTCGGCCTGATCGACGCCCTGCATCCGGGCCGTCTCGACCTGGGCCTGGGCCGGTCGGCCGGGCGGCCGAAGCAGAGCGAGGGCCAGGGGCCAGGGGCCGCCGGAACACCGCCGGCCGCCGGAACCCCGCAGGCCGGGCGCCACCGGAGCGCGAACGGGCTGCTCATCCCCGAGCGGTTCGCCGCCGGGCACCTGCTGGGCTCGCCGCGCTTCGCGCTGCAGAAGACGCTGCTGCAGCTACCGGGCGCGCAGTCGCAGGACTACACCGAGCAGGTCGGCGACATCCTCGCCCTGCTCCGGGGCGGGTACCGCTCGGCCGACGGGGTCGAGGCGCATGCCATCCCCGGTGAAGGCGCAGACCTCCAGGTGTGGATCCTGGGCAGCAGCGGCGGGGAGAGCGCCCAGGTGGCCGGCGTGAACGGGCTGCGCTTCGCGGCCAACTACCACGTCAGCCCGGCCACCGTGCTGGAGGCGGCCGAGGGCTACCGGGCCGCCTTCCGCCCCTGCGCCGAGCTTGACCGGCCCTACGTGAGCGTCTCCGCTGACGTCGTGGTGGCCAGCGACGAGGCCGCGGCCCGGGAACTCGCCCTCGGCTACGGCCTGTGGGTGCGCAGCATCCGTTCCGGCGAGGGCGCGATCCCGTTCCCGACCCCCGAGCAGGCCCGGGCCCACCAGTGGACCGACGCGGACCGGGCCATGGTCGCCGACCGGGTGGATACCCAGTTCACCGGCTCCGCCAAGCAGGTTGCCGACCAGCTCGAGCAGCTCCAGGAGGCGACCGGCGCGGACGAGCTGATCATCACGACCATCACCCACGACCATGCCGACCGGGTCCGGTCCTACCAGCTCCTCGCCGAGGAGTGGCAGCGGCGCTGAACGGTGGTCAGCTGGCCAGCGTGCGGGTGACCGGCACGGGGTTGGCGAACAGGTCCAGCACGGGGCAGTGCTGATCGACCGCGGCGGCCAGCTCCTCGTAGCGCTCAGGGCTCTCCGGCCCGGTCACCGTGACCTCGACCCGGACGGCCGAAAGACCCGGCCGCACGCCGTCATCGAAGCCGAGGAACCCGCGGATGTCGAGGTCGCCTTCCACCCGCACGCTCAGCGAGTCGAAGCCGATGCCGAGCTGCTCAGCCCAGAACTGGTAGGTGATGGCCTGACACGACCCCAGCGAGGCCAGCGCGTACTGCACCGGGTTCGCCGCCACGTCGGCCCCGCCCAGCGCGGCCGGCTCATCGACCTTGAAGGAATGCTCTCCGGTCCGGATATCCACCTCGGTCACACCGACCAGCGTCCCCTGGGCGGTGAACTGAGCCTGCGCGTTCGCGGGGTCGTCGTCGACGGCCTTGCGCGTGTCTGCGATGAGCGAGCCGAGCGACATTGCTGACCTCCAGGCGGGGCGGAACCTGCCTCCCAGGCAGGGGCGGGACCTGGCTATTCTCTATAATATCGCTTGACTTTGTCAAGAAAGGCCCAGGTACCGCGCGAGGTGATCGATCACCTCGCGCGCGTCGTCCTCGATACCGGAGATGAACGTGGACCTGCGCCGCCGCAGCACGGGCAGCCCCAGGGCGTACAGTCCCGGGCTGCCGGCCACGCCGCCCTCGTGGTTCAGCTGGCCTTTGGCGTCGACCACCGGCACGTCGAGCCACCGGTAGTCAGGCCGGAAACCGGTCGCCCACACGATCGCGGCGATCTCGCCACTCCCCAGGTCAAGCTGCAACCGCGCCGACTCGGGCACGCGGGTGGCCGCGAAGCGCTCGGGAGGTCCGACCTCGCCGTCATGCCCCTCCGCCGCGGCCCACTCGTCGAACGTGCCCAGCAAGCGCTCCATCTTGAGGTCCGCGAGCGAGAACACGTTGCGCAGGCCGCCGGAGAACAGCGCGCGGCCGTCACGTACCGCCGCCCAGCGGCCCACCAGTTCGACGCCCATCGAGGCGAGCGCGTTGAGATCCAGCGTCGTCCGCTCCGGGGTCCCGACGAGCTGGGGCGACGGCAGCCGCCGGGCCCGGGTGAGGTCCTCAACCTCGTCATATCGCTGGTCCCACACGCCCGACGCGTCCATCCACCACAGCACGTCGCGGCCGCGGTAGGTGCGCGGCAGCCGCACGTGCTCCCCCACCGAGAGAGTCACCGGCCGGCCCGACTGCCTCAGCTCCGCGGCCAGCTGCACGCCGGTGGCCGAGGCGCCCACGACGAGCACGCCGCCGTCCGGTAGCTGGCCGGGGTGGCGATAGCCGAACGTCGTCAGTTGCTCGACGGACGCCGGGACCCCCTCGCGCAGCGCCGGCACCGCCGGCCGATTGCAGGCGCCGCTCGCGATGACCACGGTCCGGGAAGCGATCTCGCCGTCGCTCGTCACCACGTGGTATCCATCGTCAGCCGGCCGGACCGACGTGACGTTCACGCCCGTCCGGACGGGAGCGCGCGAGACCTTGGCGAAGTGCTCGATGAACTCGATCACTTCGCCCACCGTCATGTAGCCGTCTGGGTCCGGGCCCTCGTAGCGCAGGCCCGGCAGGCGGCTCTGCCAGTTGGGCGTGAGCAGCCGCAGCGAGTCCCAGCGCTCGCGGCGCCAGGAGTTCGCCACCTCTCCGCGCTCGAGAACGACGTGGTCGATCGACCGGTCGCGGAGGAAGCAGCTCGCGGCGAGGCCCGCGTGACCCCCGCCGATGACGACCGTGGTGGTGCGCTCGATGTTCTGCCCCTCAGTTGCTGTCTGGAGCGGCCGCTCAAGCGACTTCGACGACGACGTTCGTCGGGTTGGTGAGCGCGTCGAACACGGCGGAGCGCTTCTGGGACTGGGCGACCAGCGCCTCGATCTCCTGCCGCGACGCGTCCGCGTCGATGGTGAACGTCACCTTGATGTCGTTGTAGCCGTTACGGACGTCGCTGTCGGCCCCGAGGATCCCGCGGATGTCGTGCCCGCCCTCGACCGTGGACTCGACCGAACGGAGCTGGATGCCGCGGTTCTCCGCGACGGACGCGATGCCCCCGGTCAGGCAGCTCGCCAGGCCGACGAGGAGGTACTCGATCGGCGTGATGCCCTGGTCCTCCGCCGCGAAGACCTCGGGGTGGTCGGCTTCGAACGACCACTCTTCCTTGTGGTTCTGCTCTTCCCCGAGGCCGAAGTAGCTCTGGACCTTCATCGTGCTGTGCACGCCGCCCTGCCACTTGGCAGTCGCCCGCCAGGTGAACTGAGCGGCCTCCGGCGCGCCCTTCAGCACTTCGCGCGCGTCGAGCAGTGCCTGCACGTTGACACCGTTGGTGACGGTAGTCATGTCGCGATACCCCCCTTTGCTGTTACTCACTGTTATTTCCCTATGGCGTTGGTTGACAATACACTGCCCAGGCCCGGCTACCATAGCCCCCATGGCGGAGCCAGCCTCGACGCTCGCGGCCGGCTCGGTCGGCTCGGCCCAGCCGGTTCGGCCGGCACGGTCGAAACCCAGTACCTTGACCTGCCGGAGCCGGTGCAGCTCGACTGCGGGCGGGAGCTGTACCCGGTTCGGGTGGCGTACGAGACCTACGGGGCCCTCGCACCCCGGCGCGACAACGTCATCCTGGTCTGCCATGCGCTCAGCGGCGACGCCCATGCGGCGGGCTTCGCGAAGACGCCGCCCGAGGAGAGCACGCGCGACGGGTTCGGGGCCGAGGATCGCGACGGCGCAGCCCCCCGGGGGCTCGGCTGGTGGGACGGGATGATCGGCCCCGGCAAGGCGTTTGATACTGACCGCTTCTTCGTCGTCTCCACGAACCTGCTCGGCGGCTGCCGCGGGACCACAGGGCCCGCGTCGGCCGACCCGGCGACCGGCCAGCCGTACGGGCCGGACTTCCCGGTGATCACCGTCGCGGACATGGTGCGGACCGAGCGTGCGTTCCTGGACACACTCGGTATCGAGCGCCTGGCGGCGGTAGCCGGGGGCTCGCTCGGCGGGATGCAGGCGTTCGAGTGGGCGATCCTGTTTCCTGATCAGGTCGACGCCGTCGTGGCGATCGCCAGCACGCACGCCCTGCACCCGCAGGGCGTGGCCTGGAACGCGATCGCGCGGGCCGCGATCACGCGCGACCCGGCCTGGCAAGGCGGCCGCTACTACGGCACCGGCGCGACACCGGACGCGGGTCTGGGGGTGGCCCGGATGGTCGGCCACGTCACGTACCTGTCCGCACAGGCGCTGAACGACAAGTTCGGCCGGCGGCTGCAGTTCGCCGACGATATCCGCTACACGATCACCGAACCGGAGTTCGAGGTCGAGAGCTACCTGCGGCACCAGGCCGACTCGTTCGTCAGGCGCTTCGACGCCAACACCTACCTCTACACGTCGCGCGCGCTGACGTATTTCGATCTCGCGCGGCAGTACGGCGGCGGATCGCTCACCCGGGCGCTCGAAGGCATGTCGGCGCGCACCCTGCTGATCGCGTTCAGTTCCGACTGGCTCTACCCGCCGTCCGCGTCGGGGGAGGTCGCCGACGCGCTTCGCGCTCTCGGCAAGCCGGCCGAGTTCCACGTGATCGAGGCGCCGTACGGCCACGACTGCTTCCTGCTGGAGGAAGCACGCCAGACGCCCATAATCCGCCAGTTCCTGAGCCAGCACCCCCTGGCCGAAGGCGAGACCGCCGGATGACGCCGAGGAAGGGATCTTCGTGACCGACCAGCCCTCGTGGGCCGAGGAGCCCCGTGCGTTCGGCTTCGAGACGCGGCAACTGCACGCCGGGCAACGGCCCGACCCGAACACGGGCGCACGTGCGGTGCCGATCTTCCAGACGACCAGCTACGTGTTCGAGGACCCGGAGTCCGCGGCGGCCTACTTCAACCTGCAGGAGTACGGGAACACGTACTCGCGCATCATGAACCCCACGGTCGCGGTGTTCGAGGAGCGGGTGGCGAACCTGGAGGGCGGCGCGGGCGCGGTGGCGTTCGCCAGCGGGCTCGCCGCGCAGGCGGCCGCGCTCTTCACCCTGCTGGAGCCGGGCGATCACGTCGTCTCGTCCTCGGCGCTCTACGGCGGGACCGTGAACCAGTTCAAGCATGTGCTGCGCAAGATGAACGTGGAGCTGACCTGGGTCGATCCCGACGACCCGGACGCGTGGCGGCTGGCGGTCCGCGCCAACACCAAGGCGTTCTTCGCCGAGACGATCGGCAACCCGGGCGGGAACGTACTGGACATCGAGAGGGTGGCGTCCATCGCGCACGAGCACGAGCTGCCGCTGATCGTGGACAGCACGTTCGCGACGCCGTACCTGTGCCGCCCGATCGAATGGGGTGCCGACATCGTGATCCACTCGGCGACCAAGTTCATCGGCGGCCATGGCACGAGCATCGGCGGCGTGGTCGTCGAGGCTGGCACGTTCAACTGGTCCAACGGCCGGTTTCCCGTGGTCGCGGATCCGTCGCCGGCCTACCACGGCCTGCAGTTCCACGAGACGTTCGGGACGTACGGCTATCTGATGAAGCTCCGGGCCGAGACCCTGCGCGATCTGGGCGGGGCGCTCGCCCCGCTCAACGCTTTCCTGTTCCTGCAGGGACTCGAGACGCTGTCGCTGCGGATGGAACGCCACGTCGACAACGCGCGGGCGGTCGCGGCGTTCCTCGAGTCGCACGAGCTGGCGTCGAACGTGACCTACCCCGGCCTGCCTGGGAGTAAGTACCGGCCGCTGGTGGAGAAGTACCTGCCGCGCGGGGCCGGCGCGGTGTTCTCGTTCGACTGCGCCGGGGGCCGGGCCGGCGGGCAGGACCTCATCCGCGGCGTGACGCTCTGGTCCCACCTGGCCAACGTCGGCGACGCGAAGAGCCTCATCATCCACCCGGCCAGCACGACGCACCGCCAGCTGGGCGACGACGAACTGCGGGCGGCCGGCGTCGGGCCGGGGACGGTACGGCTGTCGGTGGGGACCGAGTCTGTCGAGGATCTGATCTGGGATCTGGAGCAGGGTTTCGCGCGGGTCGCCGCGACAGCGGGGCAGAAGGTAGCGACGGCATGACCGATCTCGCGCCCTATCAGGACTCACTGACCATCCAGCGGGTGGTGCACAACGCCAGGACGATCGCGATCGTGGGCCTGTCCGGAAACGAGCTGCGGGCCAGCAACTTCGTCGGCTACTACCTCAAGCGGCACGGGTACCGCGTGATCCCGGTGAATCCCCGCGAGACGGAGATCCTCGGCGAGACGTGCTACCCGAGCCTGCTGGACGTACCGGTGCCGGTGGACATCGTGAACGTCTTCCGCGCGCCGGACGCGCTGCCGGGGATCGCGCGGGAGGCGGTGGCGATCCACGCCGGCGCCCTCTGGTGCCAGTTCGGCGTGATCAACGAGGAGGGGGCGCGGATCGCCGAGGACGGTGGCGTAACGGTGATCATGGACCGCTGCCTCAAGGTTGAGCACGCTCGCTACGCAGGCCGGATGCACTGGCTCGGCTTCAACACGCAGCGCATCACGTCGGTCCGTTCCGGGCTCCAGTAGCTGCTCAGGTGCCCGTGCTGGCCGGCGCCCTGGCCGCCCGGAACCGCACGGCGTAGTCGTTCGTGTCGACACCGACGGCGGTGAAACCGGCCGCCTCCAGGCGTGCTCGCAGCCCGGGCGGATCGACCGGGACGTAAACGTCGTCGTGGTGCAGGGTGCGCAGTTCGGGACTGTCGAGGCTGTCTTGCCCGGCCAGCACGCCACCGGGACGCAAGAGCCGGAAGATCTCGGCCAGCACGGCGTCTTGCGCCTGCCGGGAGGGAACGTGGTGCAGCATCGTCAGGCACACAGCACCGCTGAACCGCCCGGCAGCCAGCGGCGTTCGCGTAGCGTCGGCGCAGACCACCTCGACGTTCGTGCCCGCCAGCCGGGCAGCCAGCGCGTCAGCGAGGTCCGGGTGGATCTCCACCGCCGTCAGCCTGGTGACCCTGGTCCGCAGAACGTCGGTGGTCAGCCCGGGGCCCGGGCCCACTTCCAGCACGTCGTCACCGAGGTCGACCTCGTCGAGGACCCAGGGAATGATCCAGCGCTGGACGGCCTCGGCCCACTCGGCGCTCGAGCACAGCGCGAGATGCTCCTGGTTCATCAGCCCCCCTGCCGCATCGTACTGGGGCCCGCAACGCCTCCAGGCGGACATCCGGCGTAATGTCCTTAGTGAAACATCGGTGAACTAGCCGCTGGGTCGAGCCCCCGCCTTGCTGCTGACGCAGGAAGGCGCCCGCCATGCTCGTCTCCACCATGACCCGGCTGATCGATGTCTTCGACCCGCACGGAACCTAGCCCGGCCCTCGAAGGCCGGCCCCGGCGCGGCCGCAAGATACTCCGCACCGCAGCGTCAGCGATCCTCATCGCGGCCACCTTCGGGTTCGCGATCCCGCGCATCGCGTCCTACCGCAGCGTGTGGGCCACTATCCACATGATGACCTGGCCGCACATGCTGATCGTCGTCGCCGCGGCCGCAGCCAGCATGATCTCGTACTGGGTCACCATCCGCGCCGTCCTTCCCCAGCTGAAGTGGCGCCAGGCCGCCACGGTCAACCTCGGGTCCAACGCCGTGGCGAACACGCTGCCCGCGGGCGGCGCCCTGGCCATGGGCGTCAGCTGGGCGATGCTCTCCAGCTGGGGTCTGTCCACCGCCGACTTCGTCCTCTACACCCTGGTGACGGGAATCTGGAACGTCTTCACCCTGCTGGGCATGCCAGTCCTCGCGCTGCTGGTCATGGCCACGGCCACCCGGCCCGATGCGGTCCTGATCAGCGCCGCCGCGACAGGCCTGGCCGTGCTCGTGGCCATGGTCGCCGGACTGGGCCTGCTGCTGCACAGCCAGGCCTTCGCGCTCCGCGCTGGCCGGGGGCTGCAGCGCCTGCTGACCGTCGTCAGCCGGCTGGCGCGCCCGCCAGCGCCCGCCAACGCCGCCGGGTCGCTGTCCACCTTCCGCGACCGGGCCGGCGCCCTCATCGCGGCCCGAGGCTGGCGGATCACCGCCGCCACCGTGGCCAACTACCTCATCTTGTGGCTCGTGCTGCTGGCCTGCCTGCGCGGCACGGGCCTATCCCAGGCTCAGGTGCCCTGGCAGACCTCTCTCGCGGCGTTCGCTTTCATCCGGCTGCTCACCGCGCTTCCCATCACCCCCGGCGGACTCGGGGTCACCGAACTCGGCCTGGTAGGCATCCTGGTCACCAGCGCCGGCTCCGCGGCCAGCGTCCAGGTGACGGCCGCCGTGCTGCTGTACCGGGCGGTCACCTACCTGCCCCCCATCCCGCTCGGCGCCCTGGCCTGCCTCACCTGGCGGCTCGCCCCCGGTCTCACCGGCACCAGCCCGCGCCGGGCCAGCCCGGTAGCCGCGCAGCCGGCCCTGAGCGGTCTGCCCGGCGAGGTGATCAGGGCCGGGCCACCATGACGGAGCCGAGGACCGCCCGGGCGCGGGCCCCGGATCCGGAGAGCCCGAGCAGGAAGAACGCTGCCGGGGACCGGTGCGGCCGGGAGGCCGAGAAGATGAGCACGCCGCTGGAGAAGCCGCCCTGCCCGGTGACCGACGACAGGCAGATCCGGACGCCGCGCCGGACCCGGCAGCCGCCGAAGTCCTCGCCGACCGACGTGGCCGCGTACTTCCCGGTGACCACGGTCAGGCCCGGCCGGGCCTGCTCCGCGGCGGCGGTGGGAAACGGCGCCGGGCACGGCAGCCGGGCCGGCGGCCGGGTCGCGTCGATCAGCAGCAGCCGGCGCGGCACGAGCCCGGTCCCGCAGGTAGCCCACTGACGCTCGCGCTGCAGGTTCCACGAGCGCGGGGTCGCGAACCGGACGCCGCGCGAGCGGTGCCAGATCCAGCTGGGAGGCACCGGCCCCGCCGGACCGCGCCCCAGGACGACGGACAGCGGTGACCTGGTCAGCGTGTCCAGCACCCGCCGGGCCAGCGGTCCACGGGCGCCGGCTCGCACCCCCAGGTCCGGGACCAGGTACTGCACGGAACCCGGGCCGCCCGGCAGCCGGTAGACGGGAATGCCGTGGATCACCGCAGTGGGCCTGCGGTGCCCGATTCCCGGCGGGATGGGCCCGGCAGGCCGGATCCAGGCCAGGCTCGCCGTAAGGCCGCAGCCCGTCCCCTCCGGGACCACCGGCCTGCCGCCGGCGAAGATCATGCCACCGGACCGCGGTCCGCACGAGAACTGCCGCGGACTCTGGACCAGCCACGACCCGGGTACCGATAGCTGCGCACGCCGGTACGGCACCGGCGCCCAGCCGGCTGGGACGCTGGACCCGCCGGTCAGCCGGCCACCGGCCGGCCCGCTGTGGCTGATCCGTGCCGCCGTTAGCTCCGGCGCGGACACCGGGCCCGGTGACGCCAGTGCGCTGCCAGCCAGCGCGAGCACGGCCGCCGCGGTGATCGCCGCGGCCGCCACCCCGATCGCCCCGGCCCGCCCGCCACCCCGGGTCCGCCGCGCGCCCTGCTCTGCCCCCGTCATCACCACTGCCCTTCCGGAAGTCTCCTGCTGGCGGCAGAGGCCGGCCGGGTCACCCGCCGGCGGATCCCTCGTCTGCTGCCTGGCCTGACAGCTTGGACGACCGGGCGGGCTATCTGGCTCCCGTTTCACGCACCAATTTCTGCTGGCCGGCGCCGGGAGTGCACCGGCGGCATCCCAGGTCGCGGCGACCCGCTGTCCGCGTGGGAGAGTGAGAGCAACCGGCCCGGGGCCTGGGCCACCCAGTGGCAGGGGGAAACTGGTATGCGGCCGTTCTTCAAGGACGATGGTTTCAACTTCCTGACCGAGATCGCGCTTGGGTCGGTGTACCGGCAGGCGGCGGACGTCGGTGAGGTGCTCACCACGGTCGACCGGATCCATGACGGCAAGGCCCGGTCGTGGGTGGACGAGTGGACGGCCACGGCTGATCGTCTCGCGCAGGAGGCCGCGGCCAGCGCCGGGGCCGGTCACAGATGCTCAGCCGCCGGCCAGTACCTGCGTGCGTCGCTGTATTACTCAGTTGCGACGTATTCGGCCGACGGAACGGGGGACCCGGCACTGTTCGCGTCGCTGTGGGAGCGGCACCGGGCCGCCTGGGACCAGTTCGTGGATCTGGGTGTCTTCGGCGGGGCTGTCGCCGAGCGCCTCCAGATCCCCTACGAGGGCACGACGCTGCCGGGATATTTCTTCCGGTCCGGCCCGGCCGGTGAGCCACGGCGGACGCTGATCTTCAACAACGGCAGTGACGGCTCCGTGGTGGGCGCGTGGACCGACGGGATCGCCTGCGCGCTGGCACGGGGATGGAACGCGATGACGTTCGACGGGCCCGGGCAGAACGCGGCGCTGGTGCGGCAGGGCCTGGCGTTCCGCCCGGACTGGGAGAAGGTCATCACGCCGGTCGTCGATTTCCTCTGCGCCCGCCCGGACACCGACGGCGGGAAGCTGGCGCTGCTCGGCGTCAGCCAGGCCGGTTACTGGGTGCCCCGGGCGCTCGCTTTTGAGCACCGCATCGCGGCCGGAGTGGCAGACCCAGGTGTCGTGGACGTCTCGACGACAGTGCTCGGGCATCTGCCGCACATGATGATCAAGCTGCTTGAGGCAGGTGAGCGGGCCAAGTTCGACCGGGACATGGAGTGGACGCTGAGGATCTCGCCGTCAACGCGGTCGACGCTCGCGCTGCGCATGCGGCCCTACGGCGTCACCACGCCGTATGAGTTCTTCTCTGCTTCCCGCGACTACGTGCTCACCGACGAACTGATCGCCCAGATCACCACCCCGGTCCTGGTCACCAGCCCAGACAACGAGCAGTTCTGGCCGGGACAGTCCCAGGAACTGTTCGACAAGCTCACCGGCAGGAAGGCGATCGTCGCGTTCACCGAGGCCGAGGGAGCCGACTCACACTGCGAGCCCGCCGGCTCCGGTATACGCGGCGAACGCATCTTCGACTGGCTCGACGAGCAGGTCCCGGCCTGACCGGTACGCCTGACATCACGCGCTGAGGTGAGTTACCGGCTGGTTCGCTGTAGGGTCTCACGTCTCGTGACATCTTGATCTTGCGCGACCTGCGGGTTTTTCGGCTGTCTCACGACGACTGCACCAAGATCAGTCTCAAACTCGTGGCATTTCCTTAGCTCCGACCGCTGGTGCAGGTGCCGAGGAAGACTCGGATGGTCTGACTAAGATGCCCGGTCCCAGTGCCGCATCGCGGCCGACCGCACTAATACCGTTGCAGTTCGCTGGTTTCCCGGCGAACCTTATACGCCTTGCGGAGAGTGCTGCTCCCCGGTCCTGCCTCTGCTCTGGTAGCGGCGCGATCCAAGACATCCTCCAGAAGACCCCGGAGTTTGTCCTCGTCCATGCCCATGTCCTCCACCCTCGACAGCACGTTCACGAGCTCTCCCAAGATCCATCTCCCGTGAGACTCCTGTGGCGCGGACTTATTCCCTGCTCCGCCCAGAAGCGGCCTGCCAAGCAGGGAGTGGCACTCGGTCCGGAGTCGGTCATCGTCGTAAAGCCAGTCGTCGGATGCCGTATTGCATGCGTCGAGCACGACAGCGCGTCCCCCGATAGCACCGAACTCGCTGAACGAGTACCCGGCTTTCTTATCCTTGCCCCAGAGGGCGCTCGTCCAGTCGTCCTCCGAGTCGCCCTCCAGCCAGCCTCCATGAGCCGGCACGTATGTAACCAGGGCCTCACGCTCAAGCATCCCGGGCTCCGGACCGGCAGGCCGCCAGTCCAAGCAGAACCCGGGTCCCGTAGAGCTATTCAGGGCACTGATCACGTGGCCGTGGAGGAGGTCGTGCCAGGTCCCGAAGCACACCACATTCAGTAGGAGCATCTTCCTCGTCCTTTCGGGCATCACCCCTACTAGCACTCCGTTCGGCTGCAAGGTCCCAAGATCGCCGACATATCATCGCCCGGCGTAGCACCGGAATCGGATTTCCCGTGGGAGTCTCAGTCTCATAGTAATGGCGGATCCGCCATCTGTCCGCCATCGCCTGTGAGATTACGACACGCGGCGTGAGACCCTACATTCGCACCCCTGGCTGTCCTTCCCCGTAGCTAAATATCTTGTAATTGCTCCGTCACTTTCAGTTAAGACCGCCGCTGCCGTGGGCGGTCGCCTGGTGGAGTGGCCGGTGCTGCGGGGGCAGTGATTCCGGCCGCGGCATCCCCGTCGCGGACGGAGATGCCGGCTGGTGCCGGGTCACCAGCCCCGGGGGAGGGACTCACCATTGATCAGCACACGTGTCACCCGCGTGGTGTGTACCGCAGTCACCGCAGCTGGACTGCTCATGGCCGGGCTGGCCAGCCCGGCCAGCGCGGCCAGAACCGGGGAGCCCAAAGCCGGGAGCCCGGCGAAGTTCACGACGTTTCCCGGGCGCCTGTACAGCGTGGCCGCCACCGATGCTAACAACGTCTGGGCGGCCGGCCTCCACCCCGATTCGTCGCTGATCGTGCACTGGAACGGCACAGCCTGGACCCAGTCATTCTCCAGCTCACTCGGCTACTTCATCGGCGTGGCCACCGACGCCCGCACCGACGCCTGGGCCGTGGGCGGAACCAACTGGTTCAGTCCCAGCGACACCCTGATCGAGCACTGGAACGGCAGGGCCTGGACCCACGTGCCCAGCCCCAGCCCGGACGGCGGCGGCTACCTCAACGGCGTGACGGCGATCTCCCGCACCGACGCCTGGGCGGTCGGCCTGATCGCCTCCGGCGGCCCCGGCAACTCGGGTGCCACGACGACTCCCCTGATCGAGCACTGGAACGGCACGTCCTGGACCCAGGTGCCATGCCCCATCCCAGCCAGCGGCGGCCAGTTCACTTCCGTGTCGGCGACCTCCCCCACCGACGTGTGGGCGGTCGGCTCGACTGGCGGCAGCACTCAGCAGGCCCTGATCGAGCACTGGGACGGCACCGCCTGGGCACTGGTGCCCGTTCCCAGCCTCCCGGGTACCGGGAACTCCCTCCGTAGCGTGGATGCCACCTCCCCGGCCGACGCCTGGGCGGTCGGGGCCACCGACTTCACCAGCCACCAGCAGCCCCTGATCCTGCACTGGAACGGCACGGCCTGGCAGCAGGTCCCCGGCAACGGCGGCTCTCCCGACGCCCAGCTGAACTCGGTGGCCACCATCTCCGGCGGTAACGCCTGGGCCGTCGGCATGACCCGGCCATCCACGTGCAACCCCGAGTGCGAGACCCTGATCTTGCACTGGAACGGCACGGCCTGGTCCCCGGTGCCCAGCCCCAACCCGCCCGCCGGCTACCTGAACGCCCTGCTCGGCGTGGTCGCCATCTGCCCGCACGACGTCTGGGCGGTCGGCACCACCGACTACGCCCAGACCTTGATCACGCACTGGAACGGCAAGACCTGGAGCTGACCAAATCCGCCGGTTACCTCAGTAGCCTGCGGTCCTCATCAGCCGGAAGAACTGGAGGGCCTGGGCAATCTTCCCGGCTGCCGCGACATAGAAGCCGTCCGCGCTGATGGACCTGGCCGCGGTGGCCATCTGGGCCGCGGTCCCGTTCACGGTCGAGACCTCGGAGAACACCAGGACCTTCGAGTTCGCGGCCCGGGCCTGACTCTCGGTCGTGTTGAACAGCGGCGGCGTACTGGCCTTTCACGGTGGTGTTCGACTCGTCCTGGAGCTGGTAGATGTCACCAGCGGCGGCGGCCTTCCCGGCGATGTTGACCCGGACGTACCACTGGTCGCCCGACTCGCCTCGATGCCGCGGGAGGACCGAGCCGGTGACCCAAGCCAGGTCCAGGGCGGGAGCCTGGATGACCTTCAGCCCGTGGGCGTGGGCCAGCTGGCCGAACAAGGCCATGTACTTGACCGGGTTCCGCCGCTCGCCGACCGGGGTCGAGGACCAGTTCTCCGGGTCATACATGACCCACTTGTAGGGGTAGCGGATAGCGCCACTCCCGATGTCGGAGCTGAACCGGGCGTAGGACGTGTACGACAGCACGGGCGTGGTCGCGTACCTGCGCTGCACGGGAGTCTTCACCAGGCTGGCCCCGGCGCCGTAGGACCTGGACGTGTTGAAGAAGTATGACGTCGTGCCGGCGTCCATCGCGCTCATCGACTGGACGTTCCCGGCGGTCATGCTCCAGACCGGCTTGGTTGACGCACCGGCCGGTCCCGCGGCCAGGGTCACCGCCAGGCCGGTGGCCCCGACCGCGGCGACGGCCGAGAGGCCGGCCTTGGCCCGGGTCGTGCGCGGGCGCCACCCGCGGACCCGATGGTGGCCGGGACCATCTCTCGCCGCGCCACCGGGGCGACCCTGGGCTATTCCGGGCGATGAGTTCCCACGGCCATTCACGGCATAGCTCCTAGATTCCCTACTACTGGTTTTTTGCCTTAATTACCAGTATTAGGAAATCGCAGCCCATGCCTCAGAGGATGGCGGCCTGTCTTGCTAGAGGATTTTTCCCCGATCTGTTCGCCGCAGGATCCGCGGCCGGGGGCCGAAAGGCCCAGGCCGAAAGGCCCCGGCCGCAACGCCGAGACCGGAACGCCCAGACCGGAGGCCCGGCCACAAAGGCCCTACCGGGGGTTCAGTAGCCCGCGGCCTTCATCAACTGGAAGAACCGGAGCGTCTCGGCTACCTTCCCGTCGGCCGCGACGTAGAAGCCGTCCGGGGTGATGGACTGGGCCGCGGAGGCCATCTGGGCCGCGGTCGCGTCATCGGTCGAGACCTCGGAGAACACCAGGACGTCCGGGTTCGCGGCCCGGGCCTGCCTCTCGGTCGTGTTGAACACGTACGCGTACTGGCCCCCGGCGGTGGCGTTCGACTCGTCCTGGAGCTGGAAGATGTCACCGGCGGCGGCGGCCTTCCCGGCGATGTCAGTTCGCACGAACCACTGGTCGGCCGACTCACCTGGCCGGCGCGGCAGGGCCGAGCCGGTGACGGTCGCCAGGTCCAGGGATGGAGTCTGGATGACCTTCAGCCCGTGGGCGCGGGCCAGCTGGCCGAACAAGGTCATGTACTTGACCGGGTTCCGCCGCTCGCCGACCGGGGTCGCGGACCAGTTCTCCGGGTCATACAGCACCCACTTGTAGGGGTAACTGATCGCGCCGCTCCGGATGTCGGAGCTGAACCGGGCGTAGGACGTGTACGACAGGACCGGCGTGGTGGCGTACCTGCGCTGCACGGGAGTCTGTACCAGGCTGGCCCCCGCGCCGTAGGACCTGGACGTGTTGAAGAAGTGGGCCGCCAGGCCGGCGTCTCGCAGGCTCATCGACTGAACGTTCCCGGCGGTCATGATCCAGACCGGCCTGGCCGCCGGGGCGCCGCCGCCCAGGGCCACGGCCAGGGCGAGGCAGGCGCCCCCCACCGCGACGACTGCCGCCACGGTGGCCTTGGCCCGCCTCGTGCGCGGGCGCCACCACCGGACCCGCGGGGGGCGGGGGCCGTCTCTGGCCCAGCGGCCGGGGCGATCATGGGTCATTCCGGGCGGTGAGCTCCTATTGATATCCACGATAGATCCCAATTTTTCTCACTAGTCCCTTGGCTTTTGCTGCCAGTACCAGAGAACTGCGTCTTATGCCCGATATGGCCGCAGGCCAATCGTGACATGCCTTGAGTAACCTGGATTGCCTGGGAATACTCCTGGTTTCGGATGGGTGCAGTGGCTCGCGAAGAAGCGTAATGGCTGAACGATCGCCGCACATGCGGTGGCCGGACGCAGCGGCCGCCCAACCGGGCTGTCCGGACCCATTCCCGGCTACTTCGTGCGCAGTATCCCGGCGGCCCGCCGTATCCCGGTCGATCAGGCCGAACTCGCTCCTGGTGCACGACGACAACGACGCTGCCGGGCCGGCACCATCGATCGCATGAACGACCCCGGCACCGCGTTCCAGCGCAACCACGACACCCGTCCTGCGGACGCCAGCGCTGCCCCCCGCACTCTTGAGAGGATCGCCATGTCACACGTGCAGTCAGTGACCGACACCGGCCGCGCCGCGGCCGCCGCCCGGGGCGGCGGACGCCACCTTGGCGCGGCGCTGCTGGTCATCGCCACCGCGCAGCTGATGGTCGTGCTGGACTCGACCATCGTCAACGTGGCCCTCCCGCATATCCAGCGGGCCCTGGGATTCTCCGGCGCTGGCCTGGAATGGGTGGTCAACGGATACGCCCTGGCGTTCGGCGGGCTGCTGCTGCTCGGCGGCCGGGCCGGTGACCTGCTCGGCCGCCGCCGGATGTTCGTCACCGGCCTGCTCCTGTTCTCCGCCGCCTCCCTGGCGGGCGGATTCGCCACTTCCCAGGCGTGGCTGCTGGCGGCTCGGGCCGTCCAGGGCGCCGGCGGGGCGATCGTCGCGCCGGCCGCGCTGGCGCTCATCGTGACCACGTTCCCGCAAGGCCCGTCCCGCAGCCGGGCGATGGGCGTCTACGCCGCGATGAGCGTGGGCGGCGGCGCGGCCGGACTGATCGCCGGAGGCCTGCTCGTCACGTATGCCTCGTGGCGGTGGGTGCTGTTCGTGAACGTTCCCATCGGCGTCGCCGCCGCGCTCGCGGCCGGGGCGGTGCTGCCTCGCGCCGCGCGCCGGCCGGGCCGGTTCGACGTGCCCGGCGCCGTCACCGGAACCGGCGGCATCGCCGCGCTCGTCTACGGCCTGTCCAACGCCACCACCGGCCCGGACGGGACGTCCCACTGGGGTGACAGCAAGGTGGTGGCGGCGCTGTCGGCCGCCGTGGTGCTGCTCGCCGCGTTCACGCTCATCGAGGCCCGGAGCCGGCACGCACTGCTGCCCGTGCGGTTGCTGCGCAACCGGAACCGCCTCGGCGCGTACCTGATCATGCTGGGCGTGGGCACGGCCGTCTTCGGCGTGTTCTTCTTCATCACCTTGTTCGTGCAGGACGTATGGGGTTACTCGGCGCTCAGGACGGGGGTGGCCTTCCTGCCGCTCACCGCCGCGCTCCTGGTGGCTTCCGCTGCCGCTACCCCGCTCGTGCAGCGGGTCGGCGCCTGGCCGCTGCTGCTCACTGGTTCGGCCGCCTGCGCCGGCGGCCTGTACTGGCTGTCGAGGGTGACGGAGCACAGCACGTACACAGGCGGGTTGCTCGGCCCGACCCTGATCACCGGGGCCGGGCTTGGCCTGCTGTTCGTCCCGCTGCCCCTGGTCGCCCTGGCCCGCGTGGCCGACGCGGACTCCGGGGTCGCCTCCAGCCTGCTCAACGCCGGCCGGCAAGTGGGCGGCTCCATCGGCCTGGCGGTGCTGGGCACCGTGGCCTGGACAGTGGTCGCCGACCGCGCCCGGGCCGCCGCGGCTTCCCGCGCCTCTTCCTCGCCGGCGGCGTGGCGGGCGGCCTACCAGCATGCGCTGGCGGCCGGCTTCGACCGGGCCTTCCTGGTCGCCGCCGGCCTCGCGGTGCTCCTTCTGGTGACCGCGATCGCGACCATCCGCATCCGCCGCGCGGACCTGGCTGGCGGCTGACCGCGAGACGGCGCCTCCGGAACACCAGTGACCGGAGGCGCCGCCGCCGGTCCTGCCCGGCCTGGGCGGCGGCTTCTCCGCCCGGCGGGCGTTAGAGAGCGGAGCCCGCCGGACGGGTATAGTCAGGGCCGGTGAGCCGGGAAGCCTGGTCGGCAGTGTTCGAGCGTGAGGGCTCATCATGCATCGTCGTTACTCGTCGTCGGGGCTGGGCGCGCACTGGCGCGCGGAGGCGCTCCGGACCAACCTGTGGGTGGTCCCGGCGATCGAGGTGGTCGCGGCTATCGTGCTGTTCGCCATCACGACGAGTCTGGATCACGCCGCCTACCGCGGGGAGTTCGGCGTCCCCTCGTGGGTGATCAGTGGCACCGCGGACGCCGCCCGGCAGATCCTGACCGCGATCGCTGCTGCCGTCATCACGGTGGTCGGCGTCGTATTCTCGATCATCCTGGTCACCCTGACCCTCGCGTCCACCCAGTTCGGGCCGAGGATGCTGCGGAACTTCATCCGGGACCGCGGCACGCAGCTGACCCTCGGCACCTTCGTGGCGACGTTCGTGTACGCCGTGCTGGTCCTCGTCTCGATCGGCCCGGGATCGCACGGGGACTTCGTGCCGCACATCGGCGTCACGGTGACCCTCGCGCTGATGGTCGCCGACCTGGGTGTGCTGATCTACTTCATCAATCACACGGCGACGTCGATCCAGCTCCCGCAGGTGATCGCCAGCATCGCCCAGGACCTGTCCGAGGCCATTGACGTGCAGGGCGGCCCGGACAGCCAGCTGGGCCTGGCCGGTGACAAGGAGAACGGCCCGTCGTCGGCGGAACTGCTCCTGCGGATGCAGGAAAGCGGCGGTGTGGTGCGAGCACCTGCGAGCGGCTATCTGCAGTTCATCCGGCATCTGAGCCTGGTGCGGTTCGCCGCTGAGTCGGACGCGGTCATCGCCTTGACCTACCGGCCGGGTCATTTCCTCGTCCAGGGGCATCCGTTCGCCTCGGTGTGGCCGCCCGAGGCGGCCGCCCGGGTGAGTGAGGCGCTGGGGAGGGCGCACGTCACCGGGCCCTACCGCACCCTCACGCAGGACATCTCCTTCGGCGTCGACCAGCTCGTCGAGATCGCGATCCGGGCCCTGTCGCCTGCCGTCAACGACACCTTTACCGCGTTGACCTGCATCGACTGGCTGGGTGACAGCCTATGCAAGATCACGGCCAGATGGCATCCGGCCCGGGTGCACCGGGACAGCCAGGGGTTCATCCGGGTCATCACGGCCGAGCCGAGCCACGAGCGGCTGGTGCAGCGAGCGTTCGAGAAGATCCGCCAGGCCAGCCTGGGCATGCCCGCGGTGATGATCCGCCAGCTCGAAGCGCTTACGAAGATCATGGCCGACACGTCCAGCCCCGGGCAGCGCCGCGTACTGCTGGATCAGGCCGCCATGATCCAGCGGGCCAGTGAGCGCTCTGTGCCCGAGGCGGCGGACCGGGAGGACGTCCGGAGCCGGTATGGCGCCGTGCTCGCCGCAGGCTCCGGGGGCCCGGCAGACTAGCATCGCTGGGTGGCTAACTTCGGGGACCTGCAGAACGAGATCTACCTTGCGGGGCTCTCCGGCGTGCTGCCCTCGTTCCCGATGTCGTTCGCGGAACTGGAGCGGCGGGCGGAGCTGGCGCTGCCGCCCGGCACCTGGTCGTATGTCGCGGGGGGAGCCGGTGACGAGCACACCCAGCGCAGCAACCGGACGGCCTTCGACCACTGGGGTGTCGTACCGCGGATGCTGCGGGCGAGCACCGACCGGGACCTGTCGGTCGAGCTGTTCGGCGCCACCTTCGCGACACCGATCTTCCTGGCCCCGATCGGGGTGCTCGGGATCTGCACCCAGGACGGCCACGGCGACCTGGCCGCGGCCCGCGCGGCCGCCGTCACCGGCGTGCCCATGGTGGCCTCGACGCTGAGCGAGGACCCGCTGGAGGACGTGGCCTCGGAGTTCGGCGGGACTCCCGGGTTCTTCCAGCTGTACTGCCCGACCGATCCGGAGGTGGCAGCCAGCCTCGTGCAGCGGGCGGAGGCGGCCGGCTATCGAGCGATCGTGGTCACCCTCGACACCTGGGTCACCGGCTGGCGGCCGCGTGACTTGTCCACCTCCAACTTTCCGCAACTGCGGGGCCGCTGCCTGACGACATACTTCTCCGACCCAGTCTTCCGGAGCCGGCTGCAAGCCTCGCCTGAGGAGGACCCGGGCACCGCGATCCTGACCTGGGCGCTGATGTTCGGCCGGCCGCTGACCTGGGACGACCTGGCCTGGCTGCGTTCGCTGACCACGCTGCCCATCGTGCTCAAGGGCGTTTGCCACCCCGACGACGCTCGCCGGGCCGTCGACGAGGGCGCCGACGGCATCTACGTCTCCACGCACGGCGGGCGGCAGGCCAACGGCGGGCTGGCCGCCATCGACTGCCTCGCCGACGTGGCCGGCGCGGTGCCGGACGTGCCCATCCTTTTCGACTCCGGCGTACGCTCCGGCTCCGACGTGGTGAAGGCGCTCGCGCTCGGCGCCACCGCGGTCGGGATCGGCCGCCCCTACGTCTACGGCGCGGCGCTGGGGGGTACCGACGGCATCGTCCACGTACTCAGGACGATCCTGGCCGAGGCCGACCTGCTGATGGCGGTCAACGGCTACCCGGCCCTCGCCGACCTCAGCCGGGACGCGATCCGGCGTACCTGAGCACCGCCGTCGGCATCGGCTCGCCCGCTCCGGCAGGTGCACCCGGGCCTGGTGACACTCTGGCCGGGGAGGCAGAATGAGGTCATGACAAGCGGGCCAGTGCGGTGCGAGCACTGCGGCCAGGCGAACCGGGTGCCGGCCGCGGCGGCGGGGACACCCCGCTGCGGCAAATGCCATGAGCCGCTGCCCTGGATCGCCGACGCCGACGACACCACCTTCGCTGAGGTCGCGGACGCGGCCAAGGTTCCCGTCATCGTCGATCTCTGGGCGCCCTGGTGCGGGCCCTGCCGGATGGTCAGCCCCGCGCTCGAGCAGCTGGCCCGCGACCTGGCCGGCCAGGTCAAGCTGGTCAAGGTGAACGTCAACGTCGCGCCGCAGATCTCGCAGCGGTTCGCCGCCCAGGCCATCCCCACCCTGCTGGTCCTGCGCGGCGGGCAGGTAGTGGCCCGGCAGACGGGCGCCGTCCCCCTGCCCGCCTTGAGAGCCTGGGTCAACCAAGCCCTCGCTCCGGCCGCCCCTGAACCGAAGCAGAGCTGACCGAAGAGCCCGGCGTGACCCGCGTGACCCTGCGGGTGTAGCGGTAACTCACGGATTCCGCCAGGATCAACCCATGGGAGCATCGGGGACGCAACGACTCATGAAGAGCGTGCTGCTGGCGGGCATAGTCCTGCTGGCCGGATGCCTGGTGACCGCAGGCGCGCAGAACGCTCGCGCCGCGGTCGCCGCTGTCGCCGCCTCCTCGCCCACTGCGGGCGCGCCGGCCACGTCCGCCCCCCCGCCCTCACCGACTCCGACCGTGGCCAGCCCGACGGCCGGCACCGACCACAGCCAGCCCGACGGCCGCGCCGAGCACGGCCACGCCGAGCCCGAGCAGTTCGTCCACCTCATCGAGCGGGCTGGGCAACCTCATCTGGTTGTGGTTCGTCCTCGGCGGCCTGGTCCTCCTGGGCATAATCCTGCTGGCCACCCGTTCTCCCTCGCGTTCTTCCTCGCGGGGCCGCTCTCCGGTCGAAACGAGCAACTGGCATTCCAGAGCCGTCAACGCGTACGCCAAGGGCGCGGCCTTCGACGGTGCGGTGCGCACGGCCGAACGGCTGGACGTGTCCTCCGAAGCGGCCAGCATCCACTGGGCCGACCTCCGGCGCCGCGCGGACGACCTCACCGAGGTGTTGTACGCGATGCGTGAGACCGCTCCCACTGACCATCGCCGCGCTCAGGTGGAGAACGCCATCCTCTCGCTGCGGGCTGTCCGTGACGCGTTTGAAGCCCAGCGTCCGCCCAGGGGGCGCCGTCTCACAGCAGGGCGGGGTCCTCCGTTCCCAGCTGTCGGCTCTTGAGTCGGCTCTCAACGCACTCCGGATTCCCGACGACCGCCTGGGCTGAGCACCGCCGTCGCCAGTGAAGCGGATGTGCGGGCGTCCGGGAGGTTCAAGAATCTCCCGGTAGATCTGTCGATTCGCGGCCGTCCCGTCCGTCGGACTTAGTGTCAAGTCCATATTCCGGTCGCAGACGCCGGCCGGCGAACGCGGGGAGGATTCGATGTCGAAGTTCGTGTATGTCTACGTCGGCGGTCAGATGGCCGAGACGCCAGAGGCGCAGGAGCAGGCGATGCAGGCCTGGGGGGCATGGTTCGGCACCCTCGGCGACTCGGTCGCCGACGTCGGAAACCCGTTCGGTAGTTCCGCGACGGTAAGTCCGGACGGTGTCGCCGACGGGGGCAAGTCTGGCGCGGGCGGCTACTCGATCGTGTCGGCTGACTCGCTCAGTGATGCGGCGGCGATGGCCAAGGGCTGCCCGGTGCTGGCCGGCGGCGGGTCCGTCGAGATCTACGAGGCCATCCCGATGTAGTGGCCCTGGCCTGGGCCGTGGGCCGGCGCGCGGCAATCCGGATAGCTTCTCGTGCGGATCGCCGCGCGCTGCTGCCTTCCGCACGGCGACGTGATCAGAAGACGCGTGGCGGTTAGGGGGCAGGCATCGTGGCGACGATCCGCTGGCCCCGGTCATGACCGGACAGGTGGGCCACGGAGTGCCGGACGTAGTCGAAGTACCGCAGCCCGATGGAGGCGGAAGTCCCGCCCGGCCCGGCAATGGTCAGCCGGGCCCGGACCTGGCCGCTGACCTGGTTCCAATGGACGGTCCCGCTGACCTCGGTATCCGACGTCCAGCGCACCCGGGTCAGCTGGATCCCGATGCGGCTGCCGTTCCCGGTGAACCGGAAGGTGCCGCCGCGCAGGCCCCAGCCCTTCACGCCGTCGCCGTAGTACCAGCGCCAGACCGCGTCGCCGACGGCAGCCACGCCGACGGCAGCCAGCCGCAGGCCGGTGCGGCCGGCCTGGTCACCCGGCCGGGCGGTGGCGGGCGTGACGCGGGGAAGCGTCGCGGGGAAGGTGCCCACGACCCGCACCTCCGGTGTCCGCTCGGCGCAGGACGCGTTGATTCGCTTCACGGCGGCTGGATCCCTGATGAAGGTCTGCACCAGTCCTGAGGCACAGCCGACCGGGTCGTCCATGGCGTTGACGTGCGTGTCGTTGTGGATCAGGATCCAGCGAGCGGAGGGTCCCATGTCCCTGGCGGTCTGGCGGCCCTCGACCGGGGTGGTGAGCGAGTCGAGGTCCCCGGACAGCACCAGCACCGGCAGGTTCCGCGGCGCGTAGGGCGGCGGGGTGGTGATCGGCGGGTCCGGGTGAGCCGGAGCGGGCCAGTCGAGGCACGCGTCGAACTCCTCTTCCGGCTCGGTGACCCACTCGTGGACGGTAAACGGGGCAAACATGCCGGCCGGGAGCGCGGCGACAGTGTGCGCGTACTGCGCGGCGCGCTGGGCCGGGGTCTGGCTGTAGCTGAATGGCTGCGGGTAGTCCAGGCAGGTCGTGGCCTGGTAGAGGCCGTCGTTGAACTCCCGCACCGGGCCTGAGTCCCCGGTGTAGATGTCCTGCGCGGTCAGCCGGAGCAAGGGCCCGGGATCGTGGTCGCGCAGCAGCGCCCGTCCGGCGGCGTCAAGTTCCCGGTAGACACCGCTGTCAGCGCCGGCGTCGTTGACCATCTCGGACAGTTTGATCGTGGTGACACGTTCGGTGACCTTGCGGCCGAACGGATCTCTGGTCCGGCCGGTGACCGGGTGGTGGCGCAGGTACGCGGCCAGGACGCTCAGCCGCGCCCACGCGGACCCGGGCGCGGCCCGGTGGCAGGCGACGCTGCGCAAGCACGAGATGTCGAAGGCGCGCCTCGCGGTCAGGATCGTCTGCGGGTAGAACGGGTCCTTCCCGCTCACCGGGTAGGCGGCGTCCAGTGTCACCGAGCGGAGCATCTTCGCGTACCGCGCGGTGAGCACCTGGCCGAAGAAGGTCCCGTAGGAGTCGCCGTAGAAATCGACCCTGCCGGTCCGCAGCCGGCGCAGCAGCAGCGCCACGTCCCGGGCCGCGTTCGCCGTCGTGTACAGGTCGCTGGCCTGCACGTACCCACCGCCTGGCCGCCTGCGGGTGTGGTTCAGCTGCCGGCCGCACTTGCCGGTGTCGATCGTGTAGGCGGCGATGCCGTCGGCGGTCTTCCAGCGCTGCAGCGGCTTGCAGAGGAACGCCGAGGAGTTCCCGGTGCCGCGCAGGTTGACCAGGAGCAGGTTGCGCCGGGCCAGCAGCGGGCGGAACGTCCCCCGGTAGTCCGACGCGTAGTCAGTGGTCGGGAAGCCGGGGCCGCCCTGGACCGCGAGGATCGTTCCCACGGCCGTGCCGCTGGTCGCCGGGTACCACTGGAACCCCAGCTTGATATGGCCGGCCGCCCGGTCCCGGTAGTCCAGCGGCACGTTGATCCTGGTGCACCAGGCCAGGCGCGAGGCCTGGCACGGCGGGATCGTCACCGAGCCGACCCGGATCGGGTGACGCTGCGCCGTGGAGCCGGGCAGGGCCGCGGGGCCCAGCCGCGCCGCGGCAGCGGGCTGGCCCGTGGGCTGGCCGACGGACCGAGCGGTGGACTGAGCGGTGGACTGGGCGGTGGACACCGGACCGCCGCTCGCCCCCGGCGACATGGAGCTCGCCGAAGCCGGGCCGGTACCGAGGACCGCCACGGCCACCGCGCCCGCGGCAGCTTTGCCAATGAACCCCGCCCAGGGCGGCACATGCGACATGCGGACAAGATCTCATCCGGGCCAGGATCAGGCAAGACATAGAACTGGTCCGCCACCCGGTGCCGGCCAGGCACGTGGATAATGGCCAGGGATGGAGACCTGAATACGACCGGGCCCGTGGCAGCCGCGCCCTGACGGCGTCTGCACCTGGCAGTTCCACGGGTCTGGCGGTGAGGAGCAGACCGTGGCTGACCTTCATCCTCCGCGCCTCGACCCGGTAAGCATGGCCTGGAATACCGTGGCTAGCTACTCCTCCTACGAGGAGGCGCAAGCGGCGGTGGACCGGCTCTCGGACGAGAGCTTCCCGGTAGAAAGCCTCGATATTGTCGGCTCGGGCCTGCGCCTGGTTGAGCGGGTGACTGGGCGGCTCACCACGGCCCGGGCGACAGCGGCTGGCGCGGCCAGCGGGGCCTGGTTCGGCCTGTTCATCGGCCTTCTCGTCGGCCTGTTCACCAGGGGGCCGGTCTGGATCGGGCTGATCATCGGCGGCCTGCTCATCGGTGCGGCCTGGGGCGCAGTGTTCGGTTTCGCAAGCCACGCAGCCACGCGAGGCCGGCGGGACTTCTCCTCAGCGCAGTCCCTGGTCGCGTCCCGCTACGACATCATCGCCCGCGGCGGCCATGCCGATCAGGCGCGGTCCATACTCCAGCAGGCCGGACTCCTGACCGACCACGTTGCGGACGCGGCTCCGCCGCAAGGCGTGGCTGACACAGCCCCCTGAACCCGTTCAGGCCGTTGCGCCCCACCACGTGAGCACCCTCAGCGCCCGGAGGGTGTTCCAGCGGCTCGGTGTCCCCGCGGCGCCCTCAAGATCGAAGTGCACGCGACCCGGGTGAATGCGGTCGAGCAGCCACCAGCCGCCGGGGTGCCGTTTCGACTGCACGACCGCTACTGCCTCCTCCATCCGGGGATCGGGCTCGGCACCCGACCGGCGGAAGTAGTCGAGCGCACGCAGCACGTCATAGTGCCAGTAGTACGGAAACACGAACTCGAGATACGCCGGCCGGACAGCGGCCCCCGTGCTCTTGCGGCGGAACAGGCCGCGCTCGAGCAGGTACTCCTCACCGCTCCGGCGGGCTGAGCGCACCCTCGCGGACCCGCCGGTCGCACGCTCGAACTCCAGCAGGCCGTCCAGCACGCTGATCGTCGTATCGAAAGAGGACCGCACCGATCCGTTCCCGGCCTCGCAGTTCCAGCCGCCATCCGCAAGCCGCTCAGCGAGGACCCGCGCAACGATCGCTGCCACGTCCACCCGGAAGTACGCCCCCGTCTGGATCGTCCTGCCGTTAATGCAGGGCTCGACCTCGCCGTCGAAGTACCGCTGCCCGGCGTGTTCCCAGTGGCCGTTCTCCGCGACCAGCCCGATCGCCCGGCGGCCGGACTGCGACACCGGGTCAAGCCCGAGGAGTTGCAGAGTCTGCAGCGTATGCATCGTGGCCGTCCACGGCTGCCCCGGTTCACCGCCGGTCCAGGACGCCGGGAAGCAAGCACCGCCGGCCCAGAGCCCGTCGGGATCCTCGAGCGCGAGGAGGCGTGCGCCCCACCCCTCGTGCTCCACCCGGGCCCGCTCGGCCGCCACCTCACCGGCCGGCGCGCCGACGAGATCCCGCAGCACCTGCCAGCGGATGGCGGGATCACCCTCAAGCAGCCAGCCGATCACGCTCACGACCGCACGCTACCGGTGGCCGGCGGTCGCGTGCACCACTGACGGATTGCCCCGTTTGGGCGGTATCCCACCTGCTTGCGGGGGCTGCGCGGGCAGGAGAGACTGTCGGGAACCGGGAGGAGGGTGACGTTGGCGCGCAGGCGGCTTCCCCGCTGGTCGGAGTTCCAGCCGCTGTTGCGCCCGGAGCGGATCCCGCTTAACCCCACCGAGCGACGGCTCGGCCGCGCGCACACGATCCCCGACCTGCGGAAGATCGCCGCCCACCGGGTGCCGCGGGCCGTGTTCGACTACACCGACGGGGCCGCGGAACGGGAAATCAGCCTGCGCCGCGCGCGCAACGCGTTCGGCCGCGTGGAGTTCCACCCTCAGGCGCTGCGCGACGTCAGCGACCCGGACCCCGCCGTCACGGTGCTCGGGCGGCGCTGGGCCCTGCCGTTCGCGCTCGCCCCGACCGGGTTCACCCGGATGATGCACCACGAGGGCGAACTGGCGGCGGCGCGGGCGGCGCAGCGGGCCGGGGTGACGTTCTCGCTGTCCACCATGGGCACCGCCTCGATCGAGGAAGTGGCGGCGGCCGCGCCGTATGCGGGGAAGTGGTTCCAGTTGTACGTGTGGAAGGACCGTGCGGCCGGCAAGGACCTGCTGGAGCGGGCCCGCGCGGCTGGCTACGAGGCCCTGCTGCTGACCGTGGACACCCCGGTCGGCGGGGCCCGGATGCGGGACGTGCGCAACGGGCTGACCGTGCCGCCCTCGCTCACCCCCGCCACCGTGCTCGACGCGGCCGTCCACCCGGCCTGGTGGTTCAACCTGCTCACCACCGAGCCGCTCAGCTTCGCCAGCCTGAACGAGTGGCGCGGGACGGTCGCCGAGCTGGTCAACACGATGTTCGACCCGACGGTGACGTTCGCGGACATCGAGTGGCTGCGCGCGGCCTGGCCCGGCCCGCTGCTGCTCAAGGGCATCCACACCGTGGCCGACGCCCGCGCCGCCGTGGATCACGGCGCGGACGGGATCGTCATCTCCACGCACGGCGGCCGCCAGCTGGACCGGGCCGCCGCCCCGCTCGAGGTGCTGCCACAGATCGCCGACGCGGTCGGCGACCGGGCCGACGTCCTGCTGGACACCGGGATCATGCACGGCGGGGACATCGTCGCCGCGCTGGCCCTCGGCGCGAAAGCCTGCCTGGTCGGCCGGGCGTTCCTGTACGGGCTGATGGCCGGCGGGGAGCGCGGGGTGGACCAGGCGATCGGCATTCTCGGCGCGGAGTTCGCCCGCACCCTCCAGCTGCTCGGCGTGCGCAGCGCCCGGGAGCTGAACCGTTCGCATGTTTCACTGCGCTGAGCAGGAGGAAAAGGCCGTCCATGGAGATTGTCGAGTTCCGCCCGGAGCGCGAGCAGTACGCGTTCACGTTCGGCGGCGTCGCACCGGTCCGCACAGTGGCGCCCGGGACGATGCTGCGGCTGTGGACCGAGGATGCGTTCTGCGGCGGCATCCGGAGCACCTCGGACCTGCCTAGCACGTCGCTGACCATGCCGTTCGTCAACCCGCAGACCGGCCCGTTCTATGTGCAGGGCGCCGAGCCGGGCGACACCCTGGCGCTGCACTTCGCTGGCCTCACCCCGGCCCGCGGCTACGGCGCGTCCTGCACGATCCCGCTGTTCGGCGGGCTGACCAGCACCGACCGCACCGCGACCCTGCAGGACCCGCTGCCCGAGCGGACCTGGATCTACGAGGTGAACCGGGACCGGTGGACGGTCGAGTTCCGGGCCGCCGCCAGCGACTTCCGGCTGGAGCTGCCGATGGACCCGATGCTGGGCACGGTGGGGGTGGCCCCGGCCGCCGGGGAGGTGCGCTCCTCGCTGGTGCCGGACACGTTCGGCGGGAACATGGACACCCCGGAAATGCGCGTCGGTGCCACCTGCTACCTGGGCGTCAACGTGCCGGGCGCACTGTTCTCGGTCGGTGACGGGCACTACCGGCAGGGCGAAGGCGAGGCGTGCGGCACCGCGGTGGAAGGCGCCATGGACGTCACGCTGATCGTGGACCTGATCAAGGGCGGCGGCCCGGCCTGGCCGCGGCTGGAGACCGACGAGCACCTCATCGTGGTCGGGTCCAGCCGTCCGCTCGAGGACGCATGGCGGGTCAGCCAGGTCGGCATGGTGACCTGGCTCCGCGAGCTGTACGGGCTGGACAAGCTGGACGCCTACCAGCTGCTGTCGCAGACCAGCGAGACCCCGCTGGCCAACGTGGTGGACGCCAACTACAGCGCGGTCACCAAGGTGGCCAAGGCGCTGCTCCCGCAGTCAACGGCCTACGACGGCACGCACCAGCAGCTGCGCGAGGCGGCTGCGGCCGCCGGCCAGTAAGGAGGCATCAGGTGGATCTGGGCCTGCAGGGCCGCCGGGCCCTGGTAACCGGCGGCACCAGGGGGATCGGGCGGGCCATCGTGGAGACGCTGGCCGCCGAGGGCGCTGCCGTCGGGTTCTGCGCCCGCACCGGCAGCGACGTCAGCAGCGCGGTCGAGGTGCTGGCCGAGAACGGCCGCGTCGCCATCGGGCGGGTCGTCAACGTGGCCGACGAGGCAGGCCTGACGCAGTGGGTCGATGACAGCGCCGCCGAACTGGGCGGCCTGGACATCGTGGTGGCCAACGTCAGCGCGCTGGCCATCCCGGACGAGCCGGCCAACTGGCAGGCCAGCTTCGACACGGACATGATGGGCACAGTCCGCCTGGTCAACGCGGCCCTGCCCTACCTGGAGCGCAGCGACGCCGCGTCGATCGTCACCATCGCCAGCGTGTCCGGCCGGGAGATCGACTTCGCGGCCGGCCCGTACGGCACGTTCAAGGCGGCCATCATCCACTACACCCAGGGGCTGGCCTACCAGCTGGCGGACAAGGGCATCCGGGCTAACTCGCTGTCCCCGGGCAACACCTACTTCGACGGTGGTGTCTGGCAGGACATCGAGCAGCAGAACCCCGACCTGTTCGGCACGGCCCTGGGGCTGAACCCGACCGGCCGGATGGCCAGGCCGGAGGAGATCGCCCGCGCAGCGGTGTTCCTGGCCAGCCCGGCGGCCAGCTTCATGACCGGCGCCAACCTGCTGGTGGACGGGGCGCTGACCCGCGGCGTGCAGTTCTGACCTCAGGTGCCGGTGATGTGCTCCGGCCGGACCGGCACCTGGTTCAGCGGCAGCCCGGTGGCGGCGCGGATGGCGGCCACGACGGCCGGGCCGGAGGAGATCGTCGGCGGCTCGCCGACCCCGCGCAAGCCGTAGGGCGCGTGCGGGTCGGGGTATTCGAGGACCTCGATCCGCATCGGGGGCATGTCGAGGATGGTGGGGATCAGGTAGTCGGTGAAGGACGGGTTCCTGATCTTGCCGCCGGAGATCTGGATCTCCTCCATCACGGCCAGCCCCAGCCCTTGCGCGGAGCCGCCCTGGATCTGCCCGAGCACCGCCTGCGGGTTGATGGCCTTCCCCACGTCCTGAACGCAGTCCAGCGCGACCACCTTGACCAGGCCGAGTTCGGTGTCCACGTCCACGACCGCGCGGTGCGCCGCGAACGCGTACTGCACGTGCGCAAAGCCCTGCCCGGTCTCCGGGTCGAGCGCCTTGGTCGGCCGGTGCCGCCATTCGACGGTCTCGTCGATGACCTCGTCACCCAGCAGGTCGGCCAGCTCACCGAGGACTCCCTCGGCTGCCGAGACCACCTCGCCGCCTTCCAGCCGCAGATCGGGCACGGTCCGGCCGAGCCGGTGCTGGACGACGGCCAGCGCGCGCTCCCGCACCTTCTCGCACGCGGCCTTGACCGCCCCGCCGGTGACGTAGGTCTGCCGGGACGCGGACGACGACCCGCCGCTGCCCACCTGGGTGTCCTTGGGCGCCGCGATGACCTGGTCAACGCCGAGCTCGGTACGCACGATCTGCTGCTCGACGGTGACCAGTCCCTGGCCGACCTCGGCCGACGCGGTGTGCACGGTCGCGGTCACGGCCCCGGACAGCACCTCGAGCTGGACCCGGGCCGTGGAGTAGTCGTCGAAGCCCTCGGAGAACCCGACGTTCTTGTAGGCCACCGCGTAGCCGACGCCGCGCACCACGCCCTCGCCGTGGGTGGTGTTGGCCACGCCGCCGGGCAGGTCGCGCAGGTCCGGCTCGCTGTCGGCGCCGCGCGGCAGCGGCATGGCCTGCACCCGGCGCAGCAGTTCCTCGACCGGCGCCGGGCTGTCGATGACCTGCCCGGTCGGCGCCTCCGCGCCCTGGGTCATCGCGTTGCGGCAGCGCAGCTCCACCGGGTCCAGGCTCAGCGCGGCCGCCAGCTTGTCCATCTGCGCCTCGTAGGCGAACGCGGTCTGCACCGAGCCGAAGCCGCGCATCGCCCCGCAGGGCGGGTTGTTGGTGTAGGCGCCGTACGTATCGACGTGCACGTTGGGCACCACGTAGGGCCCGACGCCCATCGTGCCCGCGTTCCCGACCACGGCCGGGGTGCTGGACGCGTACGCCCCGCCGTCCAGGTAGATCTGCGCCTTGACGTAGACCAGCCGGCCGTCCCGGTCGGCCCCGTGCTCGAAGCGCATCAGCGCCGGGTGCCGGTGCACGTGCCCGAAGAACGACTCCTCCCGGTTGTAGACCATCTTCACCGGCTTGCCGGTGCGCAGGGCCAGCAGGCACGCGTGCACGTGCATGGACAGGTCCTCCCGGCCCCCGAACGCGCCGCCCACCCCGGCCAGCGTGAGCCGCACCATCTCCGGCGGCAGGCCGAGCGCCGAGCAGATCTGCCGCTGGTCCACGTGCAGCCACTGGGTGGCGACGTACAGCTCCACGCCGCCGTCCTCGGCCGGCACCGCCAGCCCGGACTCCGGGCCGAGGAAGGCCTGGTCTTGCATGCCCACCCGGTACTCGCCGGTCACCACGACGTCCGCCACCGGCTCGGGGTCGCCCTTGCGCAGTTTCAGGTGCCGCACCAGGTTGCCCGCCGGGTGCAGCTGGGCCCGCTCCCGGGACAGCTCGCTGACCTTCCCCGGGACGGCGTGCACGAGGTTCCACCGCGGGTGGCCCAGGGCCTCGTGGGCGTCGGTGACCGGCTCGTACACCTCGTATTCGACCTGGATCCGCTTGGCCGCCTGGCGGGCGATCTCCGGGTGGTCGGCCGCTACCAGCGCGACCGGCTCGCCCTGGTAGCGCACGACGTCCACGGCCAGCACCGGCTGGTCAACGATCTCCAGCCCGTAGAACTTCTGGCCCGGTACGTCCTCCTGGGTCAGCACCGCGGACACGCCCGGCATAGCCAGCGCCTCGGCCGTTTCGATGGAGCGGATCCGGGCGTAGGGATGCGGGCTGCGCAGCGTGGCCCCCCAGATCATGCCGTCCAGCCACAGGTCGCTGGAGTAGACGAACTCCCCGGTGACCTTGGGGGTGCCGTCTGGCCGGCGCGCGCTGCTGCCCACCCCGCCGGATACCGGGGTGGTCCGGCCAGGTGAGGTCCGGCCGGGTGAGGTCCCCGCCGGGGAGGTCGGTGCCGTCATCAGGTCACTCCCGAGCGCCAGACCGCCAGGCTGCCGCCAGGCGGACCGCTTCCATGATCTTCTCGTACCCGGTGCACCGGCACAGGTTGCCGGCCAGGGCCTCCCGGATCTCGGCGTCGCCCGGCGCGGGCTGCCGCTCGATGAGGTCGTGCGCGGCGATCAGCAGCCCGGGGGTGCAGAAGCCACACTGCACCGCGCCCGCCTCCAGGAACGCGCGCTGCACGGTGGACAGCTCGCCCCCGGGCGCGAGGCCTTCGACCGTGCGGATGTCCCGGCCCTGGGCCTGGCCGGCCGCCACCAGGCAAGCGCACGACAGCACGCCGTCCAGGTAGACCGTGCACGAGCCGCACTCGCCCTGCTCGCACGCGTTCTTCGAGCCGGGGAACCCGAGCCGCTCGCGCAGCACGTAGAGCAGGCTCTCGCCCTCCCAGACGTCGTCGGCCTGCTGCCGCTCGCCGTTGACCGTGCAGGTGATCCGCATGCCTCACGCCCTCCGGAAGTCGTGCCAGGTCCAGGTCAGCGCGCGCCGGGCCATCACCGACAGGGCGTGCACCCGGTACCGCGCGCTGCCCCGGACGTCGTCGATCGGCGCGGCCGCCTCGGCGACCAGGTCCGCGAACCGGCGGCTGGTGGCGTCGGGCAGGTTACCGCGCGATTCCCACAGGCCGTCTTCGGCTAGCGCCTGGGCCAGGAAGTCTTCGGCGGCCCGGGCGCGGCGCGGGGTGGGGCCCGCCGACCCGATGCCGGTACCGACGGCCTGCCGGTCCGGATGCAGGGCCAGGCTGAACGCGGCCACCGCGATGACCATCGCGTTGCGGGTGCCGATCTTGCAGAACTGCTGTGGCCCGGCGGGCGGGGTGACCAGGACCGCCTTGATCAGCTCGTCCCGCTCCAGCGCGTTGCGTTTCACCCCGGTGTAGAACTCATCGGCCGGGATCAGCCGGGTGCCGCGCACCGACTCCACCTCCACCTGGGCGAAGGCGGCCAGCAGCGGGGGATGCGCGTCACCCGCCGGGGACGCGGCCCCGAGGTTGCCGCCGACCGTGCCCCGGTTGCGGATCTGCGGGGACCCGACGGTGCGGGACGCCATGGCCAGCCCCGGCAGCCGGTCACCCAGCTCGGTCTGCACCCTGGTGTAGGTCACCCCGGCGCCGAGCCAGATCCGCCCGCCGTCCGGAGTCCACTCGGCCAGGTCACCCACCCGGGTCAGGTCCAGCAGGTACTCCGGCCGGTACCGGTCGAAGTTCAGCTCGACCATGACGTCGGTGCCACCCTGGATCGGCACCGCGTGCGGGTACGCCGCCTTCAGCTGCAGGGCTTCCGCCCATGTCAGCGGCTGCAGGAACTCCATGGCACCTCCCCTCTGCTCCGGTCGCCCACGAGCCAGGCGGGGACGCACAGGTTGGTGCGCGGCCGCAGCGCCGGGGCCGGTGGTCCTGCCAGTGTGGCTCACCGAGCCGGAAACCCGAACCGCGGCGTGCCCCCGTCCGCCGGCGCGGGACCTGGCGGCGCAACGCCCGCCGCGTTCGCCCCCGCCCGGCGCACCCCCGGGAAGACGATCATCCGAATCAGGTGAGACTGGTACGTGCGCACAGCGAACATGACCCTTCGAGGATCTGTCCGGGCAGGCCCCATGCCGGGGGCGGCGGTCAGAAGAAGGTGTCCATGGCCTCGACGATCCGGCCGGAGGCGTCCACGAGCAGGAGCACGTTCCACTTCTCGACGGTGGTGCACGGGTGTGAGATGCCGAAGCCGACCCACTCGCCCACCGTCAGCGCCTCTTCGCCGGGCAGGTCCAGGAACGCGTGCTGGTCGTTCAGGGCGACCACGGTCGCGGTCAGGTCCGAGGCGGGACCGCCGGCGGCCGGCCGCCGCCACATGGCATACGGCAATTCCTGGTCATAGGAAACGTCGCGGCGGCCCACATCGACGATGGCCCGGGTCGCTTCCGGACGAGAGAGGACCCGGCCCCACACCTCCAGCGCTGGCCTCAGGCATGGGCCGTCGCGGCCCCTGGCCGCCGGAGTCACCCGGTGGTAGAGGCCATGATCATGGGTGACGTAGCAGCCGGACCGAAGCACGATCTCCGGCGGCGGTCCGGCCAGATCGCCCGGCGGCCCGGTCAGGGCGGCCACCACGTCGTCGAAGAAGATCGAGCCGCCAGCGGTGAGCAGCATGGGCCGACCGGGCGTCTCCTCGATCAGCCCGCGCCGGCGCAGCGTGCCGGCCAGCCGCCTCAGGCGGCGGCAGAACTGCTGCACCGCATCGGTCCCGGCGGCGTCCGCCGCGCCGCCCGGGATGCCCTCGTAACCAGCCACGCCGGCCAGCCGCAGCCGCGCCGACCCGGCCAGGGCCCGGCCGACCGCCAGCGCCGCGGATTCGTCCCGGGCACCGGCCCGGCCGCCCGCAATACCCAGCTCGATGAGCACGTCCAGTCTGGCACCACACGGCAGCGTCTCCGCCAGGCCGTTTTCGAGCAACGTCACCCCGTCGAGGCCATCCACGTAACAGAACAGGCCGACCTCGGGATAGTCGCGGCGCACCGCACCAAGCCAGCGGATCCCGGCCAGGTCGGTTACCTCGTTGGCGATCAGGATGCGTGGCGCGCCGGCCTTCAGCGCGATCCGGGCCTGGGCGGGGCTGGCCACGGTGATGCCCCAGGCGCCCGCCGTGAGCTGCCGCCGGTACAGTCTCGGCGCCATGGTGGTCTTACCGTGCGGGGCCAGCCGCACATTCCGCTTGTCGCACCACTCCTGCATGGCCGTGATGTTGGCGTCCAGGGCGTCCCGGTGCAGCAGCGCCACCGGCGAGGCCACCGCACCCGCGAACGGATCCGCCCCGCGCAACGGCCGCGACTCGTCCAGCACGGACCGGTACCACCAAGGCGAGTACAGGCCGCTACTACCGATGATCGGCACGATCCCCTCCTTCGATGCGCATCACCGATCTGGCCAGCGGGTGAGGAACCGTTTCCATCCCGGTCAGCTTCTTCCGAAGGTCATCCGGATCGACCATTCGGCGGGCAGTTCGGCCTGCAGCGTGATCAGCCATTCCCGGCCAGCCGGTGGGCCAGCGAATCCACCTCCGCGCTCTGGCCGGGGCTCCCGCCCAGCCGGACGTGCTGGTTGGCCAGGACCAGGCGGCCGTCGATCCCGGGGCCGCCCGCCGGCGCTGGTGGCCACCTCAGGTCCCCCTGTTTTGTGAGCCGCCACCGGCTCAGTCCTGCCCCGGCCCGTGTAGCCGTGGATGTAAACGAGGGCCTTCACGGGCGAGTCCTTCCTGTACCACAGTGATCGCCCCGGGCTCGAACCATTCCGCCGTGGTCAGCGCGGCGGTCAGGCGGCGCAGCACCGCCGCGAGCACAGGCAGGAACTTCGCCGCCAATTCCGGCTCCCGCATGCGCACCACGGGCACAGTGATGCTCAGGCCGTAGCTGACGTCGCGGAGCCGGCCGGCCACCCCGATGCAGCAGACACCAGGAGTCAACTCTTCGCTTTCGGTGGCGTAGCCGCGTTCCCGTATCCCGGCCAGCACCGCCAGCAACTCGGCCCGGCTGGTCAGGGTGCGCGGGGTGAGCACTGGCAGCCGGCCCGGGTACAGCGCCTCGATCTCGGCGTCGGGCTGCAGCGCGAGCATCGCCTTCCCGAGCGCGGTCGAATAGGCCGGCTTCCTGCTCCCCACCGGCAGCGTGTAATGCAGCGCGTCGTGAGAATAATCGCGCCGGTCCAGGTAGACGACGTCGCCGCCGTCCAGCATCCCGAAATGGCACGCCTCGCCGAGCGACGACTGCTCGTCCAGCAACGGCGCGACCGCGGCGCGCAGCGACGCCGGCACCCGGACGGCGGTGCCGACCTCGAAGGCGGCCAGGCCGATCTCGTATCCCTGCGCCGAGCGGCGGGCGAACTCAGCCGCTTCCAGGCTAGCCAGCAGGGAATGCAGGGTGCCCTTGGGAATGCCGGACTGAGCCTGGATGTCAGCGAACCGGACCGGCCGGTGCGCGCGCGCCAGCAATCGCAGCAGGCTCAGGGCCCGGTCCACGCTGTGGTTGGTCCTCGACGCCATTGTCCCCGGCTGGTTCGTATATACGAACAGAGTTCGGATTAGGTCTCGGACACCATAGCCCGGCAGCGGAGGTTGTCAAGGTCCGCCTGGCCCGCGCGACCTGGCCGCGGCTCAATCCGCCGGCCAGCCGGGAAGGCTCAGGACTCGTCGAGAGCCCGGGGGTGGTGGGCACCGTCGTGCGCGCCGAACTCGAAGGCGTTGACAATGTCAAGCAGTTCGCGGCCGGCCCGCTGCGTGCCGTAACGGACGAGCGGCTCGTGCAGCCCGGTGACGCTGATCGCGACCGGCGGGGTGAGCGGGCCGAAGACCAGGGGGACGCGGGCCGCTACGCAGGCCAGGCCGTCCTCGCTCTCCTGATCGTCCAGCGCCCACCCCCTCACGCGCACCTCGTCAAGCGCACGGGCCAGTTCTGGCGCGGTGGTCAGCGTGTGACTGGTCCGCCGGGCCAGCGGACCGTGCTCGGCCACCCAGTCCCGGACGGCTTCCGCGTCCGGGAGCGTGTCAGCAAGCAGCGCCTTCCCGACCCCGGTCGCGTGGGCCGGGTTACGGCCGCCGATAACCGACGTGAGTCGCACGGCGAGGTCCGCCTCGACCTTGTCGATGTAGGTGACCTGCGCGCCGTCGAGCACGACCACGTGGCAGGTCTGCCGGAAGTGATCACGCACCTTGGCCGCCAGCGGGTGCAGCAGCCGTCGGAGGTCGAGACCGGCGTGGAAGGTGAAGGCCGCCTCCAGCACCGCTGGGCCGAGCAGGTACGGGCCCCCTGGCTCGGGCTGGCTCGCGTAGCCGCGGCCACGCATCGCCGTCAGCGTCCGGTGCAGGGAGGGCTTCGGGATGCCGGTGCTCGTCGAGATCTCCAGCAGGCTCGCGCCCTGCGGCCGGGTGCCCAGGAAGGTCAGGACCCGCATGGCCCGGTCGACCGCATTGTGGATCGACGGGCCTTCGGCGGACTGCGCGGTTGACGGCATGGCCCTAAGCATGCCATTCCGCTGAAAGAAACGCTGGTCTGCTCAGCGGATTGAATGTTATTTTACGTCCAGTGTTTCCCGTAGGCCGGGCTCCGGCCCGGCGAGACAGGCAGGGGTGGCGCACATGAGACGTTGGTGGGCAGTTATCGCGGTCGCAGCGCTCGCACTCGCAGGGGTCAGCACCTTGGCGGCACCAGCCATGGCAGCACCGAGCGTCTATCAGCCGGCCCAGAACACGGACTGGCAATGGATGCTCAACGGCACCCTCAACACCAACAACGCGACGCAGATGGGCACGGGGGTCACCGCCTGGAACGGGGACACCTCACCCGGCGACAATCCGAAGCTGTACGACATCGACGGCATCGAGAACACCGCCAGCACCATCAGCACCCTGCACGGCCTCGGCGACCACGCCATCTGCTACATCGAGGTCGGAACCGCGGGCAACTACTACACCGCCGCCCAGGAAGGCATTTCAACCACCTACTACACCCAGCTCAAGAACGCAGGCGACCTCGGTAACAAACTTTCGGGCTACAAGGAGTACTTCATCAACATCAACGCCTCGTCGGCGGTATCGATCATCGAGGCGATGATCCAGCAGCAGTGCTCGGCCAAGGGCTTTGACGCCGTCGAGACCGACCTCGACGAGACGTTCAACAACAACGAGGGCAAAACTGGATTCACGATCACGCAGGCCAATGAGGAGACCTACCTGGAAACCCTGGCCAACTACATGCACGGGCTCGGCCTGGGCTGGATCGCCAAGAACCTTGACGACACCGAGATCGCCTCGTTCGTCAACGACCTGCAGCCTTACGCGCAAGGTGCGATCAGTGAGCAGTGCAACCAGTACAACACGTGCAGCTACCTGAGCTCGTTCCTCACGGCCGGGAAGTGGATCGGGAACGCCGAGTACAAGAACGACCCCGGGACGTTCTGCCCCACCGATAACTCGGCCAACATCAACGGCATCTACTTCCCGAACACCAACCTGACCGGGCCGCGCCAGCCCTGCCGGTAGGCAGCAGCCCGGCAAGCATCAGGAACTGAGGACCCGGCCGCCCCTGACCGTCTTGACAGAACGGTCGGGGGCGGCCCAGCTCGCCGGTC
>CAWJPL010000012.1:0-40551 GCA_963844695.1 uncultured Actinomycetes bacterium
CACGTTCAGCTGGTTGAACCGCAGGAACGCGCCGAACGCGGTGACCAGCAGCGGGCCCAGCCAGCCCCAGAGCGCGCTGCCGGGCATGGGCGGGACCATCCGGGCCAGGAGCCCGGATGGCTGGTCGCTGGTCGCGGACGGCTGGGCCGTCGTCCGGGAGGCCATCATCGATCACATGGTATGGGCGCGGGCGGGTACCGCGGGTGGCGGATTGCCACGTATTGGCGTGCCGGGTACGGCCCGGCCGTGCCCGGGACCTGGCACCGGGACATAGCGTGGTGCCCGGCATGAACACCAGCGACGCAGCCCACCCCGGCGGCTTCCCGGCCCCGGCCACCGGTGGTTCTCCCGCCGCCAGCGGCTCCGCTTCCCAGGCCGCAGGCGGCTACGGCACGCTCACGGTGGCGGCCGTGCCGATCGGCCGACCCGGAGACGCGTCCCCGCTGCTCGCCCAGGCCCTCGCCGAGGCCCCGCTGGTGGCGGCCGAGGACACCCGGCGGCTGCGCCGGCTGGCCGCCACCCTCGGCGTCGAGGTGACCGGCCGGGTCATCTCGTACTGGAACGCGGTGGAGCGCCAGCGCAGTGACCAGTTGCTCGACGTGCTCCGCTCGGGCCAGGACGTGCTCCTGGTGTCCGACGCGGGCATGCCCACGATCAGCGACCCCGGGTACCGGCTGGTGGCCGCCGCGGCCGACGCGGGCGCCCGGATCAGGGTCCTGCCCGGACCGTCCGCGGTGACCGCCGCGCTGGCCGTGTCCGGCCTGCCCACCGACCGGTTCTGCTTCGAGGGGTTCCCGCCACCTAAGGCCGGCGAGCGGGCCCGCCGCTTCGCCGAGCTGGCCGCCGAGCCCCGGACCCTGGTCTTCTTCGAGGCCGCCAAGCGGATCCAGGCCACCCTGGACGAGCTGGCCACGGCGTTCGGGCCCGCGCGCCGGGCGGTGGTCTGCCGTGAGCTGACCAAGACCCACGAGGAGGTCCGCCGGGGCACGCTGAGTGAGCTGGCGCAGTGGGCCGCGGACGGCACGCTGGGCGAGATCACCCTGGTCGTCGCGGGGCGTCAGGGCGGACCCCGGATCACCCCGGCGGAGGCGGCGGCCGAGGTGGGCCGCCGGGCCGGGCCGGCCAGCCGCGTAACGAGGTGATCGCCGAGGTCGCCCGGGAGTACGGCCTGCGGCGGCGCGAGGTGTACGACGCCGTGCTGGCGGTCCGCCGGTCCGCCGGCCCCGGCCCGCAGCGCCCCGGGGACCCGGACCCGCGGCGCCCCGGCGGCCCTGACCCGCAGGGCCCCCAGGGACCCGGTACCCACGCCCCGGCGGAGCCGGCGTAATCCGTTCGGGACCTGCCCAGGGTGCCTCTAGGCTGGAGTCATGTCCGCGACGACCCGTCACATCCTGACCGCGCCCGCCTGGCCGTACGCCAACGGGCCCCGCCACATCGGCCATGTCTCCGGCTTCGGCCTGCCCTCGGACATGTTCAGCCGGTACCAGCGGATGGCGGGCAACCGGGTACTGATGGTCAGCGGCACCGACGAGCACGGGACGCCGATCCAGGTCGCCGCCGACGCGGAGGGGCTGAGCGCCCGGCAGCTCGCCGACCGCTACAACCGGGTGATCGCGGAGGACCTGCGCGCGCTGGGCCTCTCCTACGACCTGTTCACCCGGACCACGACCCGCAATCACTACGCGGTGGTGCAGGAGATCTTCCTCGGGCTGCTCAAGAACGGCTATATCTTCCCGCAGACCACGCTGGGCGCGATCTCGCCGTCTACCGGCCGGACCCTGCCCGACCGCTACATCGAGGGCACCTGCCCGATCTGCGGGTACGAGCACGCCCGCGGTGACCAGTGCGACAACTGCGGCAACCAGCTCGACCCGGTGGACCTGATCGCTCCCCGCTCGAAGATCAACGGGGAGACGCCCCAGTTCATCGAGACCGAGCAGTACTTCCTGGACCTGCCCGCGTTCACCGAGGTGCTCCGCACGTGGCTGGGGAGCAAGACCGGCCAGTGGCGGCCGAACGTGCTGAACTTCTCGCTGAACCTGCTCGACGAGCTGCGGCCCCGGGCCATCACCCGGGACCTCGACTGGGGCGTGCCCGTCCCGCTGGACGGCTGGCGGGATCGCCCGGACAAGCGCATCTACGTCTGGTTCGACGCGGTCATCGGCTACCTGTCCGCGTCCATCGAGTGGGCCTGGCGCTCCGGTGACCCGGACGCCTGGCGCGCCTGGTGGCAGGCGCCGGACGCCGAGTCCTATTACTTCATGGGCAAGGACAACATCGTCTTCCACTCCGAGATCTGGCCCGCCATGCTGTTCGGCTACAACGGCCAGGGCAGCAAGGGCGGCACCCCGGGCCAGCTCGGGGCGCTGAACGTGCCGACCGAGGTGGTGTCCAGCGAGTACCTGACGATGGAGGGCCGGAAGTTCTCCTCCTCCCGCTCCGTCGTCATCTACGTGCGGGACTTCCTGGAGCGCTACGACGTTGACGCGCTGCGCTACTACGTGGCGGCCGCCGGGCCGGAGACCCAGGACACCGACTTCACCTGGAGCGAGTTCCTCCGCCGCAACAACGACGAGCTGGTCGCCACCTGGGGCAACCTGGTGAACCGCTCGGTGTCGTTCGCGGCCAAGAACATCGGCTCGGTCCCGGCGCCCGGCGAGCTGAACGGAGCCGACCGGGAGATCCTGGAGCGCTCCCGCCAGGCCTTCGACCGGGTCGGCGGCTCGCTGGGCCGGTCCCGGTTCAAGGCGGGGGTCAACGACGCCATGCGCGCCGTCGGGGAGGCCAACAAGTACATGTCCGACCAGGCGCCGTGGAAGCTGCGCGAGTCCGACCCGGAACGGATGCGCACGATCATGCACGTGGTCCTGCAGCTGGTCAACGACGCCAAGACCATGCTCACCCCGTTCCTGCCCGAGTCCTCGGCCAAGGTCTACGCGATGCTGGGCGGCGAGGGCACCTGGACCGGGATGCCCCGGATCGAGGAAGTGGACGAGGACGGCGGCCCGCCGTACCCGGTGGTCACCGGGGACTACGACGCCGTCGCCCGCTGGGAGTCCCGCCCCATCACGCCGGGTACCCCGCTGGCCCCGCCGGTGCCGCTGTTCACCAAGCTCGACCCCTCGATCGTCAACGAGGAGCTGGGCCGCCTGGAGCAGCCGCCCGAGTGAGCACGCCAGCCCCAGATCCAGCCAGCACGGATCCAGCCAGCCCAGATCTAGCCAGCACCGAGCGAGTCGCTGACCAGTACGGGCGGCCGCCCGCCCCCGACCCGGAGCCGCTGCCGGCCACCGCGTTCGACAGTCACTGCCATCTGAACCTGGTGCCCGGCCCGGTCGGAGACGTGGTGGCCCGGGCCGGGGCCTGCGGCATCTCCCGGATGATCACGGTGGGTACCGACCTGCCGTCCTCGTACTGGGCCGTGGCCTGCGCGGCCGGCCACGACCAGGTCTACGCCGCGGTCGCGATCCATCCGAACGACACCAGGGCCGTGTCGGGTTCCGTTGCGGAGAAGGAAGCGGTACGGAAGGAGATCGCCGAGCTCGCGCGCGAACCGCGGGTGCGGGCGGTGGGCGAGACCGGGCTGGACTACTACTGGGACGACGCGCCGCCCGAGCTCCAGCACGAGTGGTTCCGGGCGCACATCGCGATCGCCAAGCAGGCGGGCAAGGCGCTGATGATCCACGACCGGGACGCGCACGACGACGTGCTGCGCATCCTGGACGAGGAGGGCCCGCCCGACCAGGTGGTGTTCCACTGCTTCTCCGGGGACGCGGCGATGGCCAAACGCTGCGTGGCCGCGGGCTACGTGCTGAGCTTCGCGGGGACGCTGACGTTCAAGAACGCCCAGCCGCTGCGCGACGCCGCCACGGTCGCGCCGCCGGAGTCCCTGCTGGTCGAGACCGACGCCCCGTTCCTGACCCCGGTGCCGAACCGGGGCAAGTCCAACTCCCCGGTCCAGGTCGTGCACACGCTGCGCGCGCTGGCGGCGATCAAGCAGCTGGACGTGGCTGAGCTGTGCGCGAATCATCGAGGCGACCGGCCAGCGCGTCTTCGGCCCGTGGTAGGCAGTGCTGGCCCGGGGGGGCGACCCCCCGGAACCCCCCGGGAGCGCCGGCTCGGCGGGAACACGCCTGCGGCGCGCCCCGCCTCGCCGACGCTGGCGCCGGGCGAGATCCGGGACCTGGCCCGGAAGCTGGACGTCCGGCCGTCCAAGCGGCTCGGCCAGAACTTCGTCACCGACGCGGGCACGGTCCGGCGCATCGTGTCGCTGGCCGCACTCGATCCGCAGGACGTCGTGCTCGAGGTCGGGCCGGGGTTCGGCTCGCTGACCCTGGCCCTGCTCCCGGCCGCCCGCCAGGTGACCGCCGTCGAGGTGGATCCGGTGCTGGCCGCCGCGCTTCCGGTGACCGTCGCCGCCCATGCCCCTTCATTTCCGCAACGCCTGGCGGTTGTCACAGCCGACGCCGCGCGGATCGGGGCGGCCGAACTGCCGGGGGACCCGCCCACGGCGCTGGTCGCCAACCTGCCCTACAACGTGGCGGTGCCGGTGGTGCTGCACCTCCTGGCCGAGCTGCCCTCGCTGCGCCGGGGCCTGGTGATGGTGCAGGCCGAGGTGGCCGACCGGATGACCGCGCCCCCCGGGAGCCGGGTCTACGGCGTGCCCTCGGTCAAGCTCGCCTGGTACGCGGACGCCCGCCGGGCCGGGCCGGTGCCGCGCACGGTGTTCTGGCCGGTGCCCAACGTGGATTCCGGGCTGGTCGCGTTCACCCGCCGGGACCCGCCGCAGGTCGACGTGCCGCGCGCGGCCGTGTTCGCGGTGGTGGACGCGGCGTTCTCGCAGCGGCGCAAGACGCTCCGCGCGGCCCTGGCCGGCTGGGCCGGATCGGCCGTGGACGCGGAACGGATCCTGCGCGCGGCCGGGGTAGACCCGGGGGCGCGGGGCGAGGCGCTGGGGGTCGCCGAGTTCGCCCGGATCGCCCAGGCGGCTACGATCGGGGGATCGTGACCGCTGTGACTGCGCGGGTGCCCGCGAAGGTGAATCTCCAGCTCTCTGTGGGCCCGCCCGGTGCGGATGGCTACCACGACCTGGTGACGGTGTTCCATGCCCTGGCGCTGTTCGACGAGGTCACCGTGACCTCCGCCGACACCGACAGTGTGGCGGTCACCGGGGAGGGTGCCCGCAGCGTGCCGGCCGACGCCAGCAACCTGGCCGCCCGGGCCGTCGCCGCGCTGGTCGACGCCGTCGGGCCCGGGGTCAGGGACGCGCCCGGCCTGGCCATCGAGATCAGGAAGCGGATCCCCGTCGCGGCCGGGCCTGGCCGGCGGCAGTGCGGACGCGGCCGGGGCGCTGGTCGCCTGCAACGAGCTGTGGGGCGCCGGCCTCAGCCACGCCGAACTGGCCGAGGTGGCCGCGAGGGTCGGCAGCGACGTCGGGTTCGCGCTGCTCGGCGGGACCGCCGTGGGCCTGGGCCGCGGCGACCAGGTCACCCCGGCCCTGGCCGCCGGGACGTATCACTGGGTCCTCGCGTTCGCGGACGGGCAGCTGTCCACCCCCGCGGTGTACGCGGCCTGCGACCGGCTCCGGGCGGGCCGGGCTGCTCCCGCCCGCTCCGCCGCAGCTGAACACGGCCCTGATGGCCGCGCTGCGTTCGGGTGATCCGGCGGAACTCGGCCCGCTGCTGAGCAACGATCTCCAGCCCGCCGCGGTGTCGCTGCTGCCCCGGCTGCGCCAGGCGCTGGCCGCGGGCCGGGAGCACGGCGCGCTGGGCGCCATCGTCTCCGGCTCCGGGCCGACCTGCGCGTTCCTGGCCCGGGACGGGGCGCACGCGCGCGACCTGGCTGTGGCGCTGGCCGGCGCCGGGGTGTGCCGCACGGTGGCCAGCGTGTCCGGCCCCGCGCCCGGCGCGACCGTGCTCAGTGCGCCCAGCACGCGCGCGTGAGCGGGCGGCCGGCGTGAGTACTCCTCAGCTGAACCTGGTCAACCTGGAGCGGGCGTTCAAGGCGTACGGGCAGCGGCCGCTGCTGGACGGGGTGTCCGCCGGGGTCGCGGTCGGCGACCGGATCGGCATCGTCGGCCGCAACGGCGCGGGCAAGAGCACCCTGCTGTCGGTGCTGGCCGGGACGGAGGCGCTGGACAGCGGCCGGGCGACCCGCGCCCGGGGGTTGCGGATCGGGGTACTGGCCCAGCGCAGCGAGCTGACCGGCACCGTGGCCTCGATCGTGGTCGGTGACCTGCCCGAGCACGCCTGGGCGGCCAGCCCCCGGACCCGGTCGGTGCTGGCTGCCCTGCTGCCCGGGATGGACCTGGGCGCCCCGGCGGACCGGCTCTCCGGCGGGGAGTCCCGGCGGGTCGCGCTGGCCTCGGTCCTGATCAGCGAGCACGACCTGCTGCTCCTGGACGAGCCCACCAACCACCTGGACGTCGAGGCCATCGACTGGCTGGCCCAGCACCTGGCCGGGCGGCCGGAGGCGCTGGTCGCGGTGACCCACGACCGCTGGTTCCTGGACGCGGTGTGCAACCGGACCTGGGAACTGGCCGAAGGCCACGTGCACGCCTACGACGGGGGGTACTCCGCGTACGTGCTGGCCCGGGCGGAACGGGCCCGGGTCGCCGAGGCCACCGACCGGCGCCGGCGCAACCTGCTGCGCAAGGAACTGGCCTGGCTGCGCCGCGGGCCGCCCGCCCGGACCAGCAAGCCCCGGTTCCGGGTCGACGCGGCCAACGCGCTCATCGAGCACGAGCCGCCCGCGCGGGACGGGGTGGAGCTGATCCGGGCGGCGACCGTACGGCTCGGCAAGACCGTCATCGAAGCGGAGGACGTCAGCGTGGCCGCGGGCTCGCGGACCTTGCTCGACGACGTGACCTGGCGGCTCGGCCCGGGCGAGCGGGTCGGCCTGATCGGGCCCAACGGCAGCGGCAAGAGCACGCTGCTGAACCTGCTGGCTGTCGGCGGTGAGGTGGGCGGCGAGGAGGACGAAGAAGCGGGCGGCCCGGGGCTGAGCGTGACCGGCGAGATCATCCGGGGGAAGACGGTCCGGCTGGGCTACCTGCATCAGGGTGACGCCGGGCTCGATCCCGACCTCACCCCGCGGGAGGCGGTCACGCAGGTGCGCGGCACGCTCGATTCCGCCCAGGGCGCCGCGGCGGCCAGCCAGCTCCTCGACCGGCTCGGCCTGCGCGGCGATACCCAGTGGACGCCTGCCAGCGAGCTGTCCGGCGGCGAGCGGCGACGGCTGCAACTGCTCCGCATCCTGGTGGACGAGCCGAACGTGCTGTTCCTCGACGAGCCCACCAACGACCTGGACGTGGACACGCTCACCGAGCTCGAGGACCTGCTGGACGGGTGGCCGGGATCCCTGGTGCTGGTCAGCCACGACCGCTACTTCCTGGAGCGGGTCACTGACCACGTGGTCGCCCTGCTCGGGGACGGGAATCTGTCCTTCCTGCCGGGCGGCGTCGAGGAGTACCTGCGCCGCCGGCTGGCGGCCGCCGGGGCGGGCGCCCCGGGCGGGGCCGGGACTCCGCCGGGCGGGACGGCCTCCGCGGGCGGCGCAGGCTCGTCAGCCGTGGCCGGGCCGCCGGACGGAGCGGGGCGCCAGGCGGCGCCGGGCCGCCGGGCGGAGCGGGGGCGCAGCGGGCCGCCCGCAAGGACATGGCCCGGCTGGAGCGCCAGATCAACCGGCTCACGACCCAGGAAAACAAGCTGACCGCGGCGCTGGCCGAGCACGCCGCCGACTACGTCCGGCTGACCGAGCTGGGCGCCGAGCTCCGCGCGGTCCAGGACGAGAAGTCCCAGCTCGAGGAGCAGTGGCTGGAAGCCGCCGAAGACACCTGACCTCGACCTGGTCCAGCAACAGCGGGGTGGATTGCGCCCCGCCGGCGGGGCACAACGCACCCCAATCATGGGTCAGTGGGCAGGGCTAGGCGTCCAGCGGGGCGAGCAGGACCCGGAGCAGGTCGGCCAGAGTCCGGCGGTCGGTCTCACTCAGCCCGCTCAGCAGCGCGTGCTCGCTGCGCAACAGGTCGGCCAGGGCCGCGTCGACCCGGTCCACCCCGGCCGGGGTCAGCGTGACCAGCACGCCGCGGCGGTCCTGGGGATCAGGCTCCCGGCGGACCAGGCCGGCCTTGGCCAGCTGGTCGACGCGGTTGGTCATCGTGCCCGAGGTGACCAGCGTGGCCCGGAGCAGTGCGCCCGGCGTGAGCTGATACGGGGCACCCTGCCTGCGCAGGGCGGACAGCACGTCGAACTCCCAGAGCTCCAGCCCGTGGTCGGTGAAAGCCGAGCGGCGGGCCCGGTCCAGGTGGCGGGCCAGCCGTGAGATGCGGCTGAGCACCTGCAGGGGCTCCACGTCGAGGTCCGGCCGTTCGGAATGCCAGGCGGCCACGAGATCGTCCACCTCGTCGCGCGGTAGCGCGGCTGGGTGGGCTGGTCTCGCGGGCTGCTCGTCCATGCGGGCAGCATATCTCTTGACATCAAGAGTGTGGTCCCGGTAGACAGGTGCCGCTGATATATCTTGATGTCGAGAGAAGTGGTGGTCGGTATGTGGGACCCAGGCGCCTATCTCCGGTTCGGCACCGAGCGGGCCCGCCCGTTCTTTGACCTGGTCGGCCAGGTCCGGGCCGAGGCTCCCGGGTTCGTGGCCGATCTGGGCTGCGGTCCCGGGAACCTGACCGCCGCGCTGGCCGCACGCTGGCCGGCCGCCCGTGTGCTGGGCGTGGATAGCTCCCCGGAGATGATCGAGGCCGCCCAGAAGCAGGCCGCCCAGGCGGAGGCCAGCCGGACGGAAGCCGGACGTTCGGAAGCTGGCGCTCGGGTCGGCCGGCTCACGTTCCAGCTGGCCGATCTCCGGACCTGGCAGCCGGATCAGCCCATAGACGTGATCACCTGCAACGCGGTGCTGCAGTGGATCCCCGGTCACCAGGAACTGCTCACGTCGTGGGTGCGCTGGCTGGCCCCGGGCGGCTGGCTGGCCTTCCAGCTCCCGGGCAACTTCGACCAGCCGAGCCACACCATCCTGCGCGAGCTGGCCAGCGCGCCGCGCTGGCGGCCGCTGCTCGACGGCGTCCAGCTGAACCGGCAGGCCGGTGAGCCCGAGGACTACCTGGCCCTGCTGGCCGGGGCGGGCTGCGAGGTGGACGCGTGGGAGACCACCTACCTGCACGTGCTGCACGGCGAGGATGCGGTGGTGGACTGGTACCGGGGCAGCGGGCTGCGCCCGGTGCTGGCGGCCCTGCCCCCGGCTCCCGCGCAGGAGTTCCTGGCCGAGTACCGGGAGCGGATCCGTAGCCGCCTACCCGCCCGCGCCGTACGGGACGGTGCTGCCGTTCCGCCGGGTGTTCGTGGTGGCCAGGGTCAAGGCCTGAACCAGATGCCGGCCGCCGGGCGGGTCACGACCGGCGCGTTTCACGCCGGGGGCGGTCACGACCGGGCGCGGTCACCGACCCGGCGCTTCATGACCGGGCGCGCTTGACGACCTCGCTGGAGATCCGCGGCTTGGTCTCCAGCTGCGACAATCCGTTCCAGGCCAGGTTGATGAGGTGCGCCGCGACCTCTTCCATCTTCGGCTTGCGGGCGTCCAGCCACCACTGCCCGGTCATCGCCACCATGCCCACCAGCATCTGCGCGTACATCGGCACCAGCTTCGGGTCATAACCCCGGGCCGCGAAGAAGTCGCTCAGGATGTACTCGACCTGGCTGGCGATATCGCTGATCAGGCTGCCGAAGGTGCCCGACCCCGAGGCCGGGTGGGAGTCGCGGACCAGGATGCGGAAGCCGTCGGCGTCGTCCTCGATGTACTTGAGCAGGACGACCGCCGCCGCCTCGAACTTCTCCCTGGTGTGCTCGCCGCCCAGGATCCGGGTGGCCATCCCGAGCAGCCGCTCGACCTCGCGGTCGACCACGACCGCGTAGAGGCCTTCCTTGCCGCCGAAGTGCTCGTAGACCACCGGCTTGGACACGCCCGCCTGGGCCGCGATCTCCTCGATGGAGGTGCCTTCGAAGCCGCGTTCCGCAAACAGCCGCCGGCCAACGTCCAGCAGCTGCTCGCGGCGCTCTTTTCCGGTCATTCGCTTGCGGTGATTCGAGCCCGGGTCCGAATTGGTCACCCGCCCATCATGGCGCCATCACGCAGCCTTCCGGTCCCCCGACTTCGGGGCCTGGCGGTCGGTCATGGAGCCGAGGGACTTGCCCCGCACCCCCGTCAGCCGGGCGGACAGCCGGTCGCCGTCCGGCCAGCGGACGTCGTAGGCCCAGCCGAGGTCCTCGGCCCAGGAGATCACCCGGGCGCTGATGTCGATCTGGCCCTTGAGCGCGCCGTGCCGGGCACAGGTCGGGTCGGAGTGGTGCAGGTTGTGCCAGGACTCGCCGAACGACGGGATGGCCAGCCAGGCGACGTTGCGGGACTTGTCGCGCACCTCGAAGTCCTCGTTGCCGAACGTGTGGCAGACCGAGTTGATCGACCAGGTCACGTGGTGCAGCAGGCAGATCCGGACCAGGCTGGCCCAGAAGAACGCGGTCAGCGCGCCGGCGATGGACATCGACCACAGCCCGCCGATCAGCGCGGGGGCGAGCAGCGACACCGCGACCAGGCCGGGGAACCACCGCGAGACACGGCTGACGTCCTTGTCCGCCAGCAGGTCCGGGCAGAACCTGGCCTGCGACGTCCGGTTGGGGTTGAACAGCCAGCCGACGTGCGCGTATCCGAAGCCCTTGGTGAGTGCCTTCCAGTCGGTGCCGAACCGCCACGGCGAGTGCGGGTCGCCCTCTTTGTCGCTGTACTTGTGGTGCCGGCGGTGGTCAGCCACCCAGACCAGCACGGGCCCCTCGATGGCCAGGGAGCCCGCCACGGCCAGCGCGATCTTCAGTCCCCGGTTCGCCTTGAACGAGGAGTGGGTGAAGTAGCGGTGGAAGCCCATGCTGATCCCCATCCCGGAGATCACGTAGAAGACCAGCGCGATCACTACGTCGTGCCAGCCGAGCCAGCCGAGGTTCCAGGCCAGCGGGATGGCGGCCAGGACCGCGAGGAGCGGGATGGAGACGAACAGGGCGACCAGGAAGCGGTCCAGCGTGCTGCTCGGGTCGGCTTCTATCTCCGGCAGGGGGGCGCGCCGGGTGACCGTCGGGGCCGCAGCCGGGATGGTTCCGTTTGTGACGGTCTCGGTCTCGGTCTCGGGGGAGGCAGTCATGCTGAACCTCGCTCTGCTCTCGGGGCCTTAGGGGTGGGGCCGCGCGTCTGTCCCGGCTCAGCTACCCAGCTTCGCGGAAATCATGACGCTTACGTCACCGTAACCTACGAAACCGTAAGTTGCACATATGGAGTCCGAATGATTTCGCCATGTGGCCCTGTAGTCAGCGCAGCGTAGTCATCTAGCTCGTCTCAGATACCGAGACAAGACGCCATGGCAGGACTTCACGTCCCAGCGTTGCAGGTATCAGGACTACCAGCCAGGGATCGAACCCACATGTTCTGATATTCAGTCGCTGAGGTCCGCATCTGCCTCACCCAGGGCCCGGTAGCATTTGGGGCAAGAATCGAACGGTCCCGGGTCGTCTAGCCTGGCAGGACAAAGACCTTTGGAGTCTTGAACCGAGGTTCGAATCCTCGCCCGGGAGCTGCTCCATATGACCGAGGTTCGGGTCACGATCCGAACCTCGGTCCATATGGCTGATCAGCTGTGACCCACCGCGGCGCGGACCCAGCCCTCGATCCGCCGGTAGAGGTCGGCGCTCTGCCTGACGCCAATGATCAGGCAGCCGTGGTAGTCGGCACCCACGTTCTTGCGCACTGTCCGCGGGTTGTGCCTCTTCAGCCCGGTCCGGTGAAACTGTGCTGACCTCGGCTCCGGTGACGCCCCGCCAGAACTCCTCCGCTGCCGCCACGTCTGCGGTCTCGTGGATGTGCACGCGGAAGCGCAGTTGCGCGGGCTCGACACCGGCCTCGCCGAGAAAGCGCAGAAAGAACTTGATCAGAGCAGGATCGCTGTTGATGAAGGCGACGTATTCATGTCTCCTGTGCGGCTTGCTCTTGGCGCCCTCGCACCAGTAGGCGATTGCGCCGGCGATGAGGATCTCCCGCTTGGACAGCGCGCCGATCTGGCCGGCCGCCGCGGTCCGCACCTCTTCACGCCGGGCCTCGCGGGCGGGCCGCTCGGTCTCCCAGTAGAGCCGGGATCCCTCCGCCGACCGCTTGCGGCACTCCTCGTAGCTCAGCCGTTCGGGCCGCGGCATGTCCCTGACCCAAAGTGAGACGGAACTCTTCGAGACGCCTAACGCCGCCGCGATGTCCTCGTAGTCGAGGCCCTGGGCGCGGAGTTCGCGGGCCCGGACGTGCAGGTCGTCCTTGGCTCTGGGCCGGCGGGTCCATTCTGGTGGTGGCTCACCGCGCAGCGCCTCGTGCAGCGTCTGGTTGCTGCCGATGCCGAGAATCTGTTTGATCTCTCGGAGAGAGTGCCCGGCCCGGCGTAGAGCAATGGCCTGCTCCCGAACCCGCTCGGCTCCTGGGGATGTCCGTGTCTCGCTGCCTAACTTGATCGAATTCATATTCGAATGCTAGCGCCGGGTACCGACAAAATCTGTCTCGCCAGGACATCCCGGCCGAAAGGGTGCGGCGGCAGGCCTGGCGGCCCGTGCGGGCCTCGCTACGTTCCGCTGAGCAGGGGCTTCGTCTCACCCAACCCGCGTCGGCGAGACGACCCGGACGGTATCCTGCGGGTGTCGGGCGCGTGCACTTGAATGGGCCAGGGGAGCGGGCGGGATCGGCGCGGGCCATGACGGCGCAACCGGGGAGCGGGATCCCGGCATCCGGGGAGCAGCAACCGAGGAGCACCGCCTAGTGAGTGTGAGCCGTCCGGCTGCGGTCATCATCCTGGCCGCGGGCGAAGGTACGCGGATGAAGTCCGATACCCCCAAGGTGCTGCATCAGATCTGCGGCGAGACCTTGCTCGGGCACGTGCTGGCCACCGGGCGCGAGACGGATCCGGTCCGTCTCATCGTGGTGGTAGGCCACCGGCGCCGCGAGGTCACTGAGTACCTGGCCAGCTACGCGCCGGATGTCCAGGCCGTGGTCCAGCACCGCCAGGGCGGCACCGGCCACGCGGTCCGGACCGTGATCGAGGAGGTCGGGCTGGACCACGGGACGATCGTGGTCACCTACGCGGACGCCCCGCTGCTGCGCGGCGCCACGCTGGCCGCCCTGGTCCGCGAACACCAGGCCCGGGGGGCCGCGGCCACCGTGCTCACCGCCCGGGTGCCCAACCCGGCCGGGTACGGCCGCATCATCCGCGACGACTCCGGTGCCTTCCTGAAGATCACCGAGGAGGCGGACGCGACTCCGGATGAGCGGGCCGTCGACGAGATCAACTCGGGGGTCTACGCCTTCGAGGCGCACCTGCTCGGCGACGCGGTCAAGCGGGTGCCCACCGACAACGCCAAGGGTGAGGAATATCTCACCGACGTGATCGCGATCCTCCGGGCCGAAGGTCACCACGTGGCCTCGGTGACCCTGGAGGACCCGGACGAGGTGCTGGGCGTGAACGACCGGGCCCAGCTGGCCCGGGCCCGGCAGATCTTCAACGCGCGGCTGCTCAGCACCTGGATGGGTGCGGGCGTCACCGTCGTGGACCCGGCGACGACCTGGGTCGATACGGGGGTGAGCCTGGCCCGCGACGTCGAGGTCGGGCCGGGCACCCAGCTCGAGGGCCGCACCGCCGTGGCGGCGGGGGCCCGGGTCGGCCCGGGGGCGCAACTGCGGGACACCACCGTGGGCGAGGGGGCCACCGTCATCCAGTCCGTCTGCCGGGGGGCCGATATCGGCGCGGGCGCGGTCGTGGGACCGTTTGCCTATCTCCCTCCGGGCAGCAAGGTCGATGCAGGTGGCTCGGCAGCGGGTATGAACAACGCAGGAATCCATGCTGACGGGCAGCTGGCCGGCAGCGAACGGGACCCCGCTCACCAGATCCCTGGCGGGCAGAGTCCCGCCGGACAGAGTTCTGGCGGACAGAGTTCTGGCGGGCCGGACGCCGGGGGGCGGCACGCCGGGGGACAGGACGCCGACACGAGTGAGGGAGCTCAGGGAGCGTGACCGGCATCACCGCGTCCGGCGAGAAGAAGCTGATGCTTTTCTCCGGCCGGGCCCACCCCGAACTGACCAGTGAAATCGCCCGCAACCTCGGCATCGAGCCCACCCCGGCCCGGCTGTTCGACTTCGCCAACGGCGAGATCTTCGTCCGCTTCATGGAGTCGGTCCGCGGCAGCGACGCGTTCGTGGTGCAGAGCCACACCGCGCCGATCAACCAGTGGATCATGGAACAGCTGATTATGGTCGATGCGCTCAAGCGCGCGTCGGCCAAGCGGATCACCGTGGTCGCGCCGTTCTTCGGCTACGCCCGCCAGGACAAGAAGAGCCGCGGCCGCGAGCCGATCTCGGCCCGGCTGATGGCGGACCTGTTCCTCACCGCCGGCGCGGACCGGATCATGGCCGTCGACCTGCACACCGCGCAGATCCAGGGTTTTTTCGACGGCCCGGTGGACCACCTGTTCGCGCTGCCGATCCTGGCCGGCTACGTCGAGGGCAACCTGGACGTCTCGCAGGTCACGGTCGTGGCCCCGGACGCCGGCCGGGTCCGCGTCTGTGAGCGGTGGACCGACCGGCTCGGCAGCCCGCTGGCCATCATCCACAAGCGCCGCGACCCCGACGTAGCCAACAAGGTGGCGGTCTCGGAGGTGGTCGGGAAGGTCGCCGGCCGGACCTGCATCGTCGTGGACGACATGATCGACACCGGCGCGACGATCATCAAGGCGGCCGACGCGCTGTTCGAGCAGGGTGCGGCCAAGGTCATCGTCACCGCCACGCACGGCGTGCTGTCCGGCAACGCGGTGGACGGGCTGAAGAATTCACGGATCAGCGAGGTCATCGTGACCAATACGCTGCCGATCCCCCACGACAGCCGGTTCGACAAGCTGACTGTGCTGTCGATCGCGCCGCTGATCGCCCGGGCGATCACCGAGGTGTTCAGCGACGGATCGGTGACCAGCCTCTTCGACGGCCAGAGCTAACCCGGTCCGGGACGCTGAGCGAGCCCGGACCTCCGAGGAGGTCCGGGCTCGCTCTCCCGCCCCCGGGCCGCAGGCCGGCGTGGGTCGTCCCCCGGATCCAGCACCGGCCTGCGGCGTCTGGCGATCCCGAAGGTGACCGCTGTCTTCGCCCCCGCAAGAGACGAAGACGGCGGCCACCAGTTCGGTGCCCGCATCGGGCTGCGGCGCGTGCTGTTTCCCCTCAGTCCGGGATCGCTGGTTCCCTGGTCAGGGCTGGTGCACGCATACCAGCCCTGACCAGGGGATTTCACGGACTGCGCCCCCGCTTGGCGGTCCGCGGTGATCCCGGTCGGCCCCCCGACCTGGTTCCCCTGCCGGCGACTTTTGTTCTTCTTGTCGCGGCTGAGTAAGAGAATGCCAGTGGGCTCTTGCGCCGCGATTGATCCGTGATTGAGCCCCGAACGTCAGGTACGCCCGGCAACACCCCGCCCGGAAGCTGCCGTGATGGCCAGATCTGGGTCATCATTAAGTGATGGCTTGGCCAGTTCCGTGACTCACGGTGTCCGGGACGGACGCACCCCCAGTGAACGAGGCGCGAACGATGCAGTTTCGGATACTTGGGCCACTCGAGGTCCAGGTGGACGAGAGCTGGAACGGCATCAACGCACCCAAGTGGCGCACGGTGCTGGCGGTGCTGCTGTTGCAGGCGGGCCAGGTTGTCTCGACCGATCGCCTGATCAGCGAGGTATGGCCAGAAGAGCGCCCGGCCCGCGCCAGTAACTCGATCAGTATCTACGTCCTCCGGCTGCGCAGGCTGATCGGCGACCCGGAGGGCAAGGTCCTGGTGACCCGCTACCCCGGATACCAGCTGCTGGTCACGGCCGATGACATCGACGCGGGGCGGTTCGCCCAGTCCGCCTCCGAGGGGCGCAAAGCCCTGTCCGCAGGGGAGAGCCAGCGGGCGGCTGACCTGCTCGATCAGGCTCTTGGCTTGTGGCATGGGAGCCGGGCGCTGGCTGACGTCCCGGCCTCACCCCTGGTCAGCGCCGAGGCCGGGGGACTGGAAGAGTCTCGGATCGAGGCGCTGGAGCTGCGAATCCAGGCCGAGCTGGCCTGCGGCCGCCAGGCTCAGGTCGTGGCGGAGCTGCGCCGGCTGCTCGTTGACCATCCCATCCGCGAGGGCATGTGGGCCCTGCTCATGCGCGCCCTGTACAGCTCTGGCCGGCAGGCGGAGGCTCTGGGAGCCTACGCGCAGGCCCGTGAGGTGATCGCGGATGAGCTCGGCGTAGAGCCCAGCGCCGAGCTCCGGCAACTGCACCAGCAGATGCTGCAGGCCGACGCGGGCTCGGGCCGCCCAGGATCCGCAACGAAAACCACCGCGGCGGACTCCCCCTTCGCCGTGTGGCCATCCGGGCCGCAAGCCATGCCGTCCGCGGCCACTCAGAGCGGCCCCGGCGAGCCGCCACCCGGCGCGATGACGGCGGTCACCGGGCGGGCTGACGCGGGCCCGGTGTCTCCGGCCGCGGCGCCGCTGCCGCTGGTGGCCCAGCTGCCGGCGGACATCCCGGACTTCACCGGTCGGGCCGGGCATCTGCAGAACCTGCGTGACCTGCTGTCTGGCCCGCGCCGTCCGGACAGTCCCGGGGCTGTGGTGGTGGCGGCGGTGATCGGGGCCGGCGGGCTGGGCAAGACCACCCTGGCGGTCCACGCCGCGCACCTGCTGCGGTCGCATTACCCGGACGGGCAGCTGTACGCGAACCTGGTCCGCCCCAATGCGCCCCCGGTCCCGCCCGGCGACATCCTGGCCCGTTTCCTGCGTGATCTCGGTGTGGACCCGGGCCGGATCCCGGTGGGAGAGGAGGAACGCGCCGCCCAGTACCGGTCCCTGCTGACCGATCGCAGGGTACTCATCGTCCTGGACGATGCCCGTGATGCCGCGCAGGTCAGGCCGTTGCTCCCGGGGTCCGGTTCCTGCGCGGTGCTGGTCACCACCCGCAACCGCATGCCAGATCTCGCCGGAAGCCGGTTCATCGACCTGGATGTGCTCGACCCTGCCGAGGCCCTGGACCTGTTCGCCGGCATCATCGGCCGCAGCCGGGCCGAGTCGGAGCCCGAGGCTACCGATGACGTGCTGACCGCGTGCGCCGGACTGCCGCTGGCCATCAGGATCGCGGGTGCCCGGCTAGCCGCGCGGGGCGGCTGGACCGTTCGTAACCTGGCCAGACGGCTCTCCGACGAGCGCCGGCGGCTGGATGAGCTGAAGACCGGGGACCTGGCCGTCCGGGCCTGCTTCGAGGTTAGTTTCGCTAGCCTGCCCCGCCACGACGCGGACGATGTTGACCCGGCGCATGCCTTCCGCCTGCTGGGAACGTGGCAGGGGCGGACGATCGGGCTGCCCGCCGCGGCCGCGCTCATGGGGCAGCCCGAGCAGAACGTCGCGGATGCCCTGGAGGAGCTGGTCGATGCCCAGTTGGTTCAGTCGCCGGCCCCCGACCGCTACCGGTTCCACGACCTGCTACGGGCCTATGCGGCCGGCCGGGCGAACCTGGAGGAGACCTCCGCGGTGCGAGACGGTGCCGTGCGCCGGGTGCTCGCCTGGTATCTGCACACTGTTGATGCGGTGGCGCTCATGGTGTCTCCGCACCACTACAAGGTCCAGTTGGCTCCCCTCGAAGCGGGTTGTGAGCCACTTGGTTTCCTGTCCCTGGACGAGGCATTGAACTGGTGTGAGGTAGAGCGCACCAACCTGGTCACCGCCACCCGGCAGGCCGCGGCGAGCGGCCTGCACGTGCTCGCCTGGCAGCTGCCCGTCGCCGCCTTCGGTTTCTTCAACCGGCGTACCTACTGGGCCGACTGGGTCGAGACGCACCACATCGCCCTCTCCAGCGTCCGCTTGCTGGGTGATAAGCGTGGCGAGGCGCTGGTGCTCAACAACCTGGGCATGGCCTTCGCCCGTCGGCGCATGGATGAAGCGGTGAGTTATTTCGAGCAGGCTCTGGCGATCCGCCGCGAGATCGCGGACCTCCCGGGCGAAGCGCAGACGGCCAGCAACCTGGCCGATACCTACCGGCGGCTGCAACGTTACGACGCGGCACTCGCTTTGCTGAAGCGGGCCCTTGAAATTCAACGCCAGGCGGCCAATCCATATAGCGAAGCCGTGGTGCTGAATAATCTTGGTGAAACGTACCTGTCACTGGGCCGCGTCACTGAGGCTGTCGACAGCCTGGATCGCGCGCGGGAAATGTTCCAGGACATCGGCGAGATTCGCGGAGAAGGCTACGCGCTCGACAATCTTGGCGAGGCGTACCTGTCGCTGGGACGGGTGGCTCCCGCTATTGGTGTGCTGGAGCGTGCCCTGGAACTCCGCGACTCCGCCGGGGACCGGTTCGATGCCGCGGACACCCTGCGCCGCCTGGTGCGGGCCCACGTAGCCAGGCAGCAACCGGATCAGGCTGGGGCGTACCTGCGCCGGGCGGTGCTGATCTACGAGGAATTGGGGGATGACGCGCAAGCGTCGGCAGTCCGCGCCCAGTTTCGAGGCCTCGCCACGTAGCCGCCCGGGGCGTGATGACATCGGCTGGTGACGGCGTGTCACGTAATGGTCACGCATGCCCGGCCTGGCTGGCACCTATCCATTCAGTGAGCTGTTTCAGACCGGATAGGCCGGATAGTCCGCCGGGATGATGAGGGACACCCCGGTACGCTGCTACCGACACATAGTGGATGTCTTTCTTCCTGGCTCACGGGGGTCAGGGAACAGGAGAGGACAACGACCATGGAGAATCTCAGCTCCGAAGAAGGCCAGCCGGGCATGACTCACGAGTCCGAGCCGGAGAAGACTCACGAGTCCAAGCCGGAGAAGACTCATGAGTCCAAGCCGGCCATGACCCACGAGTCCAAGCCGGCGATGACCCACGAGTCCAAGCCGGCCATGACCCACGAGTCCGAGCCCGAGATGACCCACGAGACTGCAGCCGGAGATGACGCACGAGTCCGAGCAGGGGTAACCGGGACATCCAGCCACCCCGGCCTGCTGGCGAGTCACGAACGTGGGCGCACGCGAGCAGGGAGTAGAGCAGTCGGGCTCCGCCGGCACGTTGCCGCCAACAACGTGCCGGCGGAGCCTTTTCTGCTGCCTGGGCCCGTATTCCAGGCTCACCGGACCACGCGAATCGGCCGGACCCGAAGAAATCTTCCGGACCGGGGTCACGAATCGTCCATCCGCGCGCACTACGTCATGTGAACCGCGCAGGGTGCTAGGCCAGATGGCAGCGCGGGCAGAAGGAAAAGGGGCGATTGCGTGGAACTCGTGCTGAGCCGCCGCGAGCAGGACAGCCCAGCCAGCCTGGCCGGTGCGGATTTCGCGGGCTGCTACACCCGCGAGCTGCCCGGCCTCATCTGGTTCGTCATGAGCCTCGGCGCCAGTGCCGAGATGGCCGCCGACGTCGCCCAGTCCGCCTTCGCCGACGCGTTCCCGGTGTGGCCGGCGATCCAATACCCCCGCGCCTGGTTACGGCGCGTTGCCCAGCGCGGGTATTTCCGGTACGGATCGCGTGAAACGCCGGTCGAGTCCCCCCCGGAGCCCAGTCCGCTGCCCACCGCCAGCGCCGCAGAGCTACGGGACGAGGCCCGCGCCGTCCTGGCCGCACTGGCCGCCCTCCCGCCCAAGCAGCGCGAGGTGATGGCCTGGTGCATCGACGGCTACAGTCCCGCCGAGATCGCCAGCGAGCTCAGCGCCGACCCGGCCGCGGTCCGGCAGAACCTCGCCAAGGCGCGCAAGAACCTCAAGCAGATGCTCGGGATCACCGGGAGCACTCGGTGAACCGGCCGGATCCCGGGTGGCCCGGGGATGTCGAGCTGGACCTGCTCCTGCTGAACGCCAAGTCCAGCACGCTCGACGTCCTCGACACGTCCGTGGACATCGAAGCCGGGCTCGCGGCAATCCAGGCTCAGCAAGAGCGCGGCACCGCGTCCCGCCCTCCACCCGCACGAGCCGGCCCTCGGCCGCGCCCAGCACCCCGAGCCTGACCGCCGTACCAATCCGACCATCACGACCATCCTCGCCACGGAACGGAAGGACCACTCCCATGCCCGCAATTACCCGAGGCCGGAGCATCGCGGCCGCTGGCTTCCTCGCCGCCTCGACCCTGCTCGGCACCGCGCTGGCCGCAGGCCCGGTGATTCAGCACCAGGGTCATGCCGCGATGCAGCAGGACGGCACCCCCGGGATGCAGCAGGACGGCACCCCCGGGATGCAGCAGGACGGCACCCCCGGGATGCAGCAGGACGGCACCCCCGGGATGCAGCAGGAAGGCACCCTGGTCACGCTCCGTAAGATCCGGCCCGCACCCTGGGACGAGGCCGCACCTGCGCCGTGGGAGATCTAGTCTGGTCAGCGCGGCCGAACCCACTGGCGATTCTGAGCTAGACTCCGACAGGCACGCCTGTGCGCGTGCCTGTCGGTTGTCGCGCCCCGTCTGGTTAGGCCTGGCGGTGGGAGCACGGCGGAGCCGATTCCGTTCTGCCTGTATAAGGAGCAAGTACCGTGCCTGAGGTCCGCATCGCCGCTGAGCCGCGCACCGAGTTCGGCAAGGGCGCCGCCCGCCGTGAGCGCCGCGCAGGCCGGGTTCCCGCCGTACTGTATGGCCACGGCACCGACACCCGGCACCTGACGCTTCCCGGCCACGACGTGATGATGGCGCTGAAGACCGCGAACGTGCTGATCCGCCTGGACGGGCTGCCCGGCGGGAACCAGCTGGTGCTGCCGAAGTCCGTGCAGCGCAACCCGATCCGCGGCTCGGTGGAGCACGTCGACCTGATCCTGGTCCGCCGCGGCGAGAAGGTCACCGTGGACATCCCCATCCAGGTGACCGGCGAGGTGTTCTCGGGCGGCCTGCTCGACCAGCAGATGGTCCAGATCGCGATCGAGGCCGAGGCCACGCACATCCCCACCGGCATCGAAGTCAGCGTGGAAGACATGGAGGTCGGCACGGCGGTGCACGCCGGCGACCTGGAACTGCCGGAAGGATCCTCGCTGGCCGTGGAGCCGGACGCGCTTGTGCTGCACGTCATCGCGGCGCCCACCGCCGAGCAGATGGAAGCCGAGATCGGCCTGCCCGAGACCGCGGCTGCCGCGTCGGCCGAGCCGGCCCCGGTTCCGGAAGGCGACGAGGAGTCCGCCGCCGGTTCTGCTGCGGCGGGCGGCGACGAGTAGCGGCCCGGGAACGGGCCAGGTCAGGCTGCGGCGGCCGCGGTGTGGTCCGCGATACGCGGCAGGCGCATGGCCCGGGGCGGGAACAGCATGGCGGACGAACGATGGCTGATCGTCGGGCTGGGCAACCCCGGGCCCGGCTACGCAGGTAACCGGCACAACGCCGGTTACCTGGTGGCGGACGAGATCGCCAGCCGGATCGGCGGCCGGTTCAAGCCGGGCAAATACCGGTCCAGCATCGCCGAAGGCCGTCTCGACGGGACGCCGGTCACCGTGGCCAAGCCGCTCACCTACATGAACGAGTCCGGCGGCCCGGTCGCGGGACTGCGGGGCTACTACCACCTGGACCCGGACCATATCGTCGTCATCCACGACGAGCTGGATCTGCCGTTCGACACGATCAGGCTCAAGCTGGGCGGCGGTGACAACGGGCACAACGGGCTCCGCTCGGTGACCTCGGCCCTGGGCACCCGGGACTACTACCGGGTGCGCTTCGGCATCGGCCGGCCCCCCGGCCGGATGGATCCCGCCACGTTCGTGCTGCGTGATTTCAACGCCACCGAGCGCAAGGAACTGCCGTTCCTGATCGACCGGAGTGCCGACGCCACCGCGGCCTTGATCAGTAGCGGCCTCGCGACGGCCCAGAATGCCTTCCACGGCGAGGCTCCTGGCCCGGCCCGCCCCTGAATGAACACTGGGCGTCACGGGGTCAAACCAACGTATTTTTTCCGGCTCAGGTGGTTGCACGGCACCGGAGGACGCTAGTTTCGCTGCATGAAAGCCCTGGTCCTGTCGGGGGGCGCGGGAACGCGGCTGCGGCCGATCACGCATACCTCGGCCAAGCAACTACTTCCCGTAGCTAACAAACCCGTGCTGTTCTACGGCCTGGAAGCGATCCGGGACGCCGGCATCACCGACGTGGGGGTGGTCGTCGGAGACACCGCGCCCGCAATCGAGGAGGCGGTGGGGGATGGCTCCGCGTTCGGGCTGAACATTACCTATCTCCGCCAGGAGGCCCCGCTGGGCCTGGCCCACGCGGTGCTGATCGCCCAGGCCTTCCTGGGCGACGACGACTTCGTCATGTACCTCGGGGACAACTTCATCGTGGGCGGGATCTCCCCGCTGGTGGATGAGTTCCGCGCCACCCGCCCGGATGCCCAGATCATGCTCACCCAGGTCCCCGATCCGCGCGAGTTCGGTGTCGCCGAACTCGACGAGACGGGACAGGTCGTCGGGCTGGAGGAAAAACCGGAGCAGCCGAAGAGTGACCTCGCCCTGGTCGGCGTGTACATGTTCACCGCGTGCGTGCACGAGGCGGTGCGCAGCCTGAAGCCCTCGCCGCGGGGCGAACTGGAGATCACCGAGGCCATTCAGTGGCTGATCGACGACGGCCGGAAGGTCGCGTCCACCACGATCTCCGGATACTGGAAAGACACCGGGAACGTCGCGGACATGCTCGAAGTCAACCGGCTGGTGCTGGAGACGGCGGAGCCGGCCCAGCGCGGCGTCGTCCACCCGGGCTGTGAGCTGATCGGCCGGGTGGTGATCGAGGAGGGCGCCGAGGTGAGCGCGTCCCGCATCGTCGGCCCGGTCATCGTCGGCGCGCGGACCCGGGTGGCCGATTCCTACCTCGGCCCGTTCACCTCGGTGGCCGAGGACTGCGCGATCACCGACAGTGAGATCGAATATTCGATCGTGCTGCGGGGCGCGTCCATCAGCGGGGTCCGGCGGATCGAGGCGTCTATCATCGGGCGCGACGTGGAGGTCACGCCCGCGCCACGGGTGCCCAAGGCCCACCGGCTCATTCTCGGCGATCACAGCAAGGTGCAGATCAGCTCATGAGGATCCTGGTAACCGGCGGGGCCGGGTTCATCGGCTCCCATTACGTCCGGACCATGCTCACCGGCGGTTATCCGGGCTACGAGCAGGCCGGGGTCACGGTCCTGGACAAGCTCACCTACGCCGGAAACCTGGCCAACCTGGATCCGGTCGCCAGTAACCCGCGGCTGCGCTTCGTCCAGGGTGACATCTGCGACGCCACGCTGCTCGCGCTCGCTGCTCCCCGGGCACGACGCGGTGCTCAACTTCGCCGCCGAGACGCACGTGGACCGGTCCATCGACGGCGCCTCCGATTTCGTCGCCGCGAACGTGGTCGGCGTGCAGGTCCTGCTGCAGGCCTGCCTGGACGCGGGGGTGCCCCGGGTGGTGCAGGTCTCCACCGACGAGGTCTACGGCAGCATCGCGGAAGGCTCCTGGGCCGAAGACGCGCCGCTGGCCCCGAACTCGCCGTACTCGGCCGCGAAAGCCGGCGGTGACCTGATGGCCCGCGCTTACGCCCGGACCCACGGGCTGAACGTCAGCATCACCCGGTGCTGCAACAACTACGGCCCCTACCAGTTCCCGGAGAAGGTCATCCCGCTGTTCGTGACCAACCTCCTGGACGGGCTGACGGTGCCGCTGTACGGCGACGGCGGCAACGTCCGCGACTGGATTCACGTGGACGACCATTGCCGGGGCATCCAGCTGGTGCTCGAGCAGGGCGCAGCAGCGGGCGTGTACCACATCAACGGCGACGCGGAACTGACCAACCTCGAGCTGACCCGCGCCATCCTGGAGCAGTGCGGGGCCGGCTGGGACCGGGTGACTCCGGTGACGGACCGCAAAGGCCATGACCGGCGGTACTCGCTTGACGACCGGGCGCTGCGGGCCCTCGGGTACGCGCCGCGTACCCCGTTTGCCGAGGGCCTGGCGGCCACGGTGCGCTGGTACGCGGACCACCGCCCGTGGTGGGAGCCGCTGAAACGGCCCGGGCCCGGCGGGGCCTGGGGCCGGGTCCGGTCGCGAGCCCGAAACGGCTGGCCAGGGCGGCCCGGCCTCGTGAGCCGGTGGCTGGTGACCGGGGCCCGGGGCATGCTGGGCCGGGATCTGCTGACCGTTCTGGAGGACCGGGGCGAGGCCGTGACCGGGCTCTCCCGCAGTGATCTGGACATCACCGACGCCGGTGCCGTCGGGGACGCGCTGGCCCGCTGTGAGCCTGAGGTAGTCGTCAACTGCGCGGCCTGGACGGCGGTGGACGACGCTGAGGCCAGCGAGGACGCCGCGCTCCGCGTCAACGGCGAGGCTGTGGCCGGGCTGGCCGCCTGCTGTGCCGCGCGAGGGGCCGCGCTCGTTCAGGTTTCCACGGACTACGTGTTCGACGGGCTGGGCCGCGAGCCCTATCCGGAGGACGGGCGGCCGGCCCCGCGCACCGCGTACGGCCGCACCAAGCTGGCCGGGGAACGGGCCGTCCTGGAGCAGCCCGGCCTGGCCGGCTACGTGGTCCGCACCGCCTGGCTCTACGGGGCGCACGGGCCGAACTTCGTGGCCACGATGACCAGGATGGAGCGCGGGCGCGACCAGGTCCACGTGGTGGACGACCAGCGCGGGCAGCCGACCTGGTCGATGGACGTGGCTGACCGCATCCACGCCCTGATCGCCTCGGCCGCGGCGCCCGGCGTCTACCACGCGACCAGCAGCGGCGAAACGACCTGGTTCGGGCTGGCCCGGGAGGTCTTCCGGCTGCTGGGCGCGGACCCGGCCCGGGTCCGGCCCGCCCCGAGCAGTGCGCTGGCCCGCCCCGCGCCGCGCCCCGGCTACAGCGTGCTCGGCCACGCCGCCTGGGAACGGGCCGGGCTCACCCCCATCGGCAGCTGGCCACAGGCCCTACAGCGCGGCCTGCCGGAGGTGGCGGCCTTGGCCGCCGCGGCCGAGCCTGCTCCCTAGGGGCCCCCCGGGAACGGGCGTTAGTGGGCGGGAAGTGAGCCGCGCAGTTGGGCGGCGTAGCTGAGGCAGCTGTCGTAGCCGGGCAGGATGCCGCTGTGCTGCGCGGTGCGCAGGGACGGGGCAGCGGCGTCCTTGTCCGACAGCATGGGCTTGACGTCCACGGGCCACTCGATGCCGATGTCCGGGTCGAGCGGGTCCACGCCGTGCTCCCGCCCCGGGGCGTACGGCGTGGAGCAGAGGTACAGCACGGTGGCCTGGTCGCTCAGGGCCATGAACGCGTGCCCGAGTCCCTCGGACAAGAACACCGCCCGCCGGTTCTCCTCGTCCAGCTGGACCGCGGTCCAGGCCGCGAAGGTGGGCGACCCGAGCCGCAGGTCCACGACCACGTCCAGGATGGCGCCGGCCGCGCAGCTGACGTACTTCGCCTGGCCGGGCGGGACGTCAGCAAAGTGAATACCCCGGATTACCCCGCGACGGGATACCGAGCAGTTTACCTGCGCGATTCCCAATTGGTAACCGAGTGTGTCCATAAACTCACTGCCCCGGAACCACTCGTAAAAACTCCCCCGGTCGTCCCGGTGGATTGGCGGGGTGAAAGCCCAGGCACCGTCGATGCTGAGCGGTTCCATCTAATGCTCCTCTGCCGGCGGCTCTGTTGCCGTATGCTCTGGTGCTGTTTCCTGGCTGCTGAACCCGATGTGCACGCATGCTGGTCGAACGCTATCGGCTAACGCTAACTTCGCGTAAAGCCGAGACGCAGGCCAACGCGGCCGGCAGATAATAGATAACGAAGACATAACAGCATCGGCAGGCCGTCATCGGCGCCCAGGGGCAGGACGTCCTACCAGTAGTCTCGCGCACGGAGCGCGCCTGCTGCTGCGGCATATCCCGCAGGGGGCGTCCGGCTAAGGCGGACGGATCCACTCATGGAGGCTGGGGTTGCACGCATTGACGGCTCGCGATGCAGGCCGCTCACCAGTTCCGGGGCGCCCGACCACGCTGGCGCTCAGGTGACGCTGCGGTCCGCCCGTCTCGGCCTGCTGGCTGACGGCGCCCCCGGCGACGGCGTCCCGGGGCTCGGCGCCCTGCTGGACCGGCTGCTGCGCATTGCCCAGCTGCGCCTGGCTGAGCAACACGACCATGGCGAGTTCGTGTTCACCGTCACCGGTGAGCGCCAGCCCGGTGGCCCGTGGCAGCTGCGGCGGGCGGGCACGAGCCTGAGGTACGGGGCGATCACCGCGCTCGGCTTGCTGCGGCTGCCCGAGCCGGACCAGCGGACCGTGCTGGCCGGGATGACCGCCGAGGACCTGGTCGGCCAGCTGGCCAAGGGTATCGATGAGATCAGCGGGCTCGGCGATGCCGCGCTGGTGTGCTGGGCCACAGCGGAGTGCGGGCACGGGGACCTTGAACATGCGCTCCGGCACCTCGCCGCGCTGGACCAGCCGGAGCGCCCGGTGGATGTCGTGTCCGCGGCCTGGGTGGTCTCGGCGCTCGCCGCCGCCCGTCCGCTGGCCGACGTGGAGCGGCACCTGGCGGCGGCGCGGCAGCGCCTGCTCGCCGCGCGCGGCGCGGCGGTCTACCCGCACACCACCGGCTCGGGCGCGCCCTGGTACCGCGCTCACGTCGGCAGCTTCGCCGACCAGGTGTATCCCATCCAGGCGCTGGCCCGGCTGCACCGCAGCGCGGACGATCCGGAGGCGCTGGCCGTCGCGGGCACCGTGGCCGGGGCGATCGTCTCCGCCCAGGGCGCAGGCGGCCAGTGGTGGTGGCATTACGACTCGCGGTCCGGTGCGGTCGTGGAGGGATACCCGGTGTACAGCGTGCACCAGCACGCGATGGGCCCGATGGCGCTGCTGGACCTGGCCGACGCGGGCGGGGACGGACACCTGGACGCGATCCGGCGCGGCCTGCGCTGGCTGGCCGCGCCGCCCGAGGGCGCCGCGGCAGCTGATCCTCGACGAGCCGCCGATCACCTGGCGCAAGGTGGCGCGGGCCGATCACCGGAAGGTCGTCCGCGGGCTGCGGGCCGCATCCACCCGAATCGTCTCGGGTGCCCGGATCGCGGCGCTGGACCGGGTCTATCCCCCGGGCGTAGTCGATCATGAGTGCCTGCCGTACGAGCTTGGCTGGCTGCTTTACACCTGGCTGTCCTGAGGCTGGCTGTCTTCGGGCCGACCGTACTTCTTGTTGGGGGTGGAATGAGTCACGGCACTGCTAGCGGGACGCAGCGCGAGCTGTTCGGCCTGCCGGTTGACGCGCTCACCATGGAGCAGGCCATCGCGCGGTGCACCGACGCGATCGATCACGGCCAGCAGTTGTCCATCGGGGTGATCAACGCGGCCAAGGTCGTGTCCATGCAGCGGAACCCGCAACTGCGGCAGGCGGTGGCCGACTGCGACATGGTGCTGGCTGACGGCCAGGCCGTGGTCTGGGCCAGCCGAGTCCTCGGCGCACCGCTGCCCGAGCGGGTGGCCGGCGTCGACCTGTTCATGAACCTCCTGACCGTGGCCGAGGAGCGCGGTGACCGCGTCTACTTCCTCGGCGCGCACCCAGACGTGCTGGCCCGGATGCTGGAGCAGGCGGCCCGGCTGTTCCCGGGGCTCCTGGTGGCTGGTTCCCACCACGGGTACTACCAGGCCGGCCAGGAAGGCGAGGTCGCCGAGGACATCCGCCGCTGCCAGACCGACATCCTGTTCGTGGGCATGTCCTCGCCGCGCAAGGAACTCTTCCTGGACGAATGGGGGACGGCCACCAAGGCGCACGTCGTGCACGGGGTGGGCGGGTCGTTCGACATCCTCGCCGGGCTCACCCGCCGCGCCCCGATGTGGTATCAGGAGCACGGCCTGGAGTGGCTATACCGGGCGTACCAGGAACCGGTGCGGCTCGGCCGGCGGTATCTGACCACCAACTTGTCGTTCATGGCCCTGGTCGGACGCGAGAAGCTGCGCCGGGACAAGACCGGCTCAGACCAGAAGCCCGGATCAGGCCAGCCGAGACCAGACCGGACCGGACCAGGAAGGAGAGCGCGCGTGAGCACCGTCGTCGTCGTTGGACTCGGATACGTGGGGCTGCCGCTCGCCATGCGGGCCTGCGAGGTCGGGCACCGTGTCGTGGGCTACGACGTGGACGAGGCGCGGGTGAAGCTGCTCGCGGCCGGGGAGTCCTACATCGAGGACGTGCCCGCCGGGGACCTGAAGCAGGCCCTGGAGAGCGGCCGGTTCCTGCCGTCTACCGACGACACCGCGTGCGCCGGTTTCGATGTCGCGGTGGTGGCCGCGCCAACGCCGCTGCGCGACGGCCTGCCCGACCTGACCTATCTGGAGAATGCCTCCCGCACGCTGGCGAGGCACCTGCGCACGGGGGCGACCGTCGTCGTCGAGTCCACCTCGTACCCGGGTACCACGCAGGAGAAAGTGCTGCCGTTGCTCGAAGAGGGGTCGGGGCTCGTGGCGGGCCGGGACTTCCACCTCGGCTTCAGCCCGGAGCGCATCGACCCGGGCAACGCCACCTGGACGCTGGTCACCACGCCGAAGATCGTCTCCGGGATCGACGCGGACTCGCTGCGGGAGATCAAGGCGTTCTACGACACCATCGTGGACCAGACCGTGGTGGTCTCGTCCCCGCGCGAGGCGGAGCTGGCCAAGCTGGTCGAAAACACCTTCCGGCACGTGAACATCGCCCTCGTCAACGAGCTGGCCATGTTCGCCCATGACATGGACATCAACGTCTGGGAGTCGATCGAAGCGGCGTCCTCGAAACCGTTCGGGTTCATGCCGTTCACTCCCGGCCCGGGGGTGGGCGGACACTGCCTGCCCATCGACCCGTCCTACCTGTCATGGCGGGTGGAGCGCGCGCTCGGCAAGAGTTTCCGTTTCGTCGAACTGGCCGACGACATCAATCGCCACATGCCGGACTATGTGGTGAACCGGATCATGATGTCGTTCAACAACCGCGGGCTCGCGGTCCGGGGCGCCCGCATCCTGCTGCTCGGGCTGGCCTACAAGAAGAACACCGGCGACGCCCGGGAATCCCCGGCCGTCCGCGTCGCGCAGTTGCTCACCACGATGGGTGCGCAGCTGCGCGCGGCCGACCCCCACGTCGTCGAGGGCACCGCCGTGGACGCCCTGGTGCCGCGGGTGGAGCCAACTCCGGCCGAGCTCGCCGACGCCGACGCCGTCGTGCTGCTCACCGACCACGACGCGTTCGACTACCCGGTCATCCGCGAGCACGCCCGGCATGTCTTCGACTGCCGGCGCCGCCTGAGCGGCCCGAACGTCGAGACCCTCTGAGCTGGGCATGCGCATTATCTGCGTTGCTGGCGCGCGGCCGAACTATATGAAGGTCAAGCCGGTCATGGACGCGCTGGAAGCAGCCGGGGCGCAGGTCATTCTGGTGCACACCGGCCAGCACTACGACGCAGCCATGAACGACGTGTTCTTCACGGAGCTCGGCATCCGGCGGCCGGATCATTTCCTCCAGGTCGGCTCGGCCAGCCAGGCCGTGCAGACCGGCCGGGTGATGACCGCGTTCGAGCCGCTGGCTGCGGAGCTGCGTCCGGACGCGGTGGTGGTCGTCGGCGACGTCAACTCCACACTCGGCTGCGCGCTCGTCACGGCTAAGTCCGGCGCCCTGCTGGCGCACGTAGAAGCCGGACTGCGCAGCCGCGACTGGGACATGCCCGAGGAAGTCAACCGGGTGGTCACCGACCGGCTGAGTGACTACCTGTTCGCGCCGTCCGCGGACGCGGTGGACAACCTGCGGGCCGAAGGCTACCGGCCCGACCAGATCCACCTGGCGGGCAACGTCATGGTGGACACCCTGCTGGCCAACCTCGACCGGGCGCTGGCCTCGGACGTGCTGTCCCGGCTGGGTCTCCGCCGGGGCGGGTACGCCCTGGTGACCTTGCACCGGCCGGCGAACGTGGATGACCCCGGAGCGCTGGCCGCGCTGCTATCCGCCCTCGACGAGGTGGCCCAGGCGTGCCCGATCGTGCTCCCAGCCCACCCGCGGGCCGCCGGGCAGCTGCGCGAATACGGCCTGTCCGAGCGGGTGCAGATAATACCGCCGGCCGGCTATCTCGATTTCGTCGCGCTCCAGGCGTCGGCCCGCCTGGTGCTCACCGATTCCGGCGGGGTGCAGGAGGAGACCACCGTGCTGGGCGTGCCGTGCCTCACCCTCCGGGACAATACCGAGCGTCCGGTCACCCTGACCGAGGGAACCAACCAGCTGGTGGGGCGAGACCGGGAGCGCATCGTTAAGACCGCGCTGAGCGTCCTGGACGCACCGCCGCCGCGGCGCTGCCCCCCGCTCTGGGATGGCCGGGCTGGCCAGCGCATCGCGGCCACGCTGCTTTCCGGCGGGGGGCCGGCCGGGCACCCGCGGCCGACGGACCTGAGCAGCTAGCCAGCCAGCCGGCCTGAGCGGCTCTTTCCGGTCGGCCTGAGCGGCCGGGGAGTCGTCTTACTCGGGGACCGTCCGGTCGGCCGGCAGGCGGGGCCGCCCGTCCGGCGGCCGGTCCCTGGCAGCCGCACCGGGTGCCGGTCCAGGAAGGACGCCGCCGCGAACACGGCCACAACGGTCAGGATCAGCAACCCTATCAAGGCTCTTTTCGACGAGCCTTGCTGCTCGAGCGGCCCGGTATCCCCGACCATTACTGTTTCAATACGGTTATTTGCCGTAACGCCATCGGCCGCCTGCTGGGTCCGGAACTGACCGCTAACCATGCGGGTGACCAATGCGAAGGTACGATGCACCGCGACCGGGTCCGCAGAAGCCGTGCTTATCATCAGGTAAGCATTGCTGTAATTGGGATACTGCAGATTGTAGCTGTTCAATAGCTCAACGTCATAGGCAGCATTCCCGCCAGCGTTCAGTACCTGCTGCTGTTCCTGCGAGTTCATGGCGCTGACGGCGAGAGTTCCGGCCGCCTCTAGGACCGACCCGCCCACCGCCGCAAAGGCGTTGGGGTTGGCCCCGGAGGTCGGCGGGACAAAAACCATAGTGCCGACTTCCGCATAGGACGACGCGCTGTGCTTGAAGCTGTACCCGATGCCGGCGGCGACGGCGAGAATCACCAGGACAGCCACGAAATGCCGCCGCAGCAGCGCTATCGCCCCGAACAAGCTCACCAGCAGCGCCCCATTCTGTCCTCGGGCCAGTCGTCCCGCCTGCCCCTTAACCCCTGACCGGCACACCCGCCCGGGAGCGGCGCCACGAACGTTACAAGCCAGGATAAAGCCCCGGTGCTGGCTGCGGGAGGAAAGCTGCGAAAGGGCCAGGTCAGATCGGGCCCGGCGGAGCCGAACCGCCGCAATGCACTGAAATGCGGTAGCTCAGCCGGTATCCGTGACGCAGGCCAGACTTGCCGCAACGTCGGCCGCAGGGGGCGAAGCGGGAACGCGGGCCGAAACCGGCCGGCGGTAAACCATCCCGGCATCCGGTGCGTCCGACAGGTGTAACGGGCTTCTACAGTGGGGCGGGTAAATGGACCTGGTGGCGGCAGGGCGCACGTTGCGCAGGCGATGGATCCTGGCTTCTTTTCTGCTCCTGCTCACATTGGCTGCGGCCGTCGCGGCCTGGGTCAAGCTGCCCGGGCCCTATCAGGCCGAGTCGATGACCGTGCTGTATCCCTCCCAGCAGGCGTCGAAGCTGAACGGTAACAATCCGCTCTTGAGCTTCGGCGGTTCGCTCAATGTGGCCGGAGACATCGTGCTGCGTGAGGTCAGCTCGCCGGCGTACGTCGCCCAGCTGGTCGCGCGTGGCTACAGCAGCTCGTTCACGATCGTGGATGACCCCAACACCACCGGCCCGATCCTGGACATCACGGTGACCGGGAGCAATCAGGGCGAGGTCGAGCAGACGCTGAAGGGCGTCACGGTGGCGGTCAAGAACCAGCTCGCCTTGATACAGCAGAACTACAAGCCCGCCGACCGGATCACCAGCCAGGTAGTCTCCACGCAGCCCACGCCGCAGCTCCTGGTCAGTAAGAAGGCCAGGACCATCGTGATCATCCTTGGCCTCGGGCTGGTTCTCACCTTCGCCATCCCGCAGGTGGTTGACGCGGAGATCGCCAAGCGCCGCGGTGCGCGGGGCCAGCGAGCGAACGGCAACTCCGCCTCCGCCGCCCCGGACGCCAGTTCACCGGCGGGGCAGGTGAAGGAGCCTGAGCCGGCTGACCGTGAGCCGCAGCCCGCATACCAGGCCTCGGCGGCCGCCCCGGCCGACCAGAGGACCTCCTCGTACCGGGTGTCCGCCCGGCCTGATTACGCTTCGCCACGGGGGACGGACCATTATCAGGCGCAGCGGTCCGACCGGTCGGCCACCGAGCGGCGGTATAACGCCCCGCCGCCAGGAAGCGCCTCGAACGGGTTGACCGACCCCGGTTCGGATACCACCCAGGTGGTCCACCATCGGCCCGAGGGCACCCGCATCTAGGTCACGCGCTGGTTGGCAGAGCACTGGCGCCCATCAGCATGCGCAGCCGCCGTCAGCATGCGCAGCGGGCCAGCCCGGGGTCTCGGCGACGATGGCTGGGACCGACGATGGCTGGGACCCGAGCGCGTTATGCGCCCACCGTCCCCGCGACCGGTGGCCTTCCGCCGCGCTGGGCGACCAGGGCGGACCCAGGCGCGGACCGCAGGTCCGGGAGGGGAGGACCGCGTCCTGGAATCCTCAGCGGACGATGGGTGCGCGGATGACCGGGATAGGGGCGGTATCACTGAAATCCGGACCCACCCCCGGTCCTGGCGGCGGCGCCGGGTGGTCCATCTCCCTCGGTCCCGCTGCCAGCGCGGGCTGCATCTCCCTCGGTCCTGACTGAAGGGCGGGCTCCGTCTCCCTCGGTCCTGACGGGAGCGCCGGCTCCACCTCACGCTGGGCGCCCAAATCCGGGACGTTGACCGGCGTGGCTGTGGATTGCGTGCTCAGCCGCCAGAAAGCACCGACGCAGCCAATGATCAGGAAAGTCAGGCTGGCCGCCATCGCAAACGAGAAGGCGTCGAACGTCGCGAACGCCACAGCGGGCACGGCTACGCAGGCGGCCAGGATCTGCCCCAGCTGCCGGGTCTCCGGATCGGTGGCCAGGCGACGGGCGTTGCGGGCGCACATCCAGGCGGTGATGAACAGTCCCAGCAGGGCGAGCAGGCCGATGAAGCCGATCTCGATTAGCGACAGCAGGTACTGGTCGTCGGTGAAGAAGTAGGTGGCCGGCAGGAACGTGCCGAATCCGCGGCCTAGCCATGGGTGCTGCTGGATGAAGGGAAGGGCCGAGGAGAACGCGTCGGTCCGCGAGGTGCTGCTGGTGTCCGACCCGACCTGGCCGAACAGCGACCGGAACTCGCCGAGCAGGCCCGGAATCGTGGCGTACAACCCGGCTAGTGCCACCAGCCCGGCCAGGTAGGCGACGCGGCGATCCCGCTTCGGCCAGGTCGGCAGGATCACCAGGCTGGCCACGACGAGCGCGATAACCCCGGTCCTGGACACGGTCATCGGCAGCGCGATGCCGATCACCGCCACCTGCAGCCACCGGCGCAGCCGCTTGCCCGGTGGCGCGAACCGGGCCCGGTGTACCGCGAGCGGCAGGCAGATGGCCAGCACGCACGCCAGTTCGATCGGGTCGATGGCGGTCGCGGAGGGCCGGTTGAGCTGGTTCCTGGTCAGCAGGTCGGTGAACGGCGTCTGCGCGGTCAGGCCGGGGATCTGGATGTACTTCGCAGCATCCAGGCCGGTGGCGAACTGCGTTATGGCCAGCACGGACATGGCTGACGCGCCGAGGACGATCCGGCCGAGCAGCGTCTTCAGACGCTCCATGCTCGGGATGCCATCCGCGGCCACCAGCATGACGCCGAGCCAGCCGAGCATCAGGATCAGGCCGCGGTCAGCCCCGTTCTGCTCCAGTGCCGGCAGCGAGCGACGATTCGCCGAGATGTAGGCGGCGATGACGACGCAGGTGAAGAAGACCGCGGCCACCCGGACCGGCTGCCGCCCCCGGGCCAGCGCCAGCGCCGGGACCAGCAGCGTGACCAGGTACATGACGAGGAGCAGGTCGCCGAAGATGGTGTCCGGGCCGCCCGGCCCCGCCGAGCGGCGAGAAAGTCAGCGGCGACGGAATGACCAAGAGCAGGAACGTGTAAAAGGTGAGCAGCGTGACCGCGTCGGTGCGGCGTAGGCCGGTATCGGAGCCGGAAAGCTCCATTGCCTGGGCGGTCACCGTGCGCTGCCTCCAGGAAGATGAAAACCGTACCGATGGAAACCGTACCGATGAGAACTGCGCGGATCACAGGAGTGCAGACCCATCGACCCCCGGTTCCTGCACGACGCCATCCCGGGCAGCGCAGTTCCCGCCGCCAGTTGAGGCTCGAACCAGGTTACTGCGTCATCCCGGATCATCCCGGGGAAACGCTGAGATACGGGACGCGCCGGTCACGAAGGCAGCCGTCGGCCTCACTGCGGCAGTCGCCGGTCTGAGCAGCCGAGCTCGCCAGGCCGCAGCGACGGCCGGAGCAGAGCGGTAATGGCGAACCGTGACTGCGGGTGACCGCGCACCACCCAGGTCAGTTCGCTGACGACAGTGAGCCAGAAGTAGCACCAGGAGGCGGGCGCGCTGTTACGCCGCCGGTACAGGCGCACCCGGTTGATGATCTGCATGGCGTGGGTCTTGTCATTGCGGCCGGACGCACCGCCGATATGCTCCGCCACCGAGCGGGGTTCGTAACGGGTCAGCAGGCCGAGATCGCGGGCCCGCAGCGAGAAGTCCGTCTCCTCCGAGTACAGGAAGAACGACTCGTCCCAGCCACTGAGCTTGTCGAAGCATTCCCGCGAGATCAGCACCACGGCACCCTGAGCCCAGTCAACTACATGCGGGTACGTGTACTCCGCCGGGCGGGCGATCCGCTCGGACAGGGCAGATATCCGGGTCTTTTCCAGCCCCGCCGCGCGTAGCAGGGTGGGCGTGCGGCGCAGCGACGGCTCCAGGGTGCCGTCCGGAGAGCGGAGCTGCGGAACCACTATTCCGGTACCGGGCTCCTGCAAGGCCTCCACGAGCGGCAGCACCGAGTGCGGGCCGAGCCGCACGTCCGGGTTGAGCACGAGGATCGCGCTGGCCGGGCCCGCCTCACGGACTCCCCGGTTGATGCCCGCGGCGTACCCCACGTTCGCCGACCGCACCACCCGGCAGTCTCCCCGGGCGGCAACCAGGTCCGCGGTTCCGTCGGCGGATCCGTTGTCCACCACGACCACCTCGGCGGTGCACCCATCCAGCGCCCCGGGGAGGGAGTCGAGTAGATCCCCGATTTCCCGCGCGCTGTTGTAAGTGACGATTACCACGGTCAGGTCGGAAAGCACGATTGCGATCATAGGGGCGGTGAAGCCCGATATCAGCCGGTCGGGAAGGGGTCCAGCCGATAGCGTTGCCAGGTGCTCAAGTTGCTCTTGATCGCTCCCACCTGTGACGGTGACGATGTTGGCGAGGCCTGGGTCGGCTATCAGTGGGTCCGCCTGCTGTCCGCCCGTCATCAGGTGACGCTGCTGACGTACCACAAGCGCGGTAGCCGGCCTGCTGCTGATCAGCTTCCCGGTACGCGGGTCATCGAGTGGACCGAGCCGGCTGGCCTGGGCCGGGCCGAACGGCTGAACAGCATGCTTAAACCCGGCTACGTGCCGTTCTACTTCCGCGCCCGCCGGTGGATCCGGCGGGCACTGGCCCAGGGAGACCAGTTCGACCTGGCGCACCAGCCGGTCCCGGTCGCGATGCGCTACCCGTGCCCGGTGCGCGGGCTCGGCATCCCCTACCTGATCGGGCCGGTCGGCGGCAGCCTGGAATCCCCGCCGGCCTTCGCCGCCGAAGAGGGAACGGCGCCCTGGTACGTGGGCCTGCGGCGCCTTGACGCGCTGCGCATCCGCTTCGACCCGGCGCTGCGGGACACGTACCAGCAGGCCAGCTGCGTGCTCGGGATCGCCCCGTACGTCAAGGATTTCCTGGCTGGCACACCGGTCAAGCGGTTCGAGGTGATGAGTGAGACGGGGATCAGTGAACTCCCCGCTCCGGTCAGCCGGGCCGGGCGCCCGGATGGCAGGCTCGGGCTGCTCTTCGTTGGCCGGCTGGTGCGCACCAAAGGGGCCAGGGACGCGATCCGCGCGGTCAGCCTGATCCGCGATGTCCCGGTCGTCCTGGACATCGTGGGGGACGGCCCGGACCGGGCGGCCTGCGAGGCACTCACCGCCGAACTCGGGCTGTCGGCCCAGGTGAGGTTCCACGGGCGGCTGCCGCGCGAGCAGGTCGCCGGGTTCTACCGGGCGGCTGACGTATTTGTCTTCCCGAGCTACCGCGAGCCGGGCGGGAACGTCGTGTTCGAGGCCATGGCTCATGGCCTGCCGCTGGTCGTCAGCGACCTCGGCGGCCCGGGGAACGTGGTCAACGAGTCCTGCGGCATCCGGCTGCACCCGGTCGCGCCCGCCGAGTACGCCCGGGACCTGGCGGCCGCGATCACGCGGCTGGCCGACCCCCGGCTGCGCGGCCTGCTCGGCGATGGCGCCCGGGCGCGGGCCGCAGAGGTCGCCCTCTGGGATAGCAAGGTCCAGCACCTGGAAGCGATCTACGCGGAGGTGCTGGCCGGGCGGCAGGCATCCTGACCTGCTGGCCTGCGGGTCAGGCGCCGAGCGGTTTGTTGTTCGAGTCCCAGACGTTCCCGGACCAGACATTGCCGGGCGCCTGAGGATTGAAGGCGGTTATGTAGCCGTAGTAGCCGGACTGCGGGTAGTAGATGGTGCTGAACCGGTTGTTGGTGATCTGGATGTTGTAGGCCTGCGGGCCGCCGGGATTCTGCCCGCCGTACACGACGTAGCCGCCGCCGGCCAGCAGGTTGTCGTTGATCACCACGTTGGCCTCGACGCCGAAGTCCTCGAACAGGCTGACCGCATCGGTTTGGCCGTTGGGATTGAACACCGTGTTGTGCTGGATGGTCAGCGGAACGGTCGAGCCGTTGGACGTGGTGCCGTTGAGGTGACTCTCGGCTGAGGCGAGGGCCTCGTCGTGGATGTAGTTGTTCTCGATGAGGCCGATGTAGAGCTGTACCCCGGTCGAGGCATCCGCGATGTTGTTGTCCAGTACCCGGGTGCCCCGGGCTTCGCCGGTGACGTCCTTGATGCCGGCGAACACGCCGCTCGCCCCATGGCTGCCGTACGGGCTGGAAATCGTGTTGTTCTCGATGGTCACGTTGCTCGGGTTCCCGGTCAGGTTGACCCCGTCACCGCTGATGTCGTTACCGGAATTGCTGATCGCATTGTCTTTGACGGTCACGCCGGAGCCGGTCACATCGACAGAGCCATGCACGGCGTAGCCCGCGAACACCGCGCCGTTGCCGGAGACTTCGACGTCACCCTGAGCGTTGGACGTCCAGCCGGGCCCGCTGGACACCTCGCCGGGCACCGAGCGCAGCGTCACTCCCGCGGGCACGCCCGTGTTCGTCGCGTCGGGGAACCCGCACAGGTGCGGGTCCGGACCGCAGTTGACGGATCGCGCCACCTCCGGCTTGGCCCCGTGCGAGCCGGGCTTCTTGCCGGAATGCGAGCTCGAGGGCATGGAGGCCATCGCCGACCTCGGTGGTGAGGTCGCTGGGGTCGCTGGGGTCGCCTGGCCAGGCACGTCGGCACTCGCCGTGCTGGCGTCCCGGCTGCCGTGCGTCAGCGAGAACCCAGCCACTACCACCGCGACCACCACCAGCACCGCGCTTGCTGCCATGGACAGCAGCATGCGGCGCGACATCTGCCGCGGCCGCCTTCGGCGGCTCGCCATCCCCACCCCCTAGCGCAGCGCGGACTTCAGCACGAGTGCCACCCGCTCCTGCTGTTCGGCGGTGATCTCAGGGAACAGCGGCAGGCTGATGATCTCTCCGGCCGCCTGCTCGGTCACCGGAAAAGAGCCGTCGGGGTAACCCAGTCCCGCGAACGCCGCGGTGCGGTGCACCGGCACAGGGTAGTGGATGCCCGCACCGATCCCGGCCGCCTGAAGCTCCTTGAGCACCCGGTCCCGGTCGGGCACCCGCACCACGTAGAGATGCCACACATGCCCGTTGCCGTCCAGGGTCCGGGGCAAGACGATCTCATCGACCTCGCCGAGCAGCGTGTCATAGCGCCGGGCCGCGACCAGCCGGGCGTCGTTCCAGGCCGCCAGCCGTCGCAACTTCGCGGACAGCACGACCGCCTGCAGGCTGTCCAGGCGGCTGTTGACCCCCATCACGTCATGCTCGTACTTCCGCGGTGAGCCGTGGTTCCGGAGGATCCGGAGCCGCGCGGCCAGCTCGCCCGACGCGGTCAGCACCGCTCCCGCGTCACCGTAGGCGCCCAGATTCTTTCCGGGATAGAAGCTGGTCGCGGCGGCGTGCCCGAGTGCCCCCGCGGCTGCGCCGTGGCGGCGTGCTCCCTGAGACTGGGCGGCGTCCTCGACCACCCAGCCGCCGATCCGCTCAGCCAGCGGCATCAGCTGCTCGACCGGCGCGGCCTGCCCGTACAGGTGGACCGGGATGATGGCCCGGGTGCGCGGAGTTATCGCGGCCGCGGTGGCGGCGGAGTCCATCAGGTAGGTCCCGTCGTCGGCGCAGTCGACCAGGACCGGCGTGGCCCCGGCGCGATGCACCGCCTCCGCGGTGGCGATGAATGTGTTGGCCGGCAGGATGCACTCGTCACCCTGGCCGACCCCGAGCCCCCGCAACGCCATCTCGATGGCATCCGTGCCGTTGGCAACGCCCACGCAATGGCCGGTCCCGATGAACGCGGCGTACTCGTTCTCGAACGCCGCGACCTGCGGCCCGTCGACGAACGCGGTCCGGGCCAGCACCTGCGCCCAGCCGTCCGCCACGTCCTGGGCTACGGTGGCGTGCTGCGCCCCCAGGTTGACCAGCGGTACCGGCCGCGCGGCCATGCCGCCTCCCCCTGTCCCGATCACCGAACTCGTGCCTCCGCATCCGAAATGACGGCGTTTCCGTCCGAGCCCGGCGCGACCCGGTTGAAGTCCTCGATGTCCACCGTGCCCCGCGAGCGCTGCCAGCGGCGCTTCGCCTTGTGCCACCACGCCCCCCGCCCGGTGCGCAGGGCGTCCAGGGCCAGCCGGACGTGGGCCGGGCGGTTCCCGGCCTCCGTCGCGCGCCCGTAGACCTCCTCCTGGATGGCTGCTGCGTGATCCAGGCTGAACCGCCCGGCCACCAGGCTCCGCCCGTACTTCCCGAGCCGGTCCCGGGTGGCCGGATCATCCAGCACCGTGCGCAGGATCGTGGCCAGCCGCGCCTGGCCCCCGCTTCGCCAGTCGGAGTCGTGCTCAGTGCCGCCCCAGCCCTGGGCGAGGAACAGGGGCGCGGATTCGGGGGTGAGCAGTTTCCAGAAGCCGCCCACGCCCTGCACCACCAGCGGCTTGGCAAACGCCATCCCGCGCAACGCGGAACCGCCCATGCCGAGGACCACGTCGGCGGCCGCATAGGCGGGCCGCGGGTCGAGCATCTCTCCGGCCAGGACCACTACCCGGTGGCCGGCCCGGGCGTTGGCCTTCGCGGCGGCCTCCTCGACCTCGGCCCGGGCCGGGCCATCGCCCACGAGCACCAGCTGGACCGGCGTGCCGGAGGCGGCCAGTCCGCCTACGGCGTCACACGCCGACAGCAGCCCTTCCAGCTTCATCGGCACCATCCGGCAGACCTGCGCCAGCAGCGGCACCGCCGGGTCCAGGCCCAGGTCGGCGCGGAAAGGCCCGGCGTCAATGCCCGGCGCGTTGGACACCACGTCGACCGGGGGTTCCAGCAGCCGGACCAGGGACCGGCCCGACGCTTCCTCGTGGCGCAGCAATTCCTCGGTGCCGACGATCAGCGGGAGGTCGCGGGGCAGGAACGGGGCGACGGTCCCGGACATGATCGTGCACACGACCGGCACCCCGAGCCTCAGCCGGGGGCCCAGGACCCCTTCCACGCCGGGCGGCCACTCGTATCCGTGCACCACGTCGATGCGTCGCTCCCTGACCAGCGCGGTCAGGTGGCTAAGAGCGCGCGGGGAAAGAGTGCGCGTGGCCCGGGGATCGAGGGTCACGTGCGGCAGCCCGAGCCGGCGCACGGTCTCGACCAGCGGCCCGGGCCTGCTGACCACCGTGACGTCGTGCCCTCGCTGCTGCACGGCCGCGGCGATCTCGACCGCGTTCAGCTGCGAACCGCCGATCTCCATCGTGTGCGGGTAGACGAGCACCTTCACGTATGCAAACCCCCATGCCCTGGCGACGCTGTCCCGCCAGCCGCACCCGGCCGGTCCACCCAGGTGATGGCGGGCGGACCAAATTTACTGATAAACCACGCTGATATCCGGCGGGCCAGGTAATTCATGGTTAAATCTGGGCGTCTAGCCTGATTGCGGTACGCGTGGCCCGGGCCGCGGTTCCGCCCCGGCCGGGGCCAACCCGATGGCCGCGGCCATCGCGTCACCGCGGCGAGTCCATGAGTGGCGGGTGGCGAACGCCCGGCACCGCTAGCGCCGCGCCTGCTCCTGCTCCCCCGGGAGGGCCGGGCAGCATCCGGC
>CAWJPL010000013.1:0-44814 GCA_963844695.1 uncultured Actinomycetes bacterium
GCGGTCCTGCGGGGTCACGGCGCCTACTAGCCTGTGAGGCTCACCCCCCCGAGTAAGGGGCGCCTGCCTGATGACCACCGACGACGACCGCCTGGCCCGTGACCTGGCCAGCGAAGCTGGCCGCCTGCTGCTCGCGCTGCGCGCCGAGGGCGGCGAGCCTGCTGCGCTGCGCAAGGCGGGCGACCGGAAGTCGCACGAGTTCCTCGCCGCACGTCTCGCGGAACTGCGCCCGCAGGACTCCGTGCTGTCCGAAGAGGGCCGCGACGACCTGGGCCGGCTGAGCGCGGACCGGGTCTGGATCGTGGACCCGCTGGACGGGACGAGGGAATTCGGCGAGCCTGGCCGGACCGACTGGGCGGTGCACGTGGCGCTGTGGGAAGGCGGTGAGCTGACCGCGGGTGCGGTCGCGCTGCCCGCCCAGGGTGGCGCGGTGCTGAGCACGGCGGAGCCGCCGCCCGCCCCGCCTGCCCCGGCTCCCGGCCAGCCGGTCCGCGTGCTGGTCAGCCGGACCCGCCCGCCGGCCTTCCTCGAGCAGCTGGCCGAGCAGATCGAGCTGACGCTGATCCCGCTCGGCTCCGCCGGGGCCAAGGCGGCGGAGGTGATCCGCGGGGACGCGGACGCCTACGTGCACAGCGGCGGCCAGTACGAATGGGATTCGGCCGCGCCAGTGGCGGTCGCGATGGCTGCGGGACTGCACGCGTCGCGGCTGGACGGCTCGAAGCTCGCCTACAACCAGGCAGATCCTTCCCTGCCGGATATCCTTATCTGCCCAGCGGGGCTCGCCGCCACGCTGCTGGATGGTTTGCGCGTGGCGGGTTGTTCTGCTACCCAGTAGGGCTCCCGCAAGGGGAGTGACCTGATCCCGCCCGTGCCCGACGACCGGAGTCTGTTCATGGCCGTGCCGCATTCTGACTATTCGCTCTCGCAGCTTGAAGTGCTCGAGGCGGAGTCCATTCACATCATGCGGGAGGTAGCCGCGGAGTTCGAACGGCCGGTACTGCTGTTCTCCGGCGGCAAGGACTCCATCGTCATGCTCGCCCTCGCCGAGCGGGCGTTCTGGCCGGCCAAGATCCCGTTCCCGGTCATGCACGTGGACACCGGGCACAACTTCACCGAGGTCATCGACTACCGGGACCGCCGGGTGGCCGAGGCCGGGGTGCAGCTGGTGGTCGCGTCCGTCCAGGACTCCATCGACGCCGGCCGGGTCGCTGAGGAGACCGGCCGGCGGGCCAGCCGGAACCGGCTGCAGACCACCACCCTGCTCGACGCGATCGAGGAGAACCGCTTCGACGCCGTGTTCGGCGGCGGCCGCCGGGACGAGGAGAAGGCCCGGGCCAAGGAACGGGTGTTCTCCTTCCGGGACGAGTTCGGCCAGTGGGACCCGAAGAACCAGCGTCCCGAGCTGTGGAGCATCTACAACACCCGGATCCGGATGGGTGAGCACATCCGGGTCTTCCCGCTGTCCAACTGGACAGAGCTGGACGTCTGGCAGTACATCGCCCGGGAGAAGCTGGAGATCCCGTCCATCTACTTCGCCCATCAGCGGCGGGTGTTCGAGCGGGATGGCATCCTGCTCGCCGACAACGAGTTCACCCCCCGGGGTGACGACGAGCCGGTCTTCGAGACCACCGTCCGCTACCGCACGGTCGGCGACATGACCTGCACCGGCGCGGTGGAGTCCACCGCCACGACCGTGTCGGACGTGATCACCGAAGTCGCGGCCACCCGGGTCACCGAGCGCGGCCAGACCCGCGCGGACGACCGGGCCAGCGAGGCGGCTATGGAAGACCGCAAGCGGGAGGGGTACTTCTAAATGTCCGCCACCACCACAGCCGAAGTCCTGCCCACCGAGGGGGGCAGGGCGATGGACATCCTGCGGCTGGCCACCGCCGGCTCGGTCAACGACGGCAAGAGCACCCTGATCGGGCGCCTGCTGTACGACTCAAAGGCGATCTTCGAGGACCAGCTCCTGGCCGTCGAGCAGACCAGCAAGGCCCGCGGCGAGGACTACACCAACCTGGCCCTGCTCACCGACGGCCTGCGCGCCGAGCGGGAGCAGGGCATCACGATCGACGTGGCCTACCGTTACTTCGCCACGCCGCGCCGGAAGTTCATCATCGCGGACACCCCAGGTCACATCCAGTACACCCGGAACATGGTCACCGGGGCGTCCACCGCCGACCTGGCCATCGTCCTCGTCAACGCGCGCAACGGGCTGACCGAGCAGAGCCGGCGGCACGCGTTCCTCACCACGCTGCTCCGGGTGCCGCACCTGGTCCTGGCGGTCAACAAGATGGACCTGGTCGACTACGACCAGGCCGTGTTCGACCGGATCAGTGAGGAGTTCGCCGCCTTCGCCGCGAAGCTGGAGATCGGCGACCTGAGCTTCATTCCCATCTCCGCCCTGCACGGGGACAACGTGGTGCAGCGCTCGGACAAGATGCCCTGGCACGACGGGCCGTCGCTGCTGCATCACCTGGAGCACGTGCACATCGCCTCGGACCGGAACCTCATCGACGTCCGCTTCCCCGTGCAGTACGTCATCCGGCCGCATCAGGCGACTGACCCCGACCTGCACGACTACCGGGGATATGCGGGCCAGGTCGCGGGCGGGATACTCAAGCCCGGGGACGAGGTGATGCACCTGCCGTCCGGGCTGACCACGAAGATCTCCCGCATCGACACCGCACGCGGGCCGGTCCCGGAGGCCTACCCGCCGATGTCGGTGACCCTGGTGCTCGAGGACGACCTGGACATCTCCCGCGGTGACATGATCTGCCGTCCGCACAACCAGCCGCTGGCCTCCCAGGACGTGGAGGCGATGGTCTGCTGGATGTCGGACAGCCGGCCGCTGGCCGCCCGGGACCGGCTGGTGGTCAAGCACACCTCCCGGACGGTCAAGGCCATCGTCCGCGAACTGCACTACCGGCTGGACGTCAACACCCTGCACCGGGACGAGAGCGCCGAGCGGCTCGGGCTGAACGAGGTGGGCCGGGTCAGCCTGAGGCTGACCCAGCCGCTGTTCTTCGATCCCTACAACCGGAACCGGGAGACCGGCGGCCTCATCCTCATCGACGAGTCCACCAACGCCACGGTCGGGGCGGCCATGATCACTGAGGGGCGCTGAGCGTCCGGTCACGCCGTCACCGGAGGGCAGGGCACCCGGGGGGCCAAGATCAGGGGGGCCAAACCAAGGATGGCCTGGCCGCGGATGGCTAGCTCATCCGCGGCGGCCGTCGTAACCGGCGGCTCCCTAGCCGCGGCGGGAAGGCGCAGTGACCCCATTCCACGATCTGCAGGACTATCTGGCCCTGCCCCGGCTTACCGGCCTGCGGCTGTCCCCGGACGGCAACTGGCTGGCCGTAACCGTGTCGGTCCTCGCCCCCGACGGGCGGACGTTCAAGTCCAGCATCTGGCGGGTGGACACCGGCGCGGCCGGCCCGGCCCGGGCTCCGGCCCGGCTGACCTGGTCCGCCGAGGGTGAGGACAGTCCTGCCTTCCTGCCGGACGGCGGGATGCTGTTCCTGTCCCCGCGCCCGGCGCCCCCAGGGCCGGGTCCGGAGCCGGCCGCGGACGCCGGCGACGGCACCGGCGGGAAGCGGGCCCTGTGGCTGCTGCCGGCCGCGGGCGGGGAGGCACGCCGGGTCGCCGCGCCTCCCGGGGGCCTCAGCCGGCTGGCCACCGCCGCCAGCTCGGAGCGGGCCGCGTTCACCGCGCCGGTGCTGCCCGGCGCCGCCGGGGCCGCTGCGGACGGGCAGCAGCGCCGGGCCCGCGCCGACGCCGGCGTGACGGCCATCCTGCACGAGTCGCCCCTGGTCCGGTACTGGGACCATGATCTCGGCCCGGACGAGCAGCGGCTTCTGGTCACCGACCTGGCCGCCCAGGCCGGCTGGAGCGGGTCCAGCGGGCCCGGCGGGAGCGCGGCCGAGGACGCGGCCGCCCTGCGGGACCTGACCCCCCAGGCAGGCCGGGCCCTGGACGAGCAGGCCTTCGACCTGAGCCCGGACGGTCGCCTGGCCGTCACCGGATGGTCCGTCAACGACGGCGCCGGGGGACTTCGCAAGGACCTCGTGGTCATCGACACGGGCTCCGGCGAGCGCCGGACCCTGCTGTCCGTCCCCGGATTCGACTTCACCTCGCCGCGGGTCGCTCCGGACGGCAAGCGGGTCGTGGCCATCCGGGAGCGGCACGAAAGCTACCACCAGGCCAGCGCGCTCACGGTGGTCCAGGTACCGCTGGACGCGGTTCCGGAGGGGCCGGTACCGCTGGACGCGGTCTCGGGCCTCCGCTGGACGCGGTTCCGGCCGATGGCCCCGCGGAAACCCTGGACCTACTCCCCGGGCTGGAGCACTGGCCCGCGGAACTGGCCTGGGCCCCGGACGGCTCAGGGGTCTTCGTCACCACCGCGGACCACGGCCGCGGCCCGGTACTGCGGGCTGACCTGGACACCGGAGCCGTCACCCGGCTCAGCACCGACCACGGCGCCTACTCCTGCCTGTGTCCCTCGCCAGACGGGCAGTTCCTCTACGCCCTGCGCTCGGCCATGGACAGCCCGCCGCTGGTGGTACGGCTCGACGCGACCCAGCCCGGCGAACCCGAGTTCCTCCCGGGCCCCGCCGCCGCGCCGCCGCTGCCCGGCCGGCTGGACGAGATCGAGGCCGCCGCGGCCGACGGCACCCCGCTGCGGGCCTGGCTCGTGCTGCCCGACTCGGCCAGCCCGGACACGCCTGCCCCGCTGCTGCTGTGGGTGCACGGTGGCCCGTATTCGAGCTGGAACTCCTGGTCCTGGCGCTGGAACCCGTGGCTGATGGCGGCCAGAGGCTACGCCGTGCTGCTGCCCGACCCGGGGTTGTCCACCGGCTACGGGCACGAGTTCCTGGCCCGCGGCCACGGCGACTGGGGCGACCTGCCGTTCACCGACCTGATGGACATCACCGACGCGGCCATCGCCCGCCCCGAGCTGGACGCCGGGCGGACCGCCGTGATGGGCGGCTCCTTCGGCGGCTACATGGCGAACTGGATCGCCGGGCACACCACCCGGTTCCGGGCCATCGTCAGCCACGCCAGCCTCTGGGCCCTCGAGCAGATGTTCGGGACGACCGACTGCCCCGCGGAGTGGCGCCGCCAGCTGGGGGCCCCCGCCACCCAGCCGGAGCGGTACGCGGCCAGCTCCCCGAACCGGCACGTGGCTGCCATCAGCACGCCGATGCTGGTCATCCACGGGGACAAGGACTACCGCGTTCCGATCGGTGAGGCGCTCCGGCTCTGGACGGACCTGGCGGCCCGTCCCGGGCACCTGGCCGGATCCAAGTTCCTCTACTTCCCTGACGAGAACCACTGGGTCCTCGGCCCCGGCAACGCGCGTGATCTGGTACGAGACGGTGTTCGCCTTCCTCGCCCAGCACGTGCTCGGCGAGCCCTGGGAGCGTCCCGCGCTGCTCTAAACAGCCTGCGGCTGTGCCAGGCTGGGCCCATGACGCGCGCGAACCTGGACAAGCGGCCCGGCGAGGTCTCGGCGATGTTCGACAAGGTCGCCGGCCGCTACGACCTGATGAACGACGTGCTCTCGCTGGGCCAGGACCGGTGGTGGCGCCGCATCGTGGCCCGGGCGGTCGGGGCCCAGGCGGGCGATCTGGTGCTCGACCTCGCCGCGGGCACCGGGACCTCGTCCCGGAGCTTCACCGTGGCCGGCGCCAGCTGCGTGGCCTGCGACTTTTCCCTCGGCATGCTCCAGGTCGGCGCGAGCAGGGCCCGGTCGGCCCAGGCGGAGCCCGCCGGGCGGCCCGGTCCGTCACAGCCCGGTCCCTCGCGGCCCGGTCCCGTGCGGTTCGTGGCAGGCGACGCCCTCCAGCTGCCCTTCCGCGACCAGGCCTTCGACGCGGTGACGATCTCGTTCGGGCTGCGCAACGTGGCCGACCCCGACGTCGCGCTCGCCGAGCTGCTCCGGGTCACCCGGCCCGGCGGCAGGCTGGTCATCTGCGAGTTCGGCCACCTGCCGTGGTCGCGGCTGAACACGGTCTACGAGTCCTACCTGACGACCGCGCTGCCCGTGGTCGCGCGGCGGCTGTCGGGCAGCCCGGAAGCGTACGACTACCTGGCGGAGTCCATCAAGGACTGGCCTGCCCAGCCCGAGCTCGCGCGGCGGATCGCCGCGGCCGGGTGGTCGGCAGTACGCTGGCGGAATCTGAGCCTGGGTGTCGTGGCCCTGCACCTCGCGCGCCGGCCCGGCTGAGCGCTGGCCGGCCCGGCCCGGGGCGCACCGCGGCAGGCCGGGGGACCGGCTGGGCGGCGCGGCGCGGCGCGGGCCGCTGAGCCCGCCGGGGCCGGGATCGCCCCAGGCCAGGCCAGCACCGCGGACCGGGTTCGCGGGCGCGGCAAGGCAAGGTCTAGACTCCGGAAAGAGTACTTGTGAAGCGGTTCACAAGATAGTCAGGACAATCTTCCGTGACCCACGAAGTCCCCTCCCATCTCCCGCCCGGCGCGGCGGCCGGGCCGGCCCGCGGCAGCGCCCCGGGCGGCTCGCCCGTGGCCAGGCCGGGCGCCCCGTCACGGCCCGCCCGCACCGAGGACGCCGACGTCATCGTGGTCGGAGCCGGGCCGGCCGGCTCGGCGACCGCCACCTATCTGGCCCGGGCCGGAGTGAACGTGCTTCTCCTGGAGAAGGCCAACTTCCCGCGGGAGAAGGTCTGCGGGGACGGCCTGACCCCCCGCGCCGTCAAGGCCCTGGTCGGCATGGGCGTCCCGGTGGACGAGCAGGACGGCTGGGTCCGGAACAAGGGCCTGCGGATCATCGGCGGCGGGGTCCGGCTCGAGCTGCCCTGGCCGGAACTATCGAGTTATCCCGGTTACGGGCTGGTCCGGACCCGGCTCGACTTCGACGAGATCCTCGCCCGCACGGCGCAGAAGGCCGGGGCGCGCCTTCTCGAAGGGGTGACCGTGACCGGCCCGGTCCTGGATGACGGCGGGCGGATCGCCGGGGTCACCGCCCGGCCCACCGGCGCCCCCGGCGATCCGGAACGCAGCTACCACGCACGGGTTGTCGTTGCGGCGGATGGGAATTCGTCCCGGCTCTCGCTGGCCATGGGGCTGAGCAAGCGTGACGACCGGCCCATGGGCGTGGCCGTGCGGACCTACTACACGAGCCCGAGGCACCAAGACGACTACCTCGAGTCGTGGCTGGACCTGTGGGACGGGCAGAACCTGCTGCCGGGCTACGGCTGGATCTTCGGCATGGGTGACGGCACCAGCAACGTCGGGCTGGGCATGCTCAATACCTCGTCCTCGTTCGGCAACGTCAACTACCGGGACCTGCTGCGCCGGTGGCTGACCGGGATGCCGGCCGAGTGGGGCTACGTCGAGGAGAACCGGACCCAGCCCATCCGGGGCGCCGCGCTGCCGATGGGCTTCAACCGCACCCCGCACTACACCCGGGGGCTGCTGCTCGCCGGGGACGCGGGCGGCATGGTGAACCCCTTCAACGGCGAGGGCATCCCCTACGCCCTGGAGTCGGGCGAGCTCGCCGCCCAGTTCATCGCGCAGGCGCTGGCCCGGCCCGACGCGGCCGGCGCGGAGCGGGTGCTGATGGCCTACCCGCAGGCCCTGAAGGCCGCCTACGGCGGCTACTACACTCTCGGGCGCAGGTTCGTTCAGGCGATCGGCAACCCGAAGGTCATGCAGTTCGCCACCAAGTACGGAATGCCGCGTCCGGCGCTGATGAGGATCACCCTGAAGCTGCTGGCCAACCTCACCGAGCCGCAAGGTGGCCATGCGACGGACCGGGTGATTCAGGCACTGTCTAAGATGACGCCGGCGGCGTAGGCATTCTTTCTGCCTCGCAGCCGAAACCGAAATATGGAGAAGGGGAAAGGAGGCGCCTCATGCTGGTCCTGTACGTTCCGATCCTGGTGCTGGCCGGCCTGGCCGCCATCTTCGCGATCTTCTCGCTCGGGCTGGGGGCCTTCACCGGCCCGAAGCGCTGGAACCGCGCGAAACTCGACGCCTACGAGTGCGGGATCGAGCCGACCCAGCAGCCGAGCGGCAGCCGGTTCCCGGTGAAGTACTACCTGACGGCGATGCTGTTCATCCTCTTCGACATCGAGATCGTGTTCCTCTACCCGTGGGCCGTGGCGTATGACCACCTCGGTGCCTTCGGGCTCGTCGAGATGGTGCTGTTCATCGTCGCCGTTCTGGTCGCGTACGCCTACGTGTGGCGGCGCGGCGGTCTGGAGTGGGACTAGCTGATGGGTGTCGAAGAAAAGCTGCCGAGCGGGATCCTGCTCACCACGGTCGAGAAGGTGGCCGGCTACGCGCGCAAGAGTTCCGTCTGGCCGGCCACGTTCGGCCTGGCCTGCTGCGCGATCGAGCTGATGCAGACCGGCGGACCGCGGCACGACCTGGCCCGGTTCGGCATGGAGCGTGCCTCCAACACGCCGCGCCAGGCCGACCTGATGATCGTGGCCGGCCGGGTCAGCCAGAAGATGGCGCCGGTGCTCCGGCAGATCTACGACCAGATGGCCGACCCGAAGTGGGTCATCTCGATGGGGGTGTGCGCCTCCAGCGGCGGCATGTTCAACAACTACGCGATCGTGCAGGGCGTCGATCACGTGGTGCCGGTGGACATCTACCTGCCGGGCTGCCCGCCCCGGCCGGAGATGCTGCTGGACGCGATCGTGAAGCTGCACGACAAGATCATGAACATGAAGCTGGGCGTGAACCGTGAGCGCGAGGTGACCGAACTGGAGGAGGCCCGGCTGCGCCGCCTGCCGCTGGCCACCGACCTGGCCGCCAGCCAGCCGCGTACCGCCGCGGCCAGCGGTTCTGCCCTGCTGGGCACCCCGGCGCTGCCCTCGCCGGCCGTGCGCTCCCGGAACCTCGGCATGACGTCGGCGCCCGTGCACGGCGAAGCGCAGCCTCCCGAAGCACAGCCTGCCGAAGCACGGGCGACGGAGGCGGGTGGCGCCGGTGAGTGAGAACACGCCCCCGGGTGAGGTCGTCCCCGGCGAGGCCGAGCCGGACGAGGCGGCGCTGGCGGGCCAGCAGCGCCTCGGCGAGCAGGTGGTGCGGACCGGCATGTTCGGCACCCAGACGACCGGGGACACCTCGGGCTACGGTGGCCTCCAGGTCCGGCGGCCGCCGCTGCCGTCCACCGCGCGCCCTTACGGCTCCTACTTCGACGAGATCGCGGACGCGCTGAGCACCCGGCTGGAGGCCGACGGCTCGGGCTTCGGCGAGGCCATCGAGCGGGTCGTCGTCGATCGCGGCCAGCTCACCCTGCATGTGCGCCGCGAGTACCTGGTCGAGGTGGCCCGGCTGCTGCGGGACGAGCCCTCGCTCGCCTTCGAGCTGTGCAACGGTGTCTCGGGCGTGCACTATCCGGGCGACGCCGGGCGGGAGCTGCACGCGGTCTACGGCCTGCTGTCCATCACGCACAACCGCCGGCTGCGGCTCGAGGTGAGCGTGCCCGACGCCGACCCGCATATCCCTTCCCTGGTGGACGTCTATCCCACATGTGACTGGCACGAGCGGGAGACCTGGGACTTCTTCGGCATCATCTTCGACGGGCATCCCGCGCTGACCAGGATCGAGATGCCGGACGACTGGAAGGGCCACCCGCAGCGGAAGGACTATCCGCTCGGTGGCATCCCGGTCGAGTACCGCGGCGCCACCGTGCCGCCACCGGACGAGCGGAGGGCCTACACGTGACTACTGACTCCGGAACGGAACCGGAGGCTGGCGGGGTTCGGGAGGATGCCCCCCCGGGCGAGCAGGGCAGCGGATCGTCCCCCCGTGACGGCACGGACGCAGGCACCGAGGGCCGGGTCTACAACGTCGCCGGCGAGGACTGGGACGAGATCGTGCGGGCCGCGCAGGAGGCCGGAGACCGGTCGGACTCCGAGCAGCTGGTCGTCAACATGGGCCCGCAGCACCCATCGACGCACGGCGTGCTGCGACTGATCCTCACCCTGGACGGCGAGACCGTCACCGAGCTGCGGCCGGTGATCGGGTACCTGCACACCGGCATCGAGAAGAACATGGAGTTCCGCACCTGGACGCAGGGCGTGACGTTCTGCACCCGGGCGGACTACCTGTCACCCATCTTCAACGAGACCGTGTACTGCCTCGCGGTCGAGAAGCTGCTCGGCGTCGAGGCGGAGATCCCGGAACGGGCCACCATCCTGCGGGTCCTGATGATGGAGCTCAACCGGATCGCCTCGCACATGACCGCGATCGGGACGTTCGGCCTGGAACTCGGCGCCACCACCGTGTTCCTCTACGCGGTGCGCGAGCGGGAACGAATCCTCGACCTGTTCGAGCTGATCACCGGGCTGCGGATGAACCACGCCTACGTCCGTCCCGGCGGGGTGTCCCAGGACCTGCCCCAGGGAGGGCTCGACGCGATCCGCCAGTTCCTCGGCCGGATGCCGGGCCAGCTCGAAGATCTGCGCGCCCTGCTGGACGCTAACCCGCTCTACCACGCCCGGACCAAGAACGTGGCCTACCTGGACCTGGCCGGCTGCATGGCCCTGGGCCTGACCGGTCCGCTGCTGCGCGGCACCGGCCTGCCCTGGGACCTGCGCAAGAGCCAGCCGTACTGCGGCTACGAGACCTATGACTTCGACGTCCCGACCGAGGACACCTGCGACGCCTTCGGGCGTTACCTGGTGCGGATCAACGAGTGCAACGAGTCGCTGAAGATCATCGAGCAGGCCGCCGACCGGCTGGCCGGCCCGCGGCCGGAGGACGAGCTCGTGATGATCGACGACCCGAAGATCGGCTGGCCGGCCAAGCTGGCGCTGGGCGGTGACGGCCTGGGTAACTCACCAGACCACATCGCGCACATCATGGGCCAGTCCATGGAAGCCCTGATCCACCACTTCAAGCTGGTCACAGAGGGGTTCCGGGTCCCGCCCGGGCAGGTGTACACGGCGGTCGAGTCGCCCCGCGGCGAACTGGGCTGCCATGTCGTCAGCGACGGCGGCACCCGGCCGTACCGGGTCCACCTCCGCGACCCCTCGTTCACCAATCTGCAGGCCGTCCCGGCCATGGCCGAGGGCGGCCTGATCGCCGACGTGATCGCGGCCGTGGCCAGTGTTGACCCCGTCATAGGAGGCGTAGACCGGTGAGTAACTCTGGTGCGGGCCTGCGTCGAGCTCCGTTCTTCATAGGAGGCGTAGACCGGTAATGGCGCTGTCGCAGGAGGCGCGCGCCCGGCTGGAGCGGGACGCCGCACTGATCATCGCCCGGTACCCGGTGCCGCGGTCGGCGCTGCTGCCGCTGCTGCACCTGATGCAGGCGGAGGAGGGCTACCTCACCGAGGACGCCATCGACTTCTGCGCTGAGCAGCTGGGGCTGGCCAAGGCGGAGGTCACCGCGGTGGCCTCCTTCTACACCATGTACAAGCACCATCCGGTGGGTGACTACCACGTCGGCGTCTGCACCAACTCCCTGTGCGGGGTCATGGGCGGCGACGCCATCCTGGCTGACCTGCACGAGTACCTCGGCGTCGGGGACGACGAGACCACCACGGACGGCAAGGTCAGCGTGGAACACCTGGAGTGCAACGCGGCCTGCGACTACGCGCCGGTCGTGATGGTCAACTGGGAGTTCTTCGACAACATGACCCCGCAGTCCGCCCGGGAGCTGGTGGACGGCCTGAGGTCCGGCGCGGAGGGTATCGCGCCCACCCGCGGCGCGCCGCGGCTGTGCACCTGGAAGCAGGCGTCCCGGATCCTGGCCGGGTTCCCGGACGGCCAGGCCGCCGAGGGGAACACCGCCGGCGTCCCGTCTCTGGCCGGGCTGCGGGTGGCTAAGGAACAGGGCTGGACGCCGGATCCCCCCGACAGTGAGACCGGGAACGCCACAGGGAACGGGAAGGCCACGAAGTGACCACTGTGCTGACGCCGGAGCTGACCGCGTACTGGGACGAGCCCGACTCGTTCACCCTCGCGGGCTACAAGCGTGACGGCGGGTACCGCGCCCTGCCCAAGGCCCTGGCCATGCAGCCGGACGACGTCGTGCAGACCATGAAGGACTCCGTGCTGCGCGGCCGCGGCGGGGCCGGCTTCCCCACCGGCCTGAAGTGGGGGTTCATCCCGAAGGGCGGCGACAAGCCGCACTACCTGGTGGTGAACGCCGACGAGTCGGAGCCCGGGGCCTGCAAAGACATGCCGACCCTGCTGAACAACCCGCAGGCGCTGATCGAGGGCATCGTGATCGCCTGCTTCGCGATCGACGCGCACCAGGCCTTCATCTACGTGCGCGGCGAGGTGCTGCACGTGGTCCGCCGGCTGCACTTCGCGGTGGCCCAGGCGTACGAGGCCGGGTACCTCGGCACCGACATCCTCGGCTCCGGGTTCGACCTCGACGTGGTCGTGCACGCCGGGGCGGGCGCCTATATCTGCGGCGAGGAGACCGCGCTGCTGGACTCGCTGGAGGGCTACCGCGGCCAGCCCCGGCTGAAGCCGCCGTTCCCGGCGGTAGCCGGGCTGTACGCCAGCCCCACGGTGGTCAACAACGTCGAGTCCATCGCGACCGTGCCGTACATCCTCGACCGCGGGGCCGCCGACTTCGCGGCCTACGGCACCGAGAGGTCCAAGGGCTTCGGGATCTTCTCCCTGTCCGGGCACGTCACCCAGCCGGGCCAGTACGAGGCGCCGCTCGGCACCACGCTGCGCGAACTGCTGGAGCTGGCCGGCGGCATCCGGTCCGGGCACCGGCTCAAGTTCTGGACCCCGGGCGGCTCGTCCACCCCGCTGTTCACCGACGAGCACCTGGACGTGCCGCTGGACTACGAGTCGGTGGCCGCGGCCGGATCCATGCTCGGCACCCGGTCGGTCCAGCTCTTCGACGAGACCACCTGCGTGGTTCGCGTCGTGCTGCGCTGGATCAAGTTCTACGAGCACGAGTCCTGCGGCAAGTGCACGCCGTGCCGGGAAGGCAGCTGGTGGGTGGTCCAGCTGCTCGAGCAGCTGGAGCGGGGCGAGGGCAGCGAGGCCGACCTGGACAAGCTCCTCGACATCTGCAGCAACATCACCGGCCGCGCGTTCTGCGCCCTGGGCGACTCGATCGAGGCGCCGGTCAAGTCGTCCATCCGTTACTTCAAGGACGAGTACCTCGAGCACCAGCGGCTCGGCGGCTGCCCGTTCGACCCGGCCGCCTCGACGCTATTCGCCATGGAGTCCGCCTGATGACCGTGCCGCCGAACCCGCCCGTGCCGCCGAACGAGCCGGTACCGCCGAACCAGGCAGTGTCGCCGCCGACCCAGCCGGTGCAGCCGCACCTGCCCGCCAAGCCGGCCGGCCCTTCCCCGGCTCCCGCAGCGCCCGCGCCCGCCACCACGGCCCCTGCCACCAGCGCGCCTGCCAGCACGGGTTCAGCCGCCGTGGCCAAGCCGGCCGGCGGGGTGACCGTCACCATCGACGGGTTCGAGATCACCGTGCCCAAGGGCACCCTGGTGATCCGCGCCGCGGAACAGCTGGGCATCCAGATACCCCGGTTCTGTGATCACCCGCTGCTCGACCCGATCGGCGCGTGCCGGCAGTGCCTGGTCCACATCGAGGGCCAGCCCAAGCCCCCCGCGTCCTGCACCACCACCTGCACCGAGGGCATGGTCGTCCATACCCAGCTGACTTCGCCGGTGGCCGAGAAGGCGCAGCGCGGCATGATGGAGATGCTGCTCGTCAACCACCCGCTCGACTGCCCCATGTGCGACAAGGGCGGCGAGTGCCCGCTGCAGAACCAGGCCATGTCCACCGGCCAGGGCGAGACCCGGTTCAGCGGCGTGAAACGGACCTTCCCCAAGCCCATCGCGCTGTCCACCGAGATCCTGCTCGACCGCGAGCGGTGCATCCAGTGCGCCCGGTGCACCCGGTTCGCCGAGCAGATCCCCGGGGACCCGCTGATCGAACTGCTCGAGCGCGGACCGCAGGAGCAGGTGGGCGTGGCCGACGGCGTGCCGTTCGACTCCTACTTCTCGGGCAACACGGTGCAGATCTGCCCGGTCGGCGCCCTGACCGGCGCCGCCTACCGGTTCCGGGCCCGGCCGTTTGACCTGGTGTCGGTGCCGAGCGTGTGCGAGCACTGCGCGGCGGGCTGCCGCCAGCGGACCGACTACCGGCGCGGGGCGATCACCCGGCGGCTGGCCGGCAACGACCCGCAGGTCAACGAGGAGTGGAACTGCGACAAGGGCCGCTGGGCCTTCACCTACGCGACCCAGCCGGACCGGCTGGCCGGCCCGCTGGTGCGTAACGGCGACGGCGTCCTCGTCCCGGCCTCGTGGCCTGAGGCCTTCGCCGCCGCCGCCCAGGGGCTGGCCGCGGCCCGCGGCCGGGCCGGCGTGCTGACCGGCGGGCGGCTCACCGTGGAGGACGCTTACGCCTACGCCAAGTTCGCCCGGGTCGCGCTGGGCAGCAACGACATCGACATGCGGGCCCGCCCGCATTCGGCCGAGGAAGCGGAGTTCCTCGCCGCGAACGTGGCCGGCCGGGACCTGGAGGTCACCTACGCCGACCTGGAACGCGCCCCGGTGGTCCTGCTCGCCGGATTCGAGCCGGACGACGAGTCCCCCATCGTCTTCCTGAGGCTGCGCAAGGCGGCCCGCGCCGGGACCCTGACCGTGTACTCCATCGCCGCGCTGGCCAGCCGCGGGCTGACCCGGATGTCCGGGCTCCTGCTGCCTACGGTCCCGGGCGGTGAGGCGGCCGCGCTGGGCAGCCTGATCAGCGGTACCGGGCTGGACGATACGGGCCGGGCGGCCAAGGAGGCCCTGGCCGCCGACGGCGCCATCATCTGCGTCGGCGAACGGCTCGCGGAAGTGCCTGGTGCGCTCAGCGCCGCCGACCGGCTGGCCCGGGCGACCGGGGCCCGGCTGGCCTGGATCCCCCGGCGGGCGGGTGAGCGGGGCGCCATCGAGGCGGGCGCGCTGCCCAACCTGCTGCCCGGCGGCCGGCTGGCGGCCAGCTCGCAGGCCCGGACAGAGATCGCCCGGGCCTGGGGCGTGGCGTCCCTGCCCGCGCAACCCGGCCGGGACACGTCGCAGATCCTGACCGCCGCGGCGCGGGGCGACATCGACGCCCTGGTGATCGCGGGTGTGGACCTGGACGATCTGCCGGACCCGGCGGTAGCCCGCGCGGCGCTGCAGGCGACCCCGTTCGTGGTCAGCCTGGAACTGCGCCCGAGCGCGATCACCGACCGCGCCGACGTCGTGCTCCCGGTCGCGGCGGTCGCGGAGAAGCCGGGCACGTTCGTGAACTGGGAAGGCCGGATCGGCACCTTCGAGGCCGTGCTGGACATCCCGGGCGTCGAGTCAGACCTGCACGTCCTGCGCCGGATCGCCGACGAGATGGACGTGCACCTGGGCCTGCCCGACGCCGCCGCGGCCCGCCGGGAACTGGCGGCGCTGGGCGTCGTGAGTGGTTCAGCCCGGGGCGCCGGGACCGACCTCGCGGCGGCTTCGCAGGGCGCGGTGCTGAGCACGGCCCGGCCGGACACCGGGCCGCCGGAGCCGCAGGCGGGCGAGGCTCTCCTGGTCACCTGGCACCAGCTCCTGGACGCGGGACGGATGCAGGACGGGGAGCCGTTCCTGGCCGGAACGGCCCGGCCGGTGGTGGCGCGGATGTCAGCAGCGACCGCGGCGGAGGCCGGGACCTCGGACGGCGGTAAGGTCTCTGTGGCCACCGCGCACGGTTCGCTCACTCTTCCCGTCGAGGTGGCCGTCATGCCGGACCGGGTGGTGTGGCTGCCGACCCGGTCGGCGGGATCGGAGATCCGCCGCGAGCTCGCGGCCGGACACGGCAGCCTGGTGACCCTGAGGAGTGCGGAATGAGCGGCCTGGCCAGCACGGCGGCCCAGGGCCTGGCGGCGCCCGGCGCCGCCCACGCCCGGGTGCTCGCGGCGGCCGATCCGACCCTGGCCAGTTTCTACCACCAGCCCTGGTGGCTGGTGGTCATCAAGGTCCTGGTCGCCTTCCTCTTCCTGATGATCATGACCCTGTTCGCGATCTGGGCGGAGCGCCGGATCATCGGCCGCATGCAGCAGCGTCCGGGGCCGAACCGGGCCGGGCCCTTCGGCCTGCTCCAGTCGCTCCTGGACGGCGTCAAGCTGCCGCTGAAGGAAGACATCGTCCCGACCAACGTGGACAAGCTGCTGTTCTGGCTGGCTCCGGCGATCGCCGTGATCCCCGCCTTCATCAGCATCGCGATCATCCCGTTCGGCCCCGAGGTCTCGATCTTCGGCGTGCAGACCCCGCTGCAGGTGGCGGACCTCCCGGTGGCCGTCCTGCTGGTGCTGGCCATGAGCTCGATGGCGGTCTACGGGATCGTGCTGGCCGGGTGGGCTTCGGAGTCCCCGTACCCGCTGCTGGGCGGGCTGCGCTCGTCGGCCCAGGTGATCAGCTACGAGATCGCGATGGGACTGGCCTTCGTCCCGGTCTTCCTCTACGCCCACTCGCTGTCCACCACGCAGATCGTGACCGCGCAGTCCGGGGCCAACACCTCGTTCCACCTGTTCGGCGCGGTCCTGCATTGGCCGTCCTGGTTCGCGGTGCTGCTGTTCCCGTCCTTCGTGATCTACCTGATCACCATGGTCGGCGAGACCAACCGGCTGCCGTTCGACCTGCCTGAAGGGGAGGGCGAGCTGGTCGGCGGGTACCACACCGAGTACTCCTCGCTCAAGTTCGCCCTGTTCTACCTGGCCGAGTACATCAACATGACCACGGTCTCCGCGCTGGCTACCACGCTGTTCCTCGGCGGCTGGCGGGCCCCCTGGCCGATCAGCGTGTGGCCCGACGCGAACACCGGCTGGTACCCGCTCATCTGGTTCCTGGTCAAGGTGCTGATCCTGCTGTTCTGCTTCGTGTGGCTGCGCGGCACCTTGCCCCGGATCCGCTACGACCAGCTGATGCGGTTCGGCTGGAAGGTGCTCATCCCGGTCGCGCTGGTCTGGATCCTGGTCATCGCCACCATCCGGGTCTGGCGCACGCAGGGTGGCAGCCCGGCGGTCTACATCGTGGCGGGCCTGCTGGTCGTCGCGCTCCTCACGGCGCTGTTCGTGGGCGACGCGGCGGCGCAGCGGCGGGCCCAGGCCGCCGAGGAGGCTGCCGCCACGGCCGGCCAGCCGTTGAGCACCGGCGAGCCAGGTACCGGCGACGGCGGGCCGGGCTTCCCGGTGCCGCCGATGGACCTGCCGCACTACCACGGGATCGGGGTGGACATGTCCCCCTCGGAGGTCACCCCGGAGGAGTCTGGCGAGTCCCGGGCCACGACGAAGGAGGTGACCGGTGCCTGAGTTCCTGGGCCCCGTCAAAGGGTTCGGGGTCACCTTCCGGGAGATGTTCCGGAAGGTCGACACCGTCGAGTACCCCGAGGTGAAGAACCCCACCGCGCCCCGCTACCACGGTCGTCACCAGCTCAACCGGTGGCCGGACGGGCTGGAGAAGTGCATCGGCTGCGAGCTGTGTGCCTGGGCCTGCCCGGCGGACGCGATCTACGTCGAGGGCGGCGACAACACGCCGGACGAGCGGTACTCTCCCGGCGAGCGGTTCGGTGCCGTCTACCAGATCAACTACCTGCGCTGCATCCTCTGCGGGCTGTGCGTCGAAGCCTGCCCGACCCGCGCGCTGACCATGACCAACGAGTACGAGCTCGCCGACGACAGCCGGGAAAGCCTCATCTGGACCAAGGAGCAGTTGCTCGCCCCGCTGCTGCCCGGCATGGAACAGCCCCCGCACGACATGCGTCTCGGCCAGACCGAGCGGGACTACTACAACCTGCGCTCGGCAGGCGTCGTCGCGGAGCCCGACCTGGCCCCGGGGTCGGAAGGGGAGGCCGGGGTGCCGGCCTGGACGCCCGGCGAAACGCAGCAGGAGACCGAGGCAGGCCGGGCCGGCGCGGACGAGACCGGGGTGCAGCAGTGATGCACGGCGGCGTGCTGGCCATCAGCGACGTGGCGTCCACCACGCAGCAGATCATCTTCTGGCTGCTCGCCGTGGTGTCGGTCAGCGCGGCGCTCGGCATGATCATGGTGCCCAAAGCCGTGTACTGCGCGATCCTGCTGGCCGTGGTCATGCTCTCGCTGGCCGCCTTGTACGCCCTGCAGAACGCGCCGTTCCTGGCCTTCGTCCAGGTGATCGTGTACACCGGCGCGGTGCTCATGCTGTTCCTGTTCGTCTTGATGATCGTGGGTATCCGGTCCAAGGACTCCCTGGTGGAGACGATCAAGGGCCAGCGGGTCGCCGCCGGGCTGGCCGGGATCGGCCTGCTGGTGCTGCTCAGCCTCACCGTGGGCCACGCGGTCCTCGGCAGCGCCCCGGTGGCCGGGCCGTCCTTCGGCGCGAACAACGTGTACGCCATCGCCCGGCTGATCTTCACCACCTACGTGTTCCCGTTCGAGGTGACCAGCGCCCTGCTGATCACCGCCGCGCTCGGCGCCATGGTGCTGGCGCACCGCGAGCGCATCACGCCCAAGCCGACCCAGCGCGACCTGTCCCGGCTCCGGGTGGCCAGCGGCCGGCCCGCGCCGCTGCCCGGCCCGGGGACGTACGCCCGGCATAACGCCGTGGACATGCCCGCCCTGCTGCCCGACGGAACCCCCTCCGAGCTCTCGGTGAGCCCCGTGATCCGGGGTGTGCCCGAGACGCCTGATCAGCGCCGCACGCTGCTGGGCAGCAGCGCCGCGGTCCGCGCCGAAGTCGGCGGCGACGCGGGCCAGGAGGGGGAGGCCTGATGAGCCCCGGGAACTTCGTCGCGCTCGCCGTGGTCCTGTTCGTGATCGGCGCGGTAGGCGTGCTGGTGCGGCGCAACGCGATGGTGATCTTCATGTGCATCGAGCTCATGCTCAACGCGGTCAACCTCGCGTTCGTGGCCTTCGCGCGGATGCACGGCAATCTGAGCGGCCAGGTCATCGCGTTCTTCGTGATGGTCGTGGCGGCTGCCGAGGTCGTGGTGGGCCTCGCGATCCTGATGGCGATCTTCCGTACCCGCAGGTCCGCGTCGGTGGACGACGCGAACCTGCTGAAGTACTAGCTCGGACCGGCTGACGTAGCAGGCTCGCTGACCCGATCACGGCCTGCTGAAGCACGAGGAGTAGCGCAGTGACAGGCTCACTTGCGGTTGCGCACGTGACCGCGGCCGCGGCCCACGTGGAGACCACGTTGCCCGCGGTCGGCGTGCAGCGGGCGGCGTGGCTGCTGCTCGCGTTCCCGCTGTTCGGCGCCATAGTCCTGCTGGTCGGCGGAAAGCGGACCGACCGCTGGGGGCACGTGCTGGGCGTGGCCATGCCGCTGGCCGCGTTCGTGTACGCGGTGATCGCCTTCGCCGCGATGCTCGGCTACCCGGGCGGCCAGCGCAGCCGGGACCTGAACCTGTACTCCTGGATCGCGGTCGGCACGTTCAAGGTGAACGTGGCGCTGCAGCTGGACCAGCTGTCGATCTGCTTCGTGCTGCTGATCACCGGGGTCGGCTCGCTGATCCACATCTTCTCGATCGGCTACATGGCTCACGATCCGGGACGGCGCCGGTTCTTCGGCTACATGAACCTGTTCCTGGCCGCCATGCTGCTGCTGGTGCTGGCCGACAACTACCTGGTGCTGTACGCCGGCTGGGAGGGCGTCGGCCTGGCCTCCTACCTGCTGATCGGGTTCTGGCAGTACAAGCCGACCGCGGCCGTGGCGGCCAAGAAGGCGTTCATCGCCAACCGGGTCGGTGACGCCGGGCTGTCGCTGGCCATCATGCTCATGTTCACCACGTTCGGCACGGTGTCGTTCGCCGGGGTGTTCCACCACCCGGGCTCGGCCAGCCCCGGCGTGCTCACCGCCATCGGGCTGCTGCTCCTGCTGGGGGCGGTCGGGAAGTCCGCCCAGCTGCCGCTGCAGTCCTGGCTGCTGGACGCGATGGAGGGCCCGACTCCGGTGTCGGCGCTCATCCACGCGGCCACCATGGTCACCGCGGGCGTCTACCTGATCGTCCGGTCCGGCCCGATCTTCGACCTGACCGCCGACGCCCGGCTGGCCGTGATGATCGTCGGAGCGGCCACGCTGCTGTTCGGCGCGATCATCAGCTGCGCCAAGGACGACATCAAGAAGGCGCTGGCCGGGTTGACCATGAGCCAGATCGGGTACATGTTCCTGGCCGCCGGGATCGGGCCGGCCGGCTACCCGTTCGCCATCGCGCTGCTCCTCGCGCACGGGTTCTTCAAGGCCGGCCTGTTCCTCGACGCCGGATCGATCATGCACGGGATGAACGACGAGGTGGATATGCGCCGCTACGGCGGCCTGGCCGCGGTCATGCGGATCACCTTCATCACCTTCGGCGCCTGCTACCTGGCCATCATCGGCATCCCCCCGTTCTCCGGCTTCTTCGCCAAGGACACGGTGATCGACGCCGCGTTCCACCTGGGCGGCACCACCGGCTGGATCGTGGGCGTCTGCGCGGTGGCCGGCGCGGGCCTGACGGCGTTCTACATGACCCGGGTCATGTTCATGACCTTCGCCGGGAAGCGCCGCTGGGCGGACGACGCCCACCCGCACGAGGCGCCGCCGGTGATGACCTGGCCGGTGATCGTGCTGTCGATAGGGGCGGTGGCCTTCGGGGCGTTCGAGATCCTCGGCGACCGGCTGGCCGACTTCCTCGGCCCCGTCACCGGCTACATTCCGCCCGAGCCGGCCATCTTCAGCACCTCCGGCATCGTGGCGCTCGTCCTGATCGTGGCGGGCATCGGGCTCGGCTGGGCGCTGTACGGCCGCCGGCCCGTGCCGGCCGTCGCCCCGGCCGGCGGGCTGGCGGTCACCGCCGCCCGCCGGGACCTGTACGGGGACGCGATCAACGAGTCCCTGCTCATGCGGCCCGGGCAGTGGCTGACCCGGCTGTCGGTCTACTTCGACAACCGCGGCGTCAACGGCCTGGTCAACACGGTGGCCGCGGTCATCGGCGGCACGTCGGGACGGATGCGCCGGATCCAGACCGGCTTCGTCCGCTCCTACGCCCTGTCCATGTTCCTCGGCGGGGTGCTGCTGGTCGGCGCCCTCCTGCTGGCGAGAATCTAGGAGACCACGGCTCATGAGCACGTTTCCCTGGCTGACCGTGATCGGCGCGGTGCCGTTGGCGGGTGCGCTGGTGATCGCCGTGACGCCGGGCGTGTCCGCGCCGGGCAGCGAGACCGACCGGGCGGCCCGGCGCCTGCTGGTCAAGCGGCTGGCCCTGGTCTTCTCGCTGATCACCCTGGGGCTGACCATCGCCATGATGGTCGCCTTCTCACCGCACGGGAACGAGTTCCAGTTCACCCAGACCTACCAGTGGATCCCGCAGTTCGGGGTGCACTACGCGGTCGGCGTGGACGGGATCGCGCTGGTGCTCATCGCCATGACCGCGGTGCTGATGCCGGTGGTCATCCTGGCCTCCTGGAACGACGCGGACCCGCCTGCGGACGAGCAGGCCGCGGCCGCGACCGGCGAGGGCGCCGTGACCCGGCCGCGGCGCAGCGCGAAGACCTACTTCGCGCTGCTCCTGGTGCTGGAGACCATGATGGTCGGCGTGTTCGCGGCCACCGACGTCTTCCTGTTCTACGTCTTCTTCGAGGCCATGCTGATCCCGATGTACTTCCTGATCGGCAGCTTCGGGGTCGGCCAGCGCCAGTACGCGGCGGTCAAGTTCCTGCTCTACAGCCTGTTCGGCGGGCTGCTCATGCTGGTCGCGGTCATCGCGCTGTACGTCTACTCGGCCCGCGGCGGCCACCCGGGCACGTTCCTGTTCCAGGACCTGACCCAGGTGACGTTCAGCCCGACCGTGCAGAAGTGGCTGTTCCTCGGCTTCTTCATCGCGTTCGCCATCAAGGCCCCGCTGTGGCCCTTCCACACCTGGCTGCCGGACGCCGCCACCGCCTCCCAGCCCGGGACCGCGGTCCTGCTCGTCGGCGTGATGGACAAGGTCGGCACGTTCGGGATGATCCGCTACTGCCTGCAGCTGTTCCCCGCCGCGTCCCGCTACTTCACGCCGCTGATCCTGGTCCTCGCGGTGATCGGGATCCTGTACGGGGCGATCGTGGCCATCGGCCAGCGCGACCTGAAACGCCTCATCGCGTACACCTCGATCTCGCACTTCGGGTTCATCGTGCTGGGCATCTTCGCGCTCACCACCCAGGCTGGGACCGGCGCCACGCTCTACATGGTCAATCACGCGTTCTCCACCGGGGCGCTGTTCCTGGTGGCCGGCTTCATGATCGCCCGGCGCCGGTCGCAGCGGATCGCGGACTACGGCGGCGTGTACCAGGTGGCCCCGGTCATGGCGGGCCTGTTCCTCATCGCCGGCCTGGCCGGGCTGTCCCTGCCCGGGCTGTCCACCTTTGTCAGCGAGTTCCTGGTCCTGGTCGGCACGTTCAGCCGGTACAAGGTGGCCGCCTCGTTCGCCACCGCGGGCATCATCCTGGCCGCGATCTACATCCTCTGGATGTACCAGCGCACCATGACCGGGCCAGTCCGCCCGGAAGTCGCCGACATGCCCGACCTGCGGCCCCGTGAGCTGTGGGCGGTGGGGCCGCTGATCGCGGTGCTCATCTTCTTCGGCGTGTACCCGAAGCCCCTGCTTGACGTCATCAACCCGGCGGTGCACGACACGCTGTCCCAGGTGCACGTGACCGACCCGCGGCCCCAGCATCCCACCCCGGTCAGCACCGTCGGCACCGTCGGCTTCCGGGCCGGCGGCGGATGGACTGTCCTTGGCGCCGCCCAGATCAAGAAGGGAAACACCCCGTGACCGGGTCCCTCGCGCTGGCGACGATCACCCCGCCGCATATCCAGTACGGCCAGCTCTCGCCGCTGTTGCTGGTCCTCGGCCTGGGCGTGGTCGGCGTCCTGATCGAGGCGTTCCTGCCGCGGGACCTGCGCCGGCCCGCCCACCTGATCATCACGCTGGGCGGGCTGGCCGTCGCCTTCGTGCTGACCATCCTGGTCGCCGCCACATCCTCGCTCTTCGATCACGGCGGGCACGGGAACGTGGCCGCCATGGGGGCGGTCGCGGTGGACGGCCCCACGCTGTTCATCTGGGGCACGATCCTCGTGCTCGCGTTCGTCAGCGTGCTGCTGATCGCCGATTCATCCCGCGACGACCAGACGTTCGTGGCCCAGGCGGCCACCACCCCGGGCAGCGCCGAGGAGCGCGCGGCGCAGCTGGCCGGCATGACGCACACGGAGATCTACCCGCTGACCCTGTTCGCGGTGGCCGGCATGCTGCTGTTCCCGGCGTCCAACGACCTGCTCACCATGTTCGTCGCGCTGGAAGTGCTCTCCCTGCCGCTGTACCTGCTGTGCGGGCTGGCCCGGCGGCGCCGGCTGCTGTCCCAGGAAGCATCCATGAAGTACTTCCTGCTCGGGGCGTTCTCGTCGGCGTTCTTCCTGTTCGGGGTGGCCATGCTGTACGGCTACTCCGGCTCGGTGTCGCTGGCGGCGATCGCGTCCGCGGCGGCCAGCAACGTCGGCAGCCTGACCCTGCTCTACGCGGGCATGGCCCTGCTCGGCGTCGGCCTGCTGTTCAAGATCGGCGCCGTCCCGTTCCAGAGCTGGAAGCCCGACGTCTACCAGGGCGCGCCGACCCCGGTCACCGCGCTGATGGCCTCGTGCACGCTGGTCTCCGCGTTCGGTGCGCTGCTGCGCATCTTCTATGTCGCGTTCGGCCAGCTCACCTGGGACTGGCGGCCGGTGATGTGGGTGGTGGCCATCCTGACCATGGTGGTCGGCGCGATCATCGCGATCACCCAGACCGACGTGAAGCGGCTGCTGGCCTACTCCTCCATCGCGCACGGCGGATTCATCCTCACTGGCGTGATCGCCGCCAGCGTGGCCGGACTGTCCAGCAGCCTGTTCTACCTGGCCGTGTACGGGTTCACCACGATCGGCGCGTTCGCCGTCGTCACGCTGGTCCGTGACCAGACCGGCGAGGCCGGGCACCTGTCCAGCTGGGCCGGCCTGGGGCGGCGCTCACCGCTCGTGGCCGGGGTCTTCGCGTTCTTCCTGCTGGCGTTCGCCGGTATCCCGCTGACCAGCGGTTTCACCGGGAAGTTCGCGGTGTTCCAGGCGGCCATCGCCGGCGGTGCGATCCCGCTCGTGATCGTGGGTGTGATCGCCAGCGCCATCGCCGCGTTCTTCTACGTCCGGGTGATCGTGCTCATGTTCTTCAGCGACCCGGCTCCGGGCGGCCCCGCGGTGGTCGCCCCGGGGGTGTTCACCGGTGCGGCGGTGGCTATCGGGGTGATCACCACGCTGGTGTTCGGCATCGTCCCGCAGCCCCTGCTCAGCCTCGCGAATCATGCGGCTGCCCACTTGTTCGTCCGCTGACCCGGCCCGGGCGCCGGGGCGTACCCGGCCAGCTGGCCGGGTGTCCGGGGTCCTGGCGGCGGGCATATTGAGGACGGCGGTAACTTGGGCCTGGTGCGAGCACCAACTCGCCAGCCCTGGTCACGCCAGCCCGACGCGGTCCGTGACCGCCGCGACGACTGATGACCGGGAGCCCGATTGATCGCCGCCGTCCCTGTGGAGCTGACCGACGCCGCGCTGGCCGCAGAGGTCGTTGACGGGCTCGCCCTGGTCGAGACCCAGCTGGCCGACGCCATGCGGTCCGAGGAGGAACTGCTGGCCGAGGCGTCTACTCACCTGCTCGAGGCCGGGGGGAAACGGTTCCGGGCCACCCTGGTCCTGCTCGCCGGGCAGTTCGGCAATCCGCGTGACCCCCGCGTGGTGTCGGCCGCGACCGCGGTCGAGCTGACCCATCTGGCCACCCTGTACCACGACGACGTGATGGATGAGGCGCTCATCCGCCGCGGCCACGAGAGCGCCAACTCACGGTGGACCAACACCGTCGCCATCCTGACCGGCGACTTCCTGTTCGCGCGGGCCTCGCAGATGCTGGCCGCGCTGGGCCACGAGGCGGTCGGGATCCAGGCGGACACCTTCGCCCGGCTGGTCGGCGGGCAGATCGCGGAGACCATCGGCCCCCGGCCTGGGCAGGACCCGCTGGAACACTACCTGCACGTGGTGAAGGACAAGACCGCGTCGCTGGTGGCCACGGCCGGCCGGTTCGGGGCCATGTACTCCGACGCCCCGGCCGGGGTGGTGGCCCGGATCGAGCCGGCCTGCGAGGCGATCGGCGTGGCCTGGCAGCTGTCCGACGACATCCTCGACGTCGCCAGCGACTCCGACCAGTCCGGCAAGACGCCCGGGACCGACCTGCGCGAGGGAGTGCGCAGCCTGCCGGTGCTCTACGCGCTGGCCTCCAGCCGCCCGTCCGACGCCCGGCTGCGCGAGCTGCTCACCTCCGCTGACCTGACCGACCCGGCGCTGCACGCCGAGGCTCTGGAGCTGCTGAGGGCCAACCCGGCCATGGAGGAAGCCCGGGCGGACCTGCGGCGCTGGGCCGAGGTGGCGCGCACCGAGATCGCCGGCTTGCCGGACGTCCCGGCGCGGACCGCGTTCGAGGGCCTGTGCGACTACGTGGTGGACCGCACCGGCTAGCTGTGTTAGTCCGGGGGGCGACCCCCGGAACCCCCACTTGCCCGCCGCCGCAGGCACGTAGTCTGCTGGAGGTGCCGGGTTAGTGGCTGACTCGGCGAGAACACGGCTCCGCCGCGCCCCGCCTCGTCAGCCAATGCCCGGGGGGGCGACCTCGGTGGAATCGGCGGCCCGTTTCGGCGGCCGCCGCTTGCGCGGCTGCTCTCCGTCCAGCCGGAGCCAGTACCCGACCGGGAACAGCCGCACGTTCAGGCGGTCGTCCACCAGCCCCCACAGCCCGCGGCGGGCGAACAGGGCGATGAAGATCGCGACCAGGCCCAGGATGATCAGATACCACGCGTTGTACGAGGCCAGGGTCTGCTGCAGCACCAGGTACACGATGGTGCCGATGATCGGCCCCTCGATCGTGCCCAGCCCGCCGATGATGGTCGCGAAGGCCATCTCCGCGGTCCACTGCACGCTGAACACCGCGCTCGGCTCCACCTGGAGCTGGCTGATCGCCAGCAGCGCGCCCGCGGCGCCGCAGCCGGCCCCGGCCACCACGAACACCAGCAGCCGGGCCAGGCCGACCCGGGCGCCGGAGCTGCGCGCGGCCACCTCGTCGTCGCGGATGGCGGTCAGCACCAGGCCGAGCCGGCCGCGCAGCAGCAGGTAGATGACGGCCAGCGTCACCACCGTGACGGCCAGCCCGGCCCAGTAGGTGTAGGCGGTGAGCAGCGTCGGGCTGAAGCCGCCCAGGCCGGGCAGCGGCATGCCGGTCCCGCCGCCGATGGAGGAGAACTTCTCGATGATGAGCATGATGGTCGCGGCGAGCACCCAGGTGGCGATCGCGAAGTACCCGCTGCGCAGCCGGGAGACCAGCCACCACATCGGCAGCGCCGCGATGCCGCAGCCGATCGCGGCGACCGGCAGCGCGGCGAACGGCGAGGCGCCATGGATGGCCAGAATCAGCACGAAGTAGGCGCCGAGTCCCACGAACGCCTGCTGCCCTACCGACACCAGGCCGGCGTAGCCCGCCAGCAGGTTCCACATGCTCGCCATCGTGAGCACGATGAACCCCTGAACCAGGATCGCGGTGGTGCCCGAGTACACGACGTACGGCAGCATCGCGAGCACCACGACGACGATCAGTGCGCCCACCGCGGTCCAGGCCACGTTCCGGCGGGACCGGGCGACCCGGAATCCTCCGGCCGAACGAGCGGTGGTGTCGGTGACCATGCTCACGACTGTGCCCTCCGGGTGATCAGGCCCTGCGGGCGCAGCACGAGCACGGCGAGGAAGACGATGAACCCGGCGAGGAGCTCGTCGGAGATGTTGATCTGCGCGCCGATCTGCTGGGCCACGCCCAGCACCACGCCGCCGACCAGGGTGCCCCACAGCGAGCCGAGCCCGCCGATCACCACCGCCGCGAACGCGAACAGCAGGATCGTGTCGGTGCCCGTGGTCGGCGAGAGCTGGGAGTACATGCCGTAGGCGATGCCGCCCAGCGCCACGGTGCCGAAGGCCAGCGCCGCCGCGATGCCGAACACGTGCCGGTAGTCCGCCCCGGCCAGCTGCGCCGCCTCCCGGTCGTCGGCGACCGCCCGGATCAGGCGCCCGTACCTGGACGCGGACAGGAAGTACTGCAGCCCGCCCAGCACGATCACGGCGACCGCGAAGACGACCACGAGCAGGTAGCCGATCTGGATCTGTGAGCCGATCTTGAAGGATCCGCTCACCAGGGGCAGCCCGGTGCCGATCGCGCGGCTGTTGGCCGTGAAGAACTGGAGCAGGCCGTTCTCGATCACCACCGACAGGCCGAAGGTGACCATCAGCGTGGTGAGCACGCTGCGGTCGAGGGCGCCCTGGATGACCGTGCGCTGCAGGACGTAGCCGATCAGCGCCATCACCGGGACCACGATGACAAAGGACCAGAGCACCGGGATGTGGGTGACGGCGATGACGCCGATCGCGATGTACCCCGCGACTACCGCGAGGTCGCCGTGGGCGAGGTTCACGACCTTCATCACCCCGAACATCAGCGACAGCCCGCAGGCGAACAGCGCGTACAGTCCGCCGGTCAGCACCCCTTGGATGATGGCGTTGACCCAGGCCATTACGGCTCGCTCCCTTCGCCGGCCCGGCCGGACGAGGCGGCGGGGGCCAGGCCGAAGTAGGCCGCCTCCACCTGTTCCGCAGTCACGTCGGCGGGCCTGCCTTCCAGGGTGGTCCGGCCCTCCAGCAGGCACTGCAGGTGCGAGGCCACCCGCAGGGCCTGGCTCACGTCCTGCTCGACCAGTAGCACCGTGAGGCCGGTGGCCAGGATCTCCGGCAGCATGCCGTAGATGCGCTGGACGACCACGGGCGCCAGGCCGAGCGACAGCTCGTCGAGCAGCAGCATGCGGGGGTTGGCGACCAGGGCCCGGCCGATGGCGACCGTCTGCTGCTCACCACCGGACAGCTGGGCCGTGGGCTGGCTGCGGCGCTCGCGCATCCAGCCGAACATCTGGTACACCCGCTCGATGGTCCACGGGCCCGGCCGCGCGTAGGCGGCGCCGACCTGGAGATTTTCGTGCACGGACAGCGACCCGAACAGCCGCCTGCCCTCCGGCACCATGAGGATCCCCTGCCTGGCCCGGCGCTCGGGCCGCAACCCGGTCACGTCTTTCCCATCGAACCGGACCGAGCCCGTCGTCGGCCGGTGCAGGCCGGCGATCGTGCGCAGCAGCGTCAACTTGCCCGCCCCGTTCGCGCCGATGATCGCGTAGACCTCGCCGGGGAACACCCGCAGCGAGATACCGTCCAGGGCCCGGAGCTGCCCGTGGTGCACGACCAGGTCACTGACCTCCAGCAGCGGCGGGCCGGTGTCCGCCCGCGCCCCGCCTGCCTCCCCATCTCCCGTCACCGCCGGTCCGGTCACGGCTGCCCCCGTTCCCCGCCGCTCGTCCCGTCCCCCTCCACCGCCGAGCCCGGCTCCAGCGACCCGCCGGCCAGCGCCGCGGTGACCTCCGTGCCGAGGAAGACCTCACGGACCGCGGGGTCGGCCAGCACCGTGGCCGGCGCACCGTCGCCGACGAACTTGCCGCCGGTCAGGCAGATCAGCCGGGTCACCACGGGGGTGAGCGCGCGCACCACGTGCTCGATCCAGATCACCGCGGTGCCCTCGGCGTTGACCTCGCGGACGATCTCGACCAGCTGGGCGACCTCGGGGTCGGTGAGGCCGCCGGCCACTTCGTCCAGCAGCAGCAGCGTGGGCTGCGTGGCCAGGGCGCGGGCCAGTTCCAGCCGCTTGCGCTGCAGCAGGCCGAGCCGCTCGGCGGGCAGGTTCGCCTGGCCGGACAGGCCGGTCCGCTCCAGCGCCGCGACCGCGGCCGCGTAGCTGGCCTTCCGCCGCAGCCCGCCGCCCTGCTGAGCAGCGACCAGGAGGTTCTCGAACACCGTCATGTCCCCGAATGGGCGCGGCACCTGGTACGTGCGGCCGACACCCAGCCTGCACCGGGCGGCCGCGTCCAGCCCGGTGACCGTGCGCCCGCCGAAGTGGATCTCGCCGCCGCCGGGAGCGAGATCCCCGGAGATGAGGCCGAACAGGCTCGTCTTGCCAGCACCGTTCGGCCCCACGATCCCCACCGTGTCGCCGGTTCCGACGGCCAGCGACAGGTCCTCCGCGATGACGACCCGGCCGAACCGTTTCGTCACGTGGTCGAGCGCAAGCAGCGGCTCGCTCATCCGGTCACTGGTTAGTCGGCTTCAGGTCGGCGGTGATCTTCGCGTGCGGCTGCAGCGTGTTGTCGACGACCTGCATCTCCACCGGGTACTTGGTCCCCTTCTGCCACTGCACGCCGACCGGCGGGGTGATCGCCACCCCCGGAGCGGGTTTGCCGGAGGTGAAGTCCAGCGGCCCGGCGAGCGCCTGGATGTTCACCTTGTGGATGGCGTCGGCGACCTCGGTCTTGTCGTGCGGGTCGCTCACCATGGTGAGGGCGGCGTGGGCGACCTCGAAGAGGCTGTAGTTGCTGATGTTGGAGTTCCACTGGCCGTGGCTGGCCTCGAACTCGTCGGCCATCTGCTGGCAGGTCTCCCCGGTGAAGGAGGACTTCCACGGCAGCGTCGGCGCCCACCAGGCGTCGGTGGCCACGTTGTAGGCGAGGGGGCCGAGCGCGTAGGCGTCGGGCGGGAACAGCAGCACCTTGGCCACGGTGGCCAGCTTCGGCTTGAAGCCCTGCTGGACCGACTGCTTCCACATGGTGGCGAAGTCGGGCGGCAGCGGCACGTTGGTGAAGAAGTCGGCGTTGGCCGACTTGAACTGGGAGATCATCGAGGAGTAGTTCGTGGTCCCGTCGGGGTAGGCCGGGGACAGCACCATCTTGTAACCCGCCGCCTTGGCGATCGGCGGGAACACCGCACGGAACGCGTTGCCGTCCGAGTCGTTCGGGAACGCGGCCGCGACCACCTTGTTGGTGTGCAGCTGGGAGTGGATCCGGTTCCACATCGGGATGAAGCACTCGATCAGGTGCTCGGCGCCGAGGAAGTACATCACCACGTACTTCGGCTTGAGCGTCGGCTTCGCCGGGTTGCCGCCGAGGTTGATGTACCAGGACTCCCACGGGATGTTCGCGCAGATCAGCGGGGTGTGCAGCGATTCGGCCTGGCTCGCTACCGCGTTGACGGTCTCCGGCGTGGACGACGCGAACAGCAGGTCCACGCCGTCGCTCAGGATGGCCGTCTTGGCCAGGTCCCCGGCCCGGGTCGGGCTGGACTGGGTGTCATAGGACTTGATCGTGACGGGGTAGGTCTTTCCGCCGATCTTGAACCCGTTCTTGTACGGGGTGGTCTGCTTGATCTTGGAGATCACCCAGTTGTCCGGCGCCCCGAACCCGGCCAGGGAACCGGTCAGCGGGTGGATCCAGCCGATGGTGATGCCCTTGGTGCCGCCTGAGCTGGCACCCTTGATGCCGGAACTGCACGCCTCCAGCAGGCCGCCGCCTCCCACCACTGCGGCGCCGGCCCCGACCCCGCGCAGCAAGCCGCGTCGGCTGATGCCGGCGGCCTGGCCGGTTCTCGCGGACTGCTCAGTCTGGTCACTCATCTGTCATCGATCTCCTTGTGAGGTCGTATCGCAGAGGTTGGGACTAGGACGCGAACGTGCGGGTAGCCAGTCCCCTTCAGCCAGGGGGCACCTGGTGACCAGCAGACGCTCAGTGGTCACGCCGCCGCTTCCCTGACGTTCCATTCCGTCTCCTCGACGTCCGCCCCCCTCGCGCCGGCATGCGGGACACCGGCGTCCAAGGCCCGCCGCCAAACCAACGCTCGGCTCGGGGCTGGGCCCTGCGGGATCAAGGCAGTGCTAGTGTGCGCTCAGCGTACGGCTATGCGCAATACGGATATGCGCAACGGGAAAATTTCCTCATTCGCCCTAACGCGCCCGCTTGCGGCCCCGGCGCTATTAGTTATCAGCCTTCGCCCTTACTGTTACTGCGCCGTTACCATCGGCCCGAGATCCGGTCAGGGAGGCCGTGCGCTGGCGCACATATATCCACCCTCCGCTGGCTCCCCGGCTCACGCCATGTGTTCAGGGCAGAGGTCCCGGTGGCCCGGAACCTGACAAGGAGAATGCCACATATGCGGCATTCGGCCATGACGAACCGGGCCTTGATCGCTACGGCCTCGCGCCGGGCAGCGCGGAGGCAGGCAGGCCGGGCGGACGACGGTCAGGGCCCTGGGTGCCCGGGGACGTTACCGCGATCAGGGATCATGGGTGGATGAGCCAGCTCGCAAACAGCTCGTCCACCACATGGTTCGTCACCGGCGCGTCCCGCGGCTTCGGCCGGGAGCTGGCCGAGCAGCTGCTCGCCCGGGGCGACCGGGTGGCCGCGACGCTGCGCCGCCCCGGGCAGCTGGACGACCTGGCGGGCCAGTACGGGGACCGGCTGTGGGTGCGCGCTCTCGACGTCACCGACACCGGGCAGCTGCGGCGCGTCGTCCAGCAGGCGTTCGCCGACCTCGGGCGGGTCAACGTCGTGGTCTCCAACGCAGGCTACGGAGTGTTCGGTGCTGCGGAGGACCTCAGTGACGCACAGGTCGAGGCGGTCATTTCCACCAACCTGACCGCCTCGATCCAGCTCGCCCGGGCCGTCCTCCCGTACCTGCGCGCCCAGGGTGGCGGCCTGCTGATGCAGATGTCCAGCATGGGCGGCCACATCGCGTTTCCCGCGTTCTCGATGTACCACGCGACCAAGTGGGGCATCGAGGGCTTCTACGAGGCGCTGGCCGCCGAGGTCGAGCCGTTCGGGATCAACACCATGCTGGTCGAGCCCGGCATGATCCGCACCAGTTTCTATCAGGCGGCCACCCGGGTTCCGGCCAGCCAGGCGTACCAGGGCACCCCGGTCGACCGGGATGCGCTGCCGCTGGAGGAGATGCCCGGCGACCAGGCCAAGGTCGTCGCCGCGATGATCCAGGCCGCGCTCTCCCCGGATCCGCCCCGCCGGCTCCTGCTCGGATCGGACGCCTACCGCCTGGTCCGGGCCGCGCTGACCGCCCGGCTGGCCGCGTTTCGAGGCCCAGCAGGATGTCGCCGCCTCGACGGACGTGGACGGCTGGGCACCGGCTACGCCCTGACGGTCATCCGGTGACTGCGATGGCTCCCGGCTACCCGCGCCGGCGGCCCCACACGAAGTAGGCCAGCGGTGCGAGCCCGGCCGAGTTGACGATCGTCAGCGCCGGGACCCACATCCATTTCGCGCCCCGGATCTTGCTCGCCGGCTGGCGCTTCAGGTCGACGAGTGCCACTGCTTTGAGGCTGGTTTCCACGGCCGCCCCGACGATGATCAGCCGCTGGGTGCCCGGGCTGAGATCGCTCCACTTTTTTCCGGCCACGACACCCTCCGCGTATCTGACTGGGACTGCGCTGGCCTGAACTGTACATCGGCCGGGGCTACGGCTCCCGGTCGCGGCGCAGCCGCTCCAGCACCTCGCCCGGGCTTTCGGTGGTGACCCTGATCATCGCGCGGACCGCGTCAGCCAGGGCCACGCGCGGTACGTCCAGCTCGATCGCGGCCGAGTGGGCCCACAGGGTGAGTTCCCGGTAGAGCTCGGGACTCAGGTCGAGCGTGATCCGCACTGGTTTCGACCGGATCGCCGTCTTGCCGGCCGGCCCGGCCCCGGGTTCAGTGCGCCTGGTGGCGGCGGCCGCCATCTGCGCCTTGCGCCGCTCCCGCTCCGTTGTCATGACGGCACCTTCCCGAGAGGGACGCATCGCTCGATGAGGTCGTTGACCACGCCGCGCCATATTTCGCGGCCTATCTCGGGAATCGGCACACCGAAGCTCTGGGCGTACACCTCGCGTCTCGGCACGGCCGTTCGCAGCACGTCATAGCCTAGGCCCTCCAGCACCTCCCGGGCGCTGGAGGTTGAATGAGCCCGCGCGATGCACCGGTTCAGCAGGATCGCGGCCCGTGCGGGCCGCTCCCGGAGCGACTCGACCTCGGTGATCTCCTCCTGCACCGGCGTGGTGCGGTTGATCTCGATCGGGCTCGGCGCACAGGGGATCAGGATCTCGTCAACGTAGCGCATCGCCGACCGGGCGATGGCCGCGTGGTCTTCCAGTTGAGGGGCGTCGATGATCACGACGTCGTCCGGGTGGGCGATCTCGGGGACCCGCTGGTGCAGGCTGCGGGACGGCAGGGCCACCATCCGGAACGGGAAGGCCAGCCTGGGTGGCAGCCCCGGGTCCATGGCGGCGAGATCGGACCACTCGAGGGCGCTCCCGGCCGGGTCCGCGTCCACGAGCAGCACGGTCCTCCCGGCCTGGGCAAAGATGTGCGCCAGCCAGACTGCCGAGGTGGTTTTGCCCGTGCCCGGCTTGAGGTTGAGCAACGCAACGCTGAGAGCCGGCATAAACGCAGTATTGCAGTGCCTACGGCATTACGGAAGAGGCTCTGCCGGATGCGGGCTGGGGGGAGGGCGACCGCCCAGAAGCGTCCACCGTGGTGGACAGCAGGGCTTTCCACAAAGCTACGGATGTTACTCCGCAGTTCGCGCGAGGGGCGGAACTGGCTTACCCACAGGCTGTGGACCGCGTGCCCCCGCGCTCATCCCCCGCGCTCATCCCCCGTACCACATCCCCCGTGCTGTTCTGCGACCGTCTCAGCGTACGCCGGCCCGTACCGGATCCACCCGGCCGGCCGGCCTGCCATGCGTGCTGTCCCCGCGTGCCGTCCCGGCCGGCTGCACCTGCCCGCCCTAACCTGGTCCCGGGAGGATCGCATGTCTGACTCGATCAAGCTCGGTTCGGTCGCGCTCGACTGCCCGGACGCGGGCGTACTGGCCGCCTTCTACGCCGAGATCACCGGCGGGAAGGTCACGTTCCTCGACAGGGACTGGGCCACGGTCCAGGGCCCCGGCGGCCGGCTCGACTTCCAGACCGCGCCGGGCTACGTCCCGCCACGCTGGCCCGACCCGGCTTCGTCCATGCAGGCCCACCTGGACTTTGACGTCGAGGACGCGGACGCGGCGGAGGCGCGGGTCCTGGCCGCCGGCGCCACGAAGTTCGACTTCCAGCCAGGTGACCACTTCCGCGTGTACGCCGACCCGGCCGGGCACCCGTTCTGCCTGTGCACCGAGGACGTCCCCGGCCAGGCCTGATCTTCGTTACCGGCCGCCCGGCCGGCGAATCGGTCCACGCCCGGCCGGGAATCGCCTCACGCCCGGGCCGGAAGCACCGCCCCGGGTGGCCTGGAGAGCGCTACTCGTTCCGCCACTCGCCACCGTGCTCCTCCGCGTACTTGCGCTGCTTGGCGAGCGAGTCGGCGTAGCGGTCGTACACGTCCTCAGCGGTGTTGTCTGTCTTGTCCGACAGCCTGTGAGTCTGCAACTTGACCACCGATACGAAGCCCCAGATCGCCAGGATCACTACCACGGCTGCGATCAGGTACTGCCACCACATCAGGATCACCTCGATCCGTTGTCGCGGTTCCCTGCCGCGACTACCTCTTCTCTGCCGCTACCCGGGAACGGCGCGTTCATTCCGGGTGCCGGGATCCGGACGGGGCCGGGCCGGGATCCGGGCCGGCCGGATCGGGCTGGCGCGGTTGGTACAGGCCGATCAGCAGCCCGTACCGGGCCGCGGTCTCCCCGGCGTCTTCCAGGCCGCTGGCCAACTCGTTCAGCGTGTTCGCGAGCCGCCCGGCCTGGTCCTCGGTCAGCCGGATGTTGCGCAGCATCAGCAACGGCTCCCCGGCGGCCGAGGCCATCTCGTCGGCGACGGCCTGGAGCAGGACCCCGGCGTGCGCGGCACCGGGCTCGCCGGGGAAGTCGAACCGGCGGGCGGTCCGCTGGTAGTACTGCTCGGTTCCGCCGCGGACCTGGCGGGTTTCCGTGACCGCCACCAGCCCGGCCTCGCGCAGCACCTTCAGGTGATGCGCGATGTTGCCCTTGTGACTCTCCAGCGCCACGGCCAGCTGGCTGATGGTCGCCGGGCGGCGGCCCAGCGCGAACAGCAGCCGGTGCCGCAGCGGGTGCCCGAGAGCCCGGTACTGCTCCGGGGAGCTGATGGTGAGCACCTCGGTGGGTGGCTCGCTGGATGAGCTCATGAACCTAAGTGTCTAATATTCTTGACGCTTTATCAACCGGGATGCTCTACTAGGCCGCGAACCCACTGGCCCTAGCTCCGACGGAGGACCCGATGCAGCAGGCCGACATCACCGCGATCACCCATGAGCTGGCCGGGCTGGTCGCGGAACGGTACGTGTTCCCCGGCCTCGGCGCGGACCTCAGCCAGTTGCTGGCCGACCGGCTGGCCGACGGCCGCTACGCGCTGGCGCCGGACGAGGAATCGCTGGCCGCCACGCTCACCCAGGAGCTCCAGTCGCTCAACGCCGACAAGCACCTGCGCCTCCGGTACAGCGCAAGCGAACTGCCCGAACGCGGCGACGAAGCGGCGGAACTGGCCGCGATGGCCGCCTGGGCGCAGCGGACCGCCGGGGGGATCGCCCGGGCCGAGTGGCTCGACGGCAACGTCGGCTACCTCGACCTGCGGCCTTTGCTGTTCCCCCCGTCGATCGCGGGGGAGGCCGTGGCCGCCGCGATGACGCTCATCGCCCCGGCCGATGCCCTGCTCATCGACCTGCGCCAGTGCCTGGGCGGCGACCCGGGCATGGTGGCCATGCTCTGCACGTATCTGTTCGGCGCCGAGCCAGTGCATCTCATCGACATGATCAGCCGGCCCGGCGCAGACGGCACGGCTCAGATCCGGCAGTCCTGGACCATGCCGTTCGCTCCGGGCCGCCATTTCGGTCCGGACAAGCCGGTCTTCGTACTGACCAGCGGCACCACGTTCTCCGGCGGTGAGGAGCTGGCCTACGACCTCCAGCAACTAGGCCGGGCCACCGTGGTCGGCGAGCGCACCCGGGGCGGGGCGCACCCGGTCGAGGGGTTCCGGATCCGCCCGCACCTGCAGGCGACCATTCCCATCGCCAGGTCGCTCAGCCCGGTCTCGGGCGGCAACTGGGAAGGCACCGGGGTCCTCCCCGACGTCCCGGTGGCGGCCGGTGAGGCGCTGGACGCCGCCTGCCAGCGGGCCAGGTCCTGATCTTCGTTCATCTTCCGTTCATCTTTCTGTCGGTACTACGTCGCTTAGATGACGTACGTTCGCCATGCGGGGGAGCCCGACGGTGGCCGCCCTGTGCGCAGGAGGAATCTCTGGTGGCCGAGACCCCGCCGCTGGGTTTGACGAATGCCCTGGATGAGGCGTCGATCAGCCGATTCCATCTTCGTGCGGTACTGGTGTCCGGAATGGGCTTCTTCACCGACGCCTATGACTTGTTCGTCATCGGGATCGCCGCCACGCTGATCAAGCAGCAGTGGCATCTGGGGTCCGGCCAGCTGGCGCTGCTCAACGCCGCGATGCTGGGGGCGGCCTTCGCGGGCGCACTCGTGCTGGGCCGGATGGCCGACGTGGTGGGGCGTAAGCGGGTGTATTGGCTGGTCGCGGTCATTATGGTCGTCGGCGCGCTGGGTTCCGCACTGTCGCCGTCGTTCTGGATCCTGATCGTGTTCCGGTTGGTGCTCGGCTTCGGGGTGGGCGGTGACTATCCGGTCAGCGCGGTCCTGATGAGCGAATACGCCAACCGCCGGGACCGCGGCAAGCTGGTCGGGATGGTGTTCTCCACTCAGGCGCTCGGCCTCATCGTGGGGCCGCTCATCGCGCTGGCCCTGCTGGGCGGGGGGGTGAGCGACGACGCCGTCTGGCGGATCCTGCTCGGCCTGGGTGCGGTCCCGGCCGCCGCCGTGGTCTACCTGCGCCGCAAGATGCCTGAGTCACCCCGCTACCAGGCCCAGGTCCAGGGTCGCCACGGGACGGCCGTCGTCGGCCTGTCCGAGTTCAGCCAGGGCACGGTGAACGCGGAGCCGAGACCGGCCATCCGGCACCAGATGGGCCTGCGCGCCTTCCTCACCAACCGCCGGTGGCTGGTGACGCTGGCCGGCACGGCGGGCTGCTGGTTCCTGCTGGACTACGCCTACTACGGCAACACGATCTCCACGCCGCAGATCATCGGGCTGATCTCGCCCCATTCCTCGACGACGACCACCATCGCCATCCAGTTGGTGATCTTCACGGTGGCCGCCGTGCCCGGCTACCTGCTGGGCATCGCCCAGCTGGACCGGATCGGGCACCGGCGCCTGCAGATCATCGGCTTCGCCGTGATGGGCCTGTGCTTCGCCCTGATCGGCCTGGTGCCGGGGCTGACCACCGCGGTAGTGCCGTTCCTCCTGGTGTACGGGGTCAGCTACTTCTTCACCGAGTTCGGGCCGAACATGACCACGTTCGTGATGCCGAGCGAGCTGTTCCCGGTCACGATGCGCGCCACCGGGCACGGCATTTCCGCCGGGGTCGGCAAACTCGGCGCCTTCATCGGCGTCTTCCTCTTCCCGTTGCTGCAGTCCTCATTGGGCCTGCGGGGCACGCTCCTGCTTACGGCAGGCGTTTCGGTCCTCGGCCTGCTGCTGAGCCTGGTGCTGCCCGAGCCGGCCGGCCAGAGCCTGGACGAGGTCTCCGGTGGCGAGGTGGTGAGCGGCGCGGTCCCCGTTCAGTTCCCGGCGGAGCTGCCGTCCTCTGGGCCGGTCTTCTGGGACTCGTCGGGCCGCAGCCCCGAGGCGCCGCCGGACCGCGCCGCCTGAGCCGCTCCGGCCGCAGTCTCCGCCGAGGGCCCAGCCGCCGCAGCGCCGTCCGGAACGGAGTGCGGGGCGTCGGCCGGGACACCGTTCGAAGGACTGGCCGGGGCCCCGCCGACCGGCAGGGCCACCAGGGAACCCTCCTCCGGGTTTCCCAGCCGGGTCCAGATCCGGTTGAGCTCGGACTGGTAGTAGAGCGAGTACAGCCCGAAGAGGAAGCTGAGCAGCAGGCCGATCCAGCCGTTGCAGGTGCGCTCCATGTCCGCGTCTTCCTGCATCTGGGCGATCCGCTCGCCGGTGCGGTAGATCGACACGTACGGCGGGACGATGATGATCCAGCCGACCGTGATGGCGAGCAGGGAGATGGCCGGCTCGACGGCGATCGTCTCGTCGAAGTCCCGGGCTTCGCGGTTGATCTTGTAGTACCAGACGAGGTGGTAGATACCGAGCGTGATCAGCGGCCAGATCAGCCAGGTCAGCCAGATGTTCCTGGTCTTGCCTGCGCGTCCTGTCATGCCGTCCCCCCGAACGTCGAGCGCCACCCGCGCCGCCCCCGCGATGCTCAGCACCAGGACCTGCGGGTATTACTTTCCGCAATTGTACGATTTCTCGCTGTTGAGGGATAGGGGACCGGGTCAGGCGGGTGCGCCGCCGCGGCCGGCCCCGCCGGTAAAACGGCCGATCTCCCCGGCCAGGCCCGGAGCGGCCAGGGCGGACATGCCGTGACGGAACTCGTTGGCCAGCGCGGCGTCCCCGGTGAGGGGCAGGCTCTCGAGCGTGGACTGGCGGTCGCTGCGCAGGCAGGCCTGGGGCAGCGACGCGAGTTCGCGGGCCAGCGCTTCCGCCGCACCGCGCGCCTCCCCGGCCGGGACCACCCGGCTGACCAGGCCCATGGCCAGCGCCTCGGCCGCCGGGACGGGCCGTCCGGTGAGGATCAGGTCCAGCGCCCGGCCCAGGCCGACGATCTGGGGCAGCCGGACGGTGCCGCCGTCGATCAGCGGCACGCCCCACCGGCGGCAGAACACCCCGAGGACCGCGTCGTCCTCGGCCACCCGCAGGTCGCACCACAGCGCGAGTTCCAGTCCGCCCGCGACCGCGTACCCGCTGATCGCCGCGATGACCGGCTTGGACAGCCGCATCCGGGTGGGACCCATCGGCCCGTCCCCGTCAGGCTCGGCCCGGTTCCCGTCCGGGCTGCCCAGCGCCTTCAGGTCGGCCCCGGCGCAGAACGTGCCGCCCGCCCCGTACAGCACGGCGGCGCGGGCCCTGTCGTCCGCCTCGAACTCGCGGAAGGCTTCCGCCAGGGCGGCGGCGGTGGGGCCGTCCACCGCGTTACGCACCGCTGGCCGGTCCAGGACGACCGTGCTAACCGGACCGTCCCGCTCGACCCGTACGCTCATCCGGGCTTAGCCGACCTGCCAGGTGTCCGAGCCGGCCAGCAGTTCGGCCAGGTCACCCTCGCCCTGCCGGGCCCGGGCCGCGGCGATCTGCTCAGCCATCAGGTCGTCGTAGCTGGCCCGCGGCTGCTGCCGGAACACGCCGATGGGGGTGTGCGCGAAGTCCGCGCTGTCCAGCCGGGACAAGGCGAACGCGTAGGACGGGTCCGCCGCGTGCGCGTCGTGCACGACCAGCGAGTCCGGGTCGGCCCCGGCCACGTCCACCGCCTCCAGCGAGCCGGTGCGGCCGAAGCGCAGCCCGCGGCTGCGGTCCGCGCCGAACCGGACCGGCTCACCGTGCTCCAGCCGCATCAGCGTGTCGTCCCGGGTCGCCGGGCTGGTCAGCGGCTCGAACGCGTCGTCGTTGAAGATCGGGCAGTTCTGGTAGATCTCCACGAACGCGGTGCCGCGATGATCGGCGGCGGCCCGCAGCACGCTGGTCAGGTGCTTGCGGTCGGAGTCGATGGTGCGGGCCACGAAACTGGCCTCGGCGCCGAGCGCGAGCGAGATCGGGTTGAACGGGGTGTCCAGCGAGCCGAACGGCGTCGACTTCGTCACCTTGCCCTGCTCTGACGTCGGCGAGTACTGGCCCTTGGTCAGCCCGTAGATGCGGTTGTTGAACAGCAGGATTTTGATGTTCACGTTCCGCCGCAGCGCGTGGATCAGGTGGTTGCCGCCGATCGACAGCGCGTCGCCGTCCCCGGTGATCACCCAGACCGACAGGTCCGGGCGCGAGGCCGCCAGCCCGGTCGCGATGGCCGGCGCCCGCCCGTGGATCGAGTGCATCCCGTAGGTGTCGACGTAGTACGGCAGCCGGGAGGAGCAGCCGATGCCCGAGATCATCACCGTGTTCTCGCGGGGGATCTCCAGCTCGGGGAGGAACGACTGGAACGCGGCCAGGATGGCGTAGTCCCCGCATCCGGGGCACCAGCGCACTTCCTGGTCGGACTTGAAGTCCCGGGTGCCCAGCTTCTCGTCGGCCACCGGCACCAGGGTCAGCGAGGCAGGCCGGCGGCCGGCCTCGGCGGCGCCGTCGTTCGCGGGGCTGTTGGGAGTCCCGCCGTTTGCGGCCCCGCCGTTCGGAGCATGGTCAGACATTGTCGATCACATCCTGGATCACGCCGGCCAGTTCGGCGGCGCGGAACGGCAGCCCGCGCACCCGGTTGTAGGAGATCACGTCGGTCAGGTAGCGCCCGCGCAGTACCAGCGCGAGCTGCCCCAGGTTGATCTCCGGGACCAGCACCTTGTCGTAGCTGGCCAGGACCTCGCCGAGGTTGGCCGGGAACGGGGACAGGTGGCGCAGGTGGGCCTGGGCCACGGAGCCACCCGCCACCCGGATCCGGCGCACCGCGGCGCCGATCGACCCGAACGTGGATCCCCAGCCCAGCACCAGCACCTTGGCCTGGCCGTCCGGGTCGTCTACCTGCAGCGGCCCGATGTCGGCCGCGATGCCGTTGACCTTCGCCTGCCGCAGCCGGACCATCCGGTCGTGGTTACCAGCGTCGTAGGAGATGGTGCCGGTGCCGTCGGCCTTCTCGATCCCGCCGATGCGGTGTTCCAGTCCGGGGGTGCCCGGAATGGCCCACGGCCGGGCCAGGGTGTCGGGGTTGCGCTGGTAGGGCCGGAAGTCGGGCTTACCGTCCGCGCCGGCCCACTCGCCCGGGCTGGAGAACGAGAACTCGTCGCGCAGCTTAGGCAGCCCGGCCACGTCGGGGATGCGCCAGGGCTCGGAGCCGTTGGCCAGGTAGCCGTCGGACAGGATGATCACGGGCGTGCGGTACTTGGTGGCGATCCGCACCGCTTCCAGGGCGATCTCGAAGCAGTCCGACGGCGTGGCCGGGGCCAGCACCGCGACGGGGGACTCCCCGTTCCGGCCGTACAGCGCCATCAGCAGGTCGGCCTGCTCGGTCTTGGTCGGCATCCCGGTGGACGGCCCGGCCCGCTGCACGTCGATGACGACCAGCGGCAGTTCCAGCGAGACCGCGAGACCGATGGTCTCGGCCTTGAGCGCCATGCCCGGGCCCGAGGTGCTCGTCACGCCCAGGGCCCCGCCGAAGGACGCACCGAGCGCCGCCCCGACCCCGGAGATCTCGTCCTCGGCCTGGAACGTGCGGACGCCGAACCGCTTGTGCTTGGACAGCTCGTGCAGGATGTCCGAGGCGGGCGTGATCGGGTAGGCGCCCAGGAACAGCGGCAGCCCGGACCGCCGGGACGCGGCGATCAGGCCGAGGGACAGGGCACTGTTGCCGGTGATGTTCCGGTACATGCCCGGGGCCAGGGTCGCGGGCTTGACCTCGTACTGAACCGAGAAGGCCTCGGTGGTCTCGCCGTAGTTCCAGCCAGCCTGGAAAGCGGTGATGTTCGCCTTCAGGATCTCGGGCTTGTTCGCGAACTTCGACTTCAGGAACTTGCGGGTGCCCTCCAGCGGCCGGTTATAGAGCCAGGAGAGCAGCCCGAGCGCGAACATGTTCTTGGCCCGCTCGGCTTCCTTGCGGGAGACGTCGATCTCCTCGAGAGCCTTGACCGTCATCGACGTGACCGGCACGGCGTGCACGTTGTAGCCGGACAGCGAGCCATCCTCCAGCGGGTTGGCCGCGTAGCCGACCCGGGTGAGGTTGCGCTTCGTGAACTCGTCGGTGTTGGCGATGATGTCCGCGCCGCGCGGCACGTCGGCCAGGTTGGCCTTGAGCGCGGCCGGGTTCATCGCCACGAGCACGTCAGGCGCGTCACCGGGGGTCAGGATGTCGTGGTCGGCGAAGTGCAGCTGGAAGCTGGATACCCCGGGGAGCGTCCCGGCCGGGGCCCGGATCTCGGCGGGGAAGTTCGGCAGGGTCGAGAGATCGTTGCCGAACGCGGCCGTTTCCTGGGTGAAGCGGTCACCGGCGAGTTGCATGCCGTCGCCTGAGTCGCCCGCGAAACGGATGATGACGCGATCGAGCTGCTGGACCTGCTTGGTCACAGTCGGAGAACCTCCTCGGCGCGCCGCGTGGGCCCACGCTGTGGAGCAGCGCGAGGCCGGCGAACGCCGCACCCGGCACGCACCGCGTCCGGGGCTGAGTTGGGATTGAACCAATGTTACAGCGCCGTTGCGCTGCTCCAGCGACATGCGCGCGCTCTGTGATTAAGTAGTGACCTATCTCACACCAATTCGGTTCGCCCAGCTAACGTCGGGGCTATCTCGTCTGACGCCGGGGCCAGGGCCAGGTTCACCGCGGGTCGCGCTGAGTCACGCCCGGATAGTCTGAGCCGGTGGTTGCCGTAGACCTGCCCTCACCACGGGCGGCGCGCGACGTCAGCGCGACCGTCCTGGATACGGGCCGGGGTTACGCGCTGTGGGTCTTCGACGCCGGGCTCGCCTGCTGCGCGGTCGAGTGCGCGGCGGCCCTCAGCCGGGTGAGCGGCCGGGCGGCCCCGGATCCGGTTCTCGCCCACGTGTTCGTCGTGGCCGGCACGGTCACGGACAAGCTCGCGCCGCTGGTGGTCCAGGCCTACCAGCGAGTGCCGGCCCCCAAGGCGGTGCTGTCCTTCGGGGCGTGCTCCAACAGCGGCGGCCCGTACTGGGACTCCTACTGCGTGACCAAGGGCGTGGACCAGATCATCCCGGTCGACCTCTACGTGCCCGGCTGCCCGCCCCGGCCGGAGGCACTGCTGCACGGCCTGGACGTCCTGGCCCGGCAGCTGCCCGGCGCCGAGAACGTGGCGGAGCACCGGTGACGCCCGAGGCGATCGTGAGCGCGCTGCAGGCGGTCGTGGCGGCCGGGGGACCGGCGCTGGACAGTGAGATCAGCCCGGACATGACCACGGTGACGGTGCCCGCCCAGGCGTGGCTGACCGCCCTGGCCTGCGCCCGGGACGAGCTGGACTGTGACTTCTTCGACTGGCTGACCGGAGTGGACGAACTGGACGCCGGGGTGGCCGTGCTGGCCCACGTGTACTCGCTGGCCGGGCGGCACCACCTGCTGCTGCGCACCCTGCTGGCCGGTGAGCCGCGGCTGGCCACGGCCACCGGTGTCTACCGCGGCGCGGCCTGGCACGAACGGGAAACACACGAGATGTTCGGCGTCGTCTTCGACGGCCACCCGGGACTGGATCCCCTGCTGCTGCCCGATGGCTTTGACGGTGTTCCGTTGCGGAAAGATTTTGTCCTGGCCGCGCGGCGGGAGAAGGACTGGCCTGGCGCGAAGGAGCCGGGTGAGGAGAGCGCCCGCGGGCGCCGCCGGATCCCGGCGCCTGCGATCCACGACGGGTGGCCGGCCTCGTGAGCGCTGAGCTGCCGCCCCGCAGCCGCGGGGTGATCGGTCTCCTGGAGGAGAACTGCACCGTGTGCATGCTCTGCGCCCGCGAGTGTCCGGACTGGTGCATCTACATCGACTCGCACAAGGAGCCCGTGCCCAGCGCGCCGGAACGGGGCGCGCCGGAGGCGGGTGGGGCAGAGGCTCGTGGGGCAGAGGCCGGCCCGGGCGGGCCAGCGGCCGGGCCGGGCGCGCCGGCGGCGGAGGGCCGGCCGGGCGGGGCCGTCAGCGGGTCCGGAACGCGCTGGACCGGTTCGCCATCGACTTCTCGCTCTGCATGTACTGCGGGATCTGCATCGAGGTCTGCCCGTACGACGCGCTGTTCTGGGCGCCGGAGTTCAGCTACGCCGAGCCCGACCTGCGCGACCTGACCCATGAGCGCGGGCGGTTGCGGTCCTGGATGGACGCGGTGCCGCCGCCGCCGGCTCTCGATCCGGGTGCGCCGCCGCCGAAAGAACTGCTGACCGCGCGACCCAGCGTGGCGCCGGGGCGCGGCGCTGGCGGGACGGAGCCACGGCGTAGCGCTGGTTAGCGGAGGGCGCCGCGGCCTAGCGGAAGTTGACGAACTGCAGCGCGAGGTCGAGCTCCTTGCCCTTGACCAGGGAGATCACGGCCTGAAGATCGTCCTTCTTCTTGGAAGAGACGCGGAGCTCCTCGCCCTGGACCTGAGCCCGGACACCCTTGGGGCCCTCGTCACGGATGATCTTGCCGATCTTCTTGGCGTCGTCCTGGGAGATGCCCTCCTTGAGGGTGATCCCGATCCGGTACTCCTTGCCCGAGGGCCTCGGCTCGGCCGCATCCACGATCTTGAGCGAGACCTGGCGCCGGACCAGTTTGTCCTTGAAGACGTCGAGCACGGCCTTGGCGCGTTCCTCGCTGTTGGCCCGGACCTCCACGCCATGGTCCCCGGACCAGGCGATGGAAGCACCGACACCGCGGAAGTCAAAGCGAGTCGAGATCTCCTTCGCCGTCTGGTTGAGGGCGTTGTCGACTTCCTGGCGGTCGATCTTGCTGACGATGTCGAAGCTGCTGTCTGCCATGGACGGCTCCCTTCCCGTCGGTTGAACATGCCGGTATAAGACGTCGGTAGCGACGTTCCGGCCCGTTGCTAACGCGTCGGTGCAACACGTCCGTGAACACGTCGGTGGAACACCGAGTCCTGAGGCTACTGCGCTCCCGGGGGCGGGGGCGCATCCGCCGCGCGCCCGCTCCTCCGAGGGGTGGCTGGACGAGCCTCCGGGGTGGCTGAACGGCCGGCCGGGGAGGCTGAAGGGCGGCCCGGAGCGGCCAGGGGCGGCGCTGGGGCAGGCGGGTTGGCCGATGGGACGAGAACCCCGGGTGTCCGCTATCCTTCACTGTGCTGTCTGGCGACGGCACAAGGCAGGTTGCCCGAGTGGCCAAAGGGAGCGGTCTGTAAAACCGTCGGCTAAGCCTACGTTGGTTCGAA
>CAWJPL010000014.1:0-19321 GCA_963844695.1 uncultured Actinomycetes bacterium
GGGAGAGCCCGCACCGACGTCTTCCTGGGTGACGCAGATGGACGGGTGGGTCTTGTTGAACTCCGTGACCGCCCGGCCCACCCGGGAACCGAGGCCCAGAACGTGACTTTCGTTGCGGAAGAGTTTTTACAGGAGGCGCCTGCCTCCAGCGTTGCGCTGGCGCTGGCGCTGGCGCTGGCGCTGGCGCTGGACTGGCTGGCGGCGGCCGGGGCGCCGCTGCTGCCGCCGCACGCGGCCAGCACGCAGAGCGCCTGGGGGCCGGCGAGGCCGGTCGCCGCGCGCCCTGCGATACGTCGGGTCCCCGGGGGGTGGGGCCAGCTGAATCGTGAGGTGGAGGGCATCTTCGCAGAACTCCTCAGGTGAGCTGTGGTGTTTTCTCGGGGGAGTCCGGACGGCCGCGGGGTGGCGCCCGGCGGACGGTTAGCCACCCGTCGTCGCGGCCTCGACCACGGTGAACGACTGTGGTGGCAGGGTGAGGGTGAGCGCTGAGCCTTTCGGGGTGTCCGACCACTCCTCCAGGTGCGCGCCCTCGACATCGGGCAGGACACGGGACTGCCGCCCGCGTCCGCCGTGACGGTCGCGATCTGGGCGTCGCGGTCGAACTCCAGGTCGCGCAGGACGACCTCGACGGTCTCCGGCTCGTCCCGGTTACGGTTCACCAGCGTCAGCGCGAGCCGCCCCCGGTCGGCCGACGCGGTCGCGGCCGCGTCGACCATGGCGAACGGGCCCAGGTCCGCGACCCGGTGCGGCCACCGTCCGTAGTTGGTGTCCGGCGTCAGCGGGCTGATCATGGGAGCGCTCACATGAACGTCGACCGCGACGTCCAGGGCGGCCCGGGCGTGCAGCAGCACCGGGTAGTAGATCGGCTGGACCGCGACCGCGTCGGCCGAGGTGACGATGGGCGCGATCGCGTTCACCATCTGGGCCAGGTTCGCGATCCGCACCCAGTCGCAGTTCCGGACGAAGATGTTCAGGTAGGTGGCCACGGCCAGCGCGTCGGGGAAGTTGTAGCGCTCCTCCAGGGTGCCGTCGTCGGTGCGGAACCAGACGTTCCACTCGTCGTAGGCGATCCGGGGCGGGCGCGCGATCTTCTTCACGTACGACACCCGCTGGATGAGCGCCCGGGCGCACCGGATCGCGCGCTCCGCCTGGTGCGGCTGGAGCACGTCCGTCCAGTAGTCGCCGGACCCGGTGTAGATGTGCAGCGAGTGGTAGTCGACCAGCGGGGCCAGCCCGTCGATGACCACCCGGTCCCAGTCGTTCCAGCCGTTCATCCCGCAGCTGACCAGCTTGGCCTGCGGGTCCAGCCTCCTGATCGCCCGGGCCCAGCGGGTCGCGGTGCGCACGTACTCCTCGGCCGACACCGCGCCGACCTGCCAGTCGCCGTACATCTCGTTGCCCAGGCCCCAGTAGCGGACGCGGTACGGCTCGGGGTGGCCGTTGTCCCGGCGGCGCTGCGCCCAGGCCGTGTCCCCCGCGCCGTTGCAGTACTCGACCCAGGCCAGCGCCTCCTCCAGGGTGCCGGTGCCCATGTTCAGGCAGACGTACGGCTCGGTGCCGAGCTGCCGGCAGTAGGCGATGAACTCGTCGGTGCCGAAGCGGTTGGACTCCTCCGCGCCCCAGGCCAGCTCGGGGCGGCGGGGCCGGTCGTCCTTCGGCCCGATGCCGTCGGTCCAGTGGTAGTTGCTGACGAAGTTGCCGCCCGGCCAGCGCAGCACGCCCATGCGGAACTCGCGGAGCAGGCCGAGCACGTCGGTGCGGAACCCCTGGGCGTCGGCCAGCGGTGAGCCCTCGTCGTACAGGCCGCCGTAGATGCAGCGGCCCAGGTGCTCGACGAATCCGCCGAAGACGTTGCGGTCCACGGAGCCGATCTGGCGGGCGGGATCCACCACGATCCGGGTCACGAATCCTCCTTCTGCTTCTCGCGGTGCGCCGGGCTGGCGCTGGATGAGGTGAGGTTAGGAGGGCTGGTGCTGGCGCCCCGGCCGCCGCACGAGTCGCGGACGATCAGCTCGACCGGCAGCCGCACGGTGGACTCCGGCGCCGGCTCCCCGGCGATAGCGCGCAGGAGCAGTTCCACGGCCGCCCGGCCGGTCTCGCCGAACGGCACCCGCAGGGACGACAGCGACGGCGTGAGGTACGGGGCGAACGGCATGTCGTCGCAGCTGACCACGGCCACGTCCGCGGGAATCCGTCGGCCGGCCAGGGCCAGGGCGGACAGCACGCCGATGGCCATCGCGTCGCTGTGCACGAAGATCGCGGTCATCTGCGGGTCGCGTTCCAGCAGCAGCCGGGTGGCGGCGGCCGCGGTGCCTGGCGTCCAGTCGGCCTCGGCGGCCAGGTCCTCGTCCGGCTCGATCCCGGCCGCGCGCAGCGCGTCCTCGTAGCCGTGCAGCCTGCTGCGCACCACGTGGCGGCGGAACGGCCCGGTGACGGTCCCGATCGAGGTGTGGCCGAGCCGGATCAGGTGCTCGGTGGCGGTCCGGGCTCCCGCGCGGTGGTTCGACCCGACCAGCGGGACCCCGCCGCCGGGGACGTGATGCAGGCTGACCGCGGGCACGTAGCGGCGGAGCATCTCGGCCACCTCGAGGTCGCCTTCGAGTTGCGGCGCGGCGGCGATCACGCCGTCCACCCGGCGGTCGATCAGCGTCTGCACCACGGCGGCGCCGTCCTCGCCGTCTTCGGCGAGGTTGCCGACCAGGACAGCGTGCCCGTGGCTGCGGGCGGTCCGCTCCGCGGCCACCACGAACTGCGACAGCGCGCCGTCGGTGATGTCCCCGGCCACCAGGCCGATGGTCGCGGTGGACCGCTGCACCAGGCTGCGGGCCACGGTGTTCGGCCGGTACCCGAGGCTCTCCGCCACGGCGATGATCCGCGCCGCGGTCTCGGCTGAGACCCGCACGTTCCCGCCGTTGAGTACCTTGCTCGCGGTCTGGAAGCTGACCCCGGCCCGGGCCGCCACTTCCTTGATCGAGACATACCGACGCGCCATTACGTCCTGCCGTGACCCGGTTCGCTCCCATGAACGAACGTTCGCCTAGACCGTAGATTTTCAGGGCCCCGCCGGTCAAGACACGGTTCGATTATTTTTGCCGGAAGTCTCCGCACGTAGGCGGCGTGCGCACGGCTGCTCTTACGGCGTCACCCTGGCGGCCAGGATGGCCTACCACCGGCTGGCGAAGTGACGTATAGGGCAAATAGGCACATTTTGCGCGCGAACGTTCGCGCGCGACTCCCGACCACCCGCATGGCGCAACGGCCAGCTGAACCGACCCGTCCCGCACCGGGACGGACGCCCGGACCTCAGACTTGGACGAACTCGATGCCGGCCAGCTGGCAGAACACCTTCCAGTCCGCCGCGTGGTGGCCCAGGTTCATCACCTCGTGGTGTGGTCCGCCCGCGGCCAGCCAGCCGTTCAGGCAGGCCCGCACGCCGGAGGCGGGCCGGAACTGGCCGTAGGGCATCTCCAGCGCGGGCAGCTCCTGGCTGTCCAGGTTCTCGCCCTCGGCGCAGACCAGCCGGAACCGCGTCCCCTCCAGCGACACCAGGGTGGCCAGCGTGGCCGGGCCGGGCTGGAGCTGGAACAAGAACGTGGGCGGGTCGGCCAGCCGCCCGATCCCCAGCGGCCGCTTGATCAGCCTGACCGGCTTGTCCTTCCGGGCCACCTTCCAGTTGCCCTCGCCCATGTGGCTCTGCAGGATCGAGTCCGACGGGAAGTCCATCGCGTACATCTCGGTGAAGTGCGCGTCGCCGATGAGCTGATGCCCCGCGTAGACCATGCAGGCGGTCAGCACGTCGCCCTCGGCCGCGTAGCCGTACCCCTTGGCCATCAGGGACGAGGCGGCCGCCAGTGGCAGCCGGCTGAACCGGCCGTCGTCGCCGATCGCGTCGAAGTGGGCGGTGTACGCGCCGAACCCGCGGTCGATCAGGATCTGCTCGATGGCCACCTGCATCCGGGCATGGTCAGTCCGCTCCTCGGCCGACAGCCGCGGGTCGATCTCGAAGTTCTCGTCCTCGAACGCGATGACCTCGTTCGCCTGGGCGTCCGTGACGTCCAGCATGCCGCGGTACATGTCGCCCTGCGCGACCGCGAGAATTTCCGGGCCGAGCGACCTGACCAGCGCGGACTCGTCCACCCGGATGTCGCCCATGTCGTTCATGGCGTAGCCGAAGATCGCCGTCTTCAGCGACTTCCACCGGGTCACGGTGGCCGCCGCGCGGGCCCACCGGGTCACGTCCTGCAGGAACGAATCGCTCTTCCAGTCGTCGGTGAGCACCGCGAACCGCTTGCCCCCGCGGACCATCGCGTTCGCGGTGTCCTGGGCGCCGTGCACCCCCTGGTTGTAGGTCATGTCGTCCATGTCCCAGGCCGGGGTGACGTTCGGCTCGGGCTGGATGTTGGCCAGCAGCACCGGCAGGTGGGTCTCGGACAGCAGCCGGGCCACGCGCATCGCGGGCCCGTAGGTGAGCATCACGACCATGATCCCGTCGAGGTCGGAGTCCTCGAACTCGCGCATGGCGCGCTCGGCGTCCTCGCGGTACTTGATCGGCTTGCTCGGGATGAACTCGCCGGCGTCAGCGAGATGGGCCGCGAGCTCCGCCGCGTAGCCCTCCTGGCGCCGCGCGATGCCGGGGATCATGTCGTCGTAGAGGTCCTGCATGATCCCCAGGATCCCGATACGCGGCTTGCGTTCGCTCATCACATTCCTTTCGGCCGCTGGCCATATTCCTGCGTGTACCGCCGGTGCAGCGCGTCCACCTGCTCCTGGTCCAGCGGCGTGAGCTCGCCGTAGGCCCGGGCCAGGTGCACGGTGCGGGCAGCGTCCTCGCACATCACGGCGGCCTTGACCGCCTCACGCGCGGTACCGCCGATGGTGAACACCCCGTGGCTGCGCATCAGCACGGCCGGGGAGCGGTGCCCGGTCAGGGTGCTCACGATGCCGCGGCCGATCTCGTCGCTGCCGATCAGCGCGAACGGGCCGAGCGGGATCTCACCGCCGAACTCGTCGGCCATGGCCGTGATCACGCACGGCACGGGCTCGCCCCGGGCGGCCCACGCGGTGGCGTAGGAGGAGTGGGTGTGCACCACGCCGCCGACCTCGGGCATCTGCCGGTAGACGTACGCGTGCGTCGCGGTGTCGCTGGACGGGCTGAACCCCTTCTCCACGGCGTTGCCGTCGAGGTCGCACAAGACCATGGACTCGGGGGTCAGGTCCTCGTACGCGACTCCGCTCGGCTTGATCACCATCAGGTCGGTGCCGTCCTGGCCCGCGCCGGCCACCCGGGCGGAGATGTTGCCCGAGGTCCAGGCGACCAGGCCGTTGTCGACGAGCGAGCCGTGCAGGGCGCAGACCTCTTGGCGGGCCCGGGTGATCGCCGAGTAGATCGCGTGATCGGTGGTCATCGCTGGCTGCCCTCCGGGCTCGGGGTCTGCTGACGGCCGGGTCCCGCCGGTGCGGCGGCGCTGGTCCCGGGGGCGCTGGTCTCGGCGGCCAGCACCCGGTCGCGCAGGGCCCGCAGCCGGTGCATGACCTCGTTGGCGCCCCGGCCGAAGTAGTCGTGCAGCGCCACGTACTCGGCGTACATAGCGTCGTAGACGTCGGCGCTGGCCGGGTCGGGGGTGTACACCGCGTCCCGCTTGCCGCCCATGGCCGCGGCGGCGGCCGGCACGCCGGGGTAGGCGCCCGCGGCGACCGCGGCGTGGATGGCCGAGCCGAGCGCGGGGCCCTGCTCGGAGGAGATGACGCTGAGCGGGCGCCGCAGCACGTCCGCGTAGACCTGCATCACGAGCGGGTCCTTGAGCAGGCCGCCGGCCACCACGAACTCGCTGACCCCGCAGCCGGTGGCGGAGAACGCGTCGATGATGACCCGGGTGCCGAACGCGGTCGCTTCCACCAGCGCGCGGTAGATGTCCGGCGGCCGGGTGGCCAGGGTGAGGCCCACGATGACGCCGGACAGCTGGACGTCGACCAGCACCGAGCGGTTGCCGTTCAGCCAGTCCAGGGCGATCAGCCCGTGCGCGCCGGCCGGCTGGGCGGCGGCCTCCGCGGACAGCAGCTCGAACAGCGACACCCCGCGCCGCTCGGCCTCGTCCCGGTAGTCGGCCGGGACGGCGTGCTCGAGGAACCAGGCGAAGATGTCGCCGACCCCGCTCTGCCCGGCCTCGTAGCCGTACTCCCCGGCGACGATGCCGCCGTCCACCACCCCGCACATGCCGGGTACCTCGGCGAGCGTCGCCGAGTTCATCACGTGGCAGGTCGAGGTACCCATGATGGCCACCATCTGACCAGGAGCGATGGCGTTGGCCGCGGGCGGGGTGACGTGCGCGTCCACGTTGCCGACGGCGACGGCGATTCCTTCCGGCAGCCCGGTCCACCCGGCCGCCTCGGCGGTCAGGCCGCCCGCCCGGGTCCCCAGCGGCGAGACCGGATGGGCCAGCTTGTCCTCGGCGAAGCTGGCGAAACCGGGGTTCAGCGCGGCGAGGAAGTCCGCCGCCGGGTAGTGGCCGTCCTGGTAGATGCCCTTGTACCCGGCGGTGCAGGTGTTGCGGGTCTCCGTGCCGCACAGCTGCCAGATGATCCAGTCGGCCGCCTCGATCCAGCGGTCCGCCTGCTGGTAGACGTCGGGGTCCTCCTCCAGCAGCTGGAGTCCCTTGGCGAACTGCCACTCTGAGGAGATCTTGCCGCCGTACCGGCCGATCCACGGCTCGCCGCGCTCGTGGGCCAGCGCGTTGATCCGGTCGGCCTGGGGCTGGGCCGCGTGGTGCTTCCACAGCTTGGGATAGGCGTGCGGGCGGCCCTCCAGCCCGGGCACCTGGCACAGCGGGGTCCCGTCGCGCCGGGCCGGCAGCACCGTGCAGGCGGTGAAGTCGGTCCCGATGCCGACCACCTGGCCGGGATCGATCCCGGCCGCCTGGACGGCCTGGGGTACCGCCTCACGCAGCACGTCCCGGTAGTCCTCCGGGTCCTGCAGGGCCCAGTCCGGCGGCAGCGGCTCCCCGGTCGCGGCCAGCCTGGAGTCCATCACCGCGTGCCGGTAGGCGCAGACCGCGGTGCCGAGCTCGGCGCCGTCGCTGACCCGGACCACCACGGCCCGGCCGGAGAGCGTGCCGAAGTCCACCCCGACGACGTAACGGTCCTGCTGGCCGCCAGAGGCGCCCGGACCGCCAGAGCCGCCACCGGGGCCGCCCGGACCGCCCGGGACGCCGCCGGAGCCGTGAGCGCTAACAGTCATCGTTGTCCTGTTCTGCCTGCTAGATCAGTGTGATTGACGTCCGGTCAGGCCGCGGGAGGTGCGGCGCTGGAACGGACCACGAACTCGGGGACGACCGGGTCGGCGGGCGCGGCCGCGTCACGGTCGAAGATGAGCCCGACCAGCGTGTCCAGCGCCCGCCGGCCCAGCTCACCGAAGTCCTGCCGCACCGTGGTCAGCGGGGGCAGGAAGTAGGCCGCCTCCGGGATGTCGTCGAAGCCGACCACGCTGACGTCCTCCGGCACCCGCCGGCCCGCCTCGGACAGCGCGCGGATCAGGCCCAGCGCCACCTGGTCGTTGGCGCAGAGGATGGCGGTCACGCTGTCGTCCCGCGCGATCTGCTGCCCCCGCTCGTACCCGGACGCCGCGGACCAGTCGCCGGGGATCAGGTCCGGCTCGGGGGCCCCCGCGTCGCGCAGCGCCTCCCGCCAGCCGTCCACCCGGGCCTCGGCGTCGAGCCAGGAAGACGGCCCGCTCAGGTGGTGCACCGTCCGGTGGCCGAGGCCGAGCAGGTACCTGGTGGCCAGCGCCGCCCCCTCGGCGTTGTCCACCGCCACCGAGTGCACCGGAGGGGTCATCCCGCAGCCCACCGCGACGAGCGGGATGTCGTTCGGGCAGTCGGTCAGCGCTTCCACCGCCGAGATCTGGGCGGTGATCACGATGATTCCCTCCACGCCCTGGCCCGCGAAACGCTCCACCGAGTCCAGCACGGCCCGGCGGTCCAGGGTCGGGGTGCTGGCGATGGAGACGAAGTAGTTGTCCTGGGCCGCCCGCTCGATCCCGTAGAGCATGGAGGCCGGCCCGTACAGGGTGGTGTCGAAACTGATCACGCCGAGGGTGTGGGTCCGGCGGGTGACCAGGGTCCGGGCTGCGGCGTTGGGCCGGTAGCCGAGCTCGCTGATCGCGGCGAGGACCAGCTCCCTGGTCTGGGGGCGGACGTTGGGATGGTCGTTGAGGACCCGGGACACGGTCTGGTGCGAGACGCCGGCCAGCTGGGCCACGTCGGTCATGACCGGTGGGCGGGTGCGCCCGCGATCGGGAAGTGCCACGTACCGCCTCCTTCCGCCGTCTCGTCCCGCCGCCCGGGGCTCCGCCGCCTCGACCCGCCCGGATTCCGCCGGCCGTTCTGCCTGCTGTTCGATTGTGGGACCGCTGCGCCGGGCGCTGCCGCCAGCTCGTCCTGGGCTGACGTCTTCACCCTCCGCTTACCGTATTCAGCCGTGGCCAGACTCAATAGCCACAGATAACACCTTGTGTACCCACGTGCTAGATACAAGTATGCGGACTCCGGTTCGATGCCCGGGGGGATTGTGACCGCTCACATCCTCGCAGGTCAAGCCGACCGCGGGGATGGGCGTCCCCCCGGGACTGTGCCGCACCGGGAACGGGCCGCTCATGACGCTGCGGGCCCGGCCGAGTCGCGGGTGACCAGGCGGCAGGGCACGGTGTGCGCGCCGTGCGTGGGCTCGCCGTTGATGGCCAGCAGGAGGTGTTCCGCAGCCACCCGGCCGATCTCCTCCAGGCACATGTCGACACTGGTCAGGGGGGGATCAGCGCCGGTCACCATCGGGCTCCAGTTGTCGAAGCCGACCAGGGCGATGTCCTCGGGTACCCGGCAGCCGATCAGCCGCAGGGTGTCGGAGACGCCCCGGGCGATCTGGTCGCTGCCGCAGAAGATCGCCTCGACCCCGGGTGTGGTCTGCGTCACGACCCGGGCCGCCTCCCGCCCCCAGGCTTCGCTCCACTCCCCGTACAGCACGTCGTTGGCGGTGAAGGTCACCCCGGCGTCCGCCAGGGCGTCGCAGAAGCCCCGCGCCCGCATCCGGGCGGCGAGGAAACGCGGCGGGCCGGTGATGTGGCCGAACCGGCGGCGGCCCAGGGCCAGCAGGTGCTCGGCGGCCAGGCGCCCGCCGCCGGCGTCGTCGGGCAGGATCGCGGGTTCGTCGCTGTCCATGGACTGGGTCATCGCGTACACCACGGGAACGCCCAGGTTCAGGCCGATGCTGGGGCGCGGCTCGATCCGCCGCCCGGCGACGATGAGGCCGTCCACCCGGCGGGACAGCAGCATGGCCAGGTACTGCCGCTCCCGGTCCGGGTCGTCCCTGGTGTCGCACATGAACACCGAGATCTGGCCGGCCCCGAGGGCGTCCTCGGCGCCGAGCATGACCGGGATGCTGAACCGGCCGAAGCTGTCCGTGGTGATCACGCCCACGGTGTAGGTCCGCGCCGGCGAGCAGGCCGCGGGCGAGCACGTTGGGGGCGAAGCCGAGTTCGCGGGCGGCGGCCGCGACCCGTTCCCGGGTCGCGTCGCGCAGTTTGCCCTGGCCGTTGAGGGCCTTGGAGGCGGTCCCGATCGACACACCAGCGAGTGCGGCCACGTCCCGGATGGTCGTCCGCTTGAGGTTAGGCCCCGGCTCCATTGTCTTCCTTGTCCTCCGGGCCAGCGATCGTCCGAGACGAGGCTATTGACCGTCTTGACGTTGCCCGCGCTGCCCTCTAGCTTACGGAGGAAAACCTATTCCTTGAACAGGCAGGTTGCCAAGAGGCGAGTTCCCAGACCCAGCGAAGGCCCGGCAGTCGAACGGCCCGGACGCCATGTCCGGACCGTGGACTGTCACGCCCGGCGGCTCCCGGTAGCGGGAGCGCGCCTTCGCCGGGGCCAGGAGCTTTCCCCCGCAGCCAGCAGGTTCTACCCCCAGGAAGAACGAAAGGTACGCGAACGTGAGTGACGGGATTGTCTCATGCGCGTGATGCGGTGCTGGTCGCCACCGGAGGACTGGCCGCGGGCCCGCGGACAGTCAGGAGCAGGCGCGTGACCGGATCCGGTAAGTCCCAGGCCGGCCGCGGGCCGGTCATGCCCACCTCGTCCGCCAGCGTCACGCACCGGCCTCTCACCGGCGGGCAGGCGCGGCTGACCGCCGGGTTGCTGCACGCCTGGCAGGAACGCAACGCCACGGCCAGCTTGCCCCTGGCCCTGCGCCAGCTGGAGGCGGCCGGGAACCTCGCCAACCTCCGCCTGGTCATCGCCGGGTCGGCCGAGGGGTACCGGGGCCCCGTGTTCATGGACTCCGACATCTACAAGGTCCTGGAGGCCATCGGCTGGGAACTGGGCCGGTCGCCGGACGAGGGGCTGGCCAGCTTCCTGGCCGAGACGACCGCGCTGCTGGAGAAGGCGCAGCAGCCGGACGGCTACCTGAACTCCTACATCCAGGTCACCGGGCGTCCCCGGTACAGTTTCCTGGCCTCGAGTCACGAGCTGTACTGCGCGGGCCACCTGATCCAGGCCGGTATCGCCTGCCAGCGCGGTGCGGGAGATCCGGCGCTGCTCGCCGTGGCCCGGCGGTTCGCGGACCACCTCGTCGACCACTTCCTGGGCGAGCAGGAGGGTATCGACGGCCACCCCATCGTGGAGAGCGCGCTCGCCGAGCTGTACCGGGAGACGGGCCACGAACCGTACCTGCGGCTGGCCAGCCAGTTCGTCGAGCAGCGCGGGCACGGCCTCATCGGGGACTCCGGGTTCGGGAGCCGGTACCTGCAAGATCACGAACCGGTCCGCGACACCGTGACCGAGGTGGGGCACGTGGTCCGCGCGCTGTACCTGGACGCCGGGGTCGCGGACGTCGCCACGGAGACCGGGGACGCGGCACTGCTGGCTTCCAGCCTGACCCGGTGGGCCGACACGACCGCGGCCAAGACGTACCTGACCGGCGGAAACGGGTCGCGGCACGAGGGCGAGAGCTTCGGGGACCGCTTCGAGCTGCCGCCGGACCGGGCCTATAACGAGACGTGCGCGGCCATCGCCAACTTCCAGTGGTCCTGGCGGCTGCTGCTGGCCACCGGCGACAGCAGGTACGCGGACATGATGGAGCGGGTCCTCTACAACGGCTTTGCCTCGTCCACGGCCACTGACGGGACCCGGTTCTTCTACGTCAACCCGCTGCAGCGCCGCCCGGACCACTTCGAGAAGGACGATCCGGGACGCCGCCGGGAGTGGTTCTCCTGCGCCTGCTGCCCGCCGAACATCATGCGCGCGATGGCTTCGCTGCAGCAGTACCTGGCCACCACGAGCGACAGGGGGACCGGCGGCACGCTGTACGTGCACCAGTTCACCGGAGCGACGCTCAGCGCCCCGCTGGCCGGCGGTGCGCTGACCGTGCAGATGGTCACGGGCTATCCCTGGTCCGGCGCCGTCGAACTGCGGGTCACCAGCGCCCCGCCGCAGGAATGCGGGCTGGCCCTGCGCGTGCCGGCCTGGAGTGCTCCGCCCGTCTTGCTCTATAACGACAACCCGGCCGGGGCCAGCGCCGAACCGGGGTACCTGGTGGTGCGCCGGCGGTGGCAGGCGGGCGACGTGCTCCGCTACGAGCTGGATATCTCGCCGCGGCTGACCTTCCCCGATCCCCGGCTGGACGCGGTCCGCGGCTGTGCCGCCATCGAGCGGGGCCCGCTCGTCTACTGCCTCGAGCAAGCCGACCAGGCGGCCGGGGCGGAACTGGACGATCTCGCCGTCCTCGGCGGCCAGCTCCGCGACACCGCGGCGGTCGTCCCCGGCGTCGGGGACACGGTCCTCATCGAGGCGGAGGCGGCCCACCTGCCCGGCGCCGCTGGCGCGGCCGGCCCGGTCACCGTCACCGCCCTCCCCTACTTCCAGTGGGACAACCGGGACGGCCGGGCCATGCGGGTCTGGATCCCGGTGGCCAGTCCGCCGGCTCCCGGATCCGCAGCCCCCGGTCACTAAGCCCGCTGCCCCATGGAAGTCCGCCCGTCCACCGCCGACCCTCTGCCCCGGCCACGCGGCCCCGGCCGCGTGACCGTCCCCACCCCCACTTCCCGGCTACGCATCATCCACCTGACCACGGACTTTCCTCGACGAGGAGGCAGTGACATGCAAGGGCGTCATAAGCAGAAGATGCTGGTCTGCGCCGCGGTGGCAGCCGTGGCGCTGCTGGCCGCGGCGTGCGGCGGCTCGTCCGGCTCCACCAGCTCGCAGTCACCGAAGACGTTCGGTGTTAACGCTACCGGTACGGTGCACTTCTGGGCCCGCCAGGCCACTGACGGCCCGGCCAAGGCCCTGGTCGCGGGGTTCAACGCGACCCACAAGAACCTGAAGGTGGTGCTGCACCTGACGCCGCCCAACGACGACACCAGCCAGCTGGCCACCGCGATCCGGGCCGGCTCGGTACCCGACGTGGTCGGGCTGAACGACATCGACGTGCCGGAGTTCAGTCACCAGAACGCGCTGATGAACCTGACCAAGTACATCAACGCGCTGCCGTACAAGTCCTCGCTCAGCCCGGGGCACCTCAAGCTGGCCAGCTACAACGGCCAGGACTACGGGCTGCCCTACCTGGCCGACCTGTCCGTGCTCTGGTACAACAAGAAGCTGTTCAAGGAAGCCGGGCTGAACCCGAACGACCCGCCGACCAGCTACGCGCAGATCGTCTCGGACGCGAAGAAGATCACCGCGCTGGGCCATGGCATCTACGGCTTCTCGTTCGCCGGCGACTGCCAGGGCTGCCTGGGCTTCACCATGCTGCCGTCGCTGTGGGCGGCTGGCCAGCACATGATCAACGGCCCGCTCGCCAACCAGACCGTCAACGTGGCCAGCGACGCGCCGCTCAAGACGATGCTCGAGGCCTACCACACGATGTGGGCCGGGCACATGACGCCGGTCGCCGACCAGACCCAGAACGGGCTGACCTGGGGCGCCGACTTCGAGGCGGGCAAGGTCGGCATCCTGCCCGGTGACTACGGCTTCGCGACCAAGTTGGCGAATCAGGCCGAGTTCGCCGACGCGCCGCTGCCCGCGGTGGACGGCGGCAACTACAGCACGTTCGACGGCGGCGACGACTTCGTCATCCCGGCCGGTGCGCCCAACGCGTCCGGCGCGTGGGAGTTCATCAAGTGGGCGCTGGAGCCACAGCAGCAGGGCAAGTACCCGTCCGAGGGGATGACCCCGATCCGCACCGACGTGCTGACCCCGGCGTTCGCGAAGACCAACCCGTACGACGCGATCGCGCTCAAGGCGCTGGCCAAGGGCTCGGTGGAATACACCCTGGCTTATGACGCGGTCTTCAACGAGCCGGGCTCGCCCTGGTTCAAGATGTTTGAGGAAGCGGTTTACAACGGCAATGTCAGCGGCGCCCTGTCCTCCGGGCAAACCAATATCCAGAGCACAGTGACGAGCGTGAAGGGCTGAGTCGAATCGTGTCAGGCCAGGTCAGTGCCCCGCCGTCGGAACGCTCGTCACGCCGGCGGGGCGGCCTGACCCACAGTTGGCTACCCCGCGGCGGGCCCGCCGCGGGGCGGCCCGCTGCGGGTGGGCCCGCGCCGCGGCGGCGCTCCACCGCCGCCTCCCGCCGCACCACCCGCACCGGCCTGCTGCTGATCTCCCCGGCGCTGCTGTTCGTCACGGCCTTCGCGCTGATCCCGCTCGGCTTCGGCTTGTACATCTCGCTGACCAACTGGCCGCTGGTCGGCGCGTATCACTACATCGGGCTGGCCAACTACACCGCGCTGGTGCACAACTCGGTGTTCCTCCAGTCGATCCGGTTCACCCTGGAATACACCGCGATCGTCACGGTGCCGATCCTGGTCATCGGCTACGCGCTGGCCGTGTTCGTCCGGGCCAACCGGCCGGGCAGCACCGCGTTCCGCACGATGATCTTCGTGCCGTACATCGTCGGGCTGGTCGCGTTGAGCTTCATGGCCGTGGTCGAACTGCAGCCCGACTCCGGCACGGTCAACTTCGTGCTGGCCCATTTCGGCATCGTCAAGGCGTCCACCGCCTGGACGGTGCACACCGGGCTGGCGCTGACCGCGATCAGCGTGCTGGTCATCTGGTTCGCGTCCGGGCTGACCATGATGCTCCTGATGGCGGGCATGCAGGGCATCCCGGTGGATCTCTACGAGTCGGCCCGGGTGGACGGCGCGTCCTGGTGGAGCGCCGAACGGCGGATCACCATCCCGCTGTTGCGCCGCTCGATCGCGCTCAGCCTGATCATCTCGGTGGTCGGCTCGTTCCTGGCCTTCAACCAGTTCTTCATCATCACCGACGGCGGCCCGGGGACCAGCACCGAGTCGGTGGTGATGGCTATCTACCAGACCGCGTTCGCCGACTTCAACGTCGGCCTGGCCAGCGCGATGTCGATCGTCCTGATCATCGTGGTCGGGCTGATCACCTTCCTCCAGTTCCGGTACCTGCAAGGAGACGCGGACTGATGGCTGCCGCAGTGTACGACCGGCCGGCCCAGCACCGGAGCCGGACCAGGCGCAGCGGGCTGGTCTGGTACCTGATCGCGGGCGTGGCCATCAGCGCGGTGTTCGTGGTGCCGCTGCTCTGGGAGGTGTTCCGGTCCCTGCAGCCGGAATCCGCGGTCAGCAACCCGCCGTCCGCGGCCAGCTTCACCCATCTGACGTTCGGCAACTACCGGGCGCTGCTGTCCGGCCAGGACGACATCCTGCGCAACGTGGTCAACAGCCTGATCGTGTCCGTGCTGGCCGCGATCCTGACCTCAGTGGTGTCGCTGTTCGCCGGCTTCGGCTTCGCACTTTTCCGGTTCCGCTACTCGGGACTGGCGTTCGGCATAGTGCTGCTCGCCTTTATGATCCCGTTCCAGGCGGTGCTCACCCCGCTGTTCCTGGAACTGCACTTCCTGCATTTGCTGAACAGCCTGCTCGGGCTGGCCCTGTTCTACACCACGTTCAACCTGCCGATCGGCGTGTTCGTGATGCGGAACAGCTTCCTCCAGGTGCCCGGCGAGATGGTGGACGCGGCGCAGATCGACGGCGCGTCAGTGCTGCGCACCCTGTTCTCGGTGTACCGGCCGCTGGTCATGCCGGGCATCGCCACCACGGCGCTGTACGCGTTCCTGTTCTCCTGGACCGAGTTCCTCGGGGCGCTCAGCTTCCTGACCAACGACAGCCTGTTCACCCTGCCGGTCGCGCTGAGCAACGTGGAGACCGGCACCTACGGGTCGGTCAACTACGGCCTGCTGCTGGCCGGCGCGGTGATCGCGATGATCCCGTGCGTCCTGGTCTACGTGGCGCTGCAGCGGTTCTACGTCCGTGGCCTGGTCTCTGGCGCGCTGAAGGGCTGACCGGGCTGGCCGGCGCTGGCCGGCTGCTGGCCGGCCGCCTGGTGGCCGGCCGCCTGGTCAGAAGGAGAAGCCGCCGGGGCGGCCGTTGCGGTCCGCGATCAGCCCGGCCAGGGTGGAGATCGCGATCTCGGCGGGGGTGCGGGAGCCGATGTTCAGCCCGATCGGCCGGTGCACCCGGGCGACGTCGGCCTCGGCCACGCCCAGCCCGGCCAGGGCCTCGACGTGCGGCCCGGGATGCCGGGGGTTGCCCATGATCCCCACCCAGCGGGCCGGGCTGGCCAGCGCGTCACGGAGCACCACCCCCAGCTCGGGCCGGTGATGGTCGGTCACCACCAGATCGGCGGTGGCGTCCAGGTACTTCCCGGCGTCCCCAGTGACCTCGTAGCCGGTGGTCCGGGCGGTGGCCGCGCGCTCCGGGTCGGGTTCCAGCAGCACCACGCGGTACCCGGCGTCGCCCGCGAAGTGCAGCAGGAACTCGGCGACCGGGGACGCGAACGCGGCGATCAGGGTCTTCTCGCCCGCGGGCGAGCGTGCCGTGGCCGTGGGCGACCTCACAGGCCGCGCTCTCGGCGAGGCTGTCCTGCTCGTTTCCCATACCGCCGAGCTTGCCACGCTGGGCCAGGCTTTGGCGACGCCGGGCCGGGGCAGGTACCCATGCGGGGCAACGACCATGATCACGGGAGGGCTACGGGTATGCAGCTCAGCGCGCGCAATCAGATTCCGGCCAGGGTCACCAGCATCAACCTCGGAGAGGCGACCGCCAACGTCGCGCTGGACGCGAACGGCGTCCGGCTGGTGGCCTCCATCACGGTCGAGGCGGCCAAGGAGCTGGGGCTGGCCGAGGGCAAAGAGGTGATCGCGGTGGTCAAGGCCTCCGACGTCATCGTCGCGGTCCCGGACTGACCGCGGCTACCTGCTCGGCTCCGGGCCCGGGCGCGCCCACGGCGCGCCGTGCGGGCCGGGTGAGCCACTGCCGGATCAAGGACGCCGCCAGCCCGGCCGCGACCACGAACGCGAGCGACGTGGCCAGGTTCATCCCCACCATGTGCCGGGTGGTGGAGATACCGGCGTAGTAGGCGGGCGGGACGAACGCCACGATCGCGCACCCGATCATGCACAGCACCATCACCGCGCCGTCCCGGCGCCAGGCCCGGGCCCGCCCCCAGGCCAGCGCCACGACCGCCACCGCGGCCATGACCAGCCACAACGGGACCAGCCACCAGAGACCCAGGCCGGGCGGGAGCTGATGTACCAGCCAGGTCAGCACCACCACCCGGGACTCATAGGCGCCTTTCGGGTGGCCTGCGGACACGGGATAGTCGCCCAGCGTCGTGACCCGGAACCGCTGGGCCAGGACGGCGGCCGACTGGCCGACGCGCAGGATGCTGGCCGGATGGGTCAGCAGGTAGCGGGTGATGTTGCCGTCGGTCAGCTGGCCCGCGTACCGCGGGTAGAGCGGGCTCTGCCGGACCGACGTCGTGTCCCAGTAGTAGTGGCCCGCGTACCTGGCCCAGCTGACCGGCAGCCCCAGCGCCCGGAGCTGGGCGGGCGCGGTGGCCCGGTTGGTCACGATGTCGGTGAAGAGCATGTCCACGGCCTGGATGTGGTGCAGCCGCTGGCCGTATGAGCTGGTGTAGTCCCAGACCGCGTAGGCACCGGTCATCAGGGCCAGCGCCGCGGCGACCAGGACCGCCGCGGTGGCCTGCCGGGTCCGGAACCGGCGCAGCCCGCGCCAGGAGCCGCCGTGGGCGGCGGCCAGGACCAGGGTGACGCAGATCGGCGCGGCCAGGACCAGGTACTGCTCCTTGGACAAGATGGCCAGGAAGCCGCCGGAACCGGCCAGGACCAGGCCGAACACGGTCGGCCGCCAGCCCCGGCCCAGGTACACCACCCCGGCCGCGACCAGCATGAGGCCGACCAGGGCGGCGGGCTCGCTGAACGGCCCGGCGAACACGTCGAAGAAGGCCGCGTCGGCGATGATCAGCCAGCAGGCCGCCGCCACCAGCAGTTGCGCCCACAGCCTGATCCGGAGCCCGACGGCCAGGCTCGCGATGGCCACCGAGGCGAGCGTGCACCACAGCACGCCCACCGCGATCAGGTTCAGCGTGCCGGACAGGCCGAAGACCGGGGTCAGCGCCCGGCCTATTTCCAGCGGGACGAGTTCCGACGACGGATAGGGGACCCGCCCTTCGCAGCTCCGCCTGGTCACGTACTCGAAATAGGCGAACCGGAAGAACCGGGGGTGGTGTCCGGTGATGGGCCCGAGGCCCAGGCCGCACATCAGCCGGGGGCCGTCCCGGTTGTCGGCCTGGCCCACTGGCGTGGGCACCAGGAAACGGATCAGGAGGCCGCCCAGCGACACACCGAAGATCGACAGCCAGCGGCCGGCGGCGCCGGGCCCGGCGCAGGGCCGCGCGCCAGCCGGATACGCCGCGGCCGGTGATCTCGTGACCAGCCAATTCGTCGCCAGGCACCAGGTCGTCCTCTCGGTGTTCCGGCTGCCGTGCCGGTGGCTCAGACCGTGATCCCGGCAGGCTGGTGGGAATGATTCTTTTTACTGTGACTTTTGGCTTTGCGTTGGCGGGCTTGAATATTGGGGCTGTCTTTGCCTCTGCTTTTCAAAGGTGCGACCTGGAAAAGCCGGTCCGGCCGCCCAGCGGCGATCTATAAGGCGTGTTATCCCCTGGACAGTACTCCCCGCCGCCCCCAATTTCTATCTGGCGCAGTAGCCTGGGTGCCGCGGCCCATCTGGGCCTTCTTAGCCGGTGCCGATCTATTTTCACCGTGCGGATTCATGATCAAATGATCTTTCTGCCTGCGGGTAGCGGATGGCAGGCAGCCGGATCCGCTGATACCGGGGTTGAATGGCCGGGTCTCACGGCCAGGCGTGGCTTACCGGGCGAGCCGTTCCAGTCTGGCGGCGTCCGGCGCAGTGGCCGGGGAGAGGACCACGATGCGGATCATCGGGTCGTCGGCCATGAGCAGGGACGTGCTGTGCAGGGTCAGCACCCCCGCGCTGGGGTGGCGGAACCGCTTGAGCCTGCGCTCGGGGCCGGCCACGTCGCTGCTGGCCCAGAACCGGGCGAAGTCAGGGGACAGCCGGGCCAGCCGCGCGGGCAGGGTGGTCCAGGCCGGGTCGTCGAGGTGGACGGTCATCGCCGCCCGGTACATGGCGACGTGCCGGGCGGCCTCCCCGTCCCAGTCGGCGATCAGGGTGCGCCAGTGGGGGTCGGTGAAGCCCAGGTGCAGCATGTTCGCGGGCCCGCCAGGCCCCGGGCCCAGGTCGCCGAACAGCAGCCGGGCGGGCCGGTTGTGGGCCAGGACGTCGAACCGGGCCGAGATGGCGTACGCCGGGGCTGGTTCGAAGCCCTGCACCAGCGTGTCCAGCCCGGGACCGGCCGGCCCGGGTGCACCGGTGTGGTCCTCCCCGCCACGGGCCTGGTCCCCGGGGTCGCGGGCGAGTGCGAACAGGTGCTCGCGCTCGTGGGCGTCCAGCCGGAGCGCATCGGCGATCGCGGTCAGCACCCTGGCCGACGGTCGGGCCTGGCGGCCCTGCTCCAGCCACGTGTACCAGGTCAAGCCGACGTTGGCGAGCTGGGCGACCTCTTCGCGGCGCAGACCCGGAACCCGCCGTACGCCCCAGTCGGCCAGACCCACCTCGGCCGGGCTCAGCCGGGCGCGGCGGGAACGCAGGAACGCGCCCAGCTCGCGGCGCCGGTCCGCCACCGCACCGCGGGCCGGGCCGGCCTGCTGATCGCCAGGCGCAGCACCCATGACGAGCCCAGAATCCCATATCCAGCTGGCTAGTTGCCAGGTAGTGGCGCTACCAGGAGTGGCAGGCGCAGGACGGCGCAACCCCGGCGGCCCCACACTGATGGCGTCTCTCTCGACGCGGGGTTAAGCCGGAAGGCAGGACGACCATGCACACGCTGAGCTCACCCGACGGCACCACGATCGCGTACGACCAGCA
>CAWJPL010000015.1:0-33515 GCA_963844695.1 uncultured Actinomycetes bacterium
GGGCCAGGTGATCTTGGTGAGGTCGGGGACCACCAGGTCGGCGCCGGTAAGGTCCTCTGGCGGGTGGGTGGTGGCTACCGCCACGCAGTACATGCCGGCCGCCTTGGCCGCGGCCACGCCCGCCGGGGCGTCCTCGAACACCACGCACGCCGCGGGGAGCACGCCCAGCCTGCGGGCCGCGGCCCGGTACCCCTCCGGGTCAGGCTTGCCCACCGTCACGTCCCCGGCCGTCACCACCACCGAGAACAGCGGGCGCACACCTAGCTCGGTCAGTGTCTCTTCCGCGTAGCGGCGGCCCGCCGAGGTGACCAGGGCCAGCGGGACACCGGCCGCGTGGATCTGCCGGACCAGCTCGACCGCGCCGGCCAGCGGCCCCAGGGGCGGCTGGTCCGGGGCGTGGAAGTGCGCGCTGGACGCCGCCATCAGCTCGGCCGGATCGTGTTCGGGGACGCGTTCCCGCAGCAGGTCGTGGACGTCGACGCCACGGCGGCCCACGAACGCACGGATCAGGTCGTCGTCCGGGACGACGCCGCGGGACCGGAACACGTGCCGCCAGCTCTCATGACTGCGCGTCTCGCTGTCCACCAGCGTGCCGTCGAGATCGAAGACGGCGGCCTGAAAGTGCCGCGGCTCCCCGGATGGCTCCCCGGTGTCTTCGCGCTGCTGCTCTGGCATCCCGGTCGTCACGCGGTCTGGGTGACCTTGCTGAGGCCACGCGGGTTGTCCGGATCGATGCCGCGGCGCCGGGACAGCGCCTCGGTCAGCAACTGCCCGGGCACGATCAGCCCGAGCGGGGCCAGCCATTCGGGCAGCCGGGGACCGGGTACCGCGAGGCTGCTCGCCGCGGCCAGGCCGGGGCCGCCGCCGATCGCGTAGGCCCGCGCCCCGGCCGCGACCACCCGGCGGGCCAGGTCGACGCTGCCCGGCAGCGCGGGCCCGGAGTCGGCCGCCACGATGATGGCCGGCGTGTTCACGTCCACCACCGCGATCGGGCCGTGCAGCAGGTCCGCCCAGGACAGCCCCATCGCGTGCAGGTAGCACGCCTCCTTGAGCTTGAGCGCGAGTTCGAGCGCGGCGGCGTAGGCGTGCCCGCGGCCGGAAACCACGACCCCGGCCGCCCCGGCGAGGTCGGCGACCATCGGCTCCAGGTCGTCCGGGGCGGCCAGCATGCGCTCGATCTCGTCGGGCACCGCGGCGAGCAGGCCCGGATCCAGGTCCGCACCCAGCGCGATGGCCAGCACGGCCAGCGCGGCGAGCTGGGTGGTGAACGTCTTGGTCGCCGGGACGGCCAGTTCCGCCCCGGCTGAGGTCACGAAGGCCAGATCGGCCACCTGGGTCAGCGGCGACCCGCCGCCGTTGGTGATGGCCAGGGTCCGCGCACCGCAGTCCCGCGCCCAGGCCAGCGTCTCGACGATCTCCTCGGTTGCCCCGGACTGGGACAACGCGACCGCGAGCACGCCGGACAGGTCCAGCCGGCTGTGGTACTCGGTGGCGATCGACGGGGAGGCCAGTGTGGCCAGCATCCCAGCGTGCGCCTGCAGCAGGTAGGTCCCGTAGACCGCGGCGTTGTCGGAGGTGCCGCGGGCGATGAAGAGCACCTGGCGGCAGTCCCGGGCCAGCGCGGTGGCCTCGCCACTGCGCGGCGTCAGCGAACCCAGCGTGGCCCGCAGCGCCGCGGGCTGCTGCTCGATCTCGGTCCGCATCGCGGTGGGCTCAGTCATGGCCGCCTCCCGTGCTGAAGCGCAGTCCGCAGCGCCCCGGAAACTCCGTCACGGGTACACCCTCTCACCATCGATCCAGGTCGCGGCCGTCCGCAGGTCGTCATCGAGCCACACCAGGTCGGCCGCGGCGCCGGGAGCGAGCCGCCCCAGGTCCGGGCGGCCGATCAGGTCGGCGGGCACCCGGGACGCGGCGGCCACCGCCGCGGCCAGCCCCGCCCCGGCCGACTCCGGGGGGTCGCCCCCCCGGGTCAGCAGAGCCATGTTGGCCACCGCCCGGTCGATCCGCAACGCGGATCCGGCCAGGCCGCCGTCCGCCCGGCGCGGCGGCACGCCGTCACCGGGCGGGAGCGTGATCGGCTCCCCGCCGAGCAGGTACTCCCCGGGAGGCATGCCCGCGCACGCGGCCGCGTCGGTGACCAGGCAGATCCGGCCCGGTGCGGCGGCGAAGGCCAGCATGCAGTTGGCCGGTGCCACGTGGTGGGTGTCCACGATCAGGCCGCTGGTCAGCCGGGGGTCGGCCAGGGCCTGGCCGACCACGCCGGGCTCGCGGGACTTCACCCCGGGCTGCCCGTTGAACAGGTGGGTGACCATCCGCGCCCCCGCCCCGGCGGCCGCGTCCACCTGCGCCGCGGTGGCGTTACTGTGCCCCACGCTGACCAGCACGCCCGCCCCGGCCAGCTGGCCGACCGCGGCCAGCCCTCCATCTATCTCGGGGGCCAGGGTGACCAGCCGGACCAGGCCCGCCCCCGCGGCCAGCAGCTCGTCCAGCACGGCGGGCTCCGGCGGCACGATCCAGTCCGGGTTGTGCGCGCCCCGCCTCCGCGGTGAGATGAACGGCCCTTCCAGGTGCACGCCGAGTACCCGCGCCCCCGGCCAGCTCCGGGCGGGCAGATATTCGCTAACGCACCCCAGGGCGCCCGCCAGCCGCCGCACCGGGGCGGTGATGAAGGTGGGCAGGAACGCCGTGCAGCCGGTCGCGGGCAACCGCTCGATGACGGTGGCCCAGCCGTCCGGGTCGGCGGCCTGCATCTCGACGCCGAAGTACCCGTTGACCTGGAGGTCGACCAGCCCCGGGACGAGCACACCCGAATCCAGCTCCAGGTCCGGGGGCCCGGGCGGCCGGTCCTGGCCCACACCGGCGATACGGTCCCCGGCCGTCACGACGTACCCGGGCTCCAGCACCGGGGCACCAGGCAGCGCGGTAATGACCCGCGGCGCAGTAATGATCATGGTCGGCGGTCAGACGTCCACGGCGGCCATGAACGCCGCGGGGTAGCGTTCGCCGGCGGCCGCGTCGCGCGGCACCGCCTTGCTCAGCTCGATCAGGTCCTCCGGGGTGAGCACGATGTCGGCGGCCGCCGCGTTCTGCTCCAGGTAGCTGCGGCGCTTGGTGCCCGGGATGGTGACGATGTCGTTCCCCTGGGCCAGCACCCAGGCGATGGCCAGCTGAGCGGGGGTGACCCCGGTGGCCTGGGCCAGATCGGCTACCCCGGCCGCGACGGCCAGGTTGTGGTCGTAGTTCTCGCCCTGGAAGCGCGGGTGACCCCGGCGGAAGTCGGACGCCCCGAATTCCCCTGAGGCGTCGAGCGACCCGGTCAGCAGCCCGCGGCCCAGCGGGCTGTAGGACACCAGGCCGATGCCCAGTTCGTGCAGCACGGGCAGCAGTTCGTCCTCCGGCTCCCGGCTGAACAGCGAGTACTCATACTGGCCCGCGGCGATCGGGTGCACCGCGTGGGCCCGCCGCACGGTGTCCGGCGCCGCCTCGGAGATGCCGAGGTAGCGCACCTTGCCCGCACCGACCAGCTCACTCATCGCCCCCCAGGTGTCCTCTACGGGGACGGTGCGGTCCACCCGGTGCTGGTAGTACAGGTCGATGTGGTCAGTGCCGAGCCGCTTCAGGGACGCGTCACAGGCCTCACGCACGTACTCGGGCCGCCCGTTGACGGTCCGGCTGCCGTCGGGCAGTCGCTGGTTGCCGAACTTGGTGGCCAGCACGACCTCGTCCCGCCGGCCCTTGATAGCCCCGCCGACCAGGCGCTCGTTGGTGAACGGGCCGTAGGCGTCCGCCGTGTCCAGGAAGGTCACGCCGAGGTCGAGGGCCCGGTGGATGGTGGCCACCGACTCCTGGTCGTCGGGGGAACCGTAGGACTGGCTCATGCCCATGCAGCCGAGGCCCAGTTCGGCGACGGACAGGCCCTGGCCGAGCGTGCGTTGTCTCATCAGCTGCCACCCAAAGTCGTGGATTCCTGACCGGGTCAGGTTACTGGGACGGTCTTCCTAGGCAGTGGCCTGGCGGTCTTCCTAGGCACTGGCCCGGCGGCCCGCCGCGCGCTTGGCGGGGGCCGGGCGCTTCGTGGTGGCCGCGTCCAGGCTGGCCTGCAGCGCGTCCAGCAGGCTGGCCAGCTCCGCCGGGCCGGCTCGGGGGACGGCGTCACGTCGCGGCCCTCGACCTTGGCCTCGACCAGTTCCTGCAGCGCCTCCCGGTAGGAATCGTGGTACTCATCCGGCTCGAAGTCCTCGGTCATCGAGTCGATCAGCGAGGTCGCCATCCGCAGTTCCTGGGCGCGGACGTCGATGTCCTGGTCGAGGAACGCGAAGTCCGGGACGCGTATCTCGTCGGGCCACAGCATCGTCTCCAGCACCAGCAGCCCATCACGGGTGCGCAGGGTGGCCAGCGACTCACGCTGGCGCAGCGCCACCTTGGTCACGGCGACCCGGCCTGAGCGGTCCAGGGCGTCCCGGAGGAGCACATAGGCCCGGGCCCCGGCCGGTTCGGGTTCCACGTAGTAGCTCCGGTTCCACAAGATGGGGTCCACCTGGTCGGCCGGGCTGAAGTTCAGCACCTCGATGCTGCGGGCCGTGGGCAGCGGCAGTTGAGCGAGATCCTCGTCGGTCAGCACGACCATCTCGCCGTCCGGCAGCTCGTATCCCTTGGCCACGTCGGCGAACGGGACCTCCTCGCCGTCCAGGGAGCAGACCCGGCGGAAATGGATCCGGCCGCCGTCCTCGGCGTGCACCTGGCGGAACGAGACATCCCGTTGCTCGGTGGCGGTGTAGAGCTTGACTGGGATCGTGACGAGGCCAAAAGAGATGACCCCCTTCCACATGCTGCGCATGCTGTCTCCCTACCCAGATGAGAGGAATGTGCCCCTCTGGGGGCCCGGCTTTGGGTGCGGCTGTCATGATGAACAGATCGCGTAAGTCCAGCGAGCCGGGGGAGGATGAGCGCATGCCTGACTTCGACGTCGTCGTGCTCGGCGGGGGGACCTCCGGCAGCCTCATCGCCATTGAGGTGTCGAGTGCTGGCCGGACCACGGCCCTGGTGGAGGCCGGCCTCGTCGGCGGCGAGGCGCCCTACCTGGCCGACATGGCCTCCAAGTCGCTGCTCCAGTCCGCCCGCCGGGGCGAGACCTGGGAGCACGCGGTCGCCCGCCGGGACGAGGTCGCCGGGCATCTCGACGACGCGCCGGCCGCGGCCCGGCTCGCCGAAGCCGGCGTGACCCTGATCCGCGGTACCGGCCAGATCACCGGGCCCGGCACGATCGTGGTCCAGCCCAACGCGGGCAAGACCAGCCTGAACGGGATGGCCCCGGGCGACCCCCTGACCCTGGGCTACACCGACCTGGTCGTGTGCACCGGGAGCGAGCCAGTCGCGCCGCCGGTCGAGGGGCTGACCGACGTGCCCGCCTGGACCAGCGCCGAGGCGCTCACCTGCCCGGACCTGCCCCGGCGGCTGGTGGTGCTGGGCGCCGGCCCGGTGGGCTGCGAACTGGCGCAGATCTACGCCGCGTTCGGTTCGCAGGTCACCCTGGTCGAGGCCGAACCGCAGGTGCTGCCCGGAGAAGCGCTGTTCACCGGGGAGATCCTGGCTGACGCGCTGCGCCGGACCGGGGTGGACCTGCGGCTCGGGTCGGCGGTGGTGAAGGCGGAGACCACCGACGCCGGGCTGGCCCTCACACTGGCCGACGGGACCAGGATCGAGGCCGACCGGGTGCTGCTGGCCAGCGGGCGGCGGCCGCGGCTGTCCGGGCTCGGGCTGGAGGAGCTCGGCATCTCGGCTGCTCCCGGCGAGATGCTGCCGCTGGACGAGACCTGCCGGGTCGTGCCCAACGCGCCCGCGAAGGCCGCACCCAGCCCGCCCGGAAAAGACAGCCCGTCCGGAAAGGACAGCGCACCCGGAAAAGACGTGCCCGCCACCTCGGGGAAGCCCGCCGCTGCCGGGAAGAAGGCGGGACGGGTGTGGGCCGCCGGGGACGTGACCGCGGTCGCCCCGTACACGCACACCGCCCGCTACCAGGCCCAGATCGTCGCGGCCAACCTGCTGGGCGGCAGCCGCGCCGCGGACTACCGGGCCATCCCGCGCACCGTGTACACCTCGCCGTCGGTCTACACGGTGGGCATGTCCCCGTCGCTCGCCGAGGCCACCGGGGTCGAACTGGTCACGGTCAGCTACGACCTGGCCGAGACGGCCCGGGCCACGGTGGAAGACGACGACCGGGGCCGGGTCGAGCTGTACGTGGACGCCGCCTCCGGCGACCTCCTGGTCGGCGCGGCGGCGATCGGCCCGGACGCCGAGGAGTGGATGGGCGAGGTGACGCTGGCCATCCGGGCCCGGATCCCGCTGGCGGTCCTGGCGGACGTGGTGCACGCGTTCCCGACCTACGGCGAGGCCGTGGAAATGTCGCTACCGGGCCTGACCCAGCGTCCGGCCGGCCGCACGGACGGGGAGCGCGCTGCCCAGGAGAACCGCGAGGCCCCCGGCCCCGGCCTGGCTCCGCAGACGGGCGGCGGCGCGGCGCCGGACGTAAGCGGTGACGCGGGAGCAGTGACGACAGCCAGCGCGAGCCCGGATAGGGACGTGCCGGCCGTCCCGCCGGCCGGGCCCCTGCCGGGCCAGGGGCAGGCCCCGGGGGCACTACCCTCGAGAAAGCCGCCCGCGCCGCCCACGGCGGGTCCTGACCGGGTGAGCACCCAGCCGTCACACAACACGTGAGGGGCACACCGATGACCGACGTGAGCCGGGAGCCCAGCGAAGACCTGGAAGCACCGACCGAGGACGCCATCGAGCAGCACCAGACCCTGGCGGGCGACGACGAGGAGCCGGAACTGGAGCCCTTCGAGGTGCCGGACGAGGCAGACGTGGCAGACGCGGTCGAGCAGCACGAGGAAGTCGCGGACGACGAGGAAGACCAGGACGACTACCGCTGACCAGTGCGACTGCGGGAGCCTCCAGGGTCACCCTCCGTTACACCCTTTCCGGGGTTCCAGCGGTCGTAGGATGGCGTGATCGAGCGGAATAGCCGCACGATTGACGCAACGGAGAGTCTCGTGACAGCAACACCGCAGGCCCGTACGGCCGGTACGCGGCTGCCGAGGCAAGCCCGGCGTCGGCAGCTGCTGGGCGCTGCCCAGGAAGTCTTCGTCGCGCAGGGCTACCACGCGGCGGCGATGGACGAGATCGCCGAACGGGCCGGGGTCAGCAAACCCGTGCTCTACCAGCACTTCCCAGGAAAGCTGGACCTCTATCTGGCGTTGCTGGACGAGAGCGTCGAGGCGCTGACCGACACCATCCGGAACGCGCTCGCCTCCACCGCCGACAACAAGCAGCGGGTCAGCGCCACCTTCCAGGCGTTCTTCGACTTCGTCGCCAGCACCGGGGAGGCGTTCCGCCTGGTCTTCGAGTCTGACCTGCGCAACGAGCCCGCCGTCCGGGACCGGCTCGACGCGAGCGCGCGCGTGCACGCGGACATGATCAGCGCGTTCATCCGTGAGGACGCGGGGCTGGACGACGACCAGGCGCATCTGCTGGGTATCGGCCTGGTCGGGATGGCCCAGGTCAGCGCGACGTACTGGCTCAGCACCGACCGCGCCATCCCCAAGGACGCCGCGGAGCAACTCGTAGCCCGGCTGGCCTGGCGCGGTATCAGCGGCTGGCCGCGCACCGGCTGAGCAGCCGCCCGGGGCGCAGCCAGCCCCGGGTAGCAACACTTTTCCCAAGAGTCCGAGCAGGCCCCGAGTACAGGAGCACCGTGGAAGTAAAGATCGGGATCCAGAACATCCCGCGTGAACTCGTCGTAGAGACCAACGTCTCGGCCCAGGACCTGGAGAGCGCGCTCACCCAGGCCATGACCTCCGAGGACGGCGGGCTGTTCGTGCTGCCCGACGACAAGGGAGGCAAGTTCCTGATCCCGGCGGGCAAGATCGCCTACGTGGAGTTGGCGGACGTGGAGCAGCGCCGGGTCGGTTTCAGCAACCTTTAGCTGGCCAGGCCCAGGGATGCCATCCGCTGGGCATGCGCGTCGGTCATCCGGGCGAACATCCGCCCGATGTCCCCGAGCTGGCCAGTCTGGCCGGGCTCCCGCGGAGCGGCCCCGGCGAGCAGGGCCGCCAGCGAACGCCGGTCCGCGACGACCCGGTAAGCCTGGGCCAGCGCCTCCCCGACCAGTCGGCGGGCCCACAGCGCGAGCCGTCCCCCACCTGGGGGTCGGCCGCGATGGCGGCCCGGACCCGGGCGATCACGAACTCGGCGTGCCCGGTGTCGGCCAGCACCCGGAGCACGAGTTCCCGGGTCTGCGGGTCGACCAACTGCGCCACCGCCCGGTAGAAGTCCGCCGCGATGCCATCCCCCACGTACGCCTTGACCAGGCCCTCCAGCCAGTCGGCCGGGGTGGTGCGGGCGTGGAAGGCGTCGAGCGCCGGGGCGAAGGGAAGCATCGCCTGGTCCGGCTGGGCGCCCAGCACCGCCAGCTGATCGCACAGCAGCCGGAAGTGCCCGAACTCGGCGACCGCCATCCCGGCCAGAGCGACCCGGTCCGCGAGCGAGGGCGCGAGGGCCGCGTCGTCGGTCAGCCGGAAGTACGCGTCCAGTTCCGCGTAGGCCAGCAGGCCGAGCAGGTCGATGATCCCACCCTGCTGATCAGGCTCGCCCGGCTGATCTGGCTCGCCCGGCTCGCGGGACTGGTCCGGCTCGCCGGGCCGGTCTGGCGGGCTGTGCTCGCGGGCCGCATCGTCGCGCCGCTGCGCTTCGGTCACCCGCGAAGCGTAACAACCAGGGCTGCGCGAGTTGGTCCACCAGCAGGCCAGGACACATTGGTACACTGTGAGTCAGAACTTGGAAAGGAATGCGGCAACCCCCTGCCGTGTTTCCTTAGCAGTAAGGCTCGTGGCCAGCCGGGCGCGAAGGCGCGACGGCAAGGCCGGGCACAACGGCGAGGACGCCAGCATGGGGCTGGCCGGATGCCTAATTGCACTGGTGGGCGCGGCCCGCTGGTGGAGCCGATAGCCAGGTCCGCAGTGGCAAGGACGCGTACAAGGCGCGCCCAGACAGCGGGCCACTGATGGAAGCTGATTCAACTGACAACCACACTGACCTCGTCCGTAGCAGAACCTCCGGCCGACGATAGCCCGGCCACTGATTCTCCGGACGTAACTAAGACGTTCCGTGACCTTGGCGTGGATGAGCAAATCTGTGCGGCCCTCGAGGTCGCCGGCATCACCACGCCCTTCCCCATCCAGAGCCTGGCCCTGCCCATCGGGCTGAGCGGGCACGACATCATCGGCCAGGCCCGCACCGGGACCGGCAAGACCCTCGCGTTCGGCATCCCGCTGCTGCAGCACGTGGCCGAGGCCCCGGCCACCCGGCCTTCCGCGCCGGTGTCCCTGGTCGTCGTGCCGACCCGCGAGCTGGCCGGCCAGGTCGCCGAGGACCTGCGGGTGGCAGGCAGGCTCGGCGGCGCCCGGGTGGCGACCGTCTACGGCGGCCGCGCCTACGAACCCCAGATCGACGCGCTGCGCAACACGGTGGACATCGTGGTCGGCACCCCTGGCCGCCTGCTCGACCTGGCGGGCCAGCGGCACCTGGACCTGTCCGGGCTGCGCTCCCTCGTCCTGGACGAGGCGGACAAGATGCTGGACCTCGGGTTCCTGCCCGACGTCGAACGCATCCTGGAGCTCACCCCGCCGACCCGGCAGACCATGCTGTTCTCGGCCACCATGCCGGGCGACGTCGTCCAGCTGGCCCGTCGGCACCTGCGCCAGCCGCTACACGTCCGCGCCAACAACGGCGACGAGCCTGACCTGGTCCCGCTGACCGTTCAGCACGTGTTCCGGGCCCATCAGATGGACAAGATCGAGATGCTGGCCCGCATTCTGCAGGCCAACGGGCGCGGCCTGAGCATGGTGTTCTGCCGGACCAAGCGGTCCGCGGACCAGGTGGCCGAAGCCCTGACCACGCGCGGCTTCGCGGCCGCGGCGGTGCACGGCGACCTGGGCCAGGGCCAGCGGGAACGGGCCATGCGCGCGTTCCGCAACGGCAAGATCGACGTGCTGGTAGCGACCGACGTCGCGTCCCGCGGGCTGGACGTGGACGACGTCACGCACGTGATCAACTACGAGTGCCCGGAAGACGACAAGGCCTACCTGCACCGCACCGGGCGCACCGGCCGGGCGGGCCGGGACGGCATCGCCGTCACGTTCGTGGACTGGCGTGACATGCCGCGCTGGAAGCTCATCAACGAGTCCCTCGGCATGGGCATCCCGGAACCAGTCGAGACCTACTCCACCTCGGCGCATCTGTTCGAGGAGCTGGACATCCCGGCGGGCGTCAAGGGCAGCCTGCCCCGCGCCGAGCGGGGACGGGCCGGACTCGAGGCGGAAGAACTCGAGGACGTCGGCGAGACCGGGAAGGCCCGCTCACCGCGGCGCCCGGCCCGCAGCGACCCGGGCCCCCGCACGGACCAGGCGCCGCGCAAGGCCCGGGTCCGCAAGCGCACCCGGGCCGGGGTCTCGGTCCACGGCACGGACGGGACCCAGTCCAGGTCCGCCCAGCCCCGCTCAGCCCAGTCCGGTCCGGCCCAGTCCGGGTCAGCCCAGTCTGGGTCGGCACCGGCCAGCGAGGCGGCTCCGGCCCAGGGCGAGGGATCGGGGGAGCACAGCAAGCCCCGCCGGCGTCGGCGGCGTTCGGGCCGCGGGCGGAAGGACAGCGCAGCCAGCTAACAGTGCAGCCAGCTAGCGGTTTTCCTGCGGACCTCGAGGAATCCTCCAGGCAGGGTAAGGCGTAGGCGGAGCATCCCTGGGTAGGCTGGCCGCCTGTGAGCACACCAAAAGCGCTGCAATTGCCCTCCGGGGTGCGGCGGCTGACCATCGAAACCAGCCGCGGCAAGTTTGCGGCGCTCGAAGCTCTCCCGCTCAGTGGGATACACGAGCGGCAGCCTGCCCTGCTCGTTCCGGGGTACACCGGGAGCAAAGAGGACTTCCTGCTGATCCTGCAGGCGCTGGCGGCCGCTGGCCGCCAGGTGGTCGCGATCGACATGCGCGGCCAGTTCGAGACGCCGGGCGCCGACGACGCGGCCGTCTACCAGCTGGGCGAGCTGGCCGCCGACGTGGCCACGGTCGCCGACTGGCTCAGTGCGGGCCACGACGGCCCGGCCCCCAGGCCGTCTGGCCCCGCCCCCAGGCCGTCTGGCCCCGGCGGCGTGCACCTGCTTGGCCATTCCCTCGGCGGGCTGGTGGCCCGGGAAGTGCTGCTGGCCCGGGCCGCCCGGGTCAGCTCGCTGACCCTGATGAGTTCGGGCCCGGGGGCGCTGTCCGGCCCGCGGGCCCTGATCCTGCAGGCGCTGCTGGCCGAGCTGGACGGGATCGGCCCGGACCGGCTGGGCGCGGAGATCGAGCGCATCTGGCGGACCCGGCTGGAGCCGGAGGCCTTGGCGGGGAGCGTTCCCCCGGCCATCATCGACTTCCTGGGCACCCGGCTGCTGAGCAGTTCCCCCACCGGGCTGCGCACGATGGCCGAGACCCTGCTCACCTGCCCGGACCGGACTGCGGCCCTGGCCCGGCTGGATTCGGTCCCGCTGATGGTCGTCTACGGCGAGAACGACGACGCGTGGGACCCCGCCGCCCAGGAGGACATGGCCGCGCGGCTGCGCGCCAAGCGGATCTGCATACCGGCCGCGGCGCACTCCCCCGCGGTCGAGGCGCCGGAGACCGTCGCGAGCACCCTGACCAGTTTCTGGAACGCGACCGAGTGCGCCCAGGCCCGGCCGTCCCGCTCCGCCTGAGCCGGCCTCAGCCGGCTACTTCCTCCAGGCCCTCCCACGGGCGGCGGGCGGAAGTGGCCGCGGCCCCTTCCGGGCACACGGCGCGGAAGTCACACCAGCCGCAGCCCGGGCCCGGTTGGGGCGGGAACTCCTCGTCCTGGCCCGCGGGCGCCAGCCCGTCACGGTAGCGCTGGTCGGCGGCCGCGCACTCGGCGGCGATGTCCTCGGCCCGGCCCACGTGCCGCTCCAGCGCGGCTGGCGTGTGCTCCCAGGCGTGCACCGTCCGGGTGGGCAGGTGATGCAGCTCCACCCGGTGGCAGGGCCTGCGCAGTACCCGGGCGGCGGCGACCGCGTACAGCGCCAGCGGCAGCGAGGCCCGGGCGTCGTCGGTACTCAGCGGGCGGCGGCCGGTCTTGTAGTCCACCACGACCAGTTCCCGGCCGCCGCCGGCGTCCTGGCGGTCGTCCAGCCGGTCGATCCGGCCGGAGAACGTGATCCGGTCGGTCCGGGCGCCCACCGTCCGCTCCACTCCGGCTGGCTCGTCGGCCGGGTCCAGCGCCGAGACGTAATCTTCGACCATTCCCCGGGCCCGGTTCCGCACGGCTGCGGACTGGGCGTCACTCGCGAAGCCCTCGTTGATCCAGCCTCGTTCCAGTAGACCGCCGGCCGCGGGGACGGTCCGCTGGGGCTGCGGCAGCCGCCACCAGCCGGCCAGCGCGTTGTGCACGCTGGCGCCCAGGCTGTTGTGGGCCCAGGGCGGCCCTTTGCGCGGGGTGGGCCGGTCCAGGTAGCTCATCCGGTACTGCCTGCGGCAGCCCAGCCAGGTGCTCAGCCGGGTCGGCGTGCACGCGTACAGGCGGGCGGGCATCCCGTCCAGCCCCAGCTGCTCTTCGCTGCGCATCAGGTCAGTCCGGGTCGGTGGACCGGAGCAGCGGGCCCGCGTTCACCCACGAGTCGAACTTCTTCTGGATCGCGGACACGGTGGTCTCCTCGCCGTGCCCGGGCAGGACCCGGGTCGGGCCGGGGAGCGTCAGCAGGTGCTCGCCGATCGCGCTGAGCTGCGCCGGAAAGTCGGTGTACTCGCCGTCGTGCGGAACCGGGCCGTCGGCCGCCACGCTGTCGCCCGCGAAGACCGCTTCGAGTTCCTCGCTGTACACGCACACCGAGCCCAGGGTGTGCCCGGGAGCGTGGATGACTTCCAGCGAGACGTCGGCGACCTCGAAGATCCCCCCGTCCTCCATGTCGATCTCCGGGTCACCGTCCGGGTGCGCCTCCCGCCACGGCAGCCGGTCCCGGGGATGCAGCGCGACCGGCGACTCGTCACGCGCCGCCACCGCGGGAGCCGCCGCGACGTGGGCCGCGTGCCCGTGGGTGCAGATGACGGCGAGGATCTCCCGGTCGCCGACGGCGGAGAGCACCGCGTCCGCGTCGCGGCCCGGGTCGACCACGATGACCTCGTCGTCGTCGCCCACGATCCAGGCGTTGCTCTCAGGGGCGTCCGCGTCTCCCGGTGACGCCACCCGCTCTATCCGCGCCTCCATGGCCGGCCTTCCTTCCTCATCCTTGTTTCACGAATGCCTCGACGGCCTCCGCCACGAGCTGGACCGCGATCGCGGACAGCAGCAGGCCCGAGATCCGGGTGAGCAGCTCGACGCCGCTCTCCCGGAGAACACGCTTGACCACCCCGCTGAACCGCATGGCGAGATAGAGCACCATGATCACGGCGCCCAGGGCGAGCGCGAAGCCCGCCACCTGTGCTCCATTATGGATCCGCTGGACGAACAGCATGGTGGCGACGATCGCGCCCGGGCCGGCCAGCAGCGGAGTGCCCAGCGGGACGAACGCCACGTTGATCTTCTCGCACTCCTCCTCGCTGGGCTCAGATGTCTTGCCGGTCAGCAGTTCGAGCGCCACCAGCAGCAGCAACAGGCCGCCGGCTCCTTCCAGGGCGGGCAGTTGCACGCCGAGGTAGTCCAGGACCTCGCGGCCGAACAGGGCGAAGGCGAGGATCACGCCGAGGGCGACCAGCGCGGCCTGCCAGGCCAGCCGGTGCCGTTCCCGGGGTTCGCGGCCGCGGGTCAGCGCGATGAACAGCGGCACAGTACCCGCGGGGTCCATGATCACCAGAAGGGTGACGAAGACCTCGCCAAAGAACTTCACCGCACGCACGATATCGGCACTAGCACTCTGCTGGGGGAAGCCTGGTCACGGCCGGTCCTGAGTGAGACGATGGCAGGGTGAGCGACGGCGGAGACAACCCACTGCGGCAGCTTGCCGCGGCCTGGGAGGCCGCCACGGCGGTGGCGGCCGAGTGGGCCGAGCGGACCGCGGCGGTGACTTCCGAGGCTTTCCAGCGGACCGCGACGGTGACTTCCGAGGCGGTCCAGAAACTTGTCAGCGACCCGGCGATCCGGGCCGTGGTGGAGAGCTGGCGTATCTCGCCGCTGTGGGCCAGGCGGGGTTGTGAGTGCTTGTGCGCCATCTCACATCCGGACGACCGGGGAGTCTGTGACCACCACGCGGTGATCACCCGCCGGATCTCTGACCAGGAAGTTCCGCTGTGCGCACCGTGTGCGGTGGCCCAGGGGGTCGCGGAACAGTCCCGGTAACGCGGGTTCCCGGCTTTGTCTGCGGGCGCCTTATCCGTGACCGGTTGGCCCGTGACCGGTTCGTCCGCAGTCGGCGTGCCCGTGACCGGCTTACCCGTGACCGGGCTCCGCCGCACCGGCCTCCGTAGCCCGCGCCATTAGTTTCTCGAACGCGGCGGGGCTGGTCGTCTCGACCCCGAGCCGGTGCCCGGTGAGGTCGCCGTGATCGTCGCTTCCCCCCGTGACGACCAGGCCCAGGTCAGCGGCGAGCACCCGGAGCCGGGCCCGTTCCGCCTCGTCGTGGTCGGGGTGGTCCACTTCCAGGCCGGCCAGCCCGGCGTCGGCCAGGGCAGCGATGGCCTCGTCGGGGATCCGCCAGCCGCGGGAGATCGCGCCCGGGTGGGCCAGCACCACCGCCCCTCCGCTGGCCCGGACCAGCCCGATCGCCCGGGCCGGGTCCAGCGCGTACCGGCTCACGTAGGCCCGGCCGCCCGCGCCGATCCAGTCGGGGCCGAACGCTTCAGCCGGCGCGGCGATCGCGCCCGCCGCGACCATGGCCCGGGCGATGTGCGGACGGCCCACGCTCCCGCCGGCCGCGAGCGCGGCCACCTGTTCCCAGGTGACATCCACCCCGAGGTCGCGGAGCCGCTGCACCATGGCCTGGCCGCGGCGGATCCGGTCATCCCGGATCGCCTGGCAATCGGCCGCGAGTTCCGGGCTGGCCCCGTCCGGCAGGTAGCTGAGCAGGTGCACGCTGTGCGAGTCCAGCCGGGCCGACAGTTCCATGCCGGTGACCAGCGACAGGCCGTCCGGGGCGGCGCGGCGGGCCTCGTCGTGTCCGGCCAGGGTGTCGTGATCGGTCAGGGCGATCACGTCCAGGCCCGCGGCCCGGGCGCGGCGCATCACCTCGGCAGGCGGGTCGGTGCCGTCCGACGCGGTGGAGTGGGAGTGAAGGTCGATGCGCACTGACGGCAGGTTAGCTGGGCAGTCGTGGCGAGAGCGCACCGAACGGCACATCCAGGTCCTGGCCGGGATCACGCAGATCCCGCAGGGACAGGTTCTCCAGCAGCAGAGTGCCGGCTGTGTCCGGCCACAACATGATCCACAGCCAGCTGGCCAGCACCTCGCCGGCGAACACCGCCGCCCCGGGCGATTCCACGCTCCACAGCGGGAACTCGTGGTGGCCGAACTGGACCAGGGCGTGCGGCGGGCCCGCGGCGAACCCCTCACCCGGATCGGGCCCGGCCAGACCGGCGAGGCCCGATCCCAGGCCCAGCCCCGGCTCTTCAGACACGACCAGCATCTCCGCCAGGCCGCCCACCGGGCTGGGCCCGGACAGGGCCATCACGCAGCCCCGGGTTCCGCCGCGCTCATCACCCGCCCCGGTGAATCCGGTGACCAGCCACCCCAGCGGGATCGGCCAGGGCAGCCAGACCGGCACCACGGCCTGGGTGAGCAGGGCGTGCAGGCCCTCCGCAGTGGGACTGTGGGCAGGCCGGAAGGGCTGTACCGTTCCATGCCGGGCGCAGCGCCAGGCGCTGTGCCAGACATTCGGCTCGCTGAGTTCGCCCTGGCAGCGGGGGCAGATCGGAGCCTTCATCATGTGTAATGACGTTGATCTCCGGCCGCCCCCACGTCAAGCACCGGGCGGCCGGAAATCGAGCGGTCTTCGCCGGTCGCCGGTGCGGCCTTCGCCCGTGGATGGCGCGGCCTTTCGCCGGTGGACGGTGCGGGCCTTCGTGCGGTCTTCGCTGGTGGCAGGTTGAGCCGGCCGGCCGTGGGCGGCGATACTGGCCGCGTGCCAGCGCCGCGGGTTCCCTGTGTAGGGGCGATCATCAAGGACGAGGCCGCCGGCTCCTGCTGATCCAGCGGGGACACGAGCCGGAGACGGGCCGGTGGTCACTGCCCGGCGGGCGGATCGAGCCGGGAGAAAGCGACGAGCAGGCGGTCGTCCGCGAGACCCGGGAAGAGACCGGACTCGAGGTGACGTGCGGCGCGCTCGTCGGGTCGGTGCAGCGCCCCGGCCTGCGTGGCGCCGTGGTGGACATCCGGGACTACGCGGCCACAGTCACCGGGGGCACCCTGGCCGCGGGCGACGACGCCGCCGACGCGCGCTGGGTGAGCGAGGCTGACCTGGCGAGCCTATCCCTGACCAGTGGCCTGGCCGAGACGCTCACCGCCTGGGGGGTGCTCGGCTGAGGCGGCACTGGCCGGGCCGGGCGCGGTGTCCCGGGTGCGGGCCAGGCCGGCCGCCCGGCCCTTGGCCGCGGTGACCAAGGCGAGCTTGCGGGACGCCTCGTCGATCATCTCGTCGCCGAGCATCACCGCGCCGGTCTGCTGGACCCCGGTGGCGTGCCCGTACGCGTCCAGGATGAGCTCAGCCCGGTCGTAGCTCTCCTGGTCCGGCGCGAAGACCTCGTTGACCACGTCCACCTGCCCGGGGTGGAGCACCCACTTGCCGTCGTAGCCCAGGGCCGCGGCGCTGGCCGCGTCCTGGCGCAGCCCTTCGACGTCGCGGACGGCCAGGTACGGGCCGTCGATGGCGGCGATCCCGCGGCTGCGCGCGGCGACCAGGATCCGCATCCGGGGGTAGTGATACGCGTCGCCGCCGACGTACCCGGCAGGCTGCGCCCCGACCTGGAGCGAGCGCATGCCGATGCTGGCCATGAAGTCCGCCGGCCCGAACACCAGGGCCTCCAGCCGGTCCGACGCGGCGGCGATGGCCGTCACGTCGGCCAGGCCGCGGGCGTCCTCGATCTGGGCTTCGATGCCGATCCGGCCCCGCTCCAGCCCGGACGCCTGCTCCACCTGGGACAGCAGCAGGTCCAGCCAGCTGACCTGGGCCGGGTCGCCGGCCTTGGGCAGGATGATCACGTCCAGGTTCGGACCGGCCCCCTCGACCACCTCGATCACGTCGCGGTAGGCCCAGGGCGTGCTGGCGTCGTTGATCCGTACCGCACGGATCTTGCCTTCCCAGCCGCCACCGTTCAGGGCCGCGACCACGGCCGCCCGGGCCGCGGGTTTCGCGCCGGGCGCGACCGCGTCTTCCAGGTCCAGGAAGACCTCGTCCACCGGCAGGCCGCGAGCTTTCTCAAGGAAGCGGGGGTTGCTGCCGGGCACGGCCAGGCAAGTCCGCCGGGGGCGGTACGACGACGGCGCCATTCGGTCACGGCCTCCTGATCTGCATGGCACGCTGGCTAAGTGAGCGCTCGCCCGCCGGGACTCGGCCAGACACCGCCGCAGCCCGGCCAGACCCAGCCGGATCCCGGCCGGCTCGCCCTCATCGCGGAGGCTACCAAGCGGGCCGGGCTGATCTGGATCACCGTCCCGGACGCGGCTGTCCCAGCCGGGACCGGCGCTGCTGTCCCAGCCGGGACCGGCGGCGCGGGCCCGGTCCGGCCCCGGGCCGTATGGCACGTATGGCGCGACGCTGCGTACGTGCTGACCGGCCCGGGCGAGCAGGACGTCCCCGGGCTCGGCGACGCATCCCTGGTCACCGTCTCGGTGGCCAGCAAGGACACCGGGGGGCTGCTGGTGCGCTGGGCGGCCCGGGTGAGCCGGGTCGAGCCAGGTTCCGCGGAGTGGTCCGCGATCATCGGCGCGCTGCTGGCCACGGCTGAACGAGCCGGAGGACCCAGGCGCGCCATCTCCCGCCGAGCGCTGGGCGCAGACCGGCACTGTCTACTGCCTCACTCCCGACGAGACTCCGGAGACGGGTACCGGCGGCGCCTAGCAGTCGCGGCTGGTCGGTCCCCGCGCCGGTCACTCCCGTGCCGCTCGCCCTATCCCGTTCGATACCGCCCCGCTCGCCGCCGCCCGCTCGCCGCCATCCCGTTCGACGCTGCCTGCGACCCTCCGTAGCATGAGGGCATGGTTATGCCGCCCACTGTTTCCTCGCCCCCCACCGCCGAGCAGATCACGCAGGCCCTGGCGGGGGTCAACGATCCCGAGATCCACCGCCCGATCACCGACCTCGGGATGGTCAAGAACATCGTCGTGGGCGAGGGCGGCGTAGTCCGGGTCGATATCTACCTGACCGTGGCCGGCTGCCCGCTGCGCGAGACCATCACCCGGGACGTGACCGCGGCGGTCAGCAAACTGCCGGGCGTGGCCAGGGTCCAGGTCGAGCTGGACGTGATGAGCGAGCAGCAGCGCAAGGAACTCCAGGGCAAGCTGCGCGGAGGGCGCCCGGAAAAGGAGATCCCCTTCGCCCAGCCCACGTCGCTGACCAGGGTGTTCGCTGTCGCCAGCGGCAAGGGTGGGGTCGGTAAGTCCTCGGTGACGGTGAACCTGGCCGCGGCGCTGGCCGCGGCCGGGCAGAAGGTGGGCGTCCTGGACGCCGACATCTACGGGCACTCCGTGCCCCGGATGCTGGGCGTCACCGACCCGCCCACCCAGGTCGAGCAGATGATCATGCCCCCCACGGCGCACGGCGTGAAGGTGATCTCCATCGGCATGTTCACCACCGGCAACGCGCCGGTGGTCTGGCGGGGCCCGATGCTGCACCGCGCGGTGCAGCAGTTCCTCGCGGACGTGTACTGGGGCGACCTGGACGTGCTGCTGATGGACCTGCCTCCGGGGACCGGCGACGTGGCCATCTCCGTGGCCCAGCTCGTCCCGGGCGCCGAACTGATCGTGGTCACCACTCCCCAGCTCGCGTCCTCGGAGGTGGCGGAGCGGGCCGGGGCGATCTCGGTGCAGACCCACCAGCGGATCACCGGCGTGATCGAGAACATGTCGTCGCTGGCCTGCCCGCACTGCGGGGAGCCGGTCCCGGTGTTCGGGTCAGGTGGCGGCCAGGCCGTCGCCGACGCGCTCACCCGGGTGACCGGGGCGCCCGTGCCGTTGCTTGGCCAGGTGCCCATCGACGTCCGGCTGCGGGAAGGCGGCGACCAGGGCGTCCCGCTGGTGCTCGCCGACCCGGAGACGGCGGCCGCCCAGCAGCTGACCGGGATCGCGAACGGGATGGTGAACCGGTCGCGCGGGCTGGCGGGGCGGCGGCTGGGGCTGACCCCGGCCTGAGTTCAGGCCGCTGCCGTTCAGGCCGCTGCCGCGCTCGGCCGCAGGCCAAACGCACTGGGCCCTGGCATAAGGAGCCAGCAGGCCCGGGCGTGGGTCAGGTGGCCTCGGGATCGAAGGGCGGGGTTTCCTCACGCGCCAGCGTGGCGGTGGCCGTCCGGTCGGCCAGGTACTCGCCCTCGGACTCCGCCGCCCCGGCCGTGGTGCCGTCGTCGCCGTCGAGCCCGTCGAGCAGGTGCTTGCGGACGAAGTTACCCGGATGCAGGTCCCGCACGTCGAAGTCGGAGAACTCAGGCCCCAGTCCCTCACGGAGGTCCTTGGTCGCTCCATCCGCCAGCCGGCGTAGCTCACGCAGGGTATGGCCGAGCTGGTGGGCCATCTTCGGCAGCTGGTCCGGCCCGAAGACCACGAGCGCGATGACGGCCAGGACCAGAATCTTGCCGATAGACAGGTCGAAAAACACGTCAGCTCTCCAGGCGAGGCGCGGCCGCGGCACGCACGGTCTTGCCCTCACTGTAGACGGTCATCTGGCTAAACGCCTCCTCCGCGGGACTCACCCGAACGGGTCGAGCCAGGAGACCAGGCGGCGCAGGCCCCGGCCCATCCGGCCGAAGAACCCTGGACCGCCGTTGTGCGGCAGCACGCCCACCACCTGGTCCAGAGTCTGGTCCGGTGCGTCCGCGATCAGCGTGTAGACGAACCCGCGGGCTGACCAGGCGACGCTGCGCTGGTCGCGGCCGGACGCGTAGACGTGATCACCGCGCAGGGCGACCTCGGACCATCCGTTCAGCTGGGCGGGCAGATGCCCGCGCTGGACGAATAGTGAAATCACCGACAGGCCGTCGGAATACGCCAGGTCAACGACGGCGTCGGACCGGCCGCCGGTCTCGCTGGCCCGGAGCAGGGTGAGCTGGCCGGGCAGCCGGGCCGGCAGTGGCCAGCCCGCCGACCGGAGCCGGGCCAGCTGCCTGCCGGCCAGCGGCTTGCCTCCCGGCGCCGACGCGGTGCGCGGCACCGCCGCGGCCATGGGAGAGCCGAGCTTGAGGCTCATGAACACGTCGTCGCTGACCATCCGGGCGTGGCCGTCGAACGTCTCCCGGCGCAGCGGCAGCTTGGTCACGGTATCCAGCCAGAACCGCGCGGCCAGACGCCCGTCCGGGTGCCGCAGCACCAGTTCCTGCACGGGGCGGCCAGCCACCTGGCCGCGCCCGGCCAGGAACACCCGGTAGTTCACGGCCAGCAACGCGACCATCTGCGAGGTCATGGTCATGATGCCCTCGGGATCGCGCTGGCCGACGTCGTCGTCGCCGTCCCCATCCGGGTCCGTACTGCTCGCTCCCGGCAACGGCAGGGCGGCAGCGGGCATGGTGGCCGCCTGGATCAGGGTCTCGTGACCCTGCTGGTGCCACACGTGCAGCACGGAGATCCAGCTGCCCCCCGGGCCCTGCCAGGCGGTCCGCTGGACACCCCGGTAGGCGACATGCTGGCAGGCGCTGGCGGCCTCGCTGAGCAACCTCAGGCCCGCTCCGGCCTGGGGGCCGGCCGCAACCGCGTGGGACGCCGGCGGCTGGCCCTGGCCGCCGTAGCTGGCCGCCTGGGGGACCAGGTCCCCGCTGTGCCCCGCCACGTCCCGCCAGATCACCGTGACGCCGGTGGCGATGAGGCCCAGGACCACCACGGCGGTGGCGATCCGCAGGTGCAGCGGGTCGTGCTCGGGAGCAGGCCCGTCACACTCGGGCGTGGTGCGTGAGAACATCCGTCAGCTCACGGCCCCGGGCTCGCGGACGCGGTCGCCACCTGGGTCCTGCCCACGGGGACGAGCTCCAGCAGGCCGCGGCGCATCATGCTGCCCGCCGGGCCACCGCTGGCCTGGTCCAGGCTGACCTGGTCCATGCTGGTCTCGTCAACGCTGGCCGGGTTGATGCTGACCTGGCCGCGGGCGAGCCGGCGGCTGGCCGAACGGGCCTGGCGGCCCGCGGCGGCCGCGGCGGCCATGCCGCTGGCCGACACTCCGGCCGCAACGCCGCCGCTCACGGCCGGGGCCAGGCTGGGACTGCCGGCCGTCCCGCCGGTAAGCGGCGTCATCGGCAGATCGCCGGTGACGATCGCGTGCTGGACCAGGAACGTGTCGACCGCGGGGGTGACCCTCGGACCGGGAGCCTGCTGCTCCCCGCCGACGAAGAAAGCGGCCGCGCCGAGGCCGGCCACCGTGGAGGCGAGGATGCCGGCCGTCAGCATCCGGGCCGCCGGGGACCCGCCCCGGGGGCGCCAGGGCGCCCGGGCGGTCCATGGCCGCCCGTCCGGCGGCACGGCCATGGCCATCAGCCGGCCGGTCAGCGCCGCGTCCACCATGGCCTCGCCCAGGGAATGCATCCGCTGCTTCAGCGCACGCAGGGCCACAGCTTCCTGGCGGCATTCGTCACACCCGGCGATGTGGGCCAGCACCCGGTCCCGCTCCGAGTCGCTGAGCTCCCCATCGATCAAGGCTGAGATACGCTGCCCGAGATGACTCATAGGTCACCGGCCAGGGGGACGGCGGCGGGCCCGGGCGGGCCAGAGACGGCCGCGGGGGCGACCACCGCAGGCGCCACGACCACGGGCGCCACGACCGCAGGCACGGGCGCGACCGCAGGCACGGGCGCGGCAACCTTCGGGGTGATCGCCGTGCGGCGCGGGCGGCGGTGGTCGAGCGCGGTCCGGAGCTGGGCCCGGCCGCGGTGGATGCGGCTGCGCACGGTGCCCAGTTTCACCCCTAGCGTGTCCGCGATCTCCTCGTAGGACAGGCCCTCGATGTCGCAGAGCACGACGGCCGCCCGGTATTCGGGGGCGAGCGCCTTGAGCGCGGCCTGGATGTCGCCGTCCAGGTGCCGCTCGTCGAAGACCTGAGCCGGCGTCGGCTCGTCGCCGCGCAGCCGCTGGGCCGTGTCGTCACCCAGTCCCTCGAACCTGATGCGCTGGCGGCGCCGGGCCATGTCCAGGAACAGGTTGGTGGTGATCCGGTGCAGCCAGCCCTCGAAGGTGCCCGGCGTGTAGCTGGACAGCGAGCGGAAGACGCGGACGAAGACCTCCTGGGTGAGGTCCTCGGCGTCATGGGTGTTGCCGGTCAGCCGGTAGGCAAGCCGGTATACCCGGGCGGAGTGCTCACGCACGATCTCTTCCCAGGTCGGGGGCGTCCAGCTGGACGCCTCGTCCGGCGTGGTCCCGGGCACGTCCACGATCTCGCCGTCCCGCCGTATACCGTCTGCCTCTACCACCATGGTGCCCGGGCATCCCCTTCCTGCACCATAACTGCTCGGATTCTGCTGTACACCCGGCGGCTGTACACCCTGCGGCTGGCCCGCTCGATCAGCGCTGATACGCGGGATTCACCCCCGCGTCAGGAGTTAACGCTCGAACAGGCCTCGCTGGTTCCCGGGTCACGGCGCGTAACGATAGGCTGCCGGACTGGGATAAGCATGCACCGGAAGGCATACATGTGAGCGCAGAGGCCAACCTTTCCTACGTCGAGGGCTACCTCACCGAGGACGAGCCGCTGCTGGCCGCGCGCCGCGAGGCAGCCGAGATCGGCGGGGCGCCGCCGATCGGGCCGGGCGGCGGGGCGGCGCTCCGCTTCATCGCGGCGGCCATCAGCGCCAGGTCAGTCGTGGAGATCGGCACCGGCTGCGGTACCTCAGGTATCTGGCTGCTCCGGGGCATGCGCTCGGACGCGGTCCTGACCAGCGTCGATGTCGAGCCGGAGCATCAGCGTCTGGCCCGCAAGGCGTTCACCGAAGCAGGATTCCCGTCCAACCGCTACCGGCTGATCAGCGGGAAGGCCCTCGACGTCCTGCCTCGCCTCACCGACGGCGCCTACGACCTGGTGTTCTGTGACGCCGACAAGCAGGAGTACCTCGACTACCTGGTCGAAGCGCTGCGGCTGCTGCGGCCCGGCGGGGTGGTGGCGTTCGACAACGCGCTGGCCGGCGGCCGGGTGGCCGATCCCAGCCGGGACGACCCGAGAACTATCGCCATCCGGGACCTGGCTGAGCAGGTGCGCCAGGATGACCGGCTGGTGCCCGTGCTGCTCCCGGTCGGAGATGGACTGCTGGCCGCGGTCAAGCGAGGGTAGCGCCGGGACCGCACCCACTCGCTACTCACCCCACCGCGAGGTCAGCGCCGCCTGTTCGATCGTCGTCGGGTGCCTTTCCTGGCCGCGTTCTCGCACCAGTTCTCCGGCGATGCTGTAGCGGGGTGCGTTCTGCGGGCCGCGCCCCGCGTGGCGGACGATCTCGTCGATCAGGGAGGGGACCATCCGCAGCCGCGGGTAGCGGGAGTGGACCGCCTCCCCCTGGGCGTCGGTGATGAACTCCGAGCCCGGGCCGAAGTCGATGCCCACGCCTCGCCTGGTGAGGTAGGCCAGGGCGCCGCGCCGCTCGGCGATGCCGGGTGAGCAGTGCAGGGCTATCGCCTCCCACACCAGATCCACGCCGGGTGCGCCGACTCCGTTGCCGGTGAGGAACTCCGCAGCCATGTCAGCGCCGTCGACCTCGAACCGCTGGGTGCCGCCGGCCGCCGGCGACGTACCGAGATCGTGCAGGACACAGGCGAAGAACAGCAGTTCGGGATCGAAGTCCGCCGGGGGCCGCAGCCCCTCGTGGTCCGCGAGCAGTACCGCGAACAGGTAACTGCGCATGCTGTGGTTGGCCACCGGCTCGGTCTCGCACGCGCGGACATACCCGACCGCGCGGACGGCCAGCGGTGTGGTGGGAAGGGCGGGAACTGTCTTCATGTGATGACCGTAGACAGCGCGGCACAGCCGGGGTAGTGGCACGGATGCCAGTGGCCGATAGGATCGTGCCATGCTCGCGCCTCCCCGACGGCACCAGGTGGCCGTGCTGGCGCTGCCTGGGGTTCTGGCCCTGGACTTCGGCATCCCGGTCCACGCATTCGGTACCTGGGACGGCGGCCCGTACGCGGTGACGGTGTGCACCGAGATCCCGGGCCCGGTGCGGGTCGAGGGCGCGCCCGCACTGCTGATCGGGCACGGCCTCGAAGCGCTCGCGGCCGCTGACACGGTCGTCGTGCCCGGCCAGGCACGGCCGGGCCCGCCATCGGAGCGGGTGCGTGCGGCCCTGGCCGCCGCCGCGGCCCGCGGTGCCCGGATGGTCTCCATCTGCACCGGTGCCTTCGTGCTCGCTGCCGCGGGCCTGCTCGACGGCCGGCGCGCCACCACCCACTGGCAGTACACCGCCGCGCTGGCTCGCGACTACCCCGCGGTGACGGTAGATCCGCACGTGCTCTACGTCGACGAAGGCAGCGTCCTGACCTCGGCAGGCGTGGCCGCGGGAATCGACCTGTGCCTGCACATCATCGGTACCGACGCAGGGGCCGTGGCCGCCAACCAGCGCGCGCGGGCACTCGTCGCGGCGCCGCATCGCCCCGGTGGCCAGGCCCAGTACATCGACCACCCCGCGCTGCCCCAGCGGACCGGCGCGCTCGACGAGTTGCGCGGGTGGGCGCTGCGCCACCTCGACGCGCCGCTCACCGTTCAACCGGATGGCACGCGAGGCGTGCCTGTCTCGTCGCACGCTCATCCGCCGGTTCCACGACGAGACCGGACTGCCGCCCACGCACTGGCTGCTCGCCGCCCGCATCGACCGGGCGCGAGAACTGCTGGAAGCCTCCGACGCTCCCATGGAGACCGTGGCCCGGCTGTCCGGGCTGGGCACCCCCGCGAACCTGCGGGCCCTGTTCAAGCGCCATACCGGAGTCCCACCCAGCACGTACCGCAGCACATTCCGCCGCCCCGTACCCGCCGGCCCCGTACCCGCCCCTCACCCGGCGGCCCCGCCCAAGATCCCGCAGCTCACCAGGGCCGGGCTCGCAGAGGCTGACCAAGATTGGGTCAGGCTGCGGCACATCCAGCCGCCCCGGCCACCGACCCGGAGCACCTAGGCAGTTACCGCACCAGCCGCCAGCCAGCGAAGCAGCAGCCGGGTGCCGAACCCGGTGGCGCCCTTGGTGTTCTCTCCGTCGTCGGAGGTGGCCCGGGCCGCACCGGCGATGTCGAGGTGAGCCCAGGAGCGGCGGCCGGCGAACTCCCGCAGGAACAGGGCGGCGTCGATGGATCCGGCCCGGCCGCCTGCCCGGGCCACGTTGGCCAGGTCCGCCACGGGGGAGTCCAGGCCGCCACGGTAGTCGCCGGCCAGCGGCATCCGCCACAGCCGGTCCCCGCTCGCCGTCCCCGCGTCCAGCAGGGCCGTGGCCAGTTCGTCGTCGGTGGCGTACAGCGCGGCGATGGAGGTGCCCAGCGCCACCCGCGCGGCACCGGTCAGCGTGGCCAGGTCCACCATGAGATCGGGGGCGAGCGCATCGTCTGCGTAGGCGAGCGCGTCGGCCAGGACCAGCCGGCCCTCCGCGTCCGTGTTGAGCACCTCGACCGTCTGGCCGCCGTAGTGGGTGATGACGTCTCCCACCCGCATGGCGGTCCCCGACGGCATGTTCTCGGCCGCCGCCACCAGGCCGGTCACCCTGGCCCGGACCCCGAGCCGGCCCAGCGCGGACATCGCGCCGATCACCGCGGCGCCGCCGGCCATGTCGGTCTTCATCAGCTTCATGCCGTCGTTGGGCTTCAGCGACAGCCCGCCGCTGTCGAAGGTGATGCCCTTGCCGATCAGCACCACATGCCCTGGCTGATCTGGGCCTGGCTGGTACCGCGGGGGCTGGTAGCTGAGTTCGATCAGCCGGGGCGGGTGGACGGACCCTGACCCCACGGCCAGGATCCCGCCGAAACCGCCGGCGGCGAGTTCGGCTTCCCGCCAGACCCGCGAGGACAGGCCATGCTCCGCGGCCACCGCGACCGCCTCGGCTGCGAGCCATTCCGGGCTCTTGATCATTGAGGGCGTATTGGCGAGATCCCGGGCCAGGGCCACGGCTCCCGCGACGGTGGCCGCCCGCTCCACCAGGGCCGCCCGGCTGGCCGGCCCGGCGAGCAGCACGCGGACCTCTCCGGGGTCCTTGGCGGGCGGGCCCGGGGACTTCATCGTGAACTGGTAGGAACCGAGCAGAATCCCTTCGGTGAAGGCCTGCACGCCCTCGTCGGGTTCGTCGAGGACAGCCGTGGTCAGCGCGGCCCGCCCGGCCGGCAGGCGGCGGGCCAGCGCCGCCCCGGCCCGGCGCAGGGCTCCCGGTGAGGCGTCACCCACGCCGAGGAACAGGACGGCGCAGGCCTCCGTGCCCAGCCGGATCACCGATTGGGCGGTCTCACCCGCCCGGCCGGTCATCTCGGCGGAGGACAGGATCTGGGCCGAACTTATCCCCAGATACCCGTCCAGGCTGGACGCTCCGGCGCCAGGCGCCGGGCCCGCAGACGCACCGTCCGGGCTGCGTACGGGAACGGCGATCAGGGCCGGTCCCGCGGCCGCGTCCCGGCTCGCCTCGGCCAGATAGTCAGCCAGCGGTTCCAGGCCAGCCGCTGGCGCGGCCGTAACCTTCGCCTTGACCGGCAAGGCTCAGCCGGTGACAGACTTGAGCGCGTCCGAGAGCCGGGCAGCCTCATCCGCGGACAATTCGACCACCAGCCGCCCGCCTCCCTCAAGTGGGACGCGCATCACGATGCCGCGGCCCTCCTTGGTGACCTCGAGCGGACCGTCACCCGTCCGCGGCTTCATCGCCGCCATTCCGCATCCCCTTCCTGCTCGGGGCCGTATGTAGACCTCGCAGAGGCCTGCCCGCGCCGGAATCCCGGCGCCTGCGGCGGGTCCGGCCACCACAGCCGTGTTGATCAGTACCTCTATTATCCAGAGTTCCGGCCTACAGTGGTAACGATCAGCACTCCCTTCCGCCCGCTGCCGTCGGTAACTGGGGTCTCAGGAGTCACTGAGGCACCGCTCGCGGCCTGTCCCGAGGAGGAGTCCGGTGACCGACAGCGTCCGCTGGGACCTCGATGGAGCGGTAGCCACCATCACGCTGAATCGGCCCCAGGCCCGTAACGCGCTCACGGCGGAGTTGAAGACCGCGCTGCTCGGGGCGCTGCGCCAGGCCGCATCCAGCCCTCAGGTCCGCGCGGTGCTGATCACCGGGGCCGGGCAGGCCTTCTGCGCGGGGCAGGACCTGCGTGAGCACGCCGATCTGCTCGGGGCGGGCCAGCCGGACGAAGCCACCCCCGCGGCCGGCGCGCCGCCCTCAGGAGCCCCGGCCGCCCGGACGCCCGCAGGGTCCGCGTCCGCGGTCGCCTCCGCCCCGGACGGCCCCCAGCCATCCGCGGCCCCGGCCCCCCTGGACACGGTCCGGGAGCACTACAACCCGCTGGTGCTGGCCATCCGGTCCATGCCCAAACCGGTCATCGCCGCCGTGAACGGGGTGGCCGCCGGGGCCGGCGCCGGGCTGGCCTTCGCGTGCGACCTCCGCGTCGCGGCTCAGGGGGCCAGCTTCCTGATGGCCTTCGCGCGGGTGGGGCTGGCCGCCGACACCGGCGTGTCCTGGACCTTGCCCCGGCTGGCCGGAGCCGGGCGGGCCGCCGAACTCCTGATGCTCGCGGAGCCCGTCCGCGCACCGCAGGCACTCGAATTCGGCCTGGTCAATCAGGTGGTGCAGGACGCGGACCTGCTGACCGTCGCGGGCGCCCTCGCCACCCGGCTGGCGGCGGGCCCGACCGCCGCCTACGCGGGCATCAAGGAGCAGCTCGACTACGCCGCAGGGCACGGCCTCGGCGAGGCGCTGGACAAGGAGGCCGAGGTCCAGACCGCCCTGGGCCGCACCGAAGATCACCGTGCGGCCACGCTCGCGTTCACCCGCAAGCAGCAGCCCAAATTCCTGGGCCGATAACGAGGCGGCCTAGCCAGGCCGGGTCAGCCAGGCGGGTTAGCCAGGCCGGGTCACGCCGGGCGCGTCCGCGCTGCCCAGCTCCTCGTAGGCGCAGACAATCTGCTCGGCGGCATCGACAAGGTCGGAGAAGGCCCGCCACTCACGGTGACCAGAGCGGCCCGTCCAGGACACCACCCGGCTGCGGCACCAGACAGTCAGGCCGCGCCGGATGGAGAGCACTGACATGCCCGAGGCCGGGGCGTCGGCGCGGACGATATGGTCGATCCCGCGCCCGGAGAGCATCCGCTCCAGGATCTCGGCGGCTTGCACGGAACCGGGCTGGGGACCGCGGAACCGGTCCAGGGCATTGCTGGCCGGGACGGGGAGAGCGAACCAGACCGCTTTGCCCGAGGCCTTCCACGCCCCCAGCCGGGCCCGGGTCAGATGGTCGCCCCAGCGTCCCTGGGACAGACCGTCGATCACGTGCAGCCCGCGCCCGCTCACCGCGTCAAGGGACACGGGTACGGACAGATCAGGCGGCGTGTCGTCTTTCCAGCGCGGCAGGGCGTCGAAGACCTTGCACACCAGTTCCTGCTCCCCGCCGACCCGGCGCAGGTAGAGCCAGATCTCCGGGGCGCCCGCCACCGCACAGCCGCGCACGTCGAACTGGATCCCCGTCTGGGCGTGCATGCTGTTGGCGGCGAGTTCGCTGGCCATGGTGCTGCCGTCATAGCTCAACTCGGCGGACAGCCCGACTCCGGCCGCAGCGGCCCGGAACAGCCGGCGCGCCACGCCTGAGCAGGTGGTATCGAGCGGAAGCGGGGATACGGCGCAGCCGCCCGCCGACACGGTCGCGGCCGGCGCTGGCACCGCCGCCATGACGTGCGGCGCATCCGCGGCAAGCGACCCTAACATGATCCTCAGCCTTCCCGGCCCGCAATCTGTGAAACACAGATTACGAGTCATGCCCCCGCCGTGCAACGACATCTGGGTTTGCCGGCCCGGCTTGAACGAGTCTTTACCAACCGCCCCGGGCTGGCCACGGCCCCCATGGTAACGCTACGTAAGGTGACACTGCTGTGGCTAAGAGGTAACGAGCGGGTGATGCACTGCTGCCGGCCGGGTGGTCATGGCAGTACAGTCGGAGCCGGTGCGGCTACCAAAACCGGGAGCTGCCTGGCCTCGAGACAGGCCAAGTACACAAAGAATCCCCCGGGCCGCCACCCGGGGGATTCTTCTCTGTTCACTAGTCCGTGCTTGACCGGCCTGGGGCCGGCCTGGCCGGCTTGATCAGCGGTCGAGGTCGTACCGGCCCGCCTTGGTGTCCGACAGGAACTCGGCGAACGCCGCCCGGCTGACCACGTGAGCGCCGTCGCTGGGCCGGGTGCTGTCCCGGACCGCGACCACGTCCACGAGGTTCGCGGCGACTTCCACGCAACCGCCGTTAGAGGTACTGCTGAGGCGCGCCTTGCGCCACTGTGCTCGAGACAGGTCAGTCATTTCTACTCCAGTTGTTGTGCGAGGTGTTCGAGGTAAAGAACGGTGTCCCCGGGCTCCTGGGCCGAATCGCGGATCCGGCCGAAGGCCTGGATGTACAAACTCACCTCTTCTGGTCTGCTCACCTCCTGAATGGCCGTGTCCGTTTCGGTGAAGACGAGGGGCTCGTCCCCGGGAAGATCAAAGATGTTGATCGAGGACGACACCCCTGGGCTCGGGCCATCCTCGAACCGCTGGATGCGCAGTTCCACGTTGGACCGCCCGCTCATCTCGATCAGGTGCTCGATCTGCTCGCGCCGCTCCAGCTTGCTGCCCCAGCGATACATGAGCGACGCCTCGGTGATGACCGCGGTCAGCTGGGGGGCCGTCCCGTTGGTGCGGTCGAGGATCTCCTGGCGGCGCTGCCGGGTCTCCATCGCCTTGCGGCGCCACGCGGGTGGCCGCGGGCCGGCTCGCATGAAGGCCTCCGCGTAGTCCTGGGTCTGCAGCAGGCCGGGTACCACGAGCGGCATGCAGACCTGGATCCGCTGGGCGTCGTTCTCGAACCCGGGGAACTCGTTCTCGAAGATGTCGGTGTAGTCACGCCACCACGGCCGGGCCCGCGCGCGGATGGCCAGCTCTTCCAGCTCCTCCGCGGCGGCGGCGTCCACGCCGTAGATCCGCAGCAGGTCCCGGATATCGCTCATCTCCGGGCGCTTCCACTGGTTGGCCTCGAACCGGCCCACCTTGCCGCGCCCCCAGTTGAGGATGTCGCAGACGTGGTTAGCGGTGTGACCGCTCTCAGTCCGGAGTTCAGCGAGACGGCGGGACAGCCGACGCTTGGCTACGGTTGCGCCGTAGGCGTCGTCAGCCATCCGGGGTCTCCTCCTTGACAGGATGATGCGTGCAGCATAGCGCTACCTAACTTGTGAATCGCAGATTATCGGATACTCTCCTGAGACTCCCAGGTTACGTCGACGTTGCCACTCTCCGGATGGCCCGGAACCCGGGCCGGACACCGCCGGGTCTCCAATCACCCGGCTCCCAATCACCGGGCCCGCGGTCAATTGGTCCCGCCGTCGAACTCGCCGCCCCGGGCGCCGTCCAGGAAGCACTCCCACTCGTGCCGGTCGTAGACGAGGATCCGGCCCTCCGGGTCCCCGGAGACCCGCATCAGCACCCACTCGGCGACTCCGCCTGCGCCGGGCACGAAGGCGATCTCGATCGAGCCTTCCGCGTCTCCCGACCTCCGCCACTGCTGGACGTCTACCTCGATGCCCAGATCCTGCACGCTGGGCTTCTTGCTCATCGCACACCCCCTCCTCAGGTCACGGCCGCCGGGCTACGCCGACGTACCCCCAGCGTGAGCCGTCGCTGTCGGCAAGCTGGGGATCTTCAGCTCCCCACTCCCCCATGTACACCAGCCGCGGCGCTTCGCCCGGCCACGGCGCCACCAGGTCGAGTCCGGCGAAGAAGCGCTCGACCTCGGCCTTCGGGCGCGGGTAGATCTTCTCCGTGGCCCTTTCGTACACCGAAACCCCGGTCCGCACCCCCCTTTCGGGCACGTTGTCCGCGGTGACGTGAGACAGCGCTAAGTAACTGCCCGGCGCCAGAGCTTCCGTGTACCGCGCCACCAGGCCCCACGGGTCCGCGCTGTCGGCCACGAAGTGCAGCACCGCGGTCATGAGCAGCCCGACCGGCTCGGTGAAGTCGATCAGGTCGCGAAGCTGGCGGTTGCCCAGCACCCGGCCAGGATCACGCAAGTCGGCGAAGACGAACGTGGTGAGGCGGCTGTCTGTCAGCAACTCCCCGGCGTAGGCGCGGACCATCGGGTCGTTGTCCACGTAGACCACCCGGGCGTCGGGCGCGACCTCCCGGATCACCTGGTGGGTGTTGCCCTGGGTCGGCAGCCCGGAGCCGAGGTCGAGGAACTGGCTGATCCCACGGTCTTCCGCCAGCCACTTCGCGGCCCGCTGGTGAAACCCGCGGTTGGCCCAGGCCATGTCGGAGATCTCGGGCAGGTCCGTCCGGATCCGCTCCGCCGCCTCCTGGTCGGCCGGGTAGTTGATCCCGCCGCCGAGGTAGTAGTCATACAGCCGTGCCGGGCTGGGCACCTCGGGGTCCACCCCCGGTGGAACCGGCGGCGGATCGTCGGGGCCTGGCGAGGCCGGCCGCCACGGGTCACGGGCCCTGGTCATGACACCTCCTGTACTGTCCGCATACAGTGTGACACGCTCCGTGTGTTTCATGAAGGTGGATTTTCAGGACGCTGCCCCCCAGAACACCGCCCATGCGCATGCCGCCCTTAGTAGGCCCCGCGCCGGACGCAGTCGCGCAAATGGTCGTCCACCAACCCGCAGGCCTGGAACGCGGCATAGACCGTGACCGGCCCGGTGAAGGAGAACCCCTGGGCCCGCAACTCCCGGGCCAGCGCCTTGGACGCGGGGGTCCAGGCGGGTACCTCCGCCATGGTGAGCGGTCCGGCGGCGTCCGTGTCCGCCGGGTCCTCGGCATAGCTCCAGAACAGCGCGGCCACGCCGCCCGGGATGGCCAGCGCGGCCCGGGCGTTCCCGATGACCGCGGTGATCTTGGCCCGGTTCCTGATGATGCCGGCGTCCCCGAGCAGCCTGGTCACGTCGTCCGGGCCGAATTCCGCTACGACGGCCGGGTCGAAGCCAGCGAACGCGGCCCGGAAGTTTTCCCGCTTACGCAAGATCGTGAGCCAGGACAGGCCGGACTGGAAGGCTTCCAGGCACAGCCGCTCGAAGATGCCCCGGTCATCGCGGACCGGGCGGCCCCACTCCTCGTCGTGATAGGGGAGCTCTTCGGGGGCGGACAGCGCCCAGGGACAGCGCAGCAGCCCGTCGGGCCCAGGCTCCGGCGGACGGCCCTGATCAGTCATCGCGGCCGGTGGCCGCTTCCCCGGAACGCGGGGCACCCAGACCCGGGAAGCGGGTATCCGGACCCGGGAACGGGGCATCCGAACCCGGGAAGACGGCGCCGGCGGTGCTGTTACGCGGCCCGTCCTCGCCCGGCGTCTCCTGCTCCGGCGAGGGCAGATCCGGCGGGCCTGCGGCCGGAACCGGCCCGCCCGGCGATCCAGCCTGGCCAGCACTGGTGTCCCGGGTACCGGCCTGGGGGGTACTGGCCGGCCTGGCACTGGAACCCCGGGTGCTGGCCGCCTTCGAGCGGGCCAGCAGGGTGGCGGCGATGGCCGGATGGCTGCCGGTGGCTGACCGGAGCTCGGCCAGCTGCTGGCGGAGCACCGCGATCTCGACGTCGCGCTCGGTGATGACCTGTGCGACCCGGTTCAGCGCCTCGTCGGTCACCTGCACGTTGTAGCCCCAGAGGGCGGACGGCGGCCGCAGCAGCACCACGTCGGCGGCGGTCACCAGGTCGGGCGGGACATAGTCCCCGGCGAACTCCGCCATCTCGCCACCGTGGCCCATGGCCACGCTCACCACGCCGGCCAGAATGATGACCGCGGCGAGTAGCAACAGAATCGGCACAGTACGAATCGTGCCACGCCTGACGCCCGCCGACATCCATCAGGAGCCAGTCGGCCCGGTTCGGTCCCCGGGCTCGGACTCGGCCACTCAGTCTCCCGGCTCGGACTCGGCCGCCCGGGCCCGCCCTGCGTCGGCGCCGTTGTTGTGTTGCGCATGGGCCTGCTGGATGACGCGGATCGCCTCGGCCGGATCGTCCACTACCGTGATCAGCTCCTCGTCCCCGGCCGAGATGTTCCCGCTGGCCAGCACCGACTCCCGGATCCAGGACACCAGGCCGGCCCGTAGCTGCTGCCCACCAGCACGATCGGGAATCTGGTTATCTTGCCCGTCTGGACCAGGGTGAGCGCCTCGAACAGCTCGTCCAGCGTGCCGAAGCCGCCGGGT